>CAMDCE010000036.1 GCA_945889625.1 Asaia bogorensis | reverse complement strand
GTAAACACGCCTCAGCCGGACGGAACATGCCATTGAAGGAAATGCTTCGTACAACGCGTTTCCGGTCAACTGGAGCCGCTCCGCGGTTCCAGTTGACCGGAAGCCGCTCTAGACGAAGCCGATTACACGAAACTGGGGCGTGCCTTCAGCGTCTCGCGATCGAAGCCCGCCACCTTCTTGTAGCGGTCCGAAATGCCCTGTAGCTCGGCCGTCGAGATCACGTCCTCGATACGTTCGAAACGATTGCCGCCCGATCGCTGCCAGACCTCGCGCAGGATGGCGTCGGGCGGATCGGTGCGGTTGGTCACTACGACCTTGGCGGTCTGCGGATTGCGCACCGCTTCATAGGCGGCCAACGCCTCTTCGGTTGCGCCCCGCGTCTTGATCTGCCCGGTGAGGAAGCGCGCGTCGATGATCGCCTGGCCGGCACCGTTGGAGCCGCGGGGATACATCGGGTGCGCCGCGTCGCCCAGAAGCGTCAGCCGGCCGAAGGTCCAGCGCGGCAGCGGGTCGCGGTCGACCATGGGATATTCCAGGATCTCCTCGGTGCTTTCGATCAAGGCACTGATGTCGAGCCAGTCGAACTTCAGACCGGCGAAGGCCGGCATCATGTCGGCCAGCCGGCCGCGGCCGGTCCAGTCCTGGCGCACCGCCTCGGGCCGCTCGATCTCGGCCACCCAGTTGATCAGGGGCAAGCCGGCCGTTTCGGGCGTGCCGGGACGGATGGGATAGATCACCGTCTTGCCGACGGTCATCCAGCCGGTCGAAACCATGATGTCGCCGCCGAGATAGGCAGGCCAACGCACCGCGCCGCGCCACATATTGACCCCGGAATATTTCGGCGGCCCCTCCTTGGGATAGAGCTGACGGCGCAGCGCCGAATGGATGCCGTCGCAGCCGATGCAGATGCTGCCGCGCTGCGGCGGGGCGTTGTCGACATGGACCACGACGCCCGCGCCATCCTGATCGACCTTCGTCACGCGATGGTCGAGGCGCACGGCGTCGGCGCCCAGCCGCTGCCGGACGGCCTCGAGCAGCACCCGATGCAGGTCGGCGCGATGGATGGAAAGCTGCGGCCAGTCGTAGCCGGCGAAGCGGCCGCGCGGCTCCTTGAAGATGAACTGGCCATGACGGCTGTAGAAGCACAGCTCGCGCGTCTCGATGGCATGCGCGGCGAGTGTGTCGGCCAGCCCAAGCTCGCTCAGTTCACGCATGGCATGCGGCAGCAGATTGATGCCGACGCCGAGCGGCAGCACTTCGGGCGCCGTCTCCAGCACGCGGCAGGAAATGCCGGCTTGGTGCAGGCTGAGCGCCAGGGTCAGTCCGCCAACGCCGCCACCAACGATGAGTACATCCGGCCGTGAACTCACTCGGGCTTGATCCCGCGCTTGGCGACCACGTCGGCCCAGCGGGCGCGATCGCGCGCCACGATTTCGCCGAGCGCCGCCGGCGTCGAGGCCGTCGGCATCAGGCCCTGCGCCTCGAACGCTGCGCGCGCGTCAGGCGCGGTCAGGATGGCCGCGACCTCGCGGTTCAACCGCTCGACGACATCGGCCGGCGTGCCTTTAGGCGCAAAGAACCCGTACCACATGTTGACATCGGCACCCTTGAGGCCCTGCTCGATCAGAGTCGGCACGTCGGGCAGTTGCGGCAGGCGTTGCGGGCTGCCGGCGGCGATCGCCTTCAACTTGCCGGCACGGATGTGCTGGGCCGAGACATGGACGGGCAGGAACATGTAGCCGATCTGGCCGCCCAGCAGGTCCTGCACCGCGCCTGCCGTGCCCTTGTACGGCACATGCAGCAGCTCGATGCCGGCCGTCGTCTCGACCAGCGCCATGGAAAGGTGATGCGGCGTGCCGACACCGGGACTGCCGTAGGTCAACATCTTAGGCTGGGCTTTGGCCGCGGCGATCAGCTCGGCCAGCGTGTTGGGCGCCTGGCTGGGATGTGCCACCAGCACCAGCGAGCCCCAGGCGGCCAGACCGATCGGCGCAAAGTCGGTCACCGGATCGTAGGGCAGGTTCTTGTAGAGGCTGGCATTCATGACCAGCGTGTTGACCGACGACATCAGCGTGTGGCCGTCGGGCTTGGCGCGCGCCACCTGCTGGCTGCCGATATTGCCCGACGCGCCCGCCACGTTCTCGACCACCACCGGCTGGCCAAGTTTCGTCGTCAGACGCTCGGCCACGAAGCGGGCGATGATGTCGGGGCCGGTACCCGGGGTGAAAGGCACGACCAGCTTCACCGTCTGGTCGGGCCAGGCGAAGGCGGCGGGTGACGCCAGCAGGCCGGCGACGAAGGGCAGGAGGGAACGGCGGCGCATGGCCGATATTCAATCAGCCCTGCCTAAGGTCGTCGATACAACTTATACGATATTTACTTATGAACTATGCGTTCTATAATTGTTCTCTATTGAGAGCAGGAGGGCGACATGCAGGCAAGGGTGCGGACGGTGGCGTTTCAGGGCGTTGACGTCCTGCCGGTCGATGTCCAGGTGATGATTGCGCCGGGTACTCTCGCCTTCGCCATGGTCGGGCTGGCCGACAAGGCGGTGGGCGAGAGCCGCGAACGGGTGCGCGCTGCCCTGCGGGCGCTGGGATTGTCGCTGCCGCCGCAGCGCATCAGCGTCAATCTCTCGCCGGCCGATCTCGCCAAGGAAGGCAGCCACTACGACTTGCCGATCGCGCTCGGCCTGCTGGCCGCGATGGGCGTGCTGGCCAAGGAAAGCCTGGCCGGCTTCGTGGTGCTGGGCGAACTGGCGCTCGATGGTTCGCTGACGCGCGTGCCGGGCGTGCTGCCGGCGGCCATCGCGGCGGCGGCGGCCGGACGTGGCGTGATCTGTCCCGCGGCCTGCGGCGGCGAGGCCGCCTGGGCGGGTTTCGAGCCGGCGGAGAATGACGAGGATCGCCCACCGATCCTTGCTGCGCCGACGCTGCTGGCGCTGATCAATCACCTGCGCGGCCAGCAGACCTTGCCGGCGCCGCAGGCGCTGGTCGCCGAGGATACGACACGCTATCCCGACCTCGCCGAGATCAAGGGCCAGGAGACCGCCAAGCGCGTGCTCGAAGTGGCCGCCGCCGGGGGACACAACCTTTTGATGATCGGCCCGCCGGGTTCGGGCAAATCGATGCTGGCCGCCCGCCTGCCCGGCCTGCTGCCGCCGCTCGAGGCCGACGAGGCTTTGGAAGCAACCATGGTGCGCTCGCTCGCCGGCGATACCGGCGATGGCAGGCTCAGTCGCCGCCGCTCCTTCCGCGATCCGCACCATTCGGCGACATTGCAGGCGCTGATCGGCGGCGGCCTGCGGGCCCGGCCGGGCGAGGTGTCGCTGGCCCATCACGGCGTGCTGTTCCTCGATGAGCTGCCGGAATTCAGCCGCGCCAGCCTGGAAGCGCTGCGCCAACCGCTCGAGAGCGGCAGGGTCACGGTCGCCCGCGCCAATGCGCATGTCACCTATCCGGCGCGCTTCCAGATGGTGGCGGCGATGAATCCGTGTCGCTGCGGCCACCTGATGGAGCCGGGCCGCTCATGCGGCCGCGCGCCGCGCTGCGGCGTCGATTATCAGGGCAAGCTGTCCGGTCCGCTGCTCGATCGCATCGACCTTTGCATCGACGTGGCGCCGGTCGCCGCTGCCGACCTTGCCTTGCCGCCGCCCGCCGAAAGTTCGGCCGACGTTGCCGCGCGAGTGGCCGCAGCGCGCGCCGTCCAGCGCCAACGCCTGGCCGCCCTCGACGCCAAGGGAAAGCTGGTCGCAGTCGAGGCCGAACCGACCGCCGGCCTGCTATCCGATCTGGCGCGCGGCTGGTCCAAGCCCAGGTGCAACGCCGACACCGACGGCGCCCTGCTGGCCGACATCGCCGAGCCCGACGCCGAAGGCCGCGCACTGCTCACCCGCGCTGCCGAGCGCCTGGGCCTCTCGGCCCGCGCCTGGCACCGCACGCTCCGCGTCGCCCGCACCCTGGCCGATCTCGACGGTTCCGATTCGGTGCGCCGCCTGCACATCGCCGAGGCGCTGTCCTATCGCCGCAGCCAGCCGAGGACGGCACTGGCCGCCTGAAGCCTCCACGACCATTCAGAGAGGCTGCAACATTTACGCAACCCGATTCGGTTGACGACGAACCACTACTTGATCAACCTGAGGCTGCAACGCTTCGGCCCGGGGGAGAGAAATATGATCAAGTCGATTTCGTCTCGGATATGGGGCCCGGTTGCCCTGCTGTTGGTTCTCGGGTCAACGCCGGCGGAAGCCCAGACGCCCCGGCCGCTTGCGGCCAACGACGTATCGATCCTGTTTCCGATGCCCAGTAACGAGGCGGATCTCGACAATCTGATCTCCCTCTCGACGCTTTCCGGTCCCACGGGGCCGCAGAGTGCGCGGCTTTGGTCGGACGCCGATTTCACCAGAATACTGGCGATTGCGGAAAGCAACGCCGGCAAGGTCGACGGAACGAACCGACAGATACGCCTGCCCGATCTCAAGCAGATCGACGCCTGGTTCATCGCCGGTATTCGCGTCGATCCCGGCGCCCCCGGCCTGACCGCGGCGATCATCGATCAATTCGGTCAGCAGCCCCAGGTACGCTTCATCGCCCAGCCCGTGACGCGCACGGGCAATGGTCAGATCCGGGTCCACGACGTCGCCGTCCATCTGATCTTCGGCTTCTCCACCAGCCTGCCGCCGACACAGACCGGCTGCCTTCCCAAGACGAATCCGGATATGGCCGCGTTCATTCCGGTCGTCCGCGATGTCGTGGCGTTGCGAGACGGGCTGGCGGCTGGGCAATTTGGCGGCACCAAAGTGGATACGGTGTCCCAACCGCTCGGCGTGCATCCTGGCCTGAGCGGCCCCTCGGCGAAGCCGTTCCGGGACGGCCTCAAGGCAATGCTGGAAAGGCATCTCAGTCCGGCGCGTCTCGGTACGTCGGCGATCATGGCATTGAACAACGGGGGGCCTGAGCCGTGGATATTCGTGGCGCTGGCGAAGTTTGGCCCTCAATTTGTTCCCATTCCCGCCCCGACTCTTGATGGGACGCAGACCGCCCAGATGCTGAGTCTTCTCGACAGTCAAATGATCATGCCGCCGCCGAAGACGAACAACCTCAATCCGATCACCTGCCGGAGTGCGACGGCCCTTCCGCCCGGTGCTGCGCTGCCGGTGACCGACCGTAAGGGCGTTTCGACCGCCGACTTCCTCAACGCCCCCGCCGGCAGCGTGTCCGAGCAGAGGATCAATGAGATCGTCGACATCATCGCCGATACGACCAAGAGCCATTTCTTCAATACCGATTGCCTGAGCTGCCACACCGACACGCGGCGGGCGCTGGCCAGGGCCAAGGACACCACGGCATCGACCATTGCACCCGCGATGCTGCCAAAGGGTGGCTGGAACGTGCGCAATTTTGGCTGGTTTCAAGATGATGGCCCGACGGTGACACGGCGCGTGGCCACCGAGACCACCGAAGTGGTTCAGTTCATGAACAAGGAACTGCTCGGCAAATAGACGTCGCGAGTATCCAATAGGGTACCGTCAATTCGGGGGGATTGGCATGAGGGCTTTGAGCAGGCTTTGGCGTTGGCTGCTTGGGAGTGTCGCAGTCATTGTCGGACTAGGGGCGATCGCGCTCGTGATGGTCCAGTACGCCCCGCAAAAGGTCAAAGCGCTGGCGGAGCTGGTGGGCGAGGGAGCCGGCTTGGTGACGCTGTTCATACCGGACCCGCTGCCGGCAGCGACCGAGCCCAAAGCGGCCCATTGGCTGAACCAGTCCTGGTCGAATCGCGATCGCTTCTGGTTTCATCATACTTCGCAGGGAACATCGACTCTTCCCGTCCCTTACGATTGGTTCATGGAGCTCGAGCGCGGCCAACTGGCACTCTTTGGTGACCCCGGACGCCTTGCCGACAGCGCCTATTTGCAACGCTTTGGATTCATCCCGAGCCCGAAGACCAAGATCGGAAAATTCGACAACGAGGAGTCCGTCAAATTCGGCTATCGCAAAGACAGCTTGCCGGACGTTCATGGAGCGGCGGACCGCTACCAGAACTTTACATTCCCCGACAACAGAGACGGTCTGCCGGTTGGCTTTGGCCGACTGGACAGTGGGATCGATCCGACGACCCGCGAGAAGTATCCCGCTCAGATCGGCTTCACATGCGCGGCCTGCCATACCGGGCATTTGGAATACAAGAATGTCAGCATCCGTTTCGATGGCGGACCGGCGATGCTGGATTTGAGCAAGCTCGAGCCGGCGATAGCCCAGGCGATTGCCTACACCTTGAAGGTCCCCCTGCGTTTTGGCCGCTTCGCCGAGCGGGTGGCGAAGCGCGATCCCGCTTGGCAGGACGAGGGCAAGCTAAGAGCGGCGCTGCAGGAGACACTCACCAAGATTGCCGTCACGAGGGCTTGGTCGGGCCAGATCAGCAGTACCCCTCGTGTCGAAGAAGGCTTCGGGCGACTCGACGCTCTCAATCGCATCGGTAACCAGGTGTTCTTCGAGAATCTTCTGCCGGAAGACGCCGGTAAGCAAAATCTGGATAAGCTGCCGCGAGTGCCGGAGCACGTCATGGGCAACTTCGTGCCGGTCAATGCGCCTGTGAGCTTTCCGCCCATTTGGGACACGCCGACATTCTTGTGGGCGCAGTATGACGCGTCGATCTTCAACGAGCTCGTGCGCAATGCCGGAGAATCGCTCGGCGTCGGCGCCAAGATCGCCATGACCGGCAAGGACGCCAACCGCTATTTCAGCTCCTCCGTGCAGATCGCCTCCATCGTCGAGATGGAAAGGATGCTCCGTGGCACCGATCCGCTCGCTCCGCGGCGCTTTGACGGACTTACCGCGCCCCAATGGAGCGACGCCGCGGACATCTTCAAAGACGACCCCGAGTCTGCCTGGAAAATTGATACCGCAAGAGTCGATGAGGGTCGGAAGCTCTACGCAAAATTTTGCGTAGAGTGTCACCGCGGGCCGGTGAGGGATGTCGAATTCGACAAGCTTTGGCCAGCTCTTTCCTTTTGGGAGACGCAGCGGCCCGATTTGGAAAAGGACATGCCCGACTTGGACAAACTCAACTGGGTGAAGTTCGGAGACCGGAACTATTTCAATGTCGTTCAAAAGCCGGTCGCCGACATGGGCACCGACCCACAGCAGTCGCGCGTCCTTGCCGAGCGCAAGGTCACGTTGCCGGCTAATCTTGGCGTCCATCCCGTCAACTACCTCAATGGCAAGCTCAAGACTGGTCAGGAGGCGTGCCGTCTGCCGAACGAGGAAGGGATCAATGCATCCTTTGGAGTAGCATTGATGGCGGTGGTGGGGCGCACGATCGACAAATGGTTTGCCGAGAATCCGACTGATCCAGTACTGGAAGAAGAAATGCGCGGCCCGCGGCCCAACTGCGTGAACCCGAAAACCTTCACGGCAGCGGGCAAGCCGCTGAACCTATCCGGGGAGCCCGGCAAGGTCATCCCGCAGTATCGAGCTCGCCCGCTCGACGGAGTCTGGGCAACGGCGCCATATCTGCACAACGGGTCGGTGCCGACACTTCGCGAAATGCTGACCCCGCAAGATGAGCGTACGAAAACGTTCTGCGTCGGCAGCCGCCAGTTTGATCCCAGGAATGTCGGGTTGAGACTTGAGGTGCCGCCCTGTGCTCTTGGCCTGACCGAGTTCAAGACGAACGAAGTTGGCAACAGTAACCGAGGTCATTCATTCCAGGGCCCTGAACTCAAGGACAAAAATTACCCGCGAGGCGTCATCGGACCCGAACTGAAGGGAGCCGACCGCGACAATCTCCTCGAGTATCTCAAGACCCAGTGAGCTTCGCGGGAGAATTGTGTCCGTAATCGCGATAACGTAGAACGCCACCGGCCTCGTTCCCGGCACGATCTCCTTGCAAGGAGAAGACGCCCATGCGCGTCGCGTTCGTCTTGTCCGTCCTTTGCCTTTTCTGCCTCGGCGCCGCAGCGCAAACGGTGCCGCGCCGCGTCTACCTCGAGGACCTCGCCTGGACCGAGGTGCAGGACGCGCTGCAGGCCGGCACGAGTACGATCATCATCCCGGTCGGCGGCACCGAGCAGAATGGTCCGCATATGGCGCTGGGCAAGCACAATGTCCGGGTGAGGGCGCTCGCGGGGCAGATCGCCCAGGCGCTCGGCGACACGCTGGTCGCGCCCGTGGTAGCCTACGTGCCCGAAGGCACCATCTCGCCACCCAGCGGCCATATGCGCTTTCCCGGCACGATCTCGATTCCCGATTCGGCCTTCAAGAGCCTGCTCGACGCGGCTGGCCGCAGCTTCAGGCAGGCCGGATTCAAGCACATCGTGCTGATCGGCGATTCCGGCAACTATCAGGGACTGCTGAAGGAGGTCGCCCAGCAATTGAACCGCGATTGGACCGGCACGCCGGTGCGCGCGCACTTCATCGCCGAATACTATGGCGCAACCCAGACATCCTACCTGGAGGCTTTGCGCGCCAGGGGGCTCAGCGAGGCACAGATCGGCACCCATGCCGGCACGGCCGACACCTCGCTGCTGCTGGCGGTCGATCCCAGCCTGGTGCAGGTCCATCGGCTCGCCGCGGCGCAAGGCCCGGCCAGCGGTGCATCAGGCGATCCCCGGCCCTCGACTGCGGCGCTGGGACAGCTTGGCGTGGAGCTTATTGTAAGCCAAACCGTTGCTGCCATTCGCAAGGCTCGTTTGGGGCAACCTTGATCGCATGAAACTCGGACGCACTCTCATCGCATTCCTCCCGGTGGCCGCCGTTGCTGTGGCCGCCTGGTGGGCGTCAGCCCACTGGTGGGCTGCGGCGCAGACGCAGCCCGTCGCGGCCATCGCGACGGTGCCCGGCATGCCGCCCGTGATCGACCCGACCAATCTCTACAGCGAGACCGTTGTCGGGACGCTAAGCATCACGGTCGCCGCCGACTTGGCGCGGGTCTACGTGCCTAACCGCCGCTCCAACACGGTATCGGTGATCGACCAGGACACCCTTCAAGTCGTCGACACTTTCAGGGTCGGAATTAATCCGCAGCACGTCGTGCCGTCGTGGGACCTGCGCACGCTGTGGGTCGCCAACAACGCCGAGGGTCGTACCGACGGCAGCATGACGCCGATCGATCCCCTGACCGGCAAGCCGGGACGGGCGATCCCCGTCGACGATCCCTACAACGTCTATTGGTCGCCCGACGGCAAGTCGGCGATCATCGTGGCGGAAGAGCTGAAGCGCCTCGACTTCCGCGATCCCCAGACGATGAAGATGCAGTACTCCATCGCGACGCCCAAATGCGCCGGTATCAACCACGCCGACTTCTCGATCGACGGCAGCTTCGCCCTGTTCACCTGCGAATTCGACGGCGCCATCACCAAGATCGACCTGGTGAATCGCAGCGTCGTCAGCACCATGGTGTTGAGCCCCTACTACGCCCGGCCCGACGTCGTGGCGTTACTGTCTGTCTTTGACAAGAAGCCGGTCACGGTGCTCGACCAGCCCGAGCTCGGCGGCGTCATCTGCACGTCGCGCGGCATGCCGCAGGACGTCCGCATCTCGCCCGACGGCAAGCTGTTCTACGTGGCCGACATGCTGGCTGATGGCGTGCATGTGGTCGACGGCGCTTCCTTCAAGCAGGTCGGCTTCATCCCGACCGGCGTCGGCGCGCATGGGCTTTATCCCAGCCGCGACGGCAAGCTCCTCTATGTCGCCAACCGCGGCACCAACAAGATGAACGGCCCCCGTGGTGGCAAGGGCAGTGTCTCGGTGCTCGACTTCGCCAGCCAGAAGGTGATCGCCAACTGGCCGATCCCCGGCGGCGGCAGCCCCGACATGGGCAATGTCAGTGCCGATGGCAAATACCTCTGGCTGTCGGGCCGCTTCGACGACGTCGTCTATCGCATCGATACGGGTTCAGGCGCCGTCGACAAGATCAAGGTCGGCGGCGAGCCGCATGGGCTCACGGTATGGCCCCAGCCGGGCCGCTATTCGCTCGGCCACACAGGCAACTTGCGCTGACGCTCAACTCTTCTCGGTTGCCATGCGCAGTCCAAAGGCCGAGTCGCACGGGGCCGTTCAGCCGTAGCCGGACCGCGCCAGCAGGTCGGCAAGCGTGACATCGGTCTGCTGCTGAAGATCGAGCAGGATCCGATAACCATCGCCTTCCAATCCCAGGGCGCGCGCGAAGGCGGGCTCCGTCTTGGCGCCGTGCCGGCGCTCGTCCAGGATGGCGGCGCGGAATGCCGCCCCGCCCAGTGCCAGCAGCCGCTCCTCGACGAGATAGTGCCGCCAGCCCTCCTGCTCGCGAACGGGCGGGGCGTCGGCGAAGATCCCGAACGTCCAGCCGTGCGCCGTGAAGCGGGCGATAACGGGCCGGCGGCCGCTGATCCATTGCCACACGGCGAAGTCTTCCTCGTCGGCGAACGCGTCAATCATGACATCGGTGAAGTGCAGCGGGTCGGGCGCATGGCAGAGGATATCGATGTCGCTGGTCGCGAGATCGATGCCAAGCGGCGGCGTGCCGGCGACATGCGGGTCGAAGGCCGCCAGCGCGGCGAGGATGCCGGTTCGCGACAGGGCTTGCCGATGATCGAGGCGCATCGGATCGAAACTACGGATCGATCAGGACGCCGGGATTCATCATGCCCTTGGGATCGAGCTCGCGCTTGGCGCCGCGTAGCGCCTTGGCGAACAGCTCGGGCCGCTGCTTGTCGTAGAACGGCCGGTGGAAGCGGCCGACGGCGTGGTGATGGGTGGTCGTGCCGCCGGCAGCCACGGTCGCCGCCGTGCAGGTGCTCAGCACCTCCATGAACTGGTCGAGCATGATGCGTTTGTCCATCAGGCCGCCGAAGGTGAAATAGAGGCAGGGGCCGTCGGGATAGACGTGCGTGAAGCGGCAGGTGACGGTGCCGTCGCGGCCGGTCACGCGATTGATCGTGTCCTTGGCGATCGCCGTCACCTTCTGATGGAAGTCGCGCATGCGCTCCCAGGTCATCGAGGTCTCGAAGGTCGACGACAGGATGCCCCGCGCCACGGCATGCTCGCCGTAGTGCGGCGCGCGGATGAACTTGTTGCGCCACGCGCCGGCCGCGCCCGAGCGATGGGCGTTCTCGTCGTCGCCGCCGCTGGGATCCGGCACGCCGCCATGATCGGCGCAGATCTCGAGCGCGCGCTTCATCCAGGCGTCGAGCGGATGGTCGGCCGATTCGAAGGCCAGCACCAATACCGCCTCCTCGTTGCTCCACGGAATGCCGGGCAGCGCCTCGCGCGCTTCCAGGAGGCGGCAGTTGGCGGGATAGAGGCCGGCCTGGGTGATGTCGCGCACGGCGTCGGCGCCGGTGTAGAAATCCTTGAAGCGCACGCTGGCCGAAGCGCGGAACGTGGGCTTTTTGCGCAGTCGCACCCAGGCTTCCGTGATGATGCCCAGGATGCCCTCGGAGCCGATGAACATGCGGTCGGGGCTGGGCCCGGCGCCGGAACCCGGCAGGCGACGTGTCTCCAGAGTGCCGACCGGCGTCACCACCCGCATGTTTTCGACGAAATCGTCGATGTGGGTATAGAGCGTGGCGTAGTGGCCACCCGAGCGTGTGGCGATCCAGCCGCCCAAGGTCGAGCAGCGATAGGCCTGCATGTAATGGCGCATGGTGAAGGGCGTGGCCCGCAGCTGGTCCTCGATCGCCGGCCCGTAGATGCCGCCCTGGATGCGCGCCGCCTGGCTCACCGCATCGACCTCCAGCACCTTGTCCATGTGGCGGGTCGAGATGGTCACGACCTTGCCTGACGCGGCCGGCGGCTCGATGCCCTTCACGACGGATGAGCCGCCGCCATAGGGGATTGCCGTCGCACCGATGCGGTCGCACCAGTCGAGCACGCGCACGATGTCCTGCTCATTTTCGGGAAAGGCCACGGCGTCGGGCGGATGGGGTACCGAGCGCATGAACATGCGCAGTGTGTCGAAGCCCGCCTTGCCGTAGCTGTGCTCCAGTCGCGTGAGGTGATCGGTGCGCACGATCGACTGCAGGGCCGCCGGCACATCGACCCGCGGGCTGCGCAAGGCGATCTCGTCGGCCTTGGGCGGCGGCGTCACGTCAAAGCCGTTCAGCCCGTAGCGCTGGGCGATCTCGGCCTCATACGCCTTGATCTCGCCGGCCGTCAGGTCCTCGTCGGCATAGCCCCAAGCATAGAATTTCTTCTGCCGCCTCATGGTCCCCTCCGGGTTGTTCTGTTCAGGCCGCGAAGGCCACGGGCTTGGTGCCGCCCTTGATCTGCGTGCGATGCATGATGCGCCGCGCCTTTCCGTCGAACGGATCGCGCCGGTGCATGGTCGAGCGGTTGTCCCACATCAGCAGATCGCCCAGCCGCCAGACATGCTCGTAGAGAAAGCGGCGTTGCGTGGCGTGTTCCCACAAGGCGTCGAGCAAGGCGTCGGACTCAGGCCGCGACAGACCTTCGATATAGGAATTGCGCCGCCGACCGAAATAGAGCGTGGCGCGGCCGTTGGCCGGATGGCGCAGGATCGCCGGATGCCAGGCGCCGGGCGCGGCCAGCGGATCGTCGGTCGGCGTCACGCCCTTGCGCAGATAGCCGCCGGAATTATAGGTGCCGTCATGCTTGATGCGCCGGCCGGCCAGCCGCGCCTTGAGATCGGCGGGCAAGGCTTCGCACGCCGCCTGCATGCCGCAGAACCAGGTGTTGCCGCCGCTCGGCGGGATCTCAAGCGCATAGAGCATCGAGGCGTCGGGCGGCGTGTCGAGATAGCTCATGTCGGTGTGCCAGACCGCTTCGCCGGCGCCCAGCGCGCCGATCGGATCGCCTTTGTCGTCGAGCACGTTGGACACGACATAGACGTCGGGATAGCCGGGCGGGCTGATGCGGCCGCGTTCCTGGTTGGGCGGCGGGTCGAGCTCGCCGAAGCGGCGGCTGAAGGAAAGGAGATCGTCGTCGGAAAGCTTCTGGCCGCGCAGCAGGATCACCGAATGGCGGTGCCAGGCGCGCTCGACGGCCGCGAAATCGGCATCGCTCAGGCGCCGCAGATCGACGCCGGAAATATCCGCCCCGACCGCGTCGCTGAGCGGGCGCACTGTGGCCGCCATGTCGTTTCCTCCCTCTTGCCGGCGATGATCGGCCGGTCGGCAGGTCGGATCAAGCGGTCAGCAAATATCGCAGCCAGTTCGTAAGCTTGTCGGCGATGGCCGGCGCCAGGGGGCCGCTGAAGCCGGGATCGCCCGGCCCCGACATCACTTTGAGATTGTGGCTGACCGCCGGCGCGACCAGCGCTTCGCCGGCGGCGCTGCGTTGGCCAAGCGCGTCGAGCAGTGGCTGGATGTCGCCCAGCGGCACGACCTGGCTGTCGCTGCCGCCATGCAGCAGAAGGCACGCGGTGTCGATCGCGGCCAGGGTCCTGGCCGGATCGAACGCCATGGCGCCCTGCAGGAACGGGCCGATATAAGGCGGGAACAATGGCTGCAACTCGCGCGGCACGCCGGATGAGGGTGTGCGCCCGGTGCTGCGAATGGCGGTCATCACGCGATCGGCGGCGTCGACCAGGGCCGGCGCATTGCGCGCCAACTGACGCCGCACGATCTCGTCCAGTGGCCATCCGGGCGTCGAGGCGAGCACGATGCCGTGCGGGCGGCGCCAGCTTATCCTGATTGCTGCAGCCAGCGCCAGCAATCCGCCCTCGCTGTGCCCGAGCAGTGCGGTGGCCCAGGCCTTGATTTCGTCGTGCTTCAGCAATTCGCCGTGAGCGGCCTGCACGTCGCCGACGAAATTGTTCCAGGCGAAGAAGCGTTCCTGTTCCGACAGCGTGCTCGGGCTTGCCGTGGAGGCGCCGATGCCGCGCTTGTCGTAGCGCAATGTGGCGATGCCGGCACGGACGAGCGTCTCGGCAATCTGCTTCAGGCTGTCGATGCGCACCGGCACCAGTGGATTGTTGCCGTCGCGGTCGGTCGGTCCGCTGCCGGCGATCAGCACAACGCCCGGCACATACTGGATTTCGCTGGCCATCGGCAGCAGCAGGGTGCCGGCCAGCGTTGCACCGCCGCTGCCGGCGAAACGCACCGCGCGCTGCTTGGTGCCTGCCGGGCGGTACTGCGCATGGGCCAGTCCTGAGGGGGCCAGTGTCGAAGGCAAGGCCGCCGCGCCGGCCAACATGACGCGGCGGCCGATCATGCGCGCGACCTGCCTCCGACAATGTGGACGTGGAAATGAAAGACCAGCTGGCCGCCATCGGGGCCATGATTCGACGCCACGCGATAGCCGTGCTCGACCCCGAGCTCCCGGGCGATCTTCACCACGGCACGCCAGAAGCCGACGATCGCCTCGGCCGGTGCCTTTTCGGTGAAATCGACGATCGAGACGTACTCGCCCTTGGGCACGACGAGGACATGGACCGGCGCGCGGGGATGAATGTCGTTGAAGGCGAAGGCGTAGTCGTCCTCGTACACTTTGGTGCACGGCGATTGGCCGCGCAGAATGCGGGCAAAGATATTGTTGCGGTCATATGCAGTCATGGGGAACTCGCTTGACGACGGGAAGCGCTATGCTCACATTTGCGCGAGCCACGAGTGACAGCCTAGTGATCATGGACTTCCCTCCCTTCGCACGCACGTCCCTCGACAGCATACGAATGAATTCCCTACCGATCGAGCCGGGCTGGATTCTCGAGGGCTCGCCATCGGCCAGGGTCGCGTCGTTGTCGCGCAGCCCCGATGGCATGACGTGGGTCGATCTGTGGGATTGCACCGCCGGCAAGTTTCACTGGCACTACCATCTCGATGAGGTCGCTCACATCCTTGATGGCGAGGCGGCCATCACCGACATCGATGGGACGGTCTGGCAGATCAGGGCGGGCGAAGTGGTCACCTTCCGCCACAGCAGCCGGGCGCTGTGGCACGTGCCGCACTACATCCGCAAGGTGGCGATCATGTATCGGCCGCTCCCGCCGCCGATCAACGCCCTTCTCCGACTGCGCGATCGCGCGCGCAATCTTGTCGGCAAGCTCGGTCGCCGCCTGGGCGCAACGACCCACGGCGGTGCAGTGGTGGTCGTGGCGGATGTTGCCGAGTGGGTGCCGCTGCTCGCGCTCTAGGCTCGTGGCCTCACTTGTGCTTGCGGGCGGCCTTCTCGGCAATGCCCGACAGGCCTTCGCGGCGGGCGAGCTCGGCCCACACCGCCACCGGCTTGACGTTGATCGAGGCCCACAGGGTCAGCAGGTGATAGAGCAGGTCGGCGCTCTCGCCGACCAGCTTCGGCCGGTCGCCGCGGATGCCCTCGATCAGGGCTTCGACGGCTTCCTCGCCCAGCTTCTTGGCGATCTGCTGGCGGCCGCGGCTGAACAGCCGGGCGGTATAGGAGGTGTCGGGGTCGGCGCCCTTGCGGCTGTTGATCACGACATACAGCCGGTCGAGCACGTGCTCGTCGGGAGCGCCGCCGTTTTCCTGGCGCCGCTTCTTTAGCGCCTTCTTCTTCGCCTTTTTTCTTTTGGCCATCGAGAGGGGATCTCCGCCGCCCAGGGGAAGGGCGGTCTTGGGCGCCTCTTGATCGGGCGCTGGCGGGATTTTACGACAAAATCACGCCGTGCGCGAGATTTGTCGTACCGGCACGCCGGCGCGCGCCAGATGTTCCTTCGCCTGGGCAATGGTGAAGGTGCCGAAATGGAAGATCGAGGCGGCGAGGACTGCCGAGGCACCGCCCCGGGTGACGCCTTCGACCAGGTGATCGAGCGTGCCGACGCCGCCCGAGGCCACCACCGGCACCGGCACGGCGTCCGAGACTGCCCGCGTCAGCGCGAGGTCGAAGCCCGATTTGGTGCCATCGTGGTCCATCGAGGTGATCAGGATCTCGCCCGCGCCATGGTCGGCCATGCGTTTGGCCCACTCCACGGCGTCGAGCCCGGTGCCCTTGCGGCCGCCATGGGTGAAGACCTGCCATTGGCCGGGCGCCGTCTGGCGGACGTCGATCGACACCACGATGCACTGGTCGCCGTATTTCTCGGCGGCCTCGCGCACAAATTCCGGCCGCACCACGGCGGCCGAGTTGATCGAGACCTTGTCGGCGCCGGCCAGCAGGAGTTTGCGGATGTCCTCGATGGTGCGAACGCCGCCGCCGACGGTGAGCGGCATGAAGCACTGTTCCGCCGTGCGGGAGACGACGTCGAAGATGGTGTCGCGATTCTCATGGCTCGCCGTGATGTCGAGGAAGGTGAGCTCGTCGGCACCGGCGGCGTCATAGACCCGCGCCTGCTCGACCGGATCGCCGGCGTCGCGCAGGTCGACGAACTGCACGCCCTTGACGACGCGGCCGTCCTTGACGTCGAGGCACGGGATAATGCGGACCTTGAGCTTGGTCACGATAGCACGATGGCTTTTGCTTCGGTCGCGGCCCCGCCGTTCGCAGCGGAGCGGCGCGTACGGAGGGGCCGCGACAAGAGTTGAGGAAAAGCCATCGCGCTTACTCGCCTCTCAGCACGCGGATGGCGTCGGGCACCGTGACGCGGCCGTCGTAGAGGGCGCGGCCGACGATGGCGCCGACGATGCCGTATTCCTCGGCAGGCCGCAGTTCGCGCAGATCGTCGAGCGAGCTCACGCCACCCGAGGCGATCACCGGCGTGGTGAGATGCTGAGCCAGCGTCACCGTGGCATCGACATTGACGCCGCCCATGGCGCCGTCGCGATCGATGTCGGTGTAGATGATGGCGGCCACGCCCGCGTCCTCGAAGCGAAGCGCCAGATCGAGCGCCCGCACCGTGCTCTGCTTGGTCCAGCCGTCGACCGCGACCATGCCGTCGCGTGCGTCGATGCCGACCGCGACCTGGCCCGGCCACTGCTTGCAGGCAGCCTTCACGAGGCCCGGCTCCTTGACCGCGACGGTGCCCAGGATCACCCGCTTGACGCCGGCCTCGAACCACTGCGCGATGCTCTCGATGGTGCGGATGCCGCCGCCGAGCTGGGTCGGCACCTCGATTTCCTTCAGGATCTCGACCACCGCCGTGCGATTGACCGGATGGCCTTCGACCGCGCCATTGAGGTCGACCAGATGCAGCCACTCGCAGCCAGCATGGGCGAAGGCCTTGGCTTGGGCGGCCGGGCTGTCGTTGAACACCGTGGCGCGCGCCATGTCGCCGCGCAGCAGGCGCACGCACTTGCCGTCCTTCAGATCGATGGCGGGAAACAGGATCATGGCGGCGCGGATTTAGCGCGTTGGGGCGGGTCGCGCCACCCTCCCTTGTGGTGCGCGCCAATCCATCCTCGCTATCCAGATAATCCACTGGCGGCAGTGGATTCTCGCGCTTGATGACGGGCACGCCAGGACGGATGCTGCGCCTTACGAAGTTTGGTGATCGCGAAAGCGGACACCGGACGGAGAGAGGAACCGCAAGGTTCCTCGCGGTGGCGAAAGCTGCTGATGGGCCTCTGGAGTGTTCCGTGAACTCGTCTTCATGGGATGCCGCACCCCCTCTCGAGAGGGGGCTGCTGACGGGAAACCGGTGCTGGGGTTCGATGCGAACGATCCATGCGCATGGATCGGACGTGCCCCGCAGATGGTGGTAGCGGGCGGGGATCCCGCATCCCACTGGCCATTCGCGGCCCCGCGAGGGGTTGTGGCCAGCCGCGTACCGTGGCGAGCGCGGCGAACGCTCGTTGAAGGTGCGTGCGAAGCGGCGAGGTCGGGAAACCGGCCTCGCCGTTTTCATTTCCGGCGGTCGCTGCCGGCTCCGTAGGAAGCGTCGTTACCCCGCCTGCGGCTCAGCGGCCGCTCGACTGGACCTCGAGTTCGGCGCCGCGCTTCTGCA
Organism: Asaia bogorensis; assembly: GCA_945889625.1. Classification (GTDB taxonomy): domain Bacteria; phylum Pseudomonadota; class Alphaproteobacteria; order Reyranellales; family Reyranellaceae; genus Reyranella. The sequence continues at coordinate 32,311 of CAMDCE010000036.1, read as the reverse complement.
GCGTCTGCTGGATCGCCGGCCGGTCGAGCCGTGTCTTGTCGTCGCCTTCGATCAGCCAGGCGACACCGCCGGCCCGGCCGACCTGGCTTGCCCGCCTGAGCGCATCGTCCAGCACTTCGTAGACCGCCGGCAGCAGCCGGTGCTTGGTCGCCCGGAACTCCTTTTCGGAGGTGCAGACGTAACCAACGGTCCACCAAAGCCTGTAGGTCATGCAACGTATCTCCTGCGACCCAACTGTGGACCGGAACTCACCCTAGCGCCTTTGACCGGGCCCCGCCATGCGACCACGCGTCTTGCGCGCCAGGCGTCTGGTGAGGCGCTGTGGCGGCGGCTAGTCTCGGCGCCTCACGCGAGGACTATTCATGAGCCGCTTCACGCCCGATCTGTTGGCCCATCATCAGGCCGATCTCACCGCCATCCGCCGCGACATCCATCGCCATCCCGAGACCGCCTTCGAGGAGACGCGGACCGCCCAGATCGTGGCCGACAAGCTCCAGTCGTGGGGTATCGAGGTTCATCGCGGGCTGGCCAAGACCGGTGTGGTTGGCACCTTGAAGGGCAATCGCAAGGGCCAGAAGACGATCGGCCTGCGCGCCGACATGGACGCGCTGCACCTGCAGGAGAAGAACGCCTTCGACTACGCCTCGGTGATCGACAATAAGATGCATGCCTGCGGCCATGACGGCCACACCACCATGCTGCTGGGCGCGGCGCAGCATCTCGCGGCCGCGCCCGACTTCGCCGGCGCCGTCCATTTCATCTTCCAGCCCGCCGAGGAAGGCCTGGGCGGCGCCCGCGTGATGATCGAGGACGGGCTGTTCGACAAGTTCGACTGCGACGCCGTCTATGGCATGCACAACATGCCGGGCTTTCCCAAGGGTCACTTCGCCATCCGCACCGGCGCCATGCTGGCCGCCTCCGACAGTTGGGAAGTCAAGTTCAAGGGCACCGGCGGCCATGGCGCCATGCCCGATCGCGGCACCGACCCGACCTTTGTCGCCGCGCAGTTCATCGTCGCCGTCCAGGGCATCATCGGCCGCAACGTGACGCCCGCCCAGGCGGCCGTGCTGAGCGTCGGCCATATCGCGGCCGGCACACCAGGCTCGCCCAATGTCATTCCGTCAGATGTGCTGATCCGCGGCACGGCGCGCAGCTTCTCGCCGGACGTGCGCGCGCTGCTCGAGCGCAGGCTGGCCGAAGTGGCGGCGGGCATCGCCCAGGCGGGCGGTTGCCAGGCCGTCTCGACCTATCACCGGCGCTATCCGGCGCTGATCAACGCCGCCGACCAGACCAAGATCGCCGTCGAGGCGGCAGCACTCACGGTCGGCCGCGAGAACGTCGAGGCCAACACCGCGCCGATCGCCGGCGCCGAGGACTTCGCCTTCATGCTGGAGAAGAAGCCCGGCGCCTACATCATGATCGGCAATGGCGGTACCGGCGAAGGCGGCTGCCAGAACGTCCACTCGCCGCTCTACGATTTCAGTGACGACATCATCACGACCGGGGCGGCCTACTGGGTAAACCTGGTCCGGCTCGAGCTGGGCGACGACGCGGGGTAACGGCGCAATATTGTTGCGAGAGGGGTGTGGCGGGATTTTGCGACGAATCGCCTGAAACCCTTGTGCCATCGGTATCTAAGGCGTCCCGAATAGTCGGGACGATCGGGACGCTAGCGCGTTGCGGACCTAGGCGATCTTCAGGCGTGGTGGTCGAAGATCCAGTCCGTTGCAGTGAGATCGCTCGCCCAGGCATCGTGCACGGGCAGCGCGTCGGCGCCGAAATCGTGGAATCTCGCGGGCACATGCTCCGACGCCGGTAGGATCAGCGCTTCGACGAGGTTGCCGAGTGTCACCACTGGATCATCGACGATGGTGGTCAAAGACTTGAACGCCGCCGCCTCGTCAGGACCGAGGCTCATGCTCACGAACACCTCGCCCGGCTCGCCGAACAGCCGATCGAGCGGCACGCCATAGCCGACAGCGTCGTGGCCGGCGTTGGCCCAATGACTGTCGGCGCCCGTTTCGGGCGTCAGATAGATGGGCAGATCGTGGCGATCGAAATGGACCAGATCAGCGCCGACAAGAAATGAGGTGTCGGCCGTTGAACCGTCGGAGGGGACCGAATGGCTCATCACAACGACTTTCTTTTCCAGAATATTACCTTAAGTATATTAAATAACTCATTGAGAATAAAGAATAAATTTAGCTCGCTCGCTCGCGGGAATTCGCCAGGAATCGCAATGGCTTGGCCCCGGGCAACGCCTTAGGGTGGCGGCGCACATTATTTGGCGGTCGGGAGATGCATCAATGAACGGAGCGGAAAGCCTGGTTCGGACCTTGGTAAAGGGCGGCGTCGAGGTTTGTTTTGCCAATCCCGGCACGTCGGAGATGCATTTCGTCGGCGCGCTCGACCGGGTCGAGGGCATGCGCTGCGTGCTCGGCCTGTTCGAAGGCGTGTGCAGCGGCGCGGCCGACGGCTATTACCGCATGACCGACAAGCCCGCCTCGACCTTGCTGCATCTCGGGCCCGGCCTCGCCAATGCGGCCGCCAACCTGCACAACGCCAAGAAGGCGGGCTCCGGCATCGTCAATATCGTGGGCGAGCACGCGCTCTATCACATCAAGTACGACACGCCGCTCACCGCCGACATCGAAGGCATCGCGCGGCCGTTCTCGCATTGGGTGAAGACCTCGCCGACCTCCAAGACGGTCGCGGCCGATGGTGCCTCAGCGATCCAACAAGCGCGCGTGGCGCCAGGCCAGATCGCCACGCTCATCCTGCCGGCCGACACCGCCTGGGGCGAGGCCGACGGTGTGGCCGAGACGCCGGAGACCGCACTGCCGCAGAAGCCGGCCAACGAGGCCGTCGTTGCGGCGGCCAAGGCGCTGAAGAGTGGCCAGACCTCGATGCTGTTCATCGGCGGCCGGGCGCTTCGCGCGCGCGGCCTCGAACTTGCCGGCAAGATCGCCGCCAAGACGGGCTGCAAGGTCCAGGGCGCCGGCGGCACGGCGCGCATCGAACGCGGCGCCGGTCGCGTGCCGGTGCTGCGCCTGCATTTCGTGATCGAGACGGCTCAGGCGCAGCTCAAGGGTACCAAGCAGATGGTGCTGTGCGGCGCCAAGGCGCCGTTCGCCTTCTTCGCCTATCCCGGCAAGCCCTCCGTGCTGTCGCCGGACGATTGCGACATCACCACGCTCTGCCCGGTCGACGGCGATCCGCTGGCCTCACTCGAGGCGCTGGCGATGGAACTCGACGCGATGAACGAAAAGCCGGCAGGCGTCGCCCAGCCGAGCCGGCCCGAGCGTCCAACCGGCAAGTTCACGCTCGAAGGCCTCGGTCAGGCGCTCGGTGCCACGATGCCGGAAGGCGCCATCGTGGTCGACGAGTCGGTGACCACCGGTCGCGGCTTCTTCCCCTACAGCGCCGGCGCGCCGCCGCACGACTGGCTGAACAACATGGGCGGCTCGATCGGCTTTGGCGCGCCCGTCGCCGTCGGTGCGGCCGTCGCCTGTCCCGATCGCAAGGTCATCTGCATGATCGGCGACGGCAGCGCCATGTACACGATCCAGGCATTGTGGACGATGGCGCGCGAGAACCTCGACGTCTGCGTCATGATCTTCTCGAACCGTTCCTACAATATCCTCTACAGCCAGCTCGCCGATGTCGGTGCCGCCAATCCCGGCCCGCGCGCCATCGACATGCTGACGCTCGACCGGCCGACGCTCGACTTCTCGATGATGTCCAAGAGCATGGGCGTGCCGGGCGGCAAGGCGCACAATCTCGAGGAGCTGACCAAGCAGCTTACCTACGCCATGTCGCAAAAGGGCCCGTACCTCATCGACGTGATCATGTAAGGCGGCAATGACGGAAACCCGCCGACGCACGCTGCACGGACGTCGACGGGGCAAGAAGCTGCGGGCCGGGCAGGAATCGCTGCTCGGCACGCTGTTGCCCCGGCTCGCGCTCACGCTGCCCGCCGAACCGGCCAAGCTCGATCTTGCAGAGCTATTCGGCGGTTGCCTGCCGACCCAGGGTGTTTGGCTGGAGGTCGGTTTCGGCGCCGGCGAACATCTGGTGTGGCAGGCCGAGCAAAATCCCGAGGTCGGGTTGATCGGCTGCGAGCCTTTCATCAACGGCGTCGCCAAGTGTCTCGCCCATATCGAGCGCACGGGCGTGACCAACGTGCGCCTGTTCACCGACGATGCGCGCTTCGTGATGGCGGCGCTGCCGGAGCGATCGCTCGATCGGGCCTTCGTGCTGTTTCCCGATCCTTGGCCGAAGTCACGGCATCACAAGCGCCGCTTCGTGCAGCGCGAAAATCTCGACGTGCTGGCGCGCCTGATGAAGCCGGGCGCCGAGCTGCGGCTGGCGACCGATGATCCGAGCTACCTGCCGTGGATGGTCGAACATGCTTGCACGCATGCTGCCTTCGAGTGGTTGGCTGAGCGGCCGTCGGATTGGCGGGAGCGTCCCGCCGATTGGCCGCCAACGCGCTACGAGCAGAAGATGCTGGCCGGCCACAAGCCTGTCTTCCTGAGATTCAGGCGTCTCTGACGTGGGAGCGCGGCCGAACCAGGATTAGCAACGCGGCCGCCGTCTGCAGCACCAGGCAGGCGACGATGGATGTCCAATAATCGCCCGACAAATCATGTAGTAAGCCCAGGATCGATGGGCCGACAGCGGCGACGAACTGTGTGATGGCGACGTTGAGGCTGACGGCGCGGGCGAAATCGCGGCGTGGGAATTCGACCTGCACGATCAGTCCGGGCAGCGTGATGAGATTGCCGAGGCCGAAACCAAACAGGATGCAGCCGACATAGAGGGCCGCCGTCGAGGTGGTCGAGAGCAGCACGATCATGCCCGCGATCTGCACGCCGATGTTGGCCGATGTCGCGAGGCGGCGATCGACGCGGTCGATGATCAGACCGACGGCGAAGCGGCCGGCCAAGGCGGACAGCGACGTGACGCTGACGGCCAGACCCGCAGCTTTCAGTCCCAGGGTCGGTTCGAGGAAAGCCACCTGGTGTGCGATGAAGCTGATCTGCGCCAGCAGGGCGAGCGAGAAGGCGCCGACCATCGTGAGGTATCGCGGTTCGGCAAGCAGCGCGCGACGACTGAGCGGCTGGCCGGACGGTTCGGCCATGGCCGTGTCGTCGTCGCCGATATCATGTTCTCCGGCACGGCGCGGGCGCAGCACGACGGCGGCCAGTGGCCAGAGGGTGAGCACGACCACGGCCACAGCGGCGTAGCAGGCGGTGGCAAAACCCCAGCTGTCTATCGCCCAGGCGAAGGCCGGTGCGAACAGCAGCCCGCCGCAGGTGGCGCCGTTCAGGGCAAGGCTGGCGGCCAGACCGCGGCGGCGGTCGAACCACTGGGCAATGATGGTGTTGATCGCCCCTCCGCCCATGGCGACCCAGCCCGGAATCATGACCAGAAAAGCGAAATAAAGGTGCCAAGGCTCACTCACCACTGTGAGGCCCGCAACGCCGAGGCCAATCAGCCCGACGCCGGACAAAACGACGATCCGCGGGCCTCTTTTCTCGATCGTATCGCCCACCTGCATGACCAAAAAGGCGCCGGCGATATAGAAGAAGCTGATGGCGGCGGAAATGGTGGCCGGCGACCAGGCGTGGATTTTATGTAGGGCCACCAGATATAGGCTGAGACCATAGAAGCCGAGCCCCCATCCGTAGAGGGCGATGACAAAGGTGCAAATAACCACCCACCAGCCGTGATAGAGCCCGCGCAGCATTTCCCCCCTCACGCATGCCGGAAAAGCTTGCTAGTTGCCGGTACTGCGCCTATATCCGCGCCATCCTCATCGGGTTCGCGGGACGAGCCAAACAAAAAGAGTGGGCCAAAAACCCGCTCTTTTCATTTGCCGAAACCCCGCCTGCCCAAAACATCGAGAAATCGCCTTAGTGACCGAATTGCTGCGTCGAATTGAAGACATCGTCGCTCCGACCATCGTCGGCATGGGCTACGAGCTGGTTCGCGTCGCGATGAGCCGTGGCGGCGGCACCCTGCAGATCATGATCGAGCCGGCCGACGGCCGGCCGATGGATGTCGAGGCTTGCGCGATGCTGGCGCGCGCGCTGTCGGCGGTGCTCGACGTCGAGGATCCGATTCCCGGCACCTACACGCTGGAGGTGAGTTCGCCAGGCATCGACCGGCCGCTCACCCGGCCCAAGGACTACGCGCGCTGGTCGGGCCATCTCGCCCGCTTCGAGACCGCCGAGCCGATCGACGGCCGCCGCCGCTTCAAGGGCACGCTGCTCGGGCTGCAGGACGACGACACGGTGAAGCTCCGTCTTGAGGACGGTCAGGAGGCGGCGCTGCCGCTTTCGGCAGTCACCAAGGCCAAGCTCGAGATGACCGACGCGCTGATCGAAGAACACCGCCGCGCCCAGCAAGGCCCGGCGGAGGCTCATTGAACGAATAAAGCGAACACGAAAAAGAGGAACAGAGACATGGCAACGACTGCCGATATCCCCCGCCTCGAGATGCTCCAGGTCGCCGACATGGTGGCCCGCGAAAAGGGCATCGAGCGCGAGGAAGTGCTTGAGGCAATGGAGCAGGCCATCCAGAAGGCCGGCCGCGCCAAGTACGGGCTGGAGCACGACATCCGCGCCGAGATCGACCGCAAGACCGGCGAGATCAAGCTGCTGCGCTACATGCAGGTCGCCGACCCGATCGAGAACGAGAACACGCAGGTCTCGGTCGTCGAAGCCCAGCGCCGCAATCCCGAGGCGCAGGTCGGCGACTTCTTGACGGATGAGCTGCCGCCAATCGATTTCGGCCGCGTCGCGGCCCAGACCGCCAAGCAGGTCATCACCCAGCGCATGCGCGAGAGCGAGCGCAAGCGCCAGTACGAAGAGTTCAAGGATCGCGTCGGCGAGATCGTGTCGGGCGTGGTCAAGCGGGTCGACTACGGCAACATCACCGTCGACCTGCAGCGCGCCGAAGGCGTGATCCGCCGCGACGAGACGATTCCCCGCGAATCGCTCAGGGTCAACGACCGCGTGCGCGCCTACATCTTCGATGTCCGCGAGGAGCCGCGCGGCCCGCAGATATTCCTGTCGCGCAGCCATCCTCAGTTCATGGCCAAGCTGTTTACGCAGGAAGTGCCGGAAATCTACGACAATATCATCGAGATCAAGGCCGTGGCTCGCGATCCCGGTAGCCGCGCCAAGATCGCGGTGCTGAGCCACGACAGCTCGATCGATCCGATCGGCGCCTGCGTCGGCATGCGCGGCAGCCGCGTCCAGGCCGTGGTGCAGGAGCTGCAGGGCGAGAAGGTCGACATCATTCCATGGTCGTCCGACACCGCCAACTTCATCGTCAATGCGCTGGCGCCCGCCGAAGTCAGCAAGGTGCTAATGGACGAGGAGAAGCACAAGACCGAGGTCGTCGTTCCCGACGATCAGCTCAGCCTCGCGATCGGCCGTCGCGGCCAGAACGTGAAGCTCGCCTCCCAGCTCACCGGCTGGGAAATCGACATCATGACCGAGGCCGAGGAGAGCGAGCGCCGGCAGAAGGAAACCCGCGAGCGCACCGAGCTGTTCAAGCTCTCGCTCGACGTCGACGATGTGATCGCCCATCTGCTGGTCGCCGAAGGCTACGCCTCGGTCGAGGACGTGGCCGACGCCGCCGTCGAGGACCTGGCGACCGTCGAGGGCTTCGACGAGGAGATCGCCACCGAGCTGCAGCGTCGCGGCCGCGAGTTCATCGACAAGCGCGATGCCGAGCTCGGCAGCCGTCTCGGCGAACTCGGAATGGACGAGGACGTCCGCTCGACCGAGGGGCTCACGCTGCCGATGCTAGTGGCGCTGGGCGAAAAGGGCGTCAAGACACGCGACGACCTCGCTGATCTCGCCTCCGACGAGCTGCGCGAGATCGTGGGCGAGAGCGCCATGGACAACGACACCGCCAACGCCATCATCATGAAGGCGCGCGAGCATTGGTTCGCCGGCGAAGACGCCGCCGCTGCCGAAGCGGCCAAGGTCTGAGCGGAGGTCCGTAGCTTTGGTCCTTGCCCACGCCATGACCGAACCCCATCTCACGGTTCCCCCGCCTGGTCCGGTGCGCTTCTGCATCGTGACGGGCGAGGAAGCAGCGCCGGAGCGGATGATCCGTTTCGTCGTCGGGCCGGATGGCGACGTCGTGCCTGACCTGGCGCGGCGCCTGCCGGGGCGCGGCATGTGGCTGAAGGCCGAGCGGGCAGTGCTCGAACAGGCCGTGGCGAGGAACCTATTCTCGAAAGCCGCGCGGGCGGCGGTCAAGGCGGCGGCCGATCTGCCGGAACGGGTCGAGCGGCTGCTGCTCGAGCGCTCCCTGGAAGATCTTGGCCGGGCGCGCCGGGCCGGGCGGGCGGTTTCGGGCTTCGTGAAGGTCGAGCAGATGATCGGCCAGCGCCGGGCGGGCCTGGTGGTCGTGGCCGCCGAGGCCGACGGTGACGGGCTGGGCAAGCTCACGGCGAGCGGCCTGCCGATCGAGCGATTGGGCGATGCAACGGCGCTGGGCGGCGTTTTCGGACGCGACCAGGCGGTCTATGTGGCGGTGGCGCGCGACGACGCGGCGGGCCAGTTCATTCAACGAATTGCAGGTGGAGCGGCGCGCTGGCGCGGCTATCGTCTGAACAGCGCCGGTTGACGGACCGGAGCGGACCAAGGACAACACGCGATATGACGGAACAAAAAGAAGAGACCAAGGCGACCAAGCCTCTGACCCTCTCGACCACGACGCGTAGCGGCGCCGCGGCCAAGGCGGACGCGACACAAGTGCGCCAGAAATTCTCGCACGGGCGGACGCGCGCGGTGACCGTCGAGGTCAAGAAGCCAGTCAAGCGCACGCCGACCCCAGGCCCCGTGACGATGGCCCCCACGGCAGCGGCGCCGGCCCCCGAGGCCGCGCCCGCCGCGCCGACGGCGCGTACCCTGAAGCTGGGAGCCGGCGCGCCGGCGGCCACGACGGCGCAGCGCGCGCCCGCACCAACGCGCCCCGCCGCCCCCGAAGTGCGCAGCCCCACCGGTCGCGGCATCGTGCTGAAGACGCTCACCGAGGAAGAGAAGGACGCCCGCGCGCGCGCCCTGGTCGGCGCCGACCGCGACGCCGTCGTGGCGCGCGAGCGCGCCGCGGTCGAGGCGACACGCCGTGCCGCCGAGGAAAAGGCGCGCAAGGCCGCCGACGACGAGCACAAGAAACGCCTAGCCGAGGAAGAGACGCGCAAGAAGACGGAAGACGAGATCAAGCGCAAGGCCGATGTCCTGGTGCAGAAGCGCCTCGACCAAGCCGCCGGTGCCTCGCCGCAAGCGCCGATCGCGCGCCAGGCCCAGGAGATCGAAACCGGCGCGGCATCTGCCGGCGCCGCCCAGCCGGTCCGCCGGCCGATGGGCGCGCCGGGAGCTTCTCCCGCCGGAGCACCGCGCCGGCCGCCGATGCGCTCGACCATCGCCAAGCGCTTGCCGCAGCCGCCGGGCGCGCGCCGCGAAGGACCCAAGCGTCGCTCCGACAAGATCGACGTCGGTCGTGCGGTCGAGGGCGAAAACGACTTCCGCAGCCGGTCGGCCGCGCAAATGCGCCGCCGGCTGGAGCGCGAGCGCCGCCGCGAGAACGCCGACGATGGCCAGCAGAAGGTCTATCGCGAGGTCACGATCCCCGAGACCATCACGGTCCAGGAACTCGCCGCGCGCATGACCGAACGCGGCGTCGATGTCATCAAGACGCTGATGGGCATGGGCGTCATGACGACGATTAATCAGGCGATCGACGCCGACACCGCCGAACTGGTGGTGACGGAGATGGGTCACAAGTTCAAGCGCGTCGCCGAAGGCGACGTCGAGACCGGCCTGACCGAGGAAGTCGATCCTGACGAAACGATGGTTTCACGTCCGCCCGTGGTCACCATCATGGGCCACGTCGACCACGGCAAGACCTCGCTGCTCGACGCCCTGCGCGCCACCGACGTGGCGGCACATGAAGCGGGCGGCATCACCCAGCATATCGGCGCCTATCAGGTGACGTTGGCTTCGGGCCAGAAGATCACCTTCCTCGACACGCCGGGTCACGAAGCCTTCACCGCCATGCGTTCGCGCGGCGCCAAGGTGACGGATATCGTCGTGCTGGTGGTGGCGGCCGACGACGGTGTCATGCCCCAGACCAAGGAAGCCATCGCCCACGCGAAGGCGGCCGGCGTGCCGATGATCGTGGCGATCAACAAGATCGACAAGAACGGCGCCGATGCCAACAAGGTGCGTACCGAACTGCTGCAGTACGAAGTGCAGGTCGAGCAGCTCGGCGGTGAAATCCAGGCGATCGAGGTTTCGGCCACAAAGAAGACGAACCTCGACAAGCTCGAGGAAGCCATCCTGCTGCAGGCCGAGGTGCTTGAACTCAAGGCCAACCCCGACCGTCTGGCCGACGGCGTCGTGATCGAAGCTCAGCTCGATCCGGGCCGCGGCTCTGTCGCGACGGTGCTGGTCCAGCGCGGCACGCTCAAGGTCGGCGACGTTCTGGTTGCCGGCGCCGTGTGGGGCCGCGTGCGTCGCCTGATCGACGACCACGGTGTTGCGATCCAGAGTGCGGCTCCGGCGGTTCCAGTCGAGATTCTCGGTCTCGATGGCACGCCGCAAGCGGGCGACGAATTCCACGTGGTCGAGAGCGAAGCGCGCGCGCGAGAGATCGCCGACTTCCGCGTGCGTCGCGATCGTCAGGCCCAGCTCGCCAAGGTCGCCGGCGGACGCGGCACGCTGGAAGAAATGATGAAGGGCATCCGCGAGGGCACGGCCAAGGAACTGCCGGTCCTCATCAAGGCCGACGTGCAGGGTTCGGCCGAGGCGTTGGCGGGCGCGATCGAGCGGCTGTCGACCGAGAAGGTCGAGACCAAAGTGGTCTACAGCGGCGTCGGCGGCATCAGCGAGGCCGACATCACTCTGGCCAAGGCGTCGGGTGCGCTGCTCATTGGCTTCAACGTCCGCGCCAATCCGCAAGCCCGCGAGATCGCCAAGCGCGACAAGATCGACATCCGCTACTACAACATCATCTACAAGGTCACCGAGGACATGCAGGCCCTGATGCTCGGCCTGCTCGACCCGACCTTCAAGGAAACCCTCATCGGCAACGCGCAGATCCGCGAAGTCTTCCGCATCACCAAGGCCGGCAACGTCGCCGGCTGCATGGTCACGGACGGCATGGTCAAGCGCGGCGCCAAGGTTCGTCTGCTGCGCGACAACATCGTGATCCACGAGGGCACGCTGAAGACGCTGCGCCGCTTCAAGGACGAAGTGCGCGAGGTTCAGCACGGCTTCGAGTGCGGTATGGCGTTCGAGAACTACGACGACATGAAGGTCGGCGACGTGATCGAATGCTTCGACGTCGAGGAAGTCCGGCCGTCCCTGTAAGGGTCGCCGGACGTCCTCGCCAACCCAGGATCAGGACAAGGGTCACGCCATGCCCCGGCGTCGCTCCGCCGAACGTGACAAACGCCCGCCCGGCCAGCGTCAGCTTCGCGTCGGCGAGGAGATTCGTCATTTGCTGGCCGATCTCCTGGAGCGCAGCAACATGCGCGATCCGGATCTGCGCGATGCCTCGATAACCGTGACGTCCGTCGACGTCAGCCCCGACCTGCGCAATGCCATCGCCTTCGTGATGCCGCTCGGCGGCAAGGACAGCGAACGATTGCTCGCCGCCCTGCGGCGAGCGGCGCCATGGTTCCGCGCCCGGGTCAGCGAGAAAGCGGGCTTGCGCAGCGCGCCCGAGATCCGCTTCGAGCTCGACCGCACGTTCGACGAGGCCGATCGCATCGATGAGATCCTCCGCAGGCCCGACGTGGCGCGCGACATCAAGGACGATTGAGGTAATACTCGTCGCGCGGAAAGAAATCCGTATTAGGCGATCGTGCCGCCGTGACTTTTCCCACGTTCAACAACTCGATCTTCTTGTCCTCGAACCATTTGAGCAATTCGGCGCGGTCGATGCGCGCCGACGCCAAATGGATGACGATCTCGGGCCGTGTCAGAAGCTGCAGTATCTTCTCCCGCGCGTAGGGAATCGGCCGATCGCTGCCCAGCAGCGCCGGATGGACCATGGTCACATGCGGAAAGATCGACCGGAACGTCTCGATCGAGCGCTCCGTCGGAGCCCACTGCACGTAGATCCCGCCCGGCGCCAGCTTGGACCGCACCTGCTGGAAGAACTCCTGGGAATTGAGCAGCCCCGACAGCGCGGTCTTGGGCAGGATCGCGTCGGCTTCGATGACATCGTAGCGGGTCGCATCGAGGGCCAGGGCATGCCGGCCGTCGGCCACGACCACCTCGAACTTGGGATTTGCCAAGAGGCTGTCGACCCCGGAACGCCCGCCCTGGCCAACATAATTCCGCAGGGTGGCGACGACGGGGGCCACGATCTCGATCACCCGGACCCGTTCCGTTCCGGGATGGAGGCCCGCCGCATAGGGCGTGCCGCCGGTGCCGGAGCCGATCACCAGGACGCGTTTGGGAGCCTCGTGGGTCAGAGGGCCAATGGCGCCGAGAAAGACGTGCACGGTGTCGAACGGCAGGCGGCTTTGCGAATGGCCCTGGATGTAGAGCCGGCCGCTCTGGTCGTCGGTCATCTTCAGCAGGCTGAGCCCGGTCTTGTCCTCGGCGACGATGGCTTTTTCGGTCGTGAGGCCGTGTAGGCGCCGCCAGAACGACTCGCCGCCGGGAAACAGCAGCAGCCCCAGCACCAGCAAGGCCGCCGGCGGATAGGCCCAGCGCGTCGATGGTGCTGCTGCGATCTGCAGGCCGGCGAACGCCAGGCCAATGGCGACCAGCAGCTTCAGCGTGCCGGCGGTCCCGATCAGGTCGAGCAGCAGAAGTCCTGCCACCAGGCTGCCCGCGCTGTTGCCGACGATGTTGGCGAGCTGGACCAGGCCAACCCTTTTACCGAGCCGATCGATGTCGCGCTGGACCGCCCTTTGGACCACCGGAAAGGAGAAGCCCATGATGAACGACGCCGGCAGCACGACGACCGCCACCAGGAGGACGATCAGAGCCACATCGGAAGGTGCGCCGTTCATGATGTCGCGGTCGACGAACGTCGAGGGCAGGATTCCGGCACCGATCGCCAGATAGACGAACCACGCGCCGGCGAGTGCCAGCGCCGTGGCGGTACCCTGCATCAGGAAGAAGAAGCGGCGCGGATCGCCGATGCGGTCGATGTACCTCGCGCCGACCAGAAGTCCTGCAGCATCGCCCAGCAGGAATACCGAGAGCACCAGCGAGAAACTATAACCGTTGGACTGCAGCAGGACGCCGATCAGCCGGTACCAGACGATTTGCAGCGCCACGATCAGAAAGCCGCTGATGAACACCAGCAACGACCACCGCCATACGATGGCGTCGTCGGAACTGACGTCGGGTCGCGCGAGGCGTTCGGCCTTGGGCCGTGCGGCACCTGAGGACAAGTCGACGCCGCGGGCAAGCAGCAACCCGCCGGCCGCCACCACGAGGTTGAGGGTGGCGCCGACGTAAATCGCCTTGTCGAAGCCGATCGTGCCGATCAGGAACCAGCCGCCGACGAAGGCGCCGATCCCCGCACCGAGCGTGTTCAGCCCATAGAGCCAACCGATCAATTGCGCCGAGCCCGCGATCTGGTTGACGACTGCCTTGGAGAGAAAGGGCAGCGAGCAGCCCATCAGGAACGTCGGCCACAGGAGGCCTGCGAACACCACGCCGAATATGGCGCCACGCGAGGACGCAAGCGGCAGCAACTCGCGATAGATGACATCGTAGTAGAGCCATGGGCTCAGCGCCGCGAACAGCGCGATGCCGACTTCGCAAAGCGCGAAGGCCACCAACGCGGCACGTCGCGACAGGCGGTCGGCGTAAAGGCCGGCGGCGAGGCTGCCGACACCGAGGCCCAGCAGAAAGGCGCCGACCACCAGCGCGGCGGCAATCGTGTCGGCTCCGGCGAACAGGCCGAGCAGGCGATGCCAGGCGGTCTGGTAGATGAGGGCGGCGACGCCGGAGAGGAAGAAAAGGCCGAAAAGGACGCCTTGGCGCGAACGATCCGACGACACGCTCGTTGTCATAAGTGCAGCCTGCCTGAATCGACGACTGGCGCACACCGATTTGTCTGCCTACAAGCCGCTGCATGGCGCGCAGGAAGAAGGGCGACAAGATCGACGGCTGGGTCGTGCTCGACAAGCCGGTCGGGCTGGGCTCGACGCCGGCCGTCAGCCGCGTGCGTCGCCTGTTCGGCGCGCAGAAAGCCGGTCATGGCGGTACGCTCGATCCGCTGGCATCCGGAGTCCTGCCGATCGCGTTGGGCGAGGCGACCAAGACCGTTCCCTTCGTGATGGATGGCCGCAAGGAATACCGCTTCACGCTTCGTTTCGGCGAGGCGCGCTCGACCGAGGATGCCGAGGGCGAGGTGACGGCGACCAGCGCGGCGCGGCCCACTGACGCTGCGATCCGTGGTGTCCTGGCCGCCTTCATCGGCGAGATCGAGCAGACGCCGCCGGCCTATTCGGCCCTCAAGATCGATGGCCGGCGCGCCTACGATCTGGCCCGGGCGGGCGAAGCGGTCGAAATGAAGCCTCGCAAGGTCACGATCGAGCGCCTGGAGCTGTTGGGCCGCCCCGACACGGACCATGCAGATTTCGTGGTGGGCTGTGGCAAGGGCACCTATATCCGGTCCCTCGGCCGCGATCTGGCGCTCGCTCTGGGGAGCGTCGGACACCTGTCTGCACTGCGTCGGACGGCCGCCGGGCCGTTCGGGGAAGGGGCTGCCATTTCGCTTTCCAAACTGGAGGCCCTCGGTCATATTCCCGCGCTCTTGGGGGTACTGGCTCCCGTTGCGACCGCGCTGGACGACATCCCGGCGCTGGCCTTGACGGAAGCCCAGGCGGACCGGCTGCGCCAAGGCCAGCCGGTGCTCTTGACCCAGGACGCACCGCCGTCGGGCGCTCTGGTTCGCGCCGAGCTCGGCCAAAGGCTTGTGGCTCTCGTCCAGTCGGACGGCACGTCGATCAAGCCGGTGCGCGTGTTCAACCTCTAAGTCATGGAGACAACCGATGTCGATTACAGCCGCGCGCAAGGCGGAGCTGATCAAGTCGTATGCCCAGGGCAATGACGACACCGGCTCCCCGGAAGTTCAGGTCGCAATCCTGAGCGAACGCATCTCCAACCTCACAGAGCATTTCAAGGGCCACGCGAAGGATCACCATTCGCGCCGCGGCCTCCTGAAGATGGTCGGCCAACGCCGCCGTCTGCTCGATTACCTCAAGTCCAGAGACAGCAAGCGCTACGACTCGTTGATCGAGCGGCTGGGTCTGCGTCGTTGAGTTCGCGGCCCTGTCCTGGTGACGGGGTCTTTTCGCGTCGCGTCGTCCGGTCCCGTGAGTTCGGCCGTCTGACGCGACATCGCAGTAACCGGGAAGGCAGGGGCGAGAGCAAAGGCCTGACCCGGTCCTGCTGGCGCAAGGGCGCCGGTGGGCGGACGCAGCCAAACGGGGGCACGCGGCCGTGTAGGAAAGGAAGATGGATATGTCCGATATGTTCAAAGTCTACCGCAAGGAGATCGACTGGGCCGGCCGAAAGCTGGTGCTTGAAACCGGCAGGATCGCCCGCCAGGCCGACGGCGCCGTGCTGGCGACCTACGGCGGCACCACGGTGCTGGCTGCCGTCGTGTTCGAGAAGAAGCCGAAGCCCGGCCTCGATTTCTTCCCGCTCACTGTCAACTACCAGGAGAAGGCCTTTGCCGCCGGCAAGATCCCGGGCGGCTTCTTCAAGCGTGAAGGCCGGCCTTCCGAGAAGGAAGTGCTCACCTCGCGCCTGATCGATCGTCCGATCCGTCCGCTGTTCCACGAGAGCTTCCGCAACGAGACGCTGGTCGTCGTCACCACGCTCGCGCACGATCTCGAGAACGATCCCGACATCCTGGCGATGGTCGCGACCTCCGCCGCTCTAACGATTAGCGGCGTGCCCTTCATGGGCCCGATCGCCGGTGCCCGCGTCGGCTACCTCGACGGCAAGTTCGTCGTCAATCCGACGCTTG
This sequence comes from Asaia bogorensis, assembly GCA_945889625.1. Lineage (GTDB taxonomy): Bacteria > Pseudomonadota > Alphaproteobacteria > Reyranellales > Reyranellaceae > Reyranella. Next base: position 16,273 of record CAMDCE010000036.1, on the reverse strand, counting down.
CTCAACTCGAGACAAGCACCCTGGATCTGGTCGTCGCTGGCACCAAGGAAGGCGTGCTGATGGTCGAATCAGAGGCCAAGGAACTCGGCGAAGAGCTGATGCTGTCGGCCGTGATGGAGGGCCATCGCTCCTTCCAGCCGGTGATCGACGCCATCATCCAACTCGCCGAGCATTGCGCCAAAGAGCCGCTGCCGCTCACCGATCCGTCGGAGGCCTCCAAGACCGTGGCGGCCAAGCTCAAGTCCGGCATGCGCGGCAAGCTGGTCGAGGCCTTTGCCCAAACGCAGAAGCAAGCCCGCCAGGCGAAGATCGGCGCGGTCAAGACCGAGGCCAAGAAGCTGTTCGAGGGCGATGAGGCAGCACTTGCCGCCTTCGGCGAGCAGTTCGGCAACCTCGAGGCCGACGTCGTGCGCAACGCCATCCTCGATACCGGCAAGCGCATCGACGGCCGCGACACCAAGACCGTCCGGCCGATCGTGGCCGAGGTCGGCGTGCTGCCGCGCGCCCACGGCTCCTCGCTGTTTACCCGCGGCGAGACGCAGGCGTTGGTCGTGGCCACCCTGGGCACCGGCCAGGACGAGCAGATCATCGACGCGCTCGAGGGCGAGTACCGCGAACACTTCATGCTGCATTACAACTTCCCTCCCTACTCGGTGGGTGAAGTGCGCCGCATGGGTTCGCCCGGACGCCGCGAGATCGGCCACGGCAAGCTCGCCTTCCGAGCGCTCCGCCCTATGCTGCCGACCAAGGAGAAGTTCCCGTACACGATCCGCATCGTGTCGGAGATCACCGAGAGCAACGGCTCGTCGTCGATGGCGACGGTTTGCGGCGGCTCGCTGTCGCTGATGGACGCCGGAGTTCCGATGGACCGCCCGGTGGCCGGTATCGCCATGGGCCTGATCAAGGAGGGCGATCGCTTCGCTGTTCTCAGCGACATCCTGGGTGACGAGGATCACCTGGGCGACATGGACTTCAAGGTGGCCGGCACCGAGAAGGGCATCACCTCTCTGCAGATGGACATCAAGATCACCTCGATCACCGAGGAGATCATGAAGGTGGCCCTCGGCCAGGCCAAGGACGGCCGCCTCCACATCCTGGGCGAAATGTCCAAGGGCCTGGGTGGGGCGCGCGAGTCGGTCAGCCAGAACGCGCCGCGCATCACCCAGTTCACGATTCCCAAGGACAAGATCCGTGAAGTGATCGGCACCGGCGGCAAGGTGATCCGCGAGATCACCGAGACGACTGGCACCAAGATCGACATCGAGGACGATGGCACGATCAAGGTCGCAGCGGTCGACGCCGCGGCCGGCCAGAAGGCCATCGACTGGATCAAGGGCATCGTGGCCGAGCCGGAAGTGGGCGTGATCTACACCGGCAAGGTCGTGAAGGTGGTCGAGTTCGGCGCCTTCGTGAACTTCCTGGGCTCGCGCGACGGCCTGGTGCACATCTCCGAGCTGGCGCCGCGCCGCGTCGCCAAGGTCTCCGACGTCGTCAAGGAAGGCGACCAGGTTAAGGTCAAGGTGCTGGGCGTCGACGATCGCGGCAAGGTTCGCCTCAGCGTCAAGGCGGTCGACCAGCAGACCGGCGAGGACATCTCGCAGAAGCCGGTCGAGGCCGCCCCGGCTGCCGGCGAGTAGTTTTCCTGCGAGCAACATGAAAACGGCGGCCATCTGGCCGCCGTTTTTGTTTGTAGAATGGCGGGCATGAAGCACTCCCCCGTCTCCCGCCGCGGCCTGCTGATCGGCACCTGCGCCGCCTTGTTGCCCCTTCGCCAAAGCCTTGCTGCGCCCCTGGCGGGCACGCCGTCGCAGACCGAAGGCCCGTTCTATCCTGTGGCGTTTCCGGCCGACGCCGACAACGACCTCGTCCAGGTGCGTGGCCAGGCCGCCCAGGCGATGGGCGTGATCCTTCATCTGCAGGGACGCATGCTCGACGGTGACGGCCGCGCTCTGCCAGGCGCGCTGGTCGAGATCTGGCAGTGCGACTCCCGGGGTCTCTACGATCATCCACGCCAGCCCGGCCGCGAGCGGCGCGACACGGCGTTCCAAGGTTATGGACGCATGCATGCCGACGCCGCCGGCCGTTACCAATTCCGTACGCTGCAGCCTGTGGCCTATCCGGGGCGCACGCCGCACATCCATCTTAGGGCCGCGACGGCAAGCGGCGGACTGCTCACCAGTCAGTTCTATGTTGCCGGCGATCCGCGCAACGACGCCGACTTCGTCTTCCGCTCGGCCGCCCGCGATCCGCGTCAGCGCGAGCGCATCGAAATGCGACTGGCACCGGCGGCCGGCCTCGAAGCGGGCGCGCTGGCCACGGCGATGGATATCGTGATCGGCTGAAGGGAACGCCTATTCGCCGTCGCCCTTGTCGCTCGGCACGGCGCTGCCGTCATGTGGCAGGCCGATCGCGTGGTAGCCGGCATCGACGAAATGCACGGTGCCGGTGACGCCGGCGCTCAAGTCGGAAAGATAGTAAAGCGCCGCGCCGCCCACGTCGGTCAGCTCGACATTGCGGCGCAGCGGCGAGGCCTCACGCGACACACGATAGACATAGCGCGCGCCACCGATCACCGCGCCCGCGAGCGTCCGCATCGGACCGGCAGAGATCGCGTTGACCCGCACGCCCTGCGGGCCGAGATCAGCCGCGAGATATCGGACGCTGGCCTCGAGGGCTGCCTTGGCGACCCCCATCACGTTGTAGGACGGCATCACGCGGGTGGCACCCTCGTAGGTGAGCGTGATCAGGCTGCCGCCCTCGGGCATCAGCGGCAGCGCGCGGCGCGCAATGTCGGTGAAGGAGAAGCAGGAGATGGTGAGGCTACGCTGGAAGTTGGCCTTGGTCGTGTCGACGTAGCGGCCCTTCAGCTCCTCCTTGTCGGAGAAGGCGATGGCATGGACCACGAAATCGAGATGGCCCCATTCCTTCTTCAGGCGAGCGAATAGTCGGTCGAGGCTCTCGTCGTTCTCGACATCGGCTTCCTCGACGATCCTGGAGCCAAGCTTCTCGACCATCGGCAGCACGCGCTTGCCGAAGGCGCCGCCCTGATAGGTGAAGGCGAGCTCGGCGCCGGCGCCGTGCAGGGCCTGGGCGATGCCCCAGGCGATCGATCGCTCGTTGGCCACGCCCATGATCAGGCCGCGCTTGCCTTCCATCATCTTCGGCACGGTGGGCAGAGCGATTGCCTTGGAAACCGCATGGCCGCCCGGGGCGCCCGGCGAGGCGCCCCCGCCGGAAGCATCAGGCGCGGCGGAAAGGGGCCGGTCGTCGGTCATCGTTGCCCCTCAGTGATCGTAGCGCGCGAACAGCAGGCAAGCGTTGGTGCCGCCGAAGCCGAAGCTGTTCGACATCACGGTCTGCAGTCCCGCCTTGTCGATACGCCGGCGGGCAATTGGATAGCCCTCGGCACCGGAATCGAGGTTTTCGATATTGGCCGAAGCCGCGACGAAATCATTCTGCATCATCAAGAGCGAATAGATCGCCTCGTGCGCGCCGGTGGCGCCCTGGCTGTGACCGGTCAGCGACTTGGTCGAGCTCACGGTCGGCAGCTTGTCGCCGAAGGCGATGCGAATGGCGTCGAGCTCGGTGATATCGCCCACCGGCGTCGAGGTTCCGTGGCTGTTGATGTAGTCGACCGGCATGTTACGCCGCGCAGCGCCAGGGAAGCCTGCGGTGGCGAGCTTCATGCAGCGGATCGCGCCTTCGCCTGAGGGCGCCACCATGTCGGCGCCGTCCGAGGTGGCGCCGTAGCCGATCACCTCGGCATAGATCTTGGCGCCGCGCGCGCGGGCGACCTCGAGATCTTCCAGCACCACGATGCCACCGCCGCCGGAGATGACGAATCCGTCGCGGTCCCTGTCGTAGGCGCGGCTCGCCCGCTCGGGCGTGTCGTTGAACTTGGATGACATCGCACCCATGGCGTCGAACAGCACCGAGAGCGTCCAGTCGAGCTCCTCACCGCCGCCGGCAAACATGCGGTCGGCCTTGCCGAGCTGGATGGTCTCGACGGCGTTGCCGATGCAATGCGCCGAGGTCGAGCAGGCCGAGCTGATGGAGTAGCTGGGTCCCTTGATCTTGTAGGCGGTGGCGAGATTTGCCGAGACCGTGCTCGACATGGCCTTCGGCACCATGAACGGCCCGACTTTCCTGGGGCCCTTGTCCTTGGTGATCAGGGCGGCCTGCACGATGGCGCCGGTCGTCGGCCCCCCCGAGCCCGCGACCACGCCGGTGCGGTCGTTGGAGATCTCCGCCACCCCGAGGCCCGCGTCGGCGATCGCCTCCTTCATGGCGAGATAGGCGTAGGCCGCGCCGTCGCCCATGAAGCGGCGCAGGCGGCGATCGACCAGCTCGTCGACGTTCAGCTTCAGCGTGCCGGCGACCTGGCTGCGAAAGCCCAGTTCCTTGTATTGCGGGACGAACTCGATGCCGGACTTGCCATCCTTCAGCGACCTGGTCACCTCGGCGGCATTGTTGCCGATCGACGAGACGACTCCGAGGCCGGTGACGACGACGCGCTTCATGTCAGCCGGCTGCCGCGGCGACCGCCGCATCCTGGAACAGGCCGACCTTGAGGCCGCTGACCTCGTAGATCTGCTTGCCGTCGGCGTGCACGAAGCCGTCGGCGATGCCCAAGACCAGCTTACGCAGAATCACGCGCTTCAGGTGCACATGATAGGTGAGCTTGCGCACGGTGGGCACGACCATCCCGGTGAACTTGACCTCGCCGACGCCCAGCGCGCGGCCACGGCCCGGCGCTTTCATCCAGCCGAGGAAGAAGCCAAGCATCTGCCACAGCGCATCGAGCGGCAGGCAGCCCGGCATCACCGGATCGCCCTTGAAGTGGCAGGCGAAAAACCAGAGGTCGGGCTTGATATCGAACTCGGCCACGATCTCGCCCTTGCCGAAATTGCCACCGGTATCGGCGATCTTAACGATGCGGTCCAACATCAGCATTGGCGGCAGCGGCAGCTGCGCGTTGCCCGGGCCGAACAGGTGCCCTTTGGCGCATTCGATGAGATCCTCGAACGTATAACTATGTTTCTTCTCGCTCACTCTTCACCGTCCCGCGGCCGTCGATCACGGATTGGCGGCAGAATAGGGAGGCCGGACCCGTTGCGCAAACTAGGGAATTGAGCCCACTTGGCCCTTTCCATGCCTCAATTGCGCCCCTACATATGGTTCGAATCATGCCCGGTACCAGCCCCGAATTTGCCGTCCGCCTTCGCGCGGCGGGTCTGCGCCCGACACGCCAGCGGGTCGCCTTGGCGCGTGTGCTGTTCGAAGCAGGCCACCGCCATGTAACGGCTGAAAGCCTGCATGGCGAGGTCAGGGCGACGCGCATCCCGGTATCGCTTGCCACCGTTTACAACGCACTGAATCAGTTCCGCGATGCCGGGTTGCTGCGCGAGGTGGTGGTGGCCCCGGGCAAGTCCTATTTCGACACCAATACCGGCCATCATCACCATTTCTTCGTCGAGACCGACGGTGAATTGCACGATTTCCCGTCGGACAAGGTGACGATTGCCGGCCTCCCGGCGCCGCCCAAGGGCACCCGCCTGTCGCGGGTCGACGTCATCGTGCGGGTGCGCCGCTAGACGTCATTTGATGCGAATCGTTTGCATCTTTTAGAATTATTCTAAACTACTTGACGTCCCCGCGACGGGCATCCAAAATTCCTTTGTTCATTTAGGGAGAAGGACTATGGCGAACCTCAAGGGATCCAAGACCGAAGGCAATCTGAAGGCAGCCTTTGCCGGCGAAAGCCAGGCCAACCGTCGCTATCTCTATTTCGCCCAGAAGGCCGACGTCGAAGGTTACAACGACGTCGCATCGGTCTTCCGCTCGACCGCCGAGGGCGAGACGGGCCACGCCCACGGTCACCTCGAGTTCCTCGAAGTGAGCGGCGATCCGGCGACGGGCCTGCCGATCGGCCCGACCGGCAGCAATCTCAAAGCCGCGATCGCGGGCGAGACGCACGAATACACCGACATGTATCCGGGCATGGCGCGCACCGCGCGAGAGGAAGGCTTCGGCGAAATCGCCGACTGGTTCGAGACCTTGGCCAAGGCCGAGAAGAGCCATGCCGGCCGTTTCCAGAAGGCGCTCGATACGATGGCTTGAGCCTCTTCGGCTCGTCGAAGGGGACCCGTTCGGGTCCCCTTTTTCGTCTCCCCAACATTCATTGAAGCGGATTCTCCATGCGCGAAGGCAGTCTCGAAGCCCCGGTCCGCCATGCCCTGGACTGGCAGAATCCCTGGTTCTGGAACGAGGCTGCACTCGAGAAGGAAATGGAGCGCGTCTTCGACATCTGCCACACCTGCCGGCGCTGCTTCAATTTGTGCGATTCCTTCCCGCGACTGTTCGATCTGATCGACACCAGCCCGACCGGCGAACTGAACGGCGTGAACAAGGAGGATTTCGCGCGGGTCGAGGAAGCCTGCACGCTTTGCGACATGTGCTTCATGACCAAATGCCCCTACGTTCCGCCGCACGAATGGGCGGTCGATTTCCCCCATCTCATGCTGCGCCACCGCGCGGTGCAGGCCAAGAAAAAGGGCGCCGACTTCGTGGCCGAGCAGCTCGCCGAGACCGACCGCGTGGGCCGGCTCGGCACTTTCGTTTCGGGCCTCGCCAACTGGGCGAGCGACGAGAGCAACGTCGCCGCCCGCCGGACCATGGAACGGCTGGCCGGTATCCATCACGGCGCGCGCCTGCCGCGCTACGCCGCCGAAACCTTCGAGATCCGCGCCCGTCGCGAAGGCGCCGTGCCCAACGAAGCGGCGCCGGCGTTCGGCAAGCGCAAGGCGGTGCTCTATGCCACCTGCTTCGTGAACTTCAACAACACCGGCATTGGTGCGGCCGCGCGCGCCGTGCTGGCGCAGAACGGCGTCGCGACCGAAGTGGTGCACCCTGCCTGTTGCGGCATGCCCAAGCTTGAGTTGGGCGACCTCGAGGCGGTGGCGGCGGCGGCCAGGCAGGTATCGGCAGCGCTGCTGCCGTGGGTCGACAAGGGCTACGACGTGGTGGCGCTCACGCCCTCCTGTGCGCTGATGCTCAAGTTCGAATGGCCGCTGATCCTGCCGAAGGACCCTGACGTCGACCGGCTGTCGCAGGCGACCTTCGACATCTCCGAATACGTCGTCGATATCGCCAAGAAGGAGGGGCTGGCGCCCGGTCTGTCGCCGATCGAAGGCGGCGTCAGCGTGCATCTCGCCTGTCACGCGCGCGCCCAGAACATGGGCGCCAAGGCCGCCGAAATGCTGCGGCTGGTGCCTCAGACGAAAGTCTCAGTGATCGAGCGCTGCAGCGGCCACGGCGGCATCTGGGGCGCCCGCACGGAGAATTTCGAGACGGCGGTGAAAATCGGCAAGCCCGCGGCGCTGGCGGCGCTGAAGAACGACACCGCCTTCGTTGCCTCTGAGTGCCCGCTGGCCGCCGATCATCTCATGCAGGTGATGGAGATGACCGCAGGCGACCAGAAGCCCAAGCCGTCGCGCGCCGATCATCCGATCGAGCTCATGGCGCGCGCCTATGGATTGATGGAGCGACCATCATGAAGCTGCGCAAGATCGAAACCTCGGCCATCCTGCCGCTTGCCGAGTATCAGCAGCAGCGCGCCGAGCGCCGCAAGCGGATCGCCGAGCTGAAAAAGAACCGCCGGCTCGAGGTCGGCCCGTATGCGGCCTTCTATTTCGAGTCCTACGACACCATGCTGCACCAGGTGCACGAGATGCTGTTCATCGAAAAGGGTGGTGCGGCGCAGATCGCCGACGAGCTCGCGGCCTACAATCCGTTGATCCCGCAGGGCAGTGAGCTGGTTGCCACGGTAATGTTCGAGATCGACGATCCGCTGCGCCGGGCGCGCGTGCTGGGCAGCCTGGGCGGCGTCGAGCACAAGGCCTTCATCCGGGTCGGCGGCGACACCATCCGCAGCCTGGCCGAAGACGACCAGGAACGTACGCGCGAGGATGGCAAAGCCTCCTCGGTGCTGTTCAACCGCTTTCCCTTCGCGCCGACCCAGATCGCCGCCTTCAGGAGCGCTGCGGGCGAAGTCGCCGTGGGCTTCGATCATCCCAACTACGGCCACATGGCGTTGATGTCGCCCGAAGTACGCCAGGCGCTGGCGCAGGACTTCGCCTGAGCGACCCGCCTACTGAATACGCTGGGTCGATATCGGCAAGCTGAAGGTAAGCCGCTCACCTGGAATCTCGGGTGGTAGCGGGGCATAGGGAGCGGCCACGCGGATCATCTCGATCACGGCCTTGTCGAGTGTCGGAATGCCGCTTGAGCGAGCGATGTTAAGCTCGAGCAACCTGCCGTCGCGCCCGATGACCAGGCGCGCCACGACTGTGCCCGCTTCGTTTTTCTCGCGCATATTCGGAATGTGCTGCGAGAACTTCCGCACGACTTGCCAGACGTAATCCTCTGTCACCCGGGTGCGGCCGACGTCTTCGGCGGGATTGTGGAACGGCGACGGGGCCGCAGCCTGCCTTGCCGGCGGTACGCCTTCGCGATGTCCTTGCGAGAGCGGTGAAGGGCGGATCGCCTGTTGCGGCGGCGGTGTCTGGGCGCGCTGCGGCGGCTGAGGTGCCTTTGGTGCAGCCGGGTGTGGCGCCGGCGGCGGAAACGTAGGCTTTGGATAGTCGAGCGACGTCGGCGGGGTCGGCGGGGGCGCCGGCGGCGGCACGGCCTTGTCGAGGGGCGGTGGCGGCGGCTGAGCCGGCGCCTGCGGGGTGAGCGCTTGTTGCTGCTCGGCCTTCGGGGGCTCGGGCGTGGGCGGTGCCTGTTGCGATGGCTGCGGTTTGGGCGGCTCCGTCGACTGCGGAGCCGGCGGCGGCAAGCCCAACGGCGTGGCCGGTGCCTGAGGCTGCAGCGGCGTTGCCTGCGCCGGCGGGGTCGGTAGAGCGGGTGGTGGCGCTGACTGTGGCGGAGGCGGTTCCGACGGCTTTGCCTGCTCGATCGTGACGTCGATGGTGCTTTCGGTCGGGAACGTCGGCGGATGCATCGACATCCACCACAGCGCCAGCGCCGTCAGCACATGCAGCAGGAACGCCAGCGCCAAGGCCTGGGGCGACATATGGTCGGAGCGGATATAGGAGGCGCTGACGGCGTGGGCCACGATGCCCCTGTTTTAAGGCTGGAGCAGCGAAGCCGCTAGTTTATCGGCTCGGATTTGTAGACACCCCAAATTTCGGTGCGCTCGAGCCAGCCGCTGACGCCGGACACTTTGACGCGGCACCAGTCGCCCGAGCAAGAGCGGATTTCGCCCATCACTTCGGGCTCCAGTTTGGCCACTACATCGGCCTGGTTAGCCGGCGTTTTGTGCAGGCTGGCGGGCTTGGACGGGATGATGAAGCTGCGCTTGCCGGTCAACAGGCTCTGATGGACCCAGCCGCTGGCGCCCTGCCAATCGCGGATTTTGCGCCAGTTTTCATACTCCGCGACGATCTCGACCGGCATGGTCTTGCGCTTGAAGACCCAGTCGACCGGATAGCGTGTGCCCGGTCCGGTGCGGACATTGACCTCGTCCGAGCGCAGAGAGGCGAAGCGCGGAATGGGCAGGCCGGAGCCCTTGCGCTGCGCGCTGTTCGGTGAGTCGGCGGCGCGCGCGCTGCCGCCCGAGGGCGGCAAATCAGGCAGGCAAAGCGTCGTCAACGCAACGAACGCCGCCCAGAGGGAGACGTACGGTCGAATTCCCATTGACGTCTTTATACCTGAAATCTTCACATCAGGCGACAAGCACTTGAAAAAATGCATCTTTCTGTCTCACCAGATGCCGGACTCACCGGCTGGACAAGGCGCTAATGGAATTGCTAAGCGGGCAGGTATGCCGCCCAGTTCCAAGAAGAAGCCGCTGGTGATCGTCACCCGGAAGCTGCCCGAGGCCATCGAAACGCGGCTGATGGAGCTGTTCGAGACGCGACTCAACCCCGACGACGCGCCGCTCACCGCGCCGCAACTCGTCGAAGCCGTGAAATCGGCCGACGTTCTGGTCCCCACCGTCACCGATCGCATCGACAGCCGCGTGCTGTCGCAGGCCGGGCCGCGGCTGAAGCTGATCGCCTCGTTCGGTACCGGCGTCGATCACATCGATCTCGACACCGCCCGCCAGCGCAGCATCACCGTCACCAACACGCCGGGTGTGCTGACCGAGGACACCGCCGACATGTCGATGGCGCTGGTGCTGGCCACGGCGCGGCGCATGGGCGCGGGCGAGCGCATGGTGCGCGCCGGCAAGTGGAGCGGCTGGAGCCCGACCTCGATGCTGGGCGCGCGCATGCAGGGCAAGCGCATGGGCATCGTCGGCATGGGCCGCATCGGCCAAGCGCTGGCGCGGCGCGCCCGCGGCTTTGGCCTCGCCATCCACTACCACAACCGCAAGCGAGTCCATGGTGAGATCGAGCGCGAGCTCGAGGCGACCTACTGGGAAAGCCTCGACCAGATGCTGGCGCGCATGGACATCGTGTCGGTCAACTGCCCGCACACGCCAGCGACTTACCATCTCCTGTCGGCGCGGCGGCTCAAGCTGATGAAGCCCACCGCCGTGATCGTCAACACCGCGCGCGGCGAAGTGATCGACGAGAATGCCCTGGTGCGCATGCTGAAGGCGGGCGAACTCGCCGGCGCCGGGCTCGACGTCTACGAGCACGAGCCGCAGGTCAATCCCAAATTGCTCGAGCTCGACAATGTCGTCCTGCTGCCCCACATGGGCTCGGCCACGCTCGAGGGCCGCATCGAGATGGGCGAAAAGGTGCTGATCAACATCAAGACCTTCGCCGACGGCCACAAGCCGCCCGATCGCGTTCTCGCGACGATGTTCTAGGCGTCACTGCCATTTCTGCTCAGCGCGTATGAACGCGCTAGAGATCGCTCTCGATCATCTCGCGCCGGCGGTCGTCGGTCAGCACGTCGCGTGTCGAGCGCCCGACCTGGGCGCCGATCAGGATGGTCAACGACGTCCAGTACATCCAGACCATGATGGCGGCAAAACCCGCGGTGGCGCCGAACGCCGAGGTGAGCTGCGTCACTTCGAAGTAGTAGACCAGGGCGCGGTTGCCGGCGGCAAACAGCAGGGCGTTCACCAGGCCGCCGATCAGCGCGTATCTCCACGGCACCCCGCCGGTCGGCAGCCACTTGTAGATCAGGGTGAAGAAGGCGGATAGCAACCCGTAATGCACGAACGTCGATATCGCCGGGCCGATCCAGACGCCGAGGATCGGAAACGCCTCCAGCACACCGGCATAAGCCGAGATCAGCACGCTGGCCAGGATGACGGCGATCAGCAGGACGCCCAGCACGATCATCAGGCCCACCGCCAGCAGCCGCGATTGCAGGCTCGCCAGCACGGGATGCAGGCTGCGGGTCTTGCGATCGCGCCAGATGGCGTCGATGCCGTCGTCCAGTTCGACGAAGACGCGGGTACCGGTATAGAGCAGTACTGCGGTGCCGATGATCGCTGCGATGCCGCTGCCTCTGAAGAGATCCTGCGACGCAAACCGGCGAATGCTTCGCAGCTGATCAGGTGCGACGACCGTGCTCAGCGCATCAAAGATCGCTTCCTGCGCCATAAGCTTGCCGACAAACGGCTCGGCGACGGCGATGCTGAAGATCATGATCGGACCGATGGCGAACATGGTGTAGAACGCCATTGCCGCGGCTGAAGTCGAAAGCCGGTTGGTGAAATATCCGTAGCCTGTGGAGTAGGCGATGTTCCAGAGCGTGGTGAGCATGGTCAGCGAAGATGGGCGATGGCGTTGGCGTAATACGTCAGCACCGGCCGCTCGGTTGCCGCCGCCGCGAACAATCCCTCGCCGCTCTCTTCAACCAGACGGCGCAGCACCAGCATGCGCAGGCCGACATCGAACGCATAGTCGCGATCGCCGCGCGGCACGTAGAGCTTGGCGCCCTTGGCCTCCAAGTGCTCCATCAGCGCCGACGCGCGGACCTTGAGCTCGAGCTCGTCGAGCGGCCCTTCAGCCTCGATCAGCACCGTGGTGATCAGCGACACCGGCAGCACAGGCACAAGGCGGGCAATCTCGCCCATCACGTGCCCGGCCAGCCGGCCGACGATCTCGAAACGCCGCTCCTTGTCGAGGCCGCGCAGGTCGCCGCCTTCGGCGTTTGCCGCCAGCCAGTCGCGCGCCGACACCAGCCCGCCGAAATTGACACAGGCATAGCCAAAGCGGAACCAGCGCCCACGCAGCATCAGGCCGAGCTGGCGGAGCCAGAATCGCAGGGTCGTGTGGGTGGTGAACCAGGCGCCCTGGCGCGGCGCTTCCTTGTCGAGCGAGCGCAGCAGGGTGCGGTCCTCGAGCACGCGGTCGTAGTTGAGCGCCACCGGCACGAAGACGATATCGTTGGCGCCCTTGGGATCGAACGACTTCAGCATGTAATCGAACAAGCCGAGCTTGGGCTCGCGCAGGCGGCCGTCGCGCGACAGCCCGCCCTCGGGATACATCGCCTGCGCCACGCCCGCCTCGGTCGCCATATGGACGTAGCGCTCGAGCACGCGGCGATAGATCGGGTTGTTGGAATTGCGCCGCACGAAATAGGCGCCCATCGAGCGGATAAGCTGCTGCAACGGCCAGATGCGCGCCCATTCTCCGACTGCGTAGCTCAGCGCCGTGCGCTCGGCGGCGAGGAACGCCACCAGCACATAATCCATGTTGCTGCGGTGGTTCATGACGAACACCACGGCGGTGCCGGGCGGCACGCCGGCCAGCGTGCGTTCGTCGGCGAAACCCAGCCGCACACGGTAGAGAAAGCGCGCCACGGCGCGGGCGATCGAATAGCCGACCCGGAAATAGATGTAGGCGTTGAAGGTCGGCACGATCTCGCGGGCGTAGCGATAGACCTCGGTCATTGCCACTTCGCGCGGCAGGTTGGCCTCGCGGGCATAATCGTTGGCGGCTGCCACCACCTGCGGGTCGTAGACCAGCCGGTCGATCAAGACTTGCCGCTTGGTGAGCTGGAAAGGCTTGATCTCGACGGCCAGCTGGCGGTTGACCGTGTCGATCAGACGGTTGAGTCGGCGCCGCAGAAACCAGCGGCCGCTCGGGATCAGCAGTCGGTCGACCAGCGACCACAGTGCGAAGGCAGCGATGGGCAGGAACAGCCAGAGCGGGACGGTGACCGGCTCGCCCATCGTCGTGACCCGCGCGCTCAGTACTGCCTGAGATTGAAGCCCGAGACGATGAGCAGGATCGAGGCGACCGCCAGGACCAACACCGTGCCGATCGCGCCCGAGGAGCGCCCCATGGGGATAGTGCGGAGGATGCCGCCGGCGTGCAGGACACGGGCGGCCAGAAGTACCGCCGACAGGCACGCCACGGTCCAGAAGCCGTAGAAGTCACTCGCGATATAGATCAGCAGCAGGCAGAGCGGAGCCCACTCGACCAAGTTCGCGTGCGCGCGGATGGCGGCCAGCATCTCGCGGTCGCCGCCGTCGCCCAGAAAGATCTTCTTGCGGGTGCGCGTGCGGGCGACATTCAGGCCAAGGATGATGGTCAACAGCCCGAGCAGGCCGGCGCACACGAAAAAGACAGGCATTGGACCGACCCCCCCTCGATTTGGCGGCATTGTATGGTCATATTGGCGCGGGGCACAAAGCATGAGGAGCCGCGCCATGTGGCAAATGCTGCGCAAGAAGATCGAAATGCCGACCGCCGACCGGGCCCTGCCGGGTCGCACCGCGCCGGCCTTCAAAGTGCCGAGCGAGCACTTCGTCAATCATAACCGTCTCCAGCCGCCGTTCCCGGCCGGCCTGGAGAAGGCGATGTTCGGGCTGGGCTGCTTCTGGGGCGCCGAGCGCATGTTCTGGCAAGCTCCCGGCGTCTATTCGACGGCGGTCGGCTACGCCGCGGGCCTGACGCCCAACCCGACCTACGAGGAAGTCTGCTCGGGCCACACCGGCCATAACGAGGTGGTCATGGTGTGGTTCGACCCGAAGAAGACTTCCTACGAGGCGGTGCTCAAGGTGTTCTGGGAGGGCCACGACCCGACCCAGGGCATGCGCCAGGGCAATGATGTCGGGACGCAGTACCGCTCCGGCATCTACGCCTTTTCTCCCGAGCAGAAGGCCACGGCCGAAGCCTCGCGCGCCATCTTCCAGAAGGAGCTGGCGAAGAACCGTCTGGGCACGATCACCACCGAGATCCTCAACGCGCCGGTGTTCTATTACGCCGAGGACTATCACCAGCAGTATCTCGCCAAGAACCCCGGCGGCTATTGCGGGCTGGGCGGCACTGGCGTGAGCTGCCCGATCGGGCTCGGCGTCGCGGCGGAGTAAACCGGCTGGCGATTTCGTCCCTCTTCCGTCTGCTGTCCCGCACCAGGGCGCCGGCGCCGCAGCCGGAGCAACTGGTCATCGCGCACGCCGGCGGCGTCCTGCCCGTCACTTTCGTTCGCAGCCCCCGCGCCCGGCGCGCCTCGCTCCGCGTCGACCCCGCGGCGCGGCGGATCGTGCTCACCGCACCTCTACGCATGTCGCGCGCCACGGCCGTGGGCTTCGCTGAAACCCAGGCCGGCTGGATCGCCGCCCGCTTGATACGCCTGCCTCTGCGCCAGCCATTTGTCGACGGCGCCGAGCTGCCGCTATTCGGAGAGCCGCACCGAATCCGCCATCGGCCCGGGCTGCGCGGCACCGTATGGCGCGAGGGAACGGAAATCCATGTCGCCGGCCGGCCCGAACACCTGCCGCGCCGCCTGCGCGACTGGCTGACGGCCGAAATGCGCCAAAGATTGCTGCCGCTGGTCCATGCCAAGGCCCAAAGGGTCGAGCGTTCCGTCAAGCGCATTACCGTGCGCGACAGCCGCTCGCGTTGGGGAAGCTGCGGGCCGCATGCCACCATGTCGTTTTCCTGGAGGCTGGTGTTCGCGCCGCCCGAGGTGCTGGATTATCTGGTGGCGCACGAGGTCGCTCATCTCGTGCATCTCAATCACGGCCCGCGCTTCTGGGCGCTCGCCCGCGTGCTGTGCGAAGGCCCGATCGAGGGCCCGCAAGCCTGGCTCAAAAAGAACGGCGAGACCTTGCTGCAGTACGGCGCCTAATCTGGGGGCCGCATGGCCAGGGTCGACAACAAGACAACCCGCCGGACGCTCGAGGTTTTCGAAGCGTTCCATCAACGCAGGACTCCGATAAGCCTGACGGAGCTGGCTCGAATCTTGAAGGCACCGATCAGTAGCTGCCATGGAATCGTGCGGACACTCGTCGCTATCTGTACAATGTCGATGTCGAGCGAAATCTCTATCCCGCCAAGCGTCTGCTGCGGATTGCGGAGACCATCGCGGGCAATGATCCGACACTTCGTCTACTCACCTCGTCGCTTTCCCGTTTGCGCGACGTCAGTGGCGAGACCCTGGTCTTGGGGAAATGGCATGGCAACGTCGTTGTTTATCTCGATGTGGTGGAGAGCCGGCAGGCGATCCGGTACAGCGCGCAGCCTGGCGACATGCAGCCGGTGGATTTCAGTTCGATCGGCAAGGCAATACTGGCGCAAATGGACGACGAAGCGCTCGCCGCCTGGCTGGCGGCCAATCCTCTTGAGCGCCAGGCGCCGAAGATGAACACAAGTGTTCGCCAACTACACCGGGAACTCAAAGCTGCTCGTGCTTCCGGCTACTGCGTCGCCGGCGGTGAAACGGCGAAAGACGTGATAGCAGTAGCTATCGCCATGCCTTCGCGCGGAGATCCGATCGGCGTTGCCATTGCCGGCCCCCATTCCCGCATCAAACCACCGGCTCGACGACATGGGGAGTTGTTGCTGAGTCTCCGAAAAGAAATCGCCGATCGCGGCTGACTTCGCCGCTAACTTTCATTGTGGCACAGTCAGGCCCCGTCGATTAAATTCAAGTAGAAGAACTTTTGCTCACAGTGGTGAATGTTGAAGTTCTCCCAAATCGCGCATCGCGAGCGATGCCGCAGGCCGAACAGGAGAACTCGAGTGGCAGGATCACATCCGGTCGACATCCATGTGGGCTCACGGATGCGTCAACGGCGCACTCTTCTCGGCATGAGCCAGACCAAGCTTGGCAATGCGGTCGGCCTGACCTTCCAGCAGATCCAGAAGTACGAGCGCGGCTCCAACCGCATCGGCTCGAGCCGCCTGTTCGAGTTCGCCAAGGTACTGGACGTGCCGGTGTCGTATTTCTTCGACGAGATGCCGTCCAATGCGCTGGCTGGCCGGCCGATGTCGGGCCGCGGCCGCAAGGGCTTCGGCGAGGCGGGCACGCCGTTCGAGCAGGAGAAGGACCCGTTGATCAAGCGCGAGACGCT
>CAMDCE010000035.1 GCA_945889625.1 Asaia bogorensis | reverse complement strand
CTAGAGCGTCGAGCGTGAAATAGGAATCGAAAGGGGATTCCCAAGGAATCGGAAGTCTGATTCAAGATGCTGGCTGGGATATGGAGGCCGGCATGAATGGGAAAGCCTTATTCGATTGACCTTCGCGAGCGGGTTCAGGCGGACATAGCGAGCGGGCAGTCACGGCATGCCGCGGCGCGGCGGTACGACGTCAGCGCAAGCTTTGCGGTCAAGTTGGCGGATCGGGTATCGCGGACGGGATCGGTGCAGCCGGCACGACAGGGGCGTCCGCCTGGCGGCGGTAAACTGGTGCCGTATCTGACGGCTCTGATCGGCTGGGTCGAGGCCGAGCCGGATATCACGATGCCGGAACTGGCAGCCAAACTGCAAGCCGAGAGGGCTGTGACGGCGCATCCGGCTTCGCTGTCCCGGGTGCTGCTGAAAGCGGGCCTGTCCTTCAAAAAAAACGCTGCTGGCCTCGGAAGCCGAACGCGAGGACGTGCGTCAGGCGCGTGAGGAGTGGAAGACGCACCGTCAGCCGCACATGCGCGATCAGGCTCACCGCCTGGTCTTCCTCGACGAAACCGGCACGACCACGAAGATGACCCGCTTGCGCGGACGGGTTCGCCGCGGTGCCCGGTTGAAGGCCGATGCGCCGTTCGGCCACTGGGCGACACAGACCTTCATCGCCGGCCTGCGCTGCGATGGCCTGACCGCGCCGTGGGTGGTCGACCAACCCATGAACCGCGAGATCTTCGACACCTACGTCGAGACCCAGCTCGCCCCAACGCTGCAGCCCGGTGACGTGGTAATCCTGGACAACCTCTCCAGCCACAAAAGCGCAAAGGCCGAGGCGATCCTCAAGCAGCGCGGAGCTTGGTTCCTGTTCCTGCCGCCTTACAGCCCAGACCTCAACCCGATCGAAATGGCCTTCGCCAAGCTCAAGGCCCACCTCAGGCGCATCGGCGCGAGAACCATCGATGCTCTCTGGAAAGCCATCGGTGACATCTGCGCCCTCTACACCGAGCAGGAGTGCTGGAACTACCTCAAAGATGCCGGCTACGCTTCCGATTAAACGCTCGGTGCTCTAGGCCGGACGGAATATGCTCAAGCGTCGCGGCAAAGGCCCGCACGACCGGCTCGAGGATTTCCGGCCCGGTGCCGGCGGCGCTGTCGGCGGGCGTGTGGAAGAGGCCGTGCAGGCCGGCCATGCCGAAGAAGTTTGGATAGCCGGCAGCATGGACGTCGCGCAGTTCGCCGATCGCCGCCGCCTCCGCCACCAGGCTGCTGGCGGCGATGCCGGCAAAATGGCGGTCCACGATCGCATCCATCGCCTGCGAGCGGGCGATCACGCGCAGCCGCGTGTCGATGGCCTTGCCGGCGATCCAGCGGCCGGCCTCGCGACGCCATTCGTGGCAGGCAAGCGACGCGCCGAAGTGTGCCCAGGCGAGGGTTTTCGCCGGCGACGGCGCTCCGGCGCGCAGGAAATGCTCCATGCCGCCATGGCCGATCTCGTGGCCGGCGGTGGCGACGAACACCAGGTCGGCATCGACCATGCGCTCGGCGGCGATGCGGGCGATCGCCAGGAAGCCGGCGATTCCGGGGCCGCGTTCGCAGCTGCTGGTGAACCAGCTCGTCACCGGTGTCGACACCACGATGGAATGGCCTTTGCCACGGTCGAGGCGGCCGATGACATTGCGGCCCGGCACGTCGTGCCGGTAGCGACCCTTGATCGCGACCGTCACCGGCTTGCCCGCCTGCTCGGCCGAATCGAGCAGCGGCTTGTCGCGGGCGGCGACCAGGATGACGGGCACCGGCCAGGGCTTGCCCTCCTGATCGACGTTGTAGGTGTAAATCTCGCCGCTCGGATGGTCGATGCTGAGCAGCACGGCGGCGGGGTGGCGCGCGAACGCCTCGTCGATCGCGACGCGGTGGGTCTTGCCGAGGTACGCGGTACGGTCGAAGGGCAGCGTCATGCGCACGAAGCGGCCGCTGGCGTCGCCCGAGGCCGCGACCGGCGCGCTCAGGGCAAAACTCGCGGCGGCTTCCGGGATCCACCAGTGCGGCATCACTTCGACGGTTTGGCCGTCGACGCTGAGCGATCCTGACTCGAAGTCGTACTGGCGTCCGATGATGAAATTCTGCGACGAAACCGCCAGGCCGGCGCGGGCGAGTTCGCCGGCGATCCAGTCGAAGGCCTGCGCCGCGCCGGGCGAGCCGAAGCGGTGCGGGCCGAAACGGTCGTAGCGCCGCACGTCGTCGTAGAGGGCGTTGCCGCCCAGCGGATCGGTGGGGCCGATCATCGCCGGGATTATTCCGCGGCCTTCAGCGAACGCACGGCGGCGTCCTCGGCCTCCCAGCGGATGCCGATCTCGGCCAGCCGACCCAGCACGTCGTCGAGCTCGTGGCCGCGCTTGGTCAGCGAATAGGTGACCTTGGGCGGGATCGTCGCCTCATAGTCGCGCGTTACCAGGCCCGCGCCTTCCAGGGTGCGCAGGCGCTCGGTCAACATCTTGGCCGACACTCCGGCCACGCGGCGCTTCAATTCGCCGAAGCGCTGCGGCCCGTGGGTCTTGAGGTTGTAGAGGATGTACGTCGTCCATGGCCCCATCAGCATGCGCAGGATGAAGTCCATGGGGCAGGAGACGCTCTCCTTGGCGGGCTCAATAGGGCTCATGTGAGTATTCCAGTGGTTACGAATAGGTACCTACTGGCGAATATATAGCGTGCTTCCCAAATGTTTCCAGTCACTTTGGGTAATCAACCGAACTAAGGAAACCACAAGTGGTTTTCCTTAGTGAAATCAAAGGATTGGAGTACATCATGAGCAACGTCGCCATCGTCTATCACTCCGGCTTCGGCCACACCAAGGCGCTCGCCGAGGCCGTCGCTGCCGGCGCGCAAGCCGTGCCGGGCACCAAGGTAAGCCTGATCCCGGTTGCCGAAGCCGAGGCTCGCGAGGCCGAGCTGGATGCCGCCGACGCCTTCATCTTCGGCAGCCCGACCTACATGGGCGGCGTCTCGGCCGAGTTCGCCAGGTTCAAGGACTGGACCTCCAAGCGCTGGATGTCAGGCGCCTGGCGCAACAAGCTGGCGGCGGGCTTCACCTCGTCGGCGTCGTGGAACGGCGACAAGCACAACACGCTCTACCAGCTCCTGACGCTCGCCCTGCAGCACGGCATGGTGTGGGTCGGTCTCGGCCTGCCGGGCGGCTTCAATCACTCCAGGGGCTCGATCGAGGACCTCAATCGCCTGGGCGCGTCGATCGGCGCGATGGCGCAAGCCAATGCCGACCAGGGCATCGAAGGCATCGCCGCCAGCGACTTCCGCACCATGGAGGCGCTCGGCAAGCGCGTCGCCGAAGCCGTCCAGCGCTGGCAGGCAGCACCCCTTGCCAAGGCTGCGTAGTCGCAGCCAAGGCCGCGTGAGTGTCCTCAACAGCGGAACAGACGCTCTGTCCTCGTGGGAGGGAGCGTCAGTTCTTCTTGGTGATGTTCCGCCACACCGGCACGGGGCATGTTAGCTTCCCCTCGTGTAAAATCCCGATTGCAGACAAGCCGCCACGAGCGACGTGAGGAATAAAGCAATGTCGATGCCGACTGTCTTCGTGTCGCACGGTTCGCCGACCCTGATCCTGCAGGATGTGCCGGCGCGGCGCTTCCTCGCCAGTCTCGGCCAGCAGGTGCCGCGGCCCGCGGCGATCGTCTCGGTCTCGGCGCACTGGGACACCGAGGCGCCGGCGGTTTCGCTCGCCCGCAAGCCCGAGACTATCCACGATTTCTACGGTTTCCCCGAGGCGCTCTATCGCCTGCACTACGATGCGCCGGGCGCACCGGAACTGGCCGAGCGGGTGGCCAAGCTCGTCGGCGCGGTGCACGACCACCATCGCGGCCTCGATCACGGCGCCTGGGTGCCGGCCATGCTGGGCTGGCCCGAAGCCGATATCCCGATCTTCCAGCTCTCGGTCCAGCCGCATCTCGACCCGGCCCATCACATCGCGCTCGGCCGCAAGCTCAGCGGCTTGCGCGAGGAGGGCATCCTGGTGATGGGCAGCGGCAGCGCCACGCACAATCTGCGCGCCCTGGTGCGCGGCGGCGGGGAGTCCGAACCCGAGCCATGGGCGTCGGAATTCGACGACTGGCTGGCCGAGACTTTGGAGAAGGGCGACGAGGCAGCCCTTGCCGACTATCGCACCGGGGCGCCGAATGCCGGCATGGCGCATCCCACCGACGAGCATTTCCTGCCGCTGCATGTGGCGTTCGGCGCGGCAGGCGAGGGCGCACGCGGACGCGCGCTCCATCGCAGCTTCACCCTGGGAAATCTCTCGATGGCGTCGTACGCCTTTGGGTAGGCGCCGCCTGCAAGGCTCCCGCCGTCGCGTTCCTTCGGAACGCGCTAAGCCGCGTTTGCCAGCGTAACGCCCTTGTCCTTGAAGAGCTGAGCCAGCTCGCCGGTCTCGGCCATCTCGCGGATGATGTCGCAGCCGCCCACGAACTCGCCCTTGACGTAGAGCTGCGGGATCGTCGGCCACTGGCTGAATTCCTTGATGCCCTGGCGAATTTCCGGATCGACGAGGATGTTCACGCTGTTGAACTTCACGCCGAGCTCGCTCAGCACCTCAACGACGGCGGCCGAGAAGCCGCACTGCGGGAACACCGGCGTGCCCTTCATGAACAGCAGCACGTCGTTCTTGCCGATCTCGTCGCGGATGCGCTCAAACACCTGAGGGTCGCTCATGTCAATCTCCTGAAGCCCCCCTTTGAAAGGGGATCGGGGGTGCGGATTTGACCTTCAATATAGGGGGGTCAGGGCTTTTGCGCCATGGTGGTCAACTTGAGCGCATGGAGCACGCCGCCCATGCGGTCGCCCAGTGCGCCATAGACCATCTGGTGCTGCTGGATCTTCGATTTGCCGGCAAAGGCTGTGGAAATGACCGTGGCGGCGTAATGGTCGCCGTCGCCGGCGAGGTCCTGGATCTCGACCTCGGCGCCGGGGATGCCCTGCTTGATCAGGCGGATGATGTCGGAGGCTTCCATCGGCATGGCTTGGTTTCCCCAGATTATTCAGTGGCTAATCGGTTGCATTCATATAGGCCGGCAGCCAGTCCTCGTGGGCCTTCTTGAGGACAGCAAGCGGCAAGGAGAGCACCCCTTTGACAGTGAGCGCGGCGCCGCCTGAATAGCCCAGCCGGACCGCCGGCACACCTGCCGCCGCAGCCGCCGCCAGCAGCTCGTCGCCCGAGCCGGTGGCCACGAGATAACGGGCCTGATCCTCACCATACAAAAACGCGTGCGAAGGTGCGCCCGTTCCGGCGGGCAGGGCGACGCTCGCCCCGGTGCCGCCGGCGATGCACATCTCGGCCAGCCCGACCAGCAGGCCGCCGTCGCTGAGGTCATGGCAGGCGGCGACCCGGCGCGCGAGGATTTCGCCGCGCACGAAATCGCCGTTGCGGCGTTCGACGGCGAGATCGACCGGCGGCGGTGCGCCCTCCTCGCGGCCCAGCAGCTCACGCAGGTAGAGCGACTGGCCGAGCCAGCCCTTGGTCTCGCCGATCAGGATGAGGGAAAGGCCGGCCTGGGTCAGGCGCGAACCCACGGCATGGAAGATGTCCTCGATGACGCCGACGGCGCCGATGGTCGGCGTCGGCAGGATCGGCTTGCCCTCGGTTTCGTTGTAGAGCGAGACGTTGCCCGACACGACGGGGAAGTCGAGCGCCTTGCAGGCTTCCGCCATGCCCATGATGGCGCCGGCAAATTGCCCCATGATCTCGGGCTTGGTCGGATTGCCGAAATTCATGTTGTCGGTGACGGCCAGCGGCCTGGCACCGGTCGCGGTGATGTTGCGCCACGCCTCGGCCACGGCCTGGCGGCCGCCGGTTTCGGGATGGGCCTGCACGTAGCGCGGCGTGCAGTCCGACGTCATGGCGAGGCCTTTGTGTCCGCCCGGCACCCGGACGAGCGCGGCATCGCCATCCTGCGGGCGGATGGCGGTGTTGCCCATGATCAGGTGATCGTACTGGTGCCAGATCCACGCCTTGCTCGCGAGATCGGGGCAGCTCATCAGCGCCAGCAGCGAGGCGTTCCAGTCGCCCTCGGAGTTGCCGGGCGCCGGCACCTCGGCTGCGTCCAGCACGGCCGGCAGCGGCGTCAGCGTCCACGGCCGCTCATAGACCGGCGCCTCGGTGACCAGCGGCGGGATCGGGATGTTGCCCACGATTTCGCCATGCCAGCTCAGCACCATGCGCTCGGTGTCGGTCAGGCGGCCGATCACCGCGAAATCGAGCTCCCACTTCTCGAAAATGCCGCGCGCCAGCTCCTCGCGACCGGGCTTCAGCACGATCAGCATGCGCTCCTGGCTTTCCGACAGCATGAGCTCGTAGGGGTTCATGCCGGTCTCGCGCATCGGCACCTTGTCGAGCTCGACGATCACGCCCAGCCCGCCCTTGGCCGCCATTTCGAAGGAGGAGGAGGTGAGGCCGGCGGCGCCCATGTCCTGGATGGCCACGATCGCGTCGGTCGCCATCAGCTCGAGACAGGCTTCGAGCAGCAGCTTTTCGACGAACGGATCGCCGACCTGCACGGTCGGGCGTTTCTCTTCGCTGTCCTCGCTGAACTCGGTCGAGGCCATGGTGGCGCCATGGATGCCGTCGCGGCCGGTCTTGGAGCCGACATAGACCAGCGGATTGCCGACGCCCGCAGCCGCGGCATAGAAAATCCGGTTGGTCGGCGCGATGCCCACGGTCATGGCGTTGACCAGAATGTTGCCGTTGTAGGCTGAGTGGAAATTGGTCTCGCCGCCCACCGTCGGGATGCCCATGCAATTGCCGTAGCCGCCGATTCCCGCCACCACGCCCGACACGAGATGGCGCGTCTTGGGGTGCTTGGGGTCGCCGAAGCGCAGGGCGTTGAGGTTGGCGACCGGCCGCGCGCCCATGGTGAAGACGTCGCGCAGGATGCCGCCGACGCCGGTCGCGGCGCCCTGGTAGGGTTCGATGTAGGAGGGGTGGTTGTGGCTCTCCATCTTGAAGATGGCGGCCTGGCCGTCGCCGATATCGATCACGCCGGCATTCTCGCCCGGCCCCTGGATCACCCACGGCGCGTTGGTCGGCAGCTTCCGCAGCCACACTTTCGAGGACTTGTAGGAGCAGTGCTCGCTCCACATCGCCGAGAAGATGCCGAGTTCGACCATGGTGGGCGTGCGGCCCATGATCTTCAGCAGGCGTTCGTATTCGTCCGGAGCAAGCCCATGCTCGGCCACGATCTGCGGCGTGATCGTGAGCTCGTTGGGCAACTTGACCGGTGGATTCTTCTCCGCGGCGATGGTCACGAGAGCGCCTCGACCAGGCCTTCGAACAAGGCCTTGCCGTCCGAGCCGCCGAACATCGGCTCGACCGCATTCTCCGGATGGGGCATCAGCCCCATCACCGTCTTGGTCTCGTTGAACACGCCGGCGATGTTGCGGATCGAGCCGTTGGGATTTCCCGCTTTACCCAGGGGGCCGTCGACCGTGCCGTCGGCGGCGCAGTAGCGGAACGCCACCTGGCCGCGATCCTCGATGCGCTTCAACGTGTCGTTGTCGGCGAAATAATTACCCTCGGCATGCGCCACCGGGACGCGGATCACCTGGCCGGCCTGGTAGCGGTTGGTGAACAGGCTCTGGCTGGTCTCGACCTTGAGGTGGACGTCGGCGCAGACGAACTTCAGGTGGGCGTTGCGCATCAGCACGCCCGGCAACAGGCCCGCTTCGGCGGCGATCTGGAAGCCGTTGCAGATCGCCAGCACCGGCACGCCTTGCCCGGCGCGGCGCTTGACTTCGGCCATCACGGGCGACTGCGCCGCCATGGCGCCGCAGCGCAGATAATCGCCGTAGGAGAAGCCGCCCGGCACGACGATCAGGTCGGCCTTGGCGAAGTCGCCGTCGCCGTGCCAGACCATGGCGGGCTTCTGGCCCGTCACCAGCTCGATCGCCTGCGCCACGTCGCCTTCGCGATTGGAGCCGGGAAAAACCAGAACGGCCGCCTTCATCTTTGTCTGCCCTCACGCCCAAAGGCCTCACCCTGAGGAGCGCTCCGAAGGAGCGAGTCTCGAAGGGTGGAAACGTGCACCATGTTTGTTGCCCATCCTTCGAGACGCGCGCTGCGCGCGCTCCTCAGGATAAGGGTGTTCGGCGCCATCTAGCCCACCAGCTCGATCGAGTAGTTCTCGATCACGGTGTTGGCGAGCAACTTCTTGCACATGTCCTCGAGCCGCGCCTTGGCCTTGGCCTTGTCGGTCTCGGCCAGTTCCAGTTCGATGAACTTGCCTTGGCGGACGTCGCCCACTTCCGCGAAGCCCAGGCGATTGAGAGAATGTCCGATGGCCTTGCCTTGGGGGTCGAGCACGCCGTTCTTCAGCGTCACATGAACTCTGGCTTTCATTTCGCCTCTTACTGCAGCGTCGCTACTGGAGTGTGGTGGGCCCGCGCACGTCGCCCGGTCCCTGGTCGATCAGGATGCCGAGCCGCCGCGCCACCTCCTGGTAGGCTTCCTCGACCTTGCCGAGGTCGCGGCGGAAACGGTCCTTGTCCATCTTCTCGTTGGTCCTGAGATCCCACAGCCGGCACGAATCGGGGCTGATCTCGTCGGCAAGCACGATGCGGACCATCTCCTCCTCATAGAGGCGGCCGAACTCGATCTTGAAGTCGATCAGCTTGATGCCGCAGCCGAGGAACAGACCGAACAGGAAGTCGTTGACGCGCAAGGTCAGCGCCACGATGTCGTCGAGGTCCTGCGGCGTCGCCCAGCCGAAGGCGGTGATGTGCTCCTCGGTGACCATGGGGTCGCCCAGCGCGTCGTTCTTGTAGAAGAACTCCATGATCGAGCGCGGCAGCTGCGTGCCCTCCTCGACGCCGAAGCGCTTGGCGAACGAGCCGGCCGCGACGTTGCGCACCACGATCTCGAGCGGGATGATCTCGACCTGGCGGATCAGCTGGTCGCGCATGTTGAGCCGGCGGATGAAATGGGTCGGCACGCCGATCTCGCCGAGCTTGGTCATCAGGAACTCGGAAATGCGGTTGTTGATCACCCCTTTGCCGGCGATCGTGCCTTTCTTCTGGTTGTTGAATGCAGTGGCGTCGTCCTTGAACGACTGGACGATCGTCCCGGGCTCGGGTCCCTCGAACAAGGTCTTGGACTTGCCCTCGTAGATGCGTCGGCGGCGGGACATCGAGTACTCCTGTGCGGGCGACGCTGGGGCCCCCCGCCACTGGGGCGGAATATGGCGGAAGTCCCATGCGCCGGGACTGGGGAAAAATCCATTGAAAAAGGTGACGCAACCGTCATATTCGACGTCCAACGGGAGGCCCCACATGGCCCAACAGATCACCTACGACAAGGCCTATGACACCGTCGCCCCGGAAGATTTCCCGGCGATGCTGGAAGTGCCGCGTTATGGCCGCCGCAGCGATGCCTTCGACGGCATCATTTCGGCCACCCACGACCATTTCTGGGACCCGATGGACAAGGCGTACATCGACTACGACCTGCCGTTCGACATGTCCCAGACGCCGATCGTGCCGCTCGACATGGTGGTCGAGCTCAAGAGCGCGGTCGCCGAGCGGCTGGACGACGGCCAGAAGATCCAGCTCGCCAACGACGTGACGCACTGGTCGACCTCCAACCTGCTGCATGGCGAGCAGGGGGCCCTCTCGCTGTCGGCCAGCCTGTGCCACATCCTGCTCGACCCGGGCGCCCAGGAATATGCCGCCAACCAGGCGCGCGAGGAGGCCCGCCACGTCGCGGGCTTCACCCGCTACATCGCCAAGCGCTGGGGGGCGCCGCTCCCCGTCGGACCGACCATCGCCACCGTGCTCAATGATCTGGTGAGCACGCAGGAGGTCTACAAGAAGATCGTCGGCATGCAGATGCTGATCGAGGGCCTGGCGATGGGCTCGTTCGCGACGCTGAACGCCAAGACCAACGACCCGGTGCTGCGCCGGCTGGTCCAGCTCGTGATGAGCGACGAGGCCTTCCATCATCGCTTCGGCCGGCTATGGGCGGCCAAGACCATCGGCCATCTCAGCCCCGACGAGCACAAGAAGGTCGAGGACTGGTCGGCGCAGCTCTTCCAGATGCTGCTGTTCAACCTGATCAACGCCGAGCAGAAGCAGGTGATCTACGCCAAGTACGGGCTCGACTGGCAGTGGGTGCGCGACGCGGTGCGGGAGAGCTTCAGCGACGACGACCGCCGCGCCCAGCTCAAGGAAAGCACCAACATCTTCCGCGTCCTGATCAAGACGCTGCTGCATGCCGGCATCATCACCTCACGCACCGCACCGCTTTACGCCGTGTGGGTCGACATGAAGGAGCTCGAGGCCGAGGGCGATGGCATCCCGGGCGATATCGTGGCCGAGGAGATGCTGGTGGTGCTGCGCGAGATCAACGCCAGGCGCCGCCGCATCGGATCCAAGGACATCGCGGCGGCGGCGTCCTAGGGTTTCTTTGCCAGCACGAAGGCCGACAGGCCGGCCAGCCGGTTGACCGCAAACAGCGGCAGCTCGGCGGCGCACACCGCCGACAGGATGCCGTTGGCGAGCGCACCGTGCTTCTTGAGGCTGCTCCGGGGCTCCGTGTCGCCGCGCGTCGCCAGCCGCACCGCCGCGGCCAGCGGAAAGACCAGGCCGAAATAGTACGCGCCGTGGACGATCGCGAGGCCGGCGTCGCCCAGCGTCGCCTCGATCTCGCCGAGGCGATAGCGGCGCTTGTGCTCGAGGAAGACGTCGTGGCCGCTCCACAGGAAGCGGAAGGCCGGCACCGTCACCAGGAAATGCGCGCCGCCCGGCACCTTTTCGGCATAGTGCCGGATCAGGCCGCGGTCGTCGTCGACATGCTCCAGCACGTCCATCATCAGCACGAGATCGCAGTCGGTCGGGCCGCAGTCGCGGCGATAGAGCACCGGCTTGCCGGCGACGCTGTCGTCATATTCGCGGGCGTAGCCGGTGTCGACGCACAGCGCGCTCTCGGCGCCGCCCTCGGCCAGCAGGTGACGCGAGAAGAAACCCGAACCCGCGCCGACGTCGAGCAGGCGGCGCGGCCTCAACCGGGCTACGGCGCGGCGCAAGGCGGCGGCCTTGGAGCGGTAGTACCAGTGCTGGCCGATTTCAGCGCCGAGGATGTCCTCTTCCTTGAGGTCCATTCAGGCCGGCGGGCGCGGGGCGCCTTCTTCATAGACGCCTTCGACGACGTAGATCGGCCGGCCTTTGACCTCGAGGAAGAGGCGGCCGAGATACTCGCCGATGACGCCGAGCGACAACAGCTGGATGGCGCCCATCAGCAGCACGGCGATCAACAGCGAGGCGTAGCCCGGCGTGTCGATGCCGAACAGCAGCACGCGCGTCACGATGAACAAAGCGTAGAGCACGGAGACGGCCGCGATCGCCACGCCGATGTAGAACGAGGCCCTGAGCGGCACGGTCGAGAAGCTCACCACGCCGTCGAGCGCGAAGTTCCACAGCCGCCACAGGTTGAATTTGCTCGAGCCGGCGGCGCGCTGCGGGCGCTCGTAGGCGATGCCGATGGCATTGAAGCCGACCCAGGCGAACAGGCCCTTCATGAACCGGTTGCGCTCCGGCAACTGGCGCAGCACCTCGATGGCGCGCCGGTCGACCAGGCGGAAATCGCCGGCATGGGCGGGAATGCGCACCGGCGACATCGAATTGAACACCCAGTAGAACCAGCCGGCCGAGACGCGCTTGGCCGGGGTGTCGGAGTCGCGCGCACTGCGCACGCCGTAGACGATGTCGTAGCCCTCGCGCCAGCGTTCGATGAACCGGCCGATCAGCTCGGGCGGGTCCTGCAGGTCGATGTCCATCGGGATCAGCACGTCGCCGCGGGCATGGTCGATGCCGGCGGTCAGCGCCGCCTCCTTGCCGAAGTTGCGCGACAGGTTGACGACCCGCAGGCGGCGGTCGCGCAGGCCGCGGTCGAGCAGGTGGCCCAGCGTATTGTCGCGCGAGCCGTCGTTCACAAACACGACCTCGAAGCGCAATCCGGCGCCGTCGAGGAACGGCATGACGGAAGCGAGGAAGATGTCGATCGACTCTTCCTCGTTGAGCACCGGCACCACCAGCGACAGCAACGGGTCGGCCGGCCGGCGCGCCCGCTGGGAGACGAGCTGGCGGTCGAGGGCGTTACCGGGCGCGTTGCCGGGGGCGGCGGGAACGGTGAGGGGCGAGTCGGGCACGTTGGCAGTTTACACTATCGACCGTCAGACCACGACCTCGACGGCGCCGTTGAGGTTCATGATCCCGAGCTCGGAGACGAGCAGAGGCTGGCGCTGCTTGACCGCCGCCCGGAACGTCCTGAGCGCCCCGGACAGGGTGGCGGTCTCGAAAGCCTTGTCGGTCTTCATCCGGTCGCCATAGGCCAGCGCCGCCGCGGCGCAGTCGCGATGGACAATGCCGATCATGCGCTTGA
Source organism: Asaia bogorensis (assembly GCA_945889625.1). Lineage (GTDB taxonomy): Bacteria > Pseudomonadota > Alphaproteobacteria > Reyranellales > Reyranellaceae > Reyranella. The sequence goes on along the minus strand of CAMDCE010000035.1, from coordinate 39,643 downwards.
CGTTGTGCGCCTTCACCGAGAGGTCGAGATTGTCCCACCACGTCTTCTGCCAGTCGGCGAAAAGCGGTGCTACGGCTGCGATCGGGCCGCCGGCGATGTTGAACTGGCTGTAATTGTTCTGCCAGCCGCGGCTCGACATGTAGGCCCAGGTGTTGGTCGTGAAGCGGGGGTCGATGCATTTCATCAGCACCGCCTCGTAGTCCTTGTCGGCGGCCAACGCCTGCAGAGGAGCCGCCACGGCGGCGCCGAGGCCGAGGCCGAGCAGGCCACGGCGCGACAGGGCCGACAGACAGCCGCAGCCGGCGCGATGAAAGTGTCTGGTCATTTGAACGTCACCTTGCCCTGTTGTGCCAGACCGCCCTTGGCGTCGGCGATCCAAGTCGTGGCCGAGCCGTCGGGTTCGCGTCGCGCCTGGACCGAGAAGGCCGCACCGGCAAACACCGGCGCGAGCGCGCGAAACTCGAAGCTCCCGGGAATCCTGGCGGCGTTGGAGCGGCGCGCCAATTCGATTTGCGCCATGCCGAGCAGCGGCCCGTGAACGATCAGGCCGGGATAGCCTTCGCTGCCTGTGACATAAGGCTGGTCGTAGTGAATGCGATGGCCGTTGAAGGTGAGGGCCGAGAACCGGAAGAGCAGCACCGGGTCGGCCATGATCGTCCTCGTCGAGGTCGCGTCAACCGGTGCGGGCTTGGGATCCCGGGGCTTCTCACCGGCTTTGGCCGCCTCGCGATAGACGATGTCGTGCTCTTCGACGAACGAGACTCCCTGGGCACCCGAAACGGTGTGCTGCACGGTGACGAACACCATGGCGCCGGTCGACCCGGTCTTGGGTTCGACCGACTTGATCTCCGAGCGGCGCATTATCGTCTCGCCGATCCGCACCGGCGGTCCGTCGAAGGCAAAGCGGCTGCCCGCCCACATGCGGCGCGGCAGCGGCACCGGCGGCAGGAAATCTCCGCGCTCGGCGTGACCGTCCGACCCGATCTTGGATTGCGGCGCGGTGTCGAGGAAATAGAGCCAGTGCCAGAGCGGCGGCAAGGGATCGCCGTTCCTGGGATCGGGATCCTTTTCATCGAACGTGGCAATCAGGGCGCGCACCGGGAAGGGCGCCACGAAATCCTCCGTGGTCTGCCTCTTTCCGACCCAGTCGCGCAGCTTTTCCAGCGACATTGCCTGGTTTCCTCCGGTGGGCCGCGACTTTGCCACCCCGAACGTGGGGTGGAAAGACCGGGGCACCGTCGCTATATACCGGCGCTAACAGCCCAACCGGAGCGACCATGACCACATTCAACGATCGCGAGAAGTCCTTCGAGAGGCAGTACCAGCAGGACCAGGACCTGCAATTCAAGGTCAATGCCCGCAAGAACAAGATGCTGGGCCTTTGGGCGGCCGGCCTGCTGGGCAAGTCGGGCGCCGACGCCGAGGCCTATGCCAAGGAAGTCGTGATGGCCGACTTCGAGAAGCCGGGCGATTCCGACGTTGTGGACAAGCTGGTGAAGGACTTCGCCGCGGCCGGCAAGCCGATGGAGGACCACACCATCCGAAAGCAGGCCGACCGCCTGCAGCCCGAGGCGCTGAAGCAGATAATGACGGAAGTGAAGAAGTGATGCTGGCTTTGCCAGCGTCATCCGCGGCGGAGTAACCTCCGCCTCGAACGTAGAGAGGGATCTTTCCGGAGCAGTAAGGATCCCTCGCCTTCGGCTCGGGATGACAAGCCTCAGCTAACCGAAGACCCGCTTGAAGATCGTGTCGACGTGCTTGGTGTGATAGCCCATGTCGAACAGGGCGGCGAGTTCGTCGTCGGCGAGGAACTCGGCGATCTCCTTGTCGGCACGGCAGAGCGACAATAGCGACGCATTTCCGCGCCATGCCTCCATGGCATTGCGCTGCACGGCGGCATAGGACGCCTCGCGGCTCATGCCCTTCTGGGTCAAGGCCAGCAGGATGCGCTGGGAAAAGACCAGCCCGCCCAGAGAGTCGAGATTGGCCTTCATGCGGTCGCCATAGACCACGAGCTGCTCGACGACGCCGGCCAGGCGGCCGAGCGCGAAATCGAGGGTCACCGTGGCGTCGGGCGCAATGTAGCGCTCGGCCGAGGAATGCGAGATGTCGCGCTCGTGCCACAGCGTGACGTTCTCCAGCGCCGGCATCACTGCGCTCCGCACCACGCGCGCCAGGCCGGTCAGGTTCTCCGTCAGCACGGGATTGCGCTTGTGCGGCATCGACGAACTGCCCTTTTGGCCAGCCGAGAAGAATTCCTCGGCCTCGCGCACTTCGGTGCGCTGCAGATGACGAATCTCGGTGGCGAGATTCTCGATCGAGGCGGCAACGACGGCGAGCGCTGCAAAGAACGCCGCATGCCGGTCGCGCGGGATCACCTGGGTGGAGACCGGCTCGGGCCGGAGGCCGAGCTTGCCCGCGACATACTCTTCGACGTTGGGCTCGACGTTGGCGAAGGTGCCGACCGGGCCGGAAATCGCACAGGTCGCGATCTCGGCGCGGGCCGCGACCAGCCGGGCGCGGTTGCGGACAAAGGCGGCGTAGTGGCCGGCGAGCTTGACGCCGAAAGTCGTGGGCTCGGCATGGATGCCATGGCTACGGCCGATGGTCAGCGTGTCCTTGTGCTCGAGCGCCCGCTTCTTGAGCGCCGCCAGCAACTTGTCGACATCGGCCAGCAGGATGTCGGCAGCCTGGGTGAGTTGTACGGCGAAGGTGGTGTCGAGCACGTCCGACGAGGTCATGCCCTGATGGACGAACCGTGCTTCCGGCCCGATGAATTCGCCCAGCCAGGTGAGGAAGGCGATCACGTCATGCTTGGTCACCGCCTCGATGGCGTCGATCTTGGCGACATTGCCCTTGGGATCGGCCTGGAGCGCCGCCATCGCCTTCTTGCCGCCCGCCCGGATCGCCTTGGCGGCGTCCTTGGGGATGACGCCGGCCTCGGCCATGGCGTCGCAGGCGTGCGCCTCGATCTCGAACCAGATGCGGAAACGGTTTTCGGGTGCCCAGATGGCCGCCATCTGCGGCCGGGAATAGCGCGGGATCATGTGCCGGCTTTTAGCCCCGAAGCCCTGCCAATGCCATGTTAGAAGTGTCACGCCATGTTCCCGACCCTTGTTCCCTTGGCCTCCTGTCCTCGTGCCACCCTGGCGGCCGTTCGCGGCGTCTTCACCGACATCGACGAAACCGTCTCCACCGAAGGCCATCTGAGCGCCGAGGCCTATGGCGCGCTGGAGGAGCTAAAAAGGGCCGGTCTGCTGGTCATTCCGGTGACCGGCCGGCCAGCCGGCTGGTGCGATCATATCGCCCGCTTCTGGCCGGTTGATGCCGTCGTGGGCGAGAATGGCGCCTTCTGGATGTGGCAGGACGCCAAAGTGGGCAAGCTCCGCACCCGCTTCATCCAGTCCCCGGCAGGCCGAGCCGATGGCCGCCGCCGACTGGAAGAAGTGCGAGCTGAAGTGCTGGGCAGCGTGCCTGGTGCGGCCATCGCCTCCGATCAACCGTACCGCCTGGCCGATCTTGCCATCGATTTCTGCGAGGACGTGCCGGCGCTGCCGCGATCCGAGGTCGAGCGCATCGTGGCGATCTTCGAAAAGCATGGCGCCCACGCCAAGGTGAGCTCGATCCACGTCAATGGCTGGTTCGGCAGCTACGACAAGCTCTCCACCAGCCGCGAAATGATGGCCGAGCTGTTCGGCGTCGATCTCGACGACGAGGCCGAGCGTTACGTCTTCTCGGGCGATTCGCCCAACGATGCACCGATGTTCGCGTTCTTTCCCAACGCCGTGGGCGTGGCCAACGTCCGAGACTTCGCCGACGCCATGCCGCATCTGCCGCACTGGATCACGTCGGCACGTTCGGGCGCGGGCTTCGTCGAACTGGCGCGTGCCCTGATCGAGGCCCGCCGCTAGGCGGCTTACGGCAAACGGAACCGCGGCGCGTTTACGCGCCTCAGCCGGAAGGACTGTGCTCGGGGCACCCGGGCCGCGATACCGACGATGCATTTTTACCTTTGGCCGACACTTCGACGACATGGCGGCCGGATACACGGTTTGTACCGATCCAAGCGAGATCGAACGGCTGTTGAAAGGTTTGCGCCATGTCGTCAGCCACCAAGAATGCCGCAATCGGCAACGGCCTGTTCGACGGCAACTTGCCGATCAGCCCGCTGCGCGTGGCCGCCAACAGCCTTGGCTGCCTGGTGCTGCTGGGCGTCATCCTTCATTTCGGCGTCTTTTAGGCTTCCGGCCGTTAGCGCGCCGACGCGACCAGCAACGAACCGAAATGGGTCACGCTGTCGGCCTGGCTCCACACGCCAACAGCGCCGGCCTGAATCAGGCTGCGGTCGGTCGCCTCGAACAGCTTCGTGCCGTCCAGCGAGACCTCGAAGCGATCGTTGACCAGCACCACGCGGAGCGTCTGCCACTCGCCGGTCTTGACGGCAGCGTCCTTGGTCGCGATCTGGCTGCGGCGTCCGCGCTGGACGCGGTAAAGCCGAACCGAGCCGTCGAGCCCGCTCGCCCGTACCACGTAATAGTCGTTGGCATTCTGGGCCCGCAGCATCAGCCCGGCAGCGCGCGCGTGCGTGCCCGACACCAGCTTGAAGCGCAGCGTGGCATCGACGTCGCGCGCCACGGCCCGCTCCGATATGCAGAGCGCGAAACGCAGGTCAGTCGCGTCGCCCACGGTTTCGGCGAGCGCCCAACCGCCCAGCGCCCCGGGATCGGCGATAGCCTTCCAGACCGGCGCCCGGCCGATGCCGGTCATGCCCTGGGTGCAGGCCACCCGACCGTCAGGGGTGGTGAGCGGCACCACGAGCTGGGCTGCGGCCGGGGTAGCGAGGAAAAAACAGGCGATGACGAGCAGGCCGCGCATGGCCTGACACTAGCAGAGAGTGCCGCGCTTGACCGCTGCGCTCGGCGGCCACCCTTGACCCTCAGGCCCGGAGGGAGGAGTTTACGGCCCGGCCGAATTACAAAGATTTTGAAGGGGGAAACACCATGCGTCTCTGCACCATCCTGAGCGGCGGCAAGCCCGCTGTTGGCGTTAAAATGGGCGACGGCAAGATCGTCGATCTTTCCAAGCAGATGCCGCGCGGGCCCAAGTCGGTGGTCGAGATCCTGGCCGGCGGCAGCAAGGTCCAGAAAGCGGTGCTGAAGGCCTGCGCCAAGCCGAAGAAGGGCGCCACCGTGTCGGAGAAGTCGGCCAAGTACCTGCCGCCCATTCCCGCGCCCGGCAAGATCCTCTGCATCGGGCTCAACTACCGCAAGCACGCCGAGGAGACCGGCAGCCCGATCCCGGCCTATCCGGTGGTGTTCTGCCGCTTCGACAACACCCTGGTGGCGCACAACGGCAAGATGCCGCGTCCCAGCCATTCCGAGCAACTCGACTGGGAAGCCGAGCTCACCATCGTGATCGGCAAGAAGTGCCGCAACGTGGCCAAGGAAAAAGCGCTCGGCGTGATCGCGGGCTATGCCTGCTTCAACGACGGCTCGGTGCGCGATTGGCAGAGAAAGTCCGGCGGTCAGTTCACTTTGGGCAAGAACTTCGACGGCACTGGCGGCTTCGGTCCCGACATCGTGACATCGGACGAGCTGCCAAAGGGCGCCGCGCCGCTGCGCATCATGACGCGCGTCAACGGCGTCACGATGCAGGACAGCAGCACCGACGACCTGATCTTCGACGTGCCCACCCTGGTGCATGAGCTGAGCAAGGTCATGACGCTCGATCCGGGCGACATCATCATCACCGGCACGCCCTCGGGCGTGGCGATGGCGCGCAACCCGCAGCCCTGGCTGAAGCCGGGTGACGTCTGCGAGGTCGAGATCGAGAAAATCGGCGTACTGCGCAACCCGATCGTCCAGGGCGCGTAAGGCCTAGAGCATAGTCCGACCGGCTGAGGCGCGTACACGCGCCGCGATCAGCCGGTCGGACTATGCCTAAAAAGAGGATGCTTGGCGCAACGCGTTTCCGCTCAAATGTAACCGCGTCGCGGTTCCATTTGAGCGGAAGCCGCCCTAGCGCTTCGGCAGCTTGTCTAGGCCGCCCAGCATCAGGCGTGTCGCGAATTCGGTGGCCGCGTCGGGGTCCACCGGATCGCGCGATACCATGGTGACCGAGATTTCGAAGACGATGCCGGACAGGGCCGCCACGAAGTAGGTGATGTCGACGTGAGGCAGGGCGCCCCGCGACATGGCGGCGCGTACGTCGTCGTGCAGCGCCTGGGCCATCCCGCGCAGGTTCGGCTTGTCGATCAGCATGCGGATGGGCGCGACGTTGTTGCGGCCGAACGCCAGCACCTCGGGGTCTTCGGCGACATAATGGAAATAGACCGAGCAGTGGCTGCGGAGGAATTCCTCGGCGGTGCGCGCCTTGGTCCGGCCATTGCGATGGCGGGCCAGCAGCTCGCCGCTCATCTCGGCGACCACCGCCTCGAAGATCTCCGTTTTGTCCTTGAAGTAGTTGTAGAACGTGCCTGACGCCAGGTCGGTGCGGCGGATGATGTCGCGGACGCCCGCCGCGCCGTAGCCGATCTCGGAGAATACCGTGCGCGCGGCCTTCAGCAGCGCGGCACGGTTTTCCGCCTTGTTCTGCTCGCGCCGGCCGGACCTTTCGCTCGTCGCCGTTGTTATCGCCTGATCGTTCATACCTGTCGCCCCGGTCCTAACGCACTAGTCTCAATGCCCCAGCCGTGCAAGCTCGTGACGCAGGCCGGCGACCATGTCGTCCATCGCCCGCGCCGCCGCCTGCAATGCGCCCCGCATGCCGATGAAACCGTGGATCAGCGATTCGAACTCGCGGTGCACGGTCTTTACACCCGCCGCCGCCAGGCGGTCGGCATAGTTGCGGCCTTCGTCGCGCAGGGGATCGATGCCGTTGGTGAAGATCAGCGCCGGTGCCACGCCGGAAAGATCCGGCGCGCGCAGCGGCGAGGCGCGCGGATCCTCGATCTCGGCCAGGTCGTTCAGGTAGTGGCCGCGAAACCATTCCATGGCGGCGCGGGTCACGAAGAAGCCTTCGCCGCAACTCTTGTACGAGGGGCTGTCGAAAGCGAGATCGGTCGCCGGAAACATCAGCCACTGCAGGCAGGGCGGCCGCGGCTCGTCGCGCAGCAGCCGTGTCGCGACGGCGGCGATGTTGCCGCCGGCCGAATCGCCGGCGATCACGATGCGCGCCGGGTCGATGCCGAGCCCCACGGCGTCGGCCGCCAGCCAGCGGAAGGCCGCCACGGCATCGTCAATGGCGGCCGGGAACTTGTGCTCCGGCGCCAGGCGATAGTCGACGGCGACCACGGCGCAGCCGGTGCGGGTGCACAAATAGCGGCAAACCAGGTCGTAGCCCTCGAGGCTGCCCATCACCCAGCCGCCGCCGTGGAAATAAAGGATGGCGGGCAGCAGCCGCGCCACCGTGCCGGCGGGCCGGTAGATCCGGATGCGCATCCGGAGGGCCGGGCCGTCGTCCGCCCCCGCGCCCGCCATGGCGCCTGGCATCGCGATCGTGCGGTCGACGATCTCGCCGATCGGCGTGGGGCTGCCGCCCAACTGGAGCATGAAGGCGTCGTAGTTGATCCGGGCCTCGACCACGCTGGACTTCTCTATCGGCGGCTGGCCGCTGCGGGCGAGCAGTTGCAGGAGCCACTGGGTGCGGCCGTCGAGCGTGCGGCCATCCACCGTGACCGGCGGGCCGGCCAGAATGTTTACCCAGGAGATCGGCATGCGGAGCGCCAGGCCGGTGGCCTTGCCCTGCAATTCCCGTGCGATCTCCGCTATTTCCATCGTCTTTTCCTACCATGTCCCTTGCTGGGCGGGCAGGGGGAGGGCTGCCGCCTCGACGCGGCAGCGCCGGCTGGCTAGCTTGATTGTCCAATGGCCGAAACGACACCCGACGGCTACGGCGACGCGCTCCGGCGCGAAATCATGCGCAGCGAGCAGCAGCGCATGCGGGCCCTGGCGATCATCCTGGCTGTCCTTCTCGCCACCACCGTGTCGGGTTCGATTTTCCTGCCGGATCTCAGTCAGCGGCTGTTCCACGGCGGCATCAGTCCCTGGCTGCCGCTGTCCGCGATCGGGCCGTTCGTGGTCTACGAGTTGGGTGCACTCTCGATCGTGCGTTGGCGAAGCGCACAGGACAAGGATTTCCCGCGCATCGCGCGCTTCGGCAATGCGCTGATCGAGACCAGCCTGCCCAGCGTCATGATCTACGGGATTGCCGGCCATATGGACCCGCAAGCGGTGTTCGCTTACTGGCCGCCGCTGCTTTATTTCGTGTTCATCGTGCTCTCGACCCTGCGGCTGGATTTCTGGCTGTCGCTGTGGACCGGTGCGGTTGCGGCGATCCAGCAGCTTGGCCTTGCGCTCTGGCTGCTGCCGGTCGACGTCGCAGGTGATCGTCCTGAACAGACGCTCATGTATCATCTGAGCCGCAGCTTCATGCTGCTGTTGGCAGGCGTAGTCGCCGGCATCGTGGCGCAGAGCCTGCGTCGCCAGTTCCAGAACTCAATGGCGGCGACTGCGGCGCGCGACCGCGTCACCAACCTGTTCGGCCAGCACGTCTCGCCGGCCGTCGTCGACCAGCTCCTCGCCACGCATGCCGACCCGCCGAGCGAGATGCGGACCGTCTGCGTGATGTTCCTCGACATCCGCGGCTTCACCGCCATGACGCGGGTGCGGCCGGCCGACGTGACCGTGGCGCTGCTCAACGACTTCTTCGCCGTGATGGTGGAAATCGTCGATCGCCACAACGGCATCGTCAACAAGTTCCTCGGTGACGGCTTCCTGGCGTTGTTCGGCGCGCCGCTGGCCGATCCCGCGGCTGCGACGAACGCGCTCGCCGCCGGCCAAGCCATGCTGAAGGCGGTCGACGACTGGAACCGAATGCGGCCCGATCAGGCGCTGCGCATCGGCATCGGCATCCATATCGGCGAAGCGGTGACCGGCACGGTGGGCTCGCCGCAGCGCAAGGAGTACACGGTGATCGGCGACACGGTCAATCTTGCCGCCCGGCTGGAGCAGCTCACCAAGGAGACCGGCTCGCGCCTGCTCGTCTCCGACGCCTTGCGGGAGGTCGCCATGGCCGGCGGCGCCACCGATCTCGGCCCGCTGGCGATCCGCGGCTACGACGAGGCCGTGCGCGTCTGGCGGCTGGCATGAAGTGGTATTTCGCCTACGGCTCGAACATGGACCCGGCGCGCCTGATCGACGATCGCTTGAGACGCGGCGGCGTGGCCGACAGGCCGCAACGCGTCGGCGGCCGGCTGGAGGGCTGGCGGCTCGCCTTCAACAAGCAGGCGCGGGCGGGGGCCGGCGCCGGCAACATCGTGCAGGCCGCCGCCGGCGTCGTGTACGGCACGCTGAACGCCTTGCCGCCCAAGGGCTTCGAGATCCTTGACCATTGGGAGGGCGTTGCCGGCGGCCACTATGAGCGCCGGACCGTGCCGGTAGTGCGCGCCGACACCGCTGACACGGTCGATGCGATCACCTACGTGGCGCTGCGCGTGGGCGAGGGGCTGCGGCCGACCCGCGCTTATCTCGCCCACCTGCTGGCCGGCCGCGATTTGTTGCCGGCCGACTATTGGGAAAAGCTGCGGGCCACCTCGACGCTCGATTGAGGCGGTTGTCGGCGGCGATCAGAAAGGCGACCGCCGCCAGGGCTCGACGTATGCTCAGGCCGGAACGAGCTTCTTCTTGCTCTTCTTGGCGTTGCGGGTGCGTTCGCCCGGCAGGGCATCGGTCTTCTCGACTTCCGGCACGGCGGCTTCGTTCCAGAAATTGAGTTCGATCATGACGCCGTCAGGATCGTGGATGAAGACCTGCTGCAGCGGACGGGCCGGCACCTTGCGCACCTCGAACGGCTGGCCGTCCTTCTTGAGCTGCTTGATGGTGCCGCGGATATCGGCGCAGTTGATCGCCACGTGGTCGATGGCGCCGCTGCCGTGTCCCTTGCTGCCGGTTTCCGACACGAGATGCAGGATCGGCTTCTCGCCGGCATAGAGCCAGGCGCCGGGGAAATTGAAGGGCGGCCGGTCGCCGTCCGTCAGGCCGACATAGCGCTCATAGAAGCGCACCGTGGCCTTGAGGTCCTTGCAGTAGATATTCCAGTGGTCGAGCGAAAGAGCGGGCATGAGTTCCTCCTCTGGAGAGCCCGAGCTTACCCATCCGGCCTAGCTGTGGCAGCAGGAATCTCCGGCTTTTTCCTCGTACTTGTCGTGGTGGCGGACCCAGGCGGTGAGATTTCCGCCGGGCGGTTCGTTGCGGCCCTTGGGCGTCACGTCGAGGATGCCGTAGACGCCGCCGATCAGCTCGCTGCCGCGGGCGAACGCCGAGTAGGTGTGGAAAACGTCGCCGGCCTCGTCCTTGTAGAAGACGCTGAGTCCCGGCATCTCATCGCTCATGAACCCGCCTTCCTGGAAATTGTACGAGGCCTTGCCGCGAGCCCTGTCCGCCTCGGTGAAAGAGACGTTGTAGTCGAAGTTGAAGTCCGAGCCGTTGGACGACACCCATTTGAAGCGCCAACCCATGCGCTTGTGGAAGGCGGCGATCTCCGGATAGGGCGCGCGCGACACGGCCACGAACATGACGTCGTGATTGGTCAGATGCACGACCGAGCCGTCGACCTGATCGGCGCCGAACGAGCAGCCGACGCAGCCCTCCTTCCAGCCCGGTCCCAGCATGAAGTGATTGACCACGAGCTGGCTGCGGCCGGCGAACAGGTCGGAGAGGGTCTCTTTGCCGTTCGGTCCCTCGAACAGATAGTTCTTGTCGACCTTGACCCAGGGCAGCTCGCGCGTCTGCTGCCGCAGCCTGTCGCGCGCCTTCAGGAGTTCCTTCTCCTTGGCCAGGAGCTCACGGCGGGCGGCGATCCATTCGTCTCGGGAGACGGTCTTGTGAACTTCCATGGCGATCTCCTTTCTCAGGCAGCTTCAGGACGGTTGAGTACATTGTTGAACACGACATCCGGCACGCGCAGGCGCTTGTCCTTTTCATAGACCCCGCGCAGTTCGTCGAAATGGCTGTCGGGTTCGCGCGTCAGCGCAGCCAGCCGATCGATCAGCCCGATGTCGAGATCCTTGTCCTCGCGGGTCATGACGCCCCAGGTGTCCCACGGCAGCATCTCGCGGTTGTTGAGCGCGGCGAGGTCGCGGATGACGTTGCTGGCGATGAACCACAGCCCGAACATGTCGAGGATGCCGAATGCCTGCGGCCGGGCCTTGCCGGTGCGGCAGAGCTGCCAGGCGTCGCCGGCGATCAGGAACCGGTCACGCGGTATGTCGAGCGGGTCGAAGCCGATCTTGAACAACTCGCGCTGGCGCTGGTCGAGCTGGGCATCGATCATCACCCAGCGCGCCCGGGAGGCATTCCAGTATTCCGTGACCCAATGGTCGAGGAACTGGCCCTCCTGGAAATACGCACCGAAGCCGCAACGCGCCCGCGCCGGCACCGCCTGGCTGCGCAGCATGGCGACATGGAGCAGGGCGAAGTGACGGCAGACGCCGACCAGACGCTCGCCGGCCGGCCGGGCTGCGGTGAGCGACTGCGGATCGTGCGCTGCGATGCGCTCGAGCATGCTTTCGACCGGGCGGAGATGCGCCTCGGCGTGCTGGTCGCCCGACAGGCTCACGCCGTAGGCCGGCGCGATGTGCTCGTGCATCAGCAGGCCTTGCACGATCTTCGCTAATGCTCCGACGTCGTGCGGCAGGCCGTCCAACTGCCGTGCCTGCTGTCCGGTCGCGCTCATCGTCGCGGGTCGGCGGTAGAAATCGAGGTTCACGCAAAAAGCCTTTCGAGGTTGTCGAGGCCAAGGGTCCAGCCGACGCGATGGTCGTCGCGCGCCTTTTCGCTGAAGAACTGCTCGTGCGTCAGTGTCAGGATCGTGCCGTCGCCATCGGGTTTGAGGTCGACCGTCACCTGGGACTCACGCTCCGGCGTCGACCGCCATGCCCAGGTGAAGACCAGCCGCCGGTCGGAAACGATCTCGCGGTAGACGCCGCTCACGTCGTGCTGTTCGCCGTTGTCGCCCTTGAAACCGACATGGAAGCGGCCGTCGACCCTGACATCGGCTTCGGCGGTGCGGGACGCCTCGTTGTTGGCGCCCCACCAGCGGGTCATTTTTTCCGGGACCGTCCAGGCTTGGAAGACTTGGGCCGGCGGCGCCTTGAGGCGGCGCTTGAGGGCGAGGCTGGGCTTGGTTGCCATGGGTCTTTCTCCAGAAAGGCGGCGAGCCGGTCGAGCTGTTCGGTCCAGTAGCGTTCGTAGCGGGCCAGCCAGTTCATCGCTTGCTCCATGGGCGCCGGAGTGAGCTGACAAGCCACGGTGCGCCCGGTTTTCTTGCGCACGATCAGGCCGGCGTCGCTCAGCACGTCGAGATGCTTCATGATTGCCGGCAACGACACCGGGAAGGGGCGGGCAAGTTCGCTGACCGACAGGCCCTCTTCGGCGTCGAGCCGGGCGAGCAGGGCGCGGCGGGTCGGATCGGCCAGGGCGGCGAAGGTGCGGTCGAGTGCGGGCTGTTGATAGTTAACCATGACGTTAAGTATTGGGCCGCCAGCGGTCCCTGTCAAGCGCCAGCCGGCCTAGACCCGTTCGATCAGCGCCCGCGCCGCAGCCGGATTGCGCACCTTGGCGCCGGAAATGAAATAGATGAAGGCGTCGCCTTTTTTCGCCCACGCCCTGGCCTTGTTGGCCCATTTGTCGAGTTCGGCGGGTTTGTAGCCGGTCTTCACCTTGTCCTCGCTCTTCATCAGGCGGGCGTAGGTGAAATCGGCGGTCGGCTCGTCGACCTCCGGGAAGTCGGCGTCATGCGCATGGACGATCGCGGCGTTGTGCTTGCGGCAGAGATCGTAGAATCGTCTGTCCTTGAAGCTCGGGTGGCGCACTTCGAGCGCGTGACGCAGCGGCAGCGAGCCCACCTCACGCGGCAGGAGCTTCAGGAAGGCTGCGATATCCTCGGGATCGAATTTCTTGGTGCCCATGAACTGCCAGTTGATCGGGCCGATGCGATCGCCGAGCTCGGTCAGGCCCTGGCTGACATAGCGTTGGATCGACTCGCCGGCTTCCGCCAGCACGCGCCGGTTGGTGCAGAAGCGCGAGGCTTTCATGGAGAACACGAAGCCATCGGGTGTCTCGGCGCGCCACTTGGCCCAGCTCGCCGGCTTGAAGCTCGAATAGTAGGTGCCGTTGATCTCGATCGAGGTGAGCTTGCGGCTGGCATATTCCAGCTCGCGCTTGTGCGTCAGGTCGGCAGGATAGAAGGTCCCGCGCCACGGCTCGAAGGTCCAGCCGCCGATGCCGACATAGATCTTGCCTGCCATTGCAAACTCCATTCTGGGCGACAGGACCATATGACAAGTGCGCCGAGCTTGTCCTACGCTGGTTGCCGAAGCGAGGGTGACGATGGCCGAGACCGAGATCGACGCGATCCGCGCATTGCTGGCGGCCAAGCCCAGGCCCGTGGGCTGGCCGGCGCGTCGCGAACGGATGGATGAGGTGGGCGCGCACTGGCCAGCGGCATCCGACATCAAGCTGCAGCCGGTCGATGTCGACGGGATGCCGGGCGAATGGTCTGTGGCGCCGGGCGCCAACAGCAGGCGCGCGCTGCTCTATTTCCATGGCGGCGGCTATTGCTCGGGCTCGATACTGAGTCACCGCCGCATGGTGAGCGAGGCGGGACGTGCGGCGGGCATGCGGACGCTGGCGGTGGAATTTCGCCTCGCACCCGAACATCCGTTTCCCGCCGCGCTGGACGACGCGCTGACGGCGTGGCGCTTCCTGCGCCGGCAGGGAATGGAAGCACGCCATATCGCCATCGGCGGCGACAGCGCGGGCGGCGGCCTCGGCGTCGTGCTGGCCAACCGGCTGCGCGCCGCGGACGAGGAGCGGCCAGGCTGCCTGTGGCTCATCTCGCCCTGGACCGACCTCACTATGTCCGGCGAGACCATGACCACCAAGGACGCCGTCGATCCGCTCATTCACAACGCCTATCTCGGCGAGCTGGCGGATGCCTACGTGCCGGCCGGCATGGACCGGCGCGACCCGCGCCTGTCGCCGCTCTTTGCCAGCCTCCATGGCCTGCCGCCGACGCTGATCCAGGTTGGCGGCGACGAGACCCTGCAGTCCGATTCGACGCGCTTCGCCGCCGCGGCGGGGGCCGCCAACACGCCGGTGACGCTCGAGGTCTGGCCGCACATGATCCATGCCTGGCACTTGTGGAACGCCGGCCTCGAGCCCGGCCGGCGCGCACTCGCCAACGCCGGCGCCTTTGTCCGCAGCCACCTGCGTTAGATCTTTATCCTGCCGCGAGCTTGGCGGCGCAGCGATTATGCGTCGCCACGACAGGGCGCATGTCCATGGTAACGATCTGGCCGTCCTTCACCACGGACTTGCCGTTGATCACGGTGTGCCTGGCCTGCTGCGGCGCGCAGAACAGCACCGCCGCCACCGGGTCATGCAGGGCGCCGGCATAGCCGATGGTGTGAAGATCGAGGGAGAAGAAGTCGGCGCACTTGCCAGGCTCCAGCGAGCCGATATCGCTGCGGCCGAGCACGCTGGCGCCGCCCAGCGTGGCGAGTTCGAGCACCTCACGGGCCGTCATCCACTCATCGGCGCGAACCGGGTGCGACTGCGACAGGAACATGTGCTTGCGCGGCCCCTCGGGCGGCAGCAGGCCAAGCCGCAGCCGCGCCAGCAACATCGCCTGGCGGGCTTCGAGCAGCATGTTCGAGGAGTCGTTGCTGGCCGAGCCGTCGACGCCGAGGCCGACCTTCACACCGGCTGCCATGTACTTCTTGACCGGCGCGATGCCGGAGCCAAGTCGCATGTTGGAGCAGGGGCAATGCGCGGCACCACAGCCCGACGCGGCAAACTTCCGGATCTCGTCGTCGTCGACGTGGATGGCATGGGCGAACCAGACGTCCTCGCCCAGCCAACCCAGCGTCTCCATCCAGTCGACCGGCCGCATCGAGAAGCGTTCGAGCGTGTAGCGCTCTTCGTCCAGGGTTTCGCAGAGATGGGTGTGCAGCTTCACTTTGTATTGGCGGGCCAGTGCTGCCGAGTCCTTCAGGAGGCCGGCGGTGACCGAGAAGGGCGAGCAGGGCGCCAGCACGATCTGCGTCATCGAGCCCACGGAAGGATCGTGGTATTTCTCGATGACCCTCTGGCTGTCCTTGAGGATGAAGGGTTCCTCCTCGACGCAGTCGTCGGGCGGCAAGCCACCCTTGGATTCGCCGAGCGACATCGAACCGCGGCTGGCATGGAAGCGCACGCCCAGTTCCTTCGCCGCCTCGATCTGGCAGTCGACGTTGTTGCCGTTCTTGAACACGTAGCTGTGGTCGAAAACCGTGGTGCAGCCCGACAGCGCGAGTTCGCCGAGGCCGACCAGGGTGCTGGCGCGCGAGGCTTCGGCGTCGGTGCGGCCCCAGGCGCGATAAAGCACCTTCAGCCAGGCGAAGAGATTGTTGTCCTGCGCGCCGGGAAAGTTGCGTGTCAGCGTCTGGTTGAGATGATGGTGGGTGTTGACGAAGCCTGGCAGCAGGATTTGTCCGCTGAGATCGATCACCGTGTCGGCGGTGGCCGGCAGTTTCGCAGTCGGCCCGACCTTCTTGATGATGCCGTCTTCGGCATAGAGGCCGGCGTTCCTCAACTCGCGGCGGCTGCCGTCCATGGTGACGAGGACGTCGGCGTTCTTGGCTAGGAGTGTGCGCATGACGGCAGTCCGTGTTGGGTCGGCGGCCCAGTCTATAGCAAGCCTGTCGCCCACCAGCGCAATATCGGTGCCGACCGCGATTTCACGCTCGCCGGATTTGCGCTAGGCTGCCCAACGACACGAAGCAAAACATATTGGGGAACGCGCCATGACGACTGCAGTCCTCGAGGCCAAGACCGCCGAGTTCGACGTCGACGATGTCGAGTACCTTCGCCACGGCGACAAGCCGTTGCTGGCGCGCGTCTACAAGCCGCGGGGAGCGGGGCCGTTTCCGGCCATGGTCGAGTGCCACGGCGGCGCCTGGTGCATGAGCGACCGCATGACCGAGAAGCTGCGGCACGAGTACATGGCGTCGCACGGCATCGTGTCGATCGCGCTGGATTTCCGCTCCGGCAACGAAGCGCCCTATCCCGCCTCGGTGCAGGACATCAACTACGCGGTGCGCTGGGCCAAGCTCAACGCGCGCGAGCTCAAGACCCGGCCCGACCTCGTGGGCCTCTCGGGCCAGTCGAGCGGCGGCCATCTCGCGATGCTGGTCGCCATGCGCCCGCACGATCCGCGCTATACGGCGATCAAGCTTCCGGCCGGATCGGCCGCGCACGACGCCACCGTTCGGTGCGTGATCATGTCGTGGCCGGTGATCAACCCGCTCAGCCGCTACCGCCACGCCAGGCGCGCCCAGATGCAAACGCCGCCGCCGGAATGGCCGAAGTCGATCATCGCGCGCCACGACTCCTACTGGCGCTCGGAGGCCAACATGGCGGAGGGCAGCCCCACGGTCGCGCTCGAGCGGGCCGAGAAGGTGCTCACGCCGCCGGCGATCTGGTACCAGGCCCACGGCGACATCATGCACGACTACAAGGACGTCGAGTCGGACTTCGACGGCAACGAGCCGCAGCGCTTTTGCGCCGCCTATCGCAAGGCTGGCGGCTCGATCGTGCTGGAATACGTCGACATGGAGCGCAAGCCGGGCTCCTCGCCCGACCTGTCGAAGTGCGGCGACATGTTCGGGCATATGGTGGAATTCGTCGCCAGGCATGTGAGGGCCTGATCGAGCGCTTCCCGCCTGCTTACCCGGGCCTGGGCGGGCTGGTTCACCTCGCTGTCACGCCGCCCGCACGAGGCGAGGAGCTGCTCCCTTGCCCCGCACTTCCGCTTCCTCGAAGTCGGCGGCCGCAATCGCCCGGTCGAGGGCGGCGCGCAGCTCCTTGGCGGTTTCCAGAGTGAGCTCGATCCCGGCCCGCGCCCCGGGGTCGAGAGTCATATTGATGAAGTCGAGCGTGATGACGTCGCCCAGCGGCGCATGGCGGGCGTGGTCATAGGCCACCACCGCCTGCGATAGCGGGAACCATTCGTCCCCGCGCTTTGCCATGCCTTCGGCGCGGGCGATCTCGATGATGGAGGTGCACATGCGTTGGCGCCTCCTACTTCTTCGCCAGGTGCTTGCCGAAGAACGCGAATACCTTGCTCCAGCCATCCATCGCCTGCTCGGGCCGGTAGAGCGGCCGGTGCCAATAGAAGATGCCGTGGCCGGCGCCGTCGTAGCGGTGGAACTCGTGCGTCTTGCCGTGCTTCTTGAGCTCGGCCTCGTGCTGGTTCACCTGCTCGGGCGGCGGCGCCCGGTCGTCATTGCCGAACAGGCCGAGCAGCGGGCAGGAGAGGTCCTTGGTCATGTCGATCGGCGCCGTCGGCGTCTTGGCATTGAGCTCCTCCTTGGCCATCACCACGCGGCCGCCCCACAGCTCGACGCAGGCGTCGACGTCCTTCTTCTGGCAGGCATAGATGAAGGCGTGCCGGCCGCCGGAGCAGGAGCCGAACAGGCCGACCTTGCCGTTGAGGTTGGGCTGCGCGCGCATCCACTTCACTGCCGCTTCGGTGTCGGCGACCATCCTTGAGTCGGGAATGCCGCCGTCGGCGCGCACCTTGGCCGCGACGTCGTCGGGGTTGTTCTGGCCGCCCTCGCGCTCATAGAGGTTGGCGCAGATCGCAAGGTAACCATGGTGAGCAAAACGCCGCGTCGTCTCGATGTAGAACTCGCTCCAGCCCGGCAGGTGATGGATCAGCACGACGCCGGGGAAGGGACCTTTGCCCTCCGGCTTGGCCACGTAAGCGGTGATCGGGGTTCCGCCATCGCCTTTGATGGTCACGTTCTCGCAGGTCATGCCTCGGTAGAATGGCATCGGTGTTTCCTCCTCCATGGGCGCCGGTCTGGCTGTCCGCCGGGGGAGTATTCGACGATCGTCTGCCGGGTGCAACAGGAGGCGGCGGCTCCGAGGCGGCCGGCGCTACAGCAGTCCCGGGCCCCCGCTAGGCGGACGCCTCTTGCGTGGTCACCATGAGTTGCGCAGTTCGCGGAGCTTCACGAACACCGTGCGCTGGTCGGGCTTCTCGGGCAAGTCGGGAAAGGACTCGCGCAATTTCGCGATGACCGTTGGGCTGGTCAGGCGGAAGAACGTGTTTATCTGTCCCTCGACTTCGAGCGTCGATACGTACGCGCTGTTGGGATCCTGACCCGCGAGCTTGGCGAGCATCTCGCGGGCGCTCTTGTTGTCGGGCTCGCGATTCAACGTGAAACGCAGATTGTTTTCGATGTAGTCGTGGCCCGGATAGATCAGTGTCGATTGCGGCAGCTTGGCGAGCTGCTGGTCAAACGTGTTGTACAGCTCCTGCGGATGACCGCCATTGTGGCAATTGCCGGCGCCGGCATTGAACAGCGTATCGCCACAGAACAATGCTGGCTGGTCGGTGTGCGACCGCAGGCACACGTGACACATGGTATGGCCTGGCGTGTCCATCACCTCGAGTTCGACCGTCCTGCCCACCTTGACGATATCGCCCGCACTCAAGCCTCGGCCCATGCCGGCGATCCAGTCCTTGGCATTCTTGTGCGCCAGAATCGTCGCTTTGGTTTTCCGGACCATGGCGTCGTTTCCGCCCGTATGGTCGCGATGCTCGTGGGTGTTCAGGATCTGGGTGATGTTCCATCCTTCTTCCTTGGCGGCACTCAGACACTTTTCATGATCCAAGGGGTCGATGGCCAGGGCCTCGCCGGTCTCGCTACAGGCAATGAGGTAGTTGAAATTGCGGTAGGCGTTGGCGGTCCAGATCTGTTTGACTATCATGGCATCATCCCCAGTCCGTCCGACAATGATGGTGCTGGAACGGGTCGCGCTGCGGGAAAGACAACACCAAGTCGATGCACTTGTCCAAGTCGAGCGCCTTGCTCGAGCGGGCTGCCTGACCGAAATCAAGCCTTGCGTTGAATGGCCACGATGGCGCGGCGATGAGTGCCTTCGCCGACCTTCTTGTCCTCGTCGTGCGCCTCGACCTTGAAGCGAAGTTTGCGACCATCCACCTCGAGCAGTTCGGCGCGCACTGTCACCTTTTTGCCTTTCGGCGTGGCGCCGAAGTGCTTGACGTTCACCTCGAAACCTACGGTGGTGTGCCCTTCCGGGAGATGCGACTGAACGGCCTGGATGCCGGCACGCTCCATCAAGCCGATCATCGATGGAGTGGACAGTACGCCGTCGCCCCCCATGTGGCTGACCACCAGCTTGTCATCGACGGTCGTGACGATCTCCGCTTTGAGCCCTGGTGTCAGGTCATTCGTCGGCATGAGTTTCTCTCCCGTATTGAACATCTTGCGCGCGGCGGTGCATATCGTCACGAACGGTCGTCGTGTGGCGCCGATGCCGAGCGGCACTCAGCCAGGTTCGAGCGGCGACTACAGCGTCTTGACGCTGGGCAATGCTATCTGGAGTGCGTAAGAGGTCAAGGAAGACCTTCCCCCGGCCGACCGCGAACTCCTCGAAATCGCTCTGCGCAAGGTGAGGCTGCCTGACTGAGCGCACAGCGCCGCTACGCGAGCAACCCCAGGCTCCTGAAGCTCGCGTGTCCCTTGCGGCCGATCACCAGATGGTCGTGGATCGCGATACCCAGTGCCCCCGCCGCCGTCCTGATCTCGCGCGTCATCTCGATGTCGTCGCGCGACGGCTTGGGATCGCCCGAGGGGTGGTTGTGCACCAGGATCAGCGCCGCGGCGCCGAGCTCGAGCGCGCGCTTGACGACCTCGCGGGGATAGACCGGCGTGTGGTCGATGGTGCCGCGCTGCTGGATCTCGTCGGCGATCAGTACGTTCTTGCGGTCGAGGAACAGGATGCGGAACTGCTCGGTCTTCTCGTGCGCAAGAGCGGCGTGGCAGTAGTCGATCAGCTGCTGCCAGTTGGTCAGCACCGGCATGTCCTTGACCTTGCGCTCGGCCAGCCTGCGTCCTGACTCGCGCAGGCTGCGGAAGAGAACGAGCGTCCGTTGGTCGATCTCGAATTCGCGCAACTGGGCCGCCTCGGCGGCGAAGATGTCGCCCAGCGTGCCGAAACGCTCGATCAGCCTCTTGGCCAGCGGCTTGGTGTCGATCCGCTCGATCGCATAGAACAGCAACAGCTCCAGCAATTCGTAGTCGGCCAGCGACTCGATGCCGGCCTTCAGCACGCGCTCGCGCACGCGGCCGCGATGGCCGTGGTAATGCGGCTTGGCTTCTGCGAGCCCGCTGTTGTGGCCGGATGCCGCGACCGGCGCGGCCTGGAGCGCCACTGCGAGCTTCACGGTCGGGTCCTCATCCGAAAATTCCCAGCATTGGTCGAGGCGGTTCCAGGTCCCGCCGGCGTCGCGCAACAAGGAGCGGTGGGCGATGGTGTTGCCGCTCACCCGCCACAGCGTGTCGGTCGATTGCAGGCGAAGGCCGGCGGCGAGAAGGGCCAACAGCGATTCGTCGTCCGCCGACGCCTCGACTGCCGCTTTTCTCGCCTTCCCCATAGGCCCACGGTCCCACCGAACCGGGGCAGAAACGCGGCAGGACGATGTTTAAGCCGGGACAGGTCGTCTGATAGAATCGACGGCAATGACGCTCACCCCGACGACCCTCGCCGAGATCGATGCCGCCTGTTCGACCTTCGCCCGCGAGGAGAACATTCCGGGCCTTGTCGCCGGCCTGGTCGAGGACGGCAAGCTCGCCCATGTGGCGACAGTGGGCCTGGCCGATATCGAGGCCAGGCGGCCGGTGGGCCCGCAGACCTGCTTTCGCATCGCCTCGATGACCAAGAACATGACGGCGCTCGCGGTGCTCTCGCTCCGCGACCAGGGCAGGCTCGCGCTCGACGCGCCGTATTCCGACCATGTGCCGCAGTTCGCCAGGGTGGCGCTGCCGACCCGCGACAGCCCGCCGCTCACCTTGCGCCATCTGCTGAGCCATCTCGGCGGCCAGGTCTACGATGACCCCTGGGGCGATCGCGTGCTTGGCATGACGCCGGCCGAGTTCGACTCCGTGATGGAAGCCGGCCGGCTGTTCGCGCGGCCTCCCGGCATCGCCTTCGAATACAGCAACCTTGGCTACGGGCTGGTTGGCCGTGCCATCACCAATGCGAGCGGTATGCCCTACCAGTCCTACATCGCGCGCACGATCCTCGAACCGCTCGGCATGACCAGGACGACGTTCGATGCGATCGAAGCATCGCGCGGCGACTACGCCTGGGGCTATCGTCTCGACGAGGAAAAATGGTCGCGCGAGCGCATCGAGCCCGATGGCGAAGTGGGGGCGATGGGCGGGCTCGCCACCACGGCGCCCGACTATGCGCGCTACGTCGCGTTTCTGCTGAGCGCCTGGCCCGCCCGCGACGATCCGGAAACCGGCCCGGTGCGGCGCGCCAGCGTGCGCGAGATGGCGCTGTTCCACGCGCCGCCCTTCGCCTTCGACGCCGAGCGGCCGTTGCCGCCCAGCGCCTACGGCTATGGCCTCAACAACACCGCCGATCCCAAGCTCGGCCGGATGCTGCACCATGCCGGCGGCCTGCCGGGCTATGGCTCGCACGTGCTGATGCTGCCCGACCGTGGCGTCGGCGTCTTCGCCTTCGGCAACCGCACCTATGCGCCGATGTCGAAGCTCACGCCCCGGCTTGCCGGGATTGTGCATCGCGCCTTGCCCGAGCCGACGCCTGCGAGCCCGTCACCTCATCTGCAGCGCGCGGTCGAGGCGGTGGTGGTGGCCTATGCGGCGGGCAGGATCGAGACGGCGGGGCAGGTGCTCGCGGTCAACTTCCTGCTCGACACGCCGGCGCGCCTGCGCAACGCCGAGCTGGTCTCGCTGAAGCAGCAGCTGGGCGAGGGGCGGCTCGACTCGATCGAGCCCAAGCACGCGCTGGCCGGCAGCTTCGTCATCGCCTGCGAACGCGGTCGGCTCAGCGGAACGATCATGCTCTCGCCGGAGGCGGCGCCCGGCATCCAGAAGCTGACGTTGGTGGCGAAGGAACCATGACCCCCTCCGTCGTGGATTACCACGACACCTCCCCCGAAGACGGAGGAGGGAAAGGTGTCATCTCCTCCCCCGTCTTCGGGGGAGGTGTCAGCGTCTTACGCTGACGGAGGGGGTCGGAAACCCTACGCCGTCGCGGCCTGCTTCTGCTCGGCCGTTGCCGCAGGGAGATCGTAGGGCGGCTTGGCCAATTCCCTGGGCGACAGCGTGAAGAACTCCACGCCGGTCTCGGTGATGCCGACCGAGTGCTCGAACTGCGCCGAGAGCTGCTTGTCGCGCGTCACTGCCGTCCAGCCGTCGCTCAGGATCTTGACCTGCCAGGTGCCGACATTGACCATCGGTTCGACGGTGAAGAACATGCCGGGCTTCAGCACCGGGCCGGCGCCGGCCTTGCCGTAGTGCAGGATGTTGGGCGCGTCGTGGAAGATGCGGCCCAGCCCATGGCCGGAGAAGTCGCGCACCACGGAGAAGCGCTGGCTCTCGACGTAGCTCTGGATGGCGGCACCGATGTCGCCGACATGGCCGCCCGGCTTGGCGGCGGCAATGCCGCGCATCATGCCCTCGTAGGTGACGTCGCAGAGGCGGCGCGCCTTCACGCCGACATTGCCGACGAAAAACATGCGGCTGGTGTCGCCGTACCAGCCGTCGAGGATGGTGGTGACGTCGATATTGACGATGTCGCCGTCCTGCAGGCGCTTGTCGCCGGGAATGCCGTGGCAGACCACGTGGTTGATCGAGGTGCAGATCGACTTGGGGAAGCCGCGGTAGCCGAGTGGCGCGGGGATCGCCTTGTGATCGAGGATGAAGTCGTGACAGAGCTTGTCGAGCTCGCCCGTGCTGACGCCCGGCTGGACGTGGGGCGTTATGAAATCGAGCGTTTCGGCAGCCAACCGGCCAGCCCGCCGCATGCCCTCGAAGCCCTCGGGGCCGTGGATCTTGATGGTCCGCTCGTCGCGGCGCCAATAGTCGACGCTGTCGTCCTCGATATCGCGCGGGCTGCTCATGCGCCTTATTTGGCATGCGATACTGGCTCTAACAAGGCCGAGCTGGAGCGGCTTTGCTGGTGCCTTTCCTCCCCAGTCTGCTGGGGAGGTGTCGCCGTTTTACGGCGACGGAGGGGTCATGAGTCACGGACTGGCACTTCTGACCCCTCCGTCGCAGGTTACTGCGACACCTCCCCATTTGAATGGGGAGGAAAGCTTTGAGGAGATATGACTTCGATATGACCCTCAGCGCTTCTGCGCTAGGCTTGTCGCATGCCTGATTCCCCCAAGACCGTCACCGCCTGCCTCTTGATCATCGGCAACGAGATCCTGAGCGGGCGCACCAAGGACGCCAATCTGCAATTCCTGGCGCTGGAATTGAACAAGCTCGGCGTGCGGCTGCTGGAATGCCGGGTGATCCCCGACATCGAGCAGACCGTCGTCGACACGGTGAACGAGGTGCGGGCCAGGTTCGATTATGTCTTCACCACCGGCGGCATCGGCCCGACGCACGACGACATCACCGCCGACTGCATCGCCAAGGCGTTCGGTGTCGGCATCTCCGAGCATCCCGAGGCGGTGGCCCGCATGACGCGCCACTACGGCGACGCGGCACTGTTCACGCCGGCCCGCCGGCGCATGGCGCGGGTGCCGCACGGCGGCGTGCTGGTCGACAATCCGGTGTCGGTGGCGCCGGGCTTCCAGATGGAGAACGTCTTCACCTTCGCCGGCATCCCGGCCGTCATGCAGGGCATGTTCGGCGCCATGAAACACCGGTTGGTCGGCGGCGATCCCGTGGTCTCGCGCACCGTGCGCACCAACCTGCCCGAGGGCATCATCGCCGAGCCGCTGGGCGCCCTGCAGAAGCGCTTCGAGGATCTCGACATCGGCAGCTACCCGGCGTTCCGCAACGGCAAGCCCAGCGTCTCGCTGGTGCTGCGCGGCACGGATGATGCAAGGCTGGCCAGTGCCTCGGCCGAGCTGATCGCCACGCTCCGCAAGATGAACGGCGAGGCGGAGGAATTTGTTCAGTAGGATTGCGCCGCCGCTGCAGTGGAGCGCGCTGATCGGCCTCTCGGTCGCGGTCAGCGCCTTGCTGCTGTGGCTGCACGCGCCGGCCGCCCTGATGCTGGGGCCGCTGATCGCGGCCATCGTCGTCGCTGCCAGCGGCAGCCAGGTCCAGCTGCCGACCTGGCCGTCCGTCGTCGCCCAGGCCATCGTGGGCTGCATGATCGCCAAGATGGTGCCGTTGTCGATCGCCGGCGACATCCTGGCTCACTGGCCGCTGTTCACCTTCGGAGTGGTCTCGGTGATCGTGGCCTCGAGCTTCCTCGGCTGGGCGATGAACCGGCTGAAGCTCCTGCCCGGCAGCACGGCGCTGTGGGGCTCGAGCCCGGGGGCGGCATCGGTGATGACCGTCATGGCCGAGCATCATGGCGCCGACATCCGCCTGGTGGCCTTCATGCAGTATTCCCGGGTCGTGCTGGTGGCCGGCGTGGCGTCGGTGGTGGCGAGCGCCGTCGGCGTCAACGTCGCCCATCGTCCCGATGCGATCGTCTGGTTCCCGCCGATCGCCTGGCTGCCGCTTGCCGAGACCATGGCGCTGGCGATCCTGGGCCCGGTGATCGCGCGCTTTCTACGCATTCCCGCCGGCGCCTTCCTGGTGCCGCTGCTGGGCGGCATCGTGCTGGTGCATTTCGGCCTGATCTCGCTCGAGCTGCCGGCCTGGCTGCTGGCCGCGAGCTACGCCCTGGTCGGCTGGAACGTCGGGCTGCGCTTCTCGCGGCCGCTCCTGATCCATGCGGTGCGCGCGCTGCCGACCATGCTGGGCGGCACCTTCGTGCTGATCGTGTTGTGCGCCGGCATTGCCGCACTCCTGGTCCTCTTCGCCGGCATCGACCCCATGACGGCCTACCTCGCGACCAGTCCGGGCGGCTCCGATTCGATCGCCATCATCGCCGCCGCCAGCAACGTCGATGTCTCCTTCGTGATGGCCATGCAGACGGTTCGCATGATCGTGGTGATGTTCGTGACGCCGCCGCTCACCAAATTCATCGCCTCGTTCGACCGATCGACGTAGTTGTCATCGGCGGCGGAGTAACCTCCGCCTCGAGCGTAGCGAAGGATCTAGCGCCAGCCACAAAGACATGCGGTGGAATTGGCGTGAGGTCCTTCGCTACGCTCAGGACGACAGTTGCCACGCGGTCCGACGCTCACCAAATTTATCGCTTGGTTCGACCGATCAACGTAGTTGTCATCGGCGGCGGAGTAACCTCCGCCTCGAGCGCAGCGAAGGATCTAGCGCCGGCCGCAAAGGTGTGCGGTAGGATTGCCGTGAGGTCCTTCTGGGCGGTTCGAGTGCGGCGCACTCGAATGCGCCTGTGCGCTCGAGGCGGAGGTTATTCCGCCGTGGACGACAGTCGGCACGTGGTCCGATGACACTTCGCCGCAAAGCCCCTAGTCTCCCGCCATGACCGCCCTCCATGACATGACCGCGACCGAGCTGCTGGCCGGCTACAAATCCAGGAAGCTTTCTCCCGTAGACGTCGTCGACGCCGTGGTTGCCCGCATCGAGGCGTGGGAGCCGAAATTGAAGGCGCTCTACGCGCCGGATTTCGGCAGCGCGCGCAAGGCCGCCAGGGAATCGGAGAAGCGCTGGCAGAAGGCTGCGCCCATGGGCGCGCTCGACGGCGTGCCGATCACCATCAAGGAGAACATCGCCACCCGGGGCGTACCGGTGCCGCTCGGCACTGCGGCGACCGAGCTGGTGCCCGCGGCGGCCGACGCGCCGCCGGCGGCACGGGTACGCGAGGCGGGCGCTATCATCCTCGGCAAGACCACCATGCCCGACTACGGCATGCTGTCGTCGGGCAGGAGCTCCTTCCATCCGCTGACGCGCAATCCCTGGAACCTCGCGTGGAATCCCGGCGGCTCGAGCGCCGGCGCGGGGGCTGCGGCGGCGGCCGGCTACGGCCCGCTGCATCTCGGCACCGACATCGGCGGCTCGGTGCGTTTGCCCGCCTGCTGGAACGGCATCTTCACCCTGAAGCCGAGCCTCGGTCGCGTGCCGGTCGATCCGCCGTTCCTCGGCCGGGCGGTCGGACCGATGACCCGCACGGTGGCCGATTCGGCGCTGCTGATGGCCGAGCTTTCGAGGCCCGACTGGCGCGATCACATGAGCCTGCCGGCGGCCGGTATCGACTGGTCGGCGGGAGCGCTCGAGCCCAAGGGCCTGAAGATCGGCCTGCATCTCGATGCCGGCTCCGGCCTGCCGGTCGATGCCGAAGTGAAGGCCGCCGTCGAAGCGGCGGCAAAGTTGTTCGCAGATGCCGGCGCCACGATCGAGACGGTGGCGCCGTTCCTGTCGCCCGAGATGCTGCACTTGCAGGATCTCTTCTGGCGCGTGCGCAGCTGGAACGATTTCTCGGCGCTGAGCCATGCCCGGCAGGCGAGCGTACTGCCCTTCATCGCCGACTGGTGCCGCGGTGGCGCCGATGTCCCGGGCGTCATGGTGATCAAGGGCGTCAACAACTACATGGCGATCCGTGCCGCGGCGGTGAAGGCCACGCAGCCCTTCGACTATGTGCTGTCGCCGACCTCGCCGGTGCCGACCTATCCGGCCGAATGGGAGACGCCGACCAACGACGTCAAGCGGCCGCTCGAGCACATCTCCTTCACCATGCCCTACAACATGAGCGAACAGCCGGCGGCCTCGATCAACTGCGGCTACACGAAGGAGGGCAAGCCGGTCGGCCTGCAGATTTCCGGCCGCCGCTTCGACGATCCGGGCGTGGTGCGCCTGTCGCGCTGGTTCGAGACGGCGCGGGGCGCTCAGAAGAAATGGCCTGAACCCTGACCCCCTCCGTCGGCGTTTGACGCCGACACCTCCCCCGAAGACGGGGGAGGGAAAGGGAGAGTCATCCCTCCCCCGTCTGCGGGGGAGGTGTCGCGGTCATACCGCGACGGAGGGGGTCGGAAGACTCATGATCCCTCCGCCGCAGAACGTGATCGACCGGCGCGCTTACGGCGAGCCGGGCACGTGCTAGCGTGCCCTATGTTTCTGCGCCTGCTGGCAGCACTCTCGCTGTTGTCGCTTCCCGCCATCGCCCAGCCGGCGGCGGCGCCCGACTGCACGGTCGACGGCACGCTGGCCTCGAGCGAGGGCCTGAAGCTCGATCTCACCTATCGTTGCCGCTCGCCGGCGGCGCTCACCTTCACCGCCGCCGGCGATCGCATGGCGGGCAAGCTGCTCGACTTCCGCGACGGCGCCGGCCATCAGCCGACGCCCTCGTTGAACGGCTGGCGGGTCGAGCCGGCCAACGGGCTGGTCGAGGCGCGTTACCGCTTCGATCTCGGCGCCTATGCCCGCGCCGTCGACAGTCCCGCGACGGCGGTGCAGCGCGACGAGGGCGTGCTTTCCCTGCTGTCGGGCTGGCTGCTCGAGCCGCGCGGCTACGACCGCGCGCCGGTGATCGACATCCGCATCGTGCCGGCCGCCGGTCTTTCTTTCTCGACCGGTCTGCCCAAAGTGGGCGACGCCTGGCGGCTCGCCGGCACCACGGTGCGCTTCGCCGGCTACAGCGCGCTCGGCCGGATGAGCCTGCAGGAAATCGTGGTGCCGGCGCCGGGATCGTTGAGACAGGGTGCACCTAAGCAGGACGGCGTGCTGCGGCTGGCCATCCTCGACGGCATTTCCGAATCCGGCCGCGCCGATATCCTCAACTGGGTCCAGCGCACGGTCGAGGCCGAGGTCAACTACTGGCAGGGCTTCACCGCGCGGCAGATGCTGATCGGCCTGGTGCCAACGGCGCGATCGGGCGTCGGCTTTGGCCGCACCGTGCCGGGCGGCGGCGCCACGATCATGGTCGAGGTCGGCCGCGACGTGGAACGACGCCGCCTGTTCAACGACTGGGTGCTGGTGCACGAGATCGTGCATACCGGCATGCCGTTCATCCGCGGCCGCGGCACCTGGCTGATGGAGGGCGCCGCCACCTACGTCGAGCCGATCATCCGCGCCCGCGCCGGCTGGAAGACCGAGGAGGAGGTGTGGAAGGAGTGGGTCGACCACATGCCCCAGGGCATCGCGGCCTTCTCCAACAGTCTCGCCAACGCCTCGGGCCGGCAGAACTACTGGGCCGGCGCCACCTTCATGCTGATGGCCGACATCGGCCTGCGCCGCGCCACCGGGGGTGCCAAGGGGCTGGAGGATTGCCTGGCGGGCGTGCTGTGGAGCGGGCTCGACGCCACGCAGCGCATTTCGGTCGAGGAATTTGCCCAGGCCTGCGATCGCGCCACCGGCACCACCGTCATGGGCGGTCTGGTCGATCGCCATTATGCCAGGGAGCAGCCGGTCGATCTGGCGGCGCTGTGGCGCGACCTCGGCATCTCGGTGGTCGGCGGCCGCATCGTGCTCGACGATACGGCGCCCGCCGCGCAATGGCGCAAAATGATCGTGATGGGCAACCCCGGCCGGCCGCCCCGGCGCGTCAAGCTGCCGTGGGAATCGTGACCGCAAGCACGACCGGCGTCTGGCTGGAGGATCTCGCCTGGCCCGAGGCCAGGGCGCGGTTCGACAAGGACGCCGTCGTCGTCGTGCCGATCGGCGCCGCGTCCAAGGCGCACGGCCCGCATCTGCCGCTCAAGACCGATGCCCTGACCGCCCGTGCGCTCGGCCAGCAGCTGATCGAGCGCCTGCCGGTCGTGGCGGCACCCGTGATTGGCTTCGGCCATTACCCGGCCTTCACCTCGTTCGCCGGCAGCCAGCATCTCAGCGCCGACACCTTCAAGGCCCTGGCGCGCGAGCTTTTGGGCAACCTGCGGCGCGATGGCGTGAAGCGTATCGCGCTGATCAACACCGGCGTGTCGACCGAGAAGCCGCTGGACGAGGTCGCGGCAGAGCAGGGCGACGTGCTGGTGCTGCACATGCGCCTGATGGGGCAGGCCGCCGACGCGCTGATCGACAACAAGGACGGCGGCCACGCCGACGAGCGCGAGACCTCGGTGATGCTGGCGCTCGATCCGCGCAGCGTGCGCATGGACAGGCTCAAGCTCGACGGGCCCTTCGAGACCACCGGCGCCACCGGCGATCCGACCCGCGCCACCGCCTTCAAGGGCGAGCGCCTGCTGGCCGCCCGGGTCGACGATCTCGTGGCGGCGCTGGTGAAGAGATGGCCGGATCTGGCCAAAGATTCGCGACCCCCTCCGTCGCGGTAAGACCGCGACACCTCCCCCGAAGACGGGGGAGGGAAAGAGAGAGTCATTCCTCCCCCGTCTTCGGGGGAGGTGTCGGCGTCATACGCCGACCTTGCGCCTTCACAGGCGCCGGGGGGTCAGCGTCTTTCGAAATCGATCCGCTCGTCGACCGGCAGCCCCAGCAGGTGCCGCCGCAGGCAGTCGAGGCCGAGCTCGGCGGCGCCGACGCGCACCCAGTCGCGGCCGCCGACCAGCCGGGCCTGGCGCGAGACCGTGCCGCGGGCGTCGGCGATGCCGACGGTGACCGCGCCGCCGAAATCGGGCCGGTCAGGACCCTCGTCGAGCTGGACGGCGACGGCCAGCGCGTGACTGGCGCCGCTCTCCTGGCGCAGCGCCTCGGCGGAAACCTCGCCGCCCGCCGCCCCCTGGATCACGCCCTTTTTGAACACCGCCTCGGCGCCGACCAGCGGCGCGATGCGGGCGGCGATGTTGCCGCTGGTGAAGGTCTCGGCGATGGCGAGCGAATGGCCGCTTTCGCGCAGCTTGCCGAGGATCACGCCCTCCAGCGTGTCGTTGTCCTCGGCGATCACGAAGTTGCCCAGCCGCTTCCTGACCTCGGCCTCGACCGGCGTCAGCCGCCGCGCCAGGTCGGCCTCGTCGGCGCCGCGCACCGCGAGCTTGGTCTCGAGCTGGGGAAAATGCGCCTGGAAGCCGAGCTTGATGTCGCCGTCTATGGCAAGGCCGGGAATGCCGGCCAGCAGCTCGTCGGCGCGGCTTTCGCCGATACCGAACGAGTGGAAGCGCTTGAGCCGCGTCACCGAGTTGATGCCGGCGATCTTGAGCAGCCGCGGGATCACCTGCTCGTCGAGCATGCGGCGCATCTCGCGCGGCACGCCGGGCGTGAACAGGAAGCGGGCGCGCCCGATGGTGACGGCAAAGCCGCAGGCCGTGCCGATCGGATTGTCGATGAACTCGGCACCCTCCGGCAGCATCGCCTGCTTGCGGTTGTTGGCCGGCATGATGCGGCCGCGCCGCGCATAGGATTGCGCCATGCGCTCCATCCAGTAATCGCTCAGCACCAGCGGCACGCCGCAGGCCTCGGCCGCGACCTCCTGCGAAAGATCGTCGACCGTGGGCCCCAGCCCGCCATTGACGATCACGGCATCGGCGCGCTGGCCGGCCTGGCGGAACGCCGCCAGCAGGCTGGCGCGGTCGTCGCCCACCGTGGTGCCCCAGTGCACGTCGAGCCCGACGTCGGCCAGCCGCCGCGCCATGTGGCTGTAGTTGGTGTTGACCGTCTTGCCGGTCAGGATCTCATCGCCGGTACACAGGATTTCGACGCGCATTCATTGCCCTCCGGTGGCCATCTTAATCACACCTTCCTCCCCCGTCTTCGGGGGAGGTGCCCGAAGGGCGGAGGGGGAAGGCCACAGAAGGAATTCTTCTCGTTGCCTTCCCCCTCCGTCAGCGTAAGACGCTGACACCTCCCCCGCAGACGGGGGAGGGCAAGAGAGAGTCATCCCTCCCCCGTCTGCGGGGGAGGTGGCCGCAGGCCGGAGGGGGTCATAAGCTCAGGCATGGACAACAGCGTGCCCGCCAACGCGCCCTCGTTTACTCATGACAGCGACGAGCTGGCGGCCGACTACGACCGGGTCAGTGCCACGCGGCAGTTCCAGTCGGGCAAGCGGCTGGTTCATGACCTCGCGATCAGGCCCGGCGAGCGGGTGCTCGACATCGGCTGCGGCACCGGTCTGCTGGCCGAGCATATTGCCGATCTTGTCGGCCCCGCCGGCCATGTGCTGGGCATCGATCCGCTGCCGGCGCGCATCGAACTGGCCCGGACGAAGCTGAAATCGAGGCGGCACGCCAACTTGGCCTTCCGGGTCGGCGACGCCTACGACCTCGGCGCCCTTGCCGATGGCAGCCTGGACGTCGTCGTCCTCAACGCCGTGTTCCACTGGCTGCCGGAAAAGATCGGTCCGCTCGGCGCCTGCGCGCGCGTGCTGAGGCAGGGCGGGCGCATCGGCATCAGCACCGGGCTCAAGGGCAATACCACCGACGTGCACCGGCTGATGGCCGAGGCGATGGCCGAGCCGCCGTTCGACCGCTACCCGTTCACGCGCCGCAGCGTCACCTTCCGCGTCGACTCAGCCGAGATGCGCGCCCTGTTCGAGGCGACCGGCTTTGCCGCCACCCTGGTCGAGGAACGGCCGAGCGAGCACAGCTATGCCTCGCCCGAGGCGGTGGTGCGCTATTCCGAGGCGAGCTCCTTCGGCAATTTGTTCGCCCACCTGCCGGACGCGCTGAAGCCCGCGGCGCGCGAGGCGATGGCGCGGCGGCTCGCCGGCATCTCGTCGCCCCACGGCATCGTCCAGCGCAGCCAGCGGCTGGTTGCAGTCGCCGTGCGGCGCTGACTTGCCGATTGCGTCCGGTGCCTGCATGATTCGTCAACGATCAAGGGGAGGCGGATGACGTTGAGGCAGGTCGCGACCGCGATCGGGATCGTGCTGATGATCCTGAGCGCCGGGGCGTTGCTGCTCACCATCCGCGAACTCGTGCTGGCGCTGCGGCTGGGCGGGCCGAGCGGCGCCTACAATTCCGCCAAGGTGGTGTTCGACGGCGTCTTCGCCGTGGTCACCCTGCTGGCCGCCGCCATCCTGCTCCGCGACCACCTGCGCCAGCGCATCCCGCGCCTGGTGTTCGCCGCCGCCACGGTCGTGATCGTGGTGGCCGGCGCCTACACCGGCTACGCGAGTTGAAGTCGGGCGCGACAAACTCTCAAGCACCTCTCCCCCGCTAGGGGGAGAGGACGGGTGAGGGGGTCACGCACGTCGATTCCCCCTCACCTAGCCTCTCCCCCTAGCGGGGGAGAGGAATATGAGAGGAGTGAGCCGCTACTGGATCTTGATATCCATGCTGTAGCGCGCGCTGCCGAGCGTGCTGTCGACGGCGATGATGTAGGTGCCGGTCGCGGGCAGGCGGCCGTGGAAGCGCGTGGTGTCCTCGCCGGCACGGGGCGCGTGCAGCGCCTTGCCCTTGAACGTCAGCAGCTGGTCGGAGTCGCGTCCGATGATCGTGCCGGGCTCATAGATCTCGAAGGTCGCATTGTCGTCGGGCACGGTGATGGTGACGGTGAGCGTCTGTCCGGCGCCCGCCTTCAGCGAATAGAGGTCGCGCGCGCCGCGAGCCACGCGGCCGCCGACCGTGCCGCTGGTCGAGCCCATGGCGAAGAACACCGGCTTGGGAACCGGGATCGGCTCGGCCGCCGACGCCGTCGCGAATGGCGACAGCAGGCTGAGGGCGACAAGAGCCAGGACGGATTTCATGCCGCGATCCTACGCCCTTGGCAGCCTGACAGATAGATGCCGGCAGATGGGCCGTCACAGCTCGTCTTTGCTGGGGGCGCGCCACTCCAGTGGCGCGTCTTCTCATGAGTCATGACCGCGCCACTCAAGGCGGAGTTTACTCCGCCGCGGTGGCGCGCCCCCAGCAATGAGCCGTCTTTAGGCAGTAGTCGCCTATTTGCCCGCCGCTCGATCGGAACCAGCGTCCGCCGCTTCACGGCGCGACCGCCAGCGGCACCCGCACGAGGTCGCGATCGTTACCGTTGCCCGCGGCCTTGGCGTTGAGCTGGGTGTAGTAGAGATAGGGCTGGGCGCCGCTGTACTGGAAGTTGCGGTCTCCGGCCGTGAGCGTCGGGCTCGCGGGATCGAGCAGGCTGGGATAGGCCTGCCCCGTGGGCGACAGGTTGGCTGCCCAGTTGCCGATCGAGTTGATCAGCAGCAGGCAGGTCTCGCTGGTCACCGTGCCGAGCTGCCCCGCCGCGCTCAGGGTTGCCGTCATATAGACGAACGCCGAGTCGGGTGTCGTGACGCCCGGCGCCGACGGGCATCCTTCGGTGCTGATCTTCTTCCCTGCCATTGCCGAGAGCGTATCCTGTCCGATGATGATCAGCTGGTTGAGGGTCTTGTTGAAGCTCCAGGAGAAGCGGAACGGCACGCCGAGGACCGGCTGGCAGAGCGGCAAGGCGGCGTTGGCGGGATAGCTGGTCGGCACGGCGACGTTGTAGCCGTAGCCCTGGCCGTTGCTGTTGGGGCCCCAACCGAGCCAGACGAGCGGCTGCGTCGGCTGGGCGGGGATGGCCGCGCGGTACAGGCAGACGCCGCTCTTGGCCACCGGCGGCGCCGGGGCGGGCGGCTGGTAGGGCAGCTGCTGGACCAGGACATAGTAGGAGCCGTTGATCTCCAGGATGTTGCTCTGGGCCGTGATGCCTTGCGGCTGGTTGGCCGGGCTGGCCTGCGGCGCGTCGGGACGCTGGTAGGGCTGGCCGAGCGCAATCGCCGGCATCAGGTTGCCGGCGTTCAATCCCAGGCGGGGATTGAAGCTGTTGCCGCCATCGGTCGACGAGGCGCTGACGATGTTCCAGTAGTTGCAGGGAAGATAGATCGACTGGCTCATTAGCCAGCAAAACCAGCGGCTCGCCCACTCGCCATGGAATTCGTTGTGCACCAGCGCCTGGATATTGATGCCGTCGGGCGTGAACGGCGCCACCATCCAGAGGCCGGTGTTGTAGCTGCCGGGAACGCTGCCCGGGTAGTTCGTCGCCGGCAGCCAGCTCACGCAGCCGGCGCCGGCGGCGGTGCCGCGTTGCAGGCTGGCCAGCATGTCGGGCGACGAGGAGACGCCGACGCTGGCAAAGGAACCGGAGGAGTTGCTGGCGAACCACAGCACGGTGTTGCCGGGTCCGACGAGGAACGGCCGGGCCGGCACGTCGGAATAGTCTGTGGCGATGCAGGCCGTGCCGGGGAAGCTGTACGTCCAGACCGGGGTCGACTTGACCGGCTGGACGACCGTCACCTGCGCCGCGAGCGGACCGGCGTGCAGCAGCAGGGCGAGGGCGAGAAGGGCCACTATGGATTTCATGCCGCCATCGTACGCCGTCGGCGGGGCGACATGTAAGCAGCAGCTGTCACGGAGATGACTCAAACTC
Source organism: Asaia bogorensis (assembly GCA_945889625.1). Lineage (GTDB taxonomy): Bacteria > Pseudomonadota > Alphaproteobacteria > Reyranellales > Reyranellaceae > Reyranella. The sequence continues at coordinate 5,478 of CAMDCE010000035.1, read as the reverse complement.
TCAGGCTCCTCTCCGATCATGCTCCTCTTCCCCGCTAGGGGGAGAGGCGGGGAGAGGGGGCGGCGCACGTCGATTCCCCCTCTCCTAACCTCTCCCCCTAGCGGGGGAGAGGAACATGAGAGACGGGCTTGCGTTCGACCCGCCGCTCCTCGGGCACCAGCGTCCGCTTCTCGACCTTCCCGCCGCGCAGCACGGCGAATTCCGCGGCCTTGCCGATGCGCGCCGCGCTGGGGCATGGCCACTCCCCGTGAGGAGGAGCTATATGGGGAGCGGGCCGGAGAACATCCTGGGAGGTCCCTTGTGAGACACAGAGCCAGCCTCGGCGCGGCGATTGCCGCTCTCTTTCTGTTGCCCGGCATCGTGGGTGCGGCTGACATCACCCTGCTCGCCGGGGGCGCGACCAAGGACGTGATCGAGCAACTGCTGCCCGCCTTCGAGAAGAGCACCGGCCACAAAGTGGTCGCGACCTGGTCCCCGGCCCCCCTGATCCGCAAGCGGCTGGCGGCCGGCGAGGTCTACGATCTGGTGATCTCCACCGCTCCCGAGATCGATGCTTTCATCGAGCAGGGCAAGCTGGCGCCCGGCAGCCGCACCGGTCTGATGAAGACCGGCGTCGGCGTCGCCGTGCGCGCCGGTGCTGCAAGGCCCGACATCGGCTCGGCCGACGCGCTGAGAAGCGCGCTGCTGGCGGCCAAATCGGTCGGCCATTCGAGCGGGACGAGCGGCGAATATGTCGTGAGCATGATCGCCCGCCTGGGCATCGCCGACCAGCTCAAGCCGAAGCTCAGGCAGGCGCCGCCCAGCGTGCGGGTCGCCACCCTGCTCGCCAGCGGCGAGGTCGAGCTCGGCATCCAGCAAGCCAGCGAGATCATGCATGAGCCCGGCATCGACTATCTCGGCCCGCTGCCGCCGGAGTTGCAGAAGATCACGCTCTATGCCGCGGGCCTGCCCACGGCTGCCAGGCAGCCCGAGGCGGCGAAGGCGCTGGTCAAGGCGCTGAGCGGGCCCGACGCCGAGGCCGCGATCAGGAAGCAGGGCATGGAGCCGGGCTGAGCGGGAGGCGCCCGAGATCACGGCGCGCGAATAGGCGTCGAGCAGGGGGCCGTCGTCGAGAGGCCGGACATCGTCTAGGGGCCTGGCGCACCTCCGGGAGAAGAGGAGGGGCTATATGGGGAAGGGGAGGCGGGATTTCAGCCCTGGTTGGCGCTAGCCCCGGCGCGCGAGTTCAGCGCGAAGACGTTGGTGCTCCTTAACTCGAAGAGTCGCGTTAACCACTTGCTCGAAGTACGTTCCGTCCGCGGCCGATGCTGCGCCTTCTAGCCAAAGAGGAATCCCGAACGCACGAGCTACAGTATCGAACAGATGCCAAGCTCGCGCGAGCACGCGCGATTCTGGTGAGAGCACTTCGCTATGAGTTGGAACTTCGAAAAAGCTCTCGGGATCTGAGCCGGGAGGTATCTCAATCTTGTCGTCAAAACAGATAGGTATTCCGAATTTCTCAAAGTCCTCCAAGACGCTGGTCACATCTATGAACGGACTGACTCTGCCAGCATTCAGAATGTGCATTTTCGCAAATATTGCACCGTTCCATCCTACTTTCGTGTGAAGTCGTTCTTGAATGTTGATCGCGCCCACCAACACTGACAGAAGATAATTAAAATCTGCGGCGCGGATCTCTTGGTGTCGCTGAGTCTTCATCGCATTCGCAAAACGCTTTGCACATGAATATCCCTGCAGCAGGCTTTCAAGCTCAGTTGCGTCGTCCGCCTCGAAGACGTTCAGCGGAATGAGAACATCGCTCACGGCATCGGGCCAGAACCTCCAAGTAAGGCCTAAAAAATGAGGATCGTTGCCGGCATCTGCCTGTCGAGCTATGAAGCCGCCGGCAGCGCGAGTATGAACCGTATTGAATGGCAAGCTGCTAACAGGACTATCATTTACATTCATTGTGGCCCGAGCTTCACTGATTGAGAGGTTCATATGGAGTTCATGATTTCTCCAAGGGTCCGGAAGCATAACTAGCCGAATGAATGGAAGCCGACGTTCGTTGTCCGTGAATAGTGGCTCTTTATCTAGAAAGTCTTTGTATTCCTTTGTTAACTCTTCACTTCGGCGCCAGAGCTGATCCAGAAAAAATCGATCAGTTTCAGCGATAGGTTCTGAAGCATCTCCAACGCGCCGATAAATTACACCGCTCTTATGGACGTGCGGTGTGTTGGTGCTCATCGGCACGTAAATTGCCACTACGCAGCGGTCTTCTTCCAAGCCAATTTCTGATACTGGTCCCCAAAGAATTTTGAGATCGTAGTACGGCGACGGAGTCACATGAGAAGCTACGGCCTGGCGTAGACGCTGCAGCTTAGGATCTAGCTCCGCGCGAAGCATTCCTGGAAAAGCGGCGGCGACGGGCTCCTCTTTTGAGTTTTCGCGAACTCCATAAAAAATCCAACCGCCACGTGAATTTGCGAAGGAGGAGATCGACTTTGCTATTGCAGGCAGGTTGCTAGGAATGTCGCGCTTGTACTCGACAAACCATCCTTCTCTTGCTGACTTAAGCGCGCCCAGGTCGACCGCTTCAATCTCACTTAATGGTTTGCTGAATGGAGAGTATCCCCATCGAGAAAACAGCGGTCCGCTTAGATCTCGCCGACGCGGTCGCGACAACCCATCACCGCAACCTCTTCACCATCTCCCCATCGAGACCGGTGACGATCGCCGCGCACACTGTGCGGCCCGTGATGTAGCGCAGGTCGACTTCCCACGCGCCCGTCGTCTTGGTCGCGGGGTGGATTTCCTGGCCGCTGAGCGTCCCCGGCGGCACCAGGTCGGCCACGATCTTCACCGAGAGCCGGCCGTAGCCCTCCTTCGCGCGCGCCTGTGACAGCGGCACGGCGAGGCCGCCTTTGCCCGACGCCCAACCGCCGCTTCGGGGATCGAGGTCGAGCAGCGCCACGCCGTCGCGCAAGCCCCTGGAGACGCGGGGCTGGGTGGGCGGGCCGATCGCCTCGGCGGCCGGGTACGATCCCTCGTTCACGGGATTGGTCGGGTCGGTCACCAGCGTGTAGCTGCCGAGCGTGTTGGTGGCGCCGCGCGCGGCGGGATCGAAGAAGATCGAATCGCCCTGCAGCGGGTCGGTCGGGAAGACGGCGATGCCCTTCTGCGCATCGTAGGTGTGGGTGAGCGGCAGGGTGATGACCAGCTTGTCGACGCCCGCCGGCTGCTGCCTTTCTAGCCGGTAGAACAGCTCGACGATGTCGGTGTTTTTGGTGATCGGGTCGAGAAGCAGATCGCACGGGCCCGGGGTGCGGCCGGCGGCGGCGGCCAGCGCCGTGTTTGGCGGGCTGGCGGGCGGTGAGGCGCAGGCGGCGAGGAGGACACCAAGACTCAAGAGAACGACAGTAGCGCGCTGCATGCCTAGCCTTCCGACCGTCCGGGAGGGCATGTTAACGTCCCCGCGCCGCGAAAGCTCCCCCAGGGAAGTGTCCTCATGAAAATTGTCGTCGGATCCGATCACGCGGGCTTTCCCATGAAGGCCGAGCTGCTGGCCTTCCTGCGCGGGCGTGGCCACGAGGTGTCGGACGTCGGCTCGTTCGATCCTAAGCCGGTCGATTTTCCCGACATCGCGCGCAAGGTGGCGGGCGCCATCGTCTCGGGCCAGGCCGAGCGCGGCCTGATGGTGTGCGGCACCGGCGTGGGCGCCGCGATCGGCGCCAACAAGATGAAGGGCATTCGCGCCGCGGTCTGCCACGACGTGCATTCGGCGCATCAGTGCGTCGAGCACGACGACGTCAATGTGATGTGCATCGGCGCCCAGATCGTCGGCCCGTGGCTCGCCAAGGACCTGGTCGCGGCCTATTTGGACGCCAAATTCTCGACCGACGAGGAGTACCGCCGGAGAGTCGCCAAGCTCGCCGACATGGACGAGGGGCGGTAACGGTCGTCCTGAGTCGCGCGGGGTAACCCCCGCGCTTAAGCGAAGGACCTGACGACACCCCCAGAGGTCCGTGTCCGATCGTTCGGTGAGGTCCTTCGCTACGCTCGAGGCGGAGGTTACTCCGCCGCGGACGACAAAGGGCGGCGCAGTTGCCTCCGGTCGGGATGACGGGACGAGGCGCTCGTTTCGCAATTTCTTCTTGACATTTTCTTGCGTTTATGGCATCAAAGGGAATGTGTCCCTCGATCCCTTCCGCCCGGAGCGCCGCTGTTTTTTTCGTGTTTGTTTAACAGCGCCAGCCTCACGCCGGGGTCATCCCCCTGGCCTTGATCACCGCCCTGGCGGCGGGAGTCTTGAGGAAGGCGATGAACGCCGTGGCGGCCTCCGCCTTCCGGGAGTCGGCCGCCACGGCGGCGATGTAGAAGACCTCGGCGTTGATCTCGGCCGGCACCGGGCCGACCACGTCGAGGCCGGGCGCGGTCAGCACGTTGATCAGGAACACGCCAAGCTCGGCCTCGCCGTTGGCGACGGCCTCGACCATCTGCGCCGGCCCGGGCAGAGCCTTGATCCTGGCCTGCATGGGCCCGGCGATGTCCAGGCGTTCGAACAGCCGCAGCACCTGCGCGCCCGCGGCACTCGCCGGGATGGTGGCCACCGAGGACGCCCTCAAGAGCGCCTGCTTCAGCGCCTCGGGCGTGGCGATGTCCGGTTTGGCGGCACCGGCGCGCACGGCAACACCCAGGCCGGCACGGGCGATGTCGGCCGTCGGGCCGCCGACGAATTTCGCCTTGGCGGCCTCGTCGCGGAAGACCTCGCGCGGAGTGACCGCCGCATCGAAGGGGCTGCCGCCGGTCGCCATCCTGATCAACTCGGGCGTGGTGCCGTAGCGGAGGACGAGCTTGTGGCCGGTGGCGCCCTCGAACTGCCGGGCGAGCTCCGTCAGCGGGCCGGCGATGCCGCCGCCGGCGATGATCTGCAGGTCGATGGGCATGTCCTACTGAAGTGTCACGGTCATCTGGTAGCTGGCGTTGTCCACCGTGGCGCCGACCACGATGAGGTACTGGCCGTTCTGCGGCAGCACGCCCTCCCACAGCGCGGCCCGGCTGTTCGGGCCGGCGTCCGGCAGGGTGCTGCCGGTGAAAGTGTAGGCGCCGTTGTAGCCGCGATAGATCAGCGTGCCCGGCGCATAGACCTGGAAGGTCGCGGTGTTGTTGGCCGAGGCCACGGTCACCGTCATCGCCTGCAGCGCCTGGCCCGAGACATAGAAGAGGTCGCGGCCGCCCAGTTCGACCTGGCGGCTGACGCTGGCGCCGCCCGCGCCGGGCGCGACGGCCAGCGTGGTGATGTCGGGCGCCGGCTGGGCGTTGGCGGGGGCTGCCAGCAAGAGCAGTGCGAGGCAGAGGCATCTGGTGATCGTCACGTATTTCCTTTCCGTACAAAAGACTCCGACCCCCTCCGTCGGCCTCTGAGGCCGACACCTCCCCCGCAGACGGGGGAGGGGATGAGTCTTTTCCTCCCCCGTCTTCGGGGGAGGTGTCGCGGTC
>CAMDCE010000034.1 GCA_945889625.1 Asaia bogorensis | reverse complement strand
AAAAGACCCAATGGTAGCTGGGGGCGGACTTGAACCGCCGACCCCGGCATTATGAGTGCCGTGCTCTAACCAGCTGAGCTACCCAGCCATGGGTGGGCGCTTTTATGCGGCGCAGCCGCAGAGTGTCAAGGAACTGCCGCCTAGGGATGTGCGGGCCGCGGAACTACCTCGAATCTGACTAGCTTGCCGTTTGCGAATAACGCCTCGTAGTCATTGTAGTGGGCCACATATGATTCTTTGACTCCGAGATGGCGCCCCAATAGCCCGGCCACTTGGCCTGGGGACATTCCGGCCTCGACTTTGGTAGTGGCGGCCGAATAAGACGGCGGCGAAGTGGTCGCGTTCCATTCTTCTATTTGGCTGGAGCAGAAAATGGGCACGCCAATCTTTGCTCTAAAGTAGGAAATGGCCTTCTCATTGCGGAAGCAGACCAATTCAAGAAAGCCGTCAGGCTCGTATCCCCAGCATGTTTGTGAACTTCTCCCCACAAGAGCCTCAACCTCCGATACAGACATGCCCACAGAAACGAGGTTCGGCTTTTTGAGGTGATCCGGTACGTCCGCTTGCGTGCAGGAAGCCAATGCAAGCAAAACCGCAAACAAAAAAAGGCGACGCACGAGCTATTTTCTATTAGGCGAATCGCCTGATGAAGCCTCCGCCCAGCACGCGGCTGCCGGTCGCGGAATCGTGGATCACGCAGGCCTGGCCGGGCGAGACGCCGATTTCGGGCTGGTCGAAGCGGACCGTCCAGCTTTCGCCGGCCCGGGTCACCGTCGCCGGCCGCAGCGCCTGCGAGGAGCGCACACGGACCTGAACCGGTAGCGTCCCGTCAAACGGCGCGCCGATCCAGTTCACGTCGTAGAGCACAATTTCGCTGCGACCGAGTGCCGAGCGCGGGCCGACGACGACGCGGCGCATCTCGGGCTCCAGCCGCACGACGTAAAGCGGATCGTTCGATGTCCCTTCGCGTTCGCCGATGGCGAGGCCGCGGCGCTGACCGACAGTGAAGTGCACGATACCGTCATGCCGGCCAACGCTTTGGCCGCTCATGTCGACGATCTCGCCCGCCTCGATGCTCTCGGGTCGCAGCTTCTTGATCACCGAGGCGTAGTCGCCGTTGGGCACGAAGCAGATGTCCTGGCTGTCGGCCTTTTCGGCCACCGGCAGGTCGAAACGCTCGGCCAGCGCGCGCGTCTCGCTCTTGGGCAGGTGGCCGAGCGGGAAACGCAGGAAGTCGAGCTGCTCGTGGGTCGTGCCGAACAGGAAATAGCTCTGGTCGCGCGCCGGGTCGGCACCGCGGTGCAGCTCCGGGCCCTGCTCGCCCACGACGCGGCGGACATAGTGGCCGGTCGCCAGAGCCTCGGCCCCGAGTTCGCGCGCGGTCTTGAGCAGATCGCGAAACTTCACGGTGCGATTGCAGGCAATGCAAGGCACCGGCGTCTCGCCGCGCACATAGGCGTCGGCGAAGGAGTCCATGACCTCGGCGCGAAAGCGGGTTTCGTAGTCAAGCACGTAGTGCGGGATGGCCAGTCGCTCGGCGACCCGGCGGGCATCGGCGATGTCCTGGCCGGCGCAGCAGGCACCCGCCTTGCCCACTGCCGCGCCATGATCGTAGAGCTGCAAGGTCACGCCCACGACGTCGTAGCCCTGCTCGCGCAGGACCGCAGCGGTCACCGACGAATCGACGCCGCCCGACATGGCGACGACCACGCGGGTGTCAGCGGGCGACTTGTATATTCCGAGGGAATTGGCGGCCATGGCGGGGCCTATATAGGCCCCGCCGTTAGCTGCCGCTAGTCGCGGCGATAGCCGGTATCGCGCACGGCTTTGGCCACGCCGTTGCGGTCGTAGACGATCAGCACCCGATCGCCCATCTGCACGTCGCCGTCGTCGCGCTGGGCGATGGTGACGGTCTGGCCGTCACCCTTCTGGATGGTGACCTCGATGCCGCGCTTGGTCGAATTCTGGTCGATCGCCGTGCCCGCGATAGCGCCGCCGACCGCACCCAAAAGGCCGCCGATCACCGCGCCGCCCACCGAGTTGGTGGTGGCCGCACCGATCGCTGCACCGCCGGCCATGCCGACGCCGCCGCCGATCAGCGTGCCGCCACTGACGCCGGACTGCCGGCCGCCCCTGATATTGGCCTCGCGGATCGACACGACACGGCCGCTTTCGCCGCGATAGCCCGATGGTCCCGAGGCCGAGGTCTGGACGACGCCCGGCTGAACGGCGCCGCTGCTCTCGTTGCAGGCGGCAAGGCCGGCTGCGAGCACCAGCGGAATGAATAACGTACGGATCAGGCGGACGATCATGGCTCTCCCCTCAAGGTGGATTCTCAACCTACCAATACCTAGTCGGGCTGGCGGTTGCTGTCGCGCATGGCCTTGGCGACGCCGTTGCGGTCTGTGACGACCTGGACGCGATCGCCCAATTGTACGTCGCCGTCGTCGCGTTGCGCCACGGTGATGGTCTGGCCGTCGTCCTTTTGCACCGTGACCTCGATGCCGCGGCCGACGCCCGACTGACGATCGACGATGGTGCCGGCGATGGCGCCGCCGACCGCACCGAGCAGCGCGCCGATCAGGCCACCGCCGATCGAACGGCTGGTCGCGCCGCCGATGGCAGCACCGCCCGCAGCCCCCATCACACCACCCATAAGAGTGCCGCCGCCGCTTCCGGAGCCGCCCGCGCCGCGAAGGCCGACCTCACGGATCGACACGACCCGACCGCTTTCACTGACGCCCGCCGCCTGGCTGGTCGTGGAGGCCGTATTGACGATGCCGGGCTGGACGCCGGCGTTTGAGCATGCCGACAGGCCCGCCACCATGGCGAGCGGCAGGGCCAGTTTTCGAACCCAATGGGGCGTCATTTCGTGTCTCCCAGGGAGCGCAATGTCGCGGTCCTTTTCGACTAAAATACGGCACGCAACGCGCTCATATCCCCAAACGAAACCACGAGGCAGCGATTTAGTCACGCTCCTCGATCCAGGCGGCCTGGATGGCCTCCAGGATCTTCTCATTGGATCGCTTGGGATCGTCGTCAAAATCGGGCAATTCCAGCACCCATTTGTGCAGGTCGGTGAAGCGCAGATTGACGTTGTCGACGTCGGGATGGCGCTCATCGAGCTCGATGGCAATGTCCCGGACGTCCGTCCAGCGCAGCTTGGGCATGCCTCGCCTCCTACTTGTCGACCATCATGTTGCGGGTGGCGGCCGGCAGGCGGACCACCAGCCCGTCCAGCGCGTCGCTCATGCGCATCTGGCAACCGAGGCGGGAGGTGTGGGTGAGCCCGAAGGCCAGGTCCAGCATGTCCTCCTCGTCCTCGCTGGCCGGCGCCAGCTTGGCGAACCATTCCGGCTCGACGACCACGTGGCAGGTCGAGCAGGCGAGCGAGCCCTCGCAGGCGCCCTCTATATCGACATGGTTGCGATGGGCGATCTCCAGCACCGACAGGCCGTTCGGCGCATCGACTTCCTTGCGCGAGCCGTCCTTCAGCACGAACACCAGCTTGGGCATGTTTTGGCTCCGATTACTCCGCCACGCGGCGTTCGAGGTCGGCGACGGAACGGCCCGCCAGCGCCTCGCGAATGCCGCGATCCATGCGCCGCTCGGCGAAGGGCTTGGACACCGTCTCCAGCGCCTCGGCCGCCGTATTGATCTCGTCGCGGGAGTCCGCCGCAACGGCCTTCTGCAAACGCTGCCGCGCCGCGTCGAGTTCCGCGCGTTCGGGCTCGGCGAGCAGCGCGCCATCCTTGGCGAGCGCCGCATCGAGGGCCAGCAGGGTGCGGTTGGCCTCGACGCGCGCCTCCGTCAGCAGGCGCAAAGTCATGTCGGCCTCGGCATTGTCGAGGCTGTCGTAGAGCATGTCGGCCATGTCGTCATGGCTCAGGCCATAGGACGGCTTGACCTCGATGCGCTGGGCGATGCCGGTGGTCTTCTCCTCGGCCGAGACCGTGAGCAAGCCGTCGGCATCGACCGCGAAGCTGACGCGGATGCGCGCCGCACCCGCGACCATCGGCGGAATGCCCAAAAGCTCGAAGCGCGCCAGGCTGCGGCAGTCGGCGACCATCTCGCGCTCGCCCTGCACGACGTGGATCGCCATGGCGCTCTGGCCGTCCTGGTAGGTGGTGAAATCCTGCGCGAGCTGCACGGGGATCGGCGTGTTGCGTGGCACGACCTTTTCCACGATGCCGCCCATGGTTTCGAGGCCGAGCGACAGCGGCGTGACGTCGAGCAGCAGCGTGTCACCGCCACTGGTCAGCGCCTCGGCCTGCAAGGCGGCGCCCAGAGCGACGACTTCGTCGGGATCGATGTCCGTGAGCGGCGGCTTGCCGAGGAATTCCGCGACTTTGGCGCGGGCGAGCGGCACGCGGGTCGAGCCGCCGACCAGCACGACACCCTCCAACTCGTCGGCCTTGATGCCCGCATCCAAAAGGACGCCCTTGGCAATGTCGATGGTACGCGTGACATACGCAGCGATCATCGCGTCGAATTCATCGCGCGTCAGCGCATGGAAGGACGGCGTACCCGACAGTTCGAGACGGCCTGACGTCTGCTCGCGGTCGGAGAGCTGCTCCTTCATGGTACGGGCAAGGCCCAGCGCCTTCTTCACGGCGCTTTCGTCGATGGCGTCGACGAGGCCATCGCGCTTGCGCTCGGCCAGCATCCGCTCGGCGATGGCGCGGTCGAAATCGTCGCCGCCAAGGGCGGTGTCGCCCCCAGTCGCCAGCACCTGGAATACGCCCTTCTCCAGCCGCAGCAGCGAGAAATCGAACGTGCCGCCGCCCAGATCATAGACGGCGTAAAGACCCTCTGAACCCTTATCGAGGCCGTAAGCCAGCGCCGCCGCCGTCGGCTCGTTCACGAGACGCAGCACTTCAAGGCCGGCCACACGGGCGGCATCGCGAGTCGCCGTGCGCGCGGCATCGTCGAAATAGGCGGGCACCGTGATGACGGCGCGCTCGACCGGCTTTTCGAGAGCCGCTTCGGCACGCATGCGCAGCGTCTTCAGGATCTCGGCGGAAATCTCGACCGGCGAGCGCGGTTTGCCGCCGATGCGCAGCTTCACCATGTCGTGCTGGCCGCTGCCAGGTTCGATCTCGTAGGGTAGTACGCCGGCCACTGTGTGCAGGTCGGCGGCACCCCGTCCCATCAGGCGCTTGATCGAGGAGACGACGCGCGTCGGTTCGCTTGCCAGCAGCGCGCGGGCATCGTCGCCGACCAGCACGCCGCCGGCCGCGGGCCAGGCCACGATCGAGGGCACCAGTGCCTTGCCAGTCTCGTCGTGCAGCGCGGCGGGCACGCCGTCGCGGGCGATGGCAACCACGGAATTGGTCGTGCCGAGATCGATGCCGACCGCCAGCGCGCCCTCGCCTGCATGGGGCAGCGGCGTTTCGCCCGGCTCGTGGATCTCCAGCAGACTCATGCTCTTGCTCGTTCGAGGTTCGTGCGCCGCGACCGCGCCTCCTCGGCGAACTTGTCGAGGTAGCGCAGGCGAAGGAGCGCCTTTCTGATGGCGGGCTTGTCGTTTGCCAAGAATAAACTGCCCACCGCCGCCAGCGACTTCTGCACGTCGCGGTGCGCCGTGTCGGCCAAAGCGTCGATGGCTTCAGGCGTTGCCGCCTCGTGCAGGGCCTCGCGCGTTTCCATGGCTTCCATCAGCAGGTCCGGATCGTCGATCGTCTTGCCGTCGCCCGGCAGGTCAACGCCATTCAATCGAGCCAGATAGAAGGCCCGCGACAGCGGATCCTTCAGCGTCCGGTAGGCCTCGTTCAGCGAAGCCGCCTCGCTCGACGCCTTGGCTCGCTCGGCAGCCGGTTGGGTCACAAATCGGTCGGGGTGCCATTGCCGTTGCAAGGCAAAGTAGACGCGATCGAGGGTGGCCAGCTCCAGGTCGAGCGCCGCCGGCAATCCCAGCCGCGCGAAATGGTCCATGACGCGGCGTCGTCAGACGTGGAAGGATTCGCCGCAGCCGCAGCGGCCCTTCTCGTTCGGGTTCTTGAACACGAAGCCCGACTTCAGCTTCTCTTCCTCGTAGTCCATCTCGGTGCCGATCAGGAACAGCGAGGCCTTGGGATCGATCAAGAGCTTGATACCGTTGGCCTCGACGACCTCGTCCATCGGCTCCTGCTTGTCGGCGAATTCGAGCGTGTAGCTCATGCCCGAGCAGCCCTTGGAGCGCACGCCGATGCGGATGCCGGCGGTTGGCTTGCCTCGGCTCTCGATCAGCGCCTTGACGCGCTCGGCGGCGCCCGGCGTCACCGACATGACAGCCGGACGCGGCCGGCGCACGCGAGGTGTCGCCGGCGCCGCGGGCGCGGAGGAGGTCATTGCAGGCTGAACCGTGTCGCTCATCGCACTTCCTACTAATTTACCAACCTTGCTTACGCGTCCTTCTTGCCGGCCTTGGCGCGGTAGTCGGCGATCGCCGCCTTGATCGCGTCCTCGGCCAGCACCGAGCAGTGGATCTTGACCGGCGGCAGGGCCAGATGCCGGGCAATGTCGGTGTTCTTGATGGTCTCGGCCTCGTCCAGGGTCTTGCCCTTGACCCATTCAGTGACGAGCGAACTCGAGGCGATGGCCGAGCCGCAGCCGAAGGTCTTGAACTTGGCATCCTCGATCAGGCCATCGGCGCCGACCTTGATCTGCAGCTTCATGACGTCGCCGCAGGCGGGCGCGCCGACCAGACCGGTGCCAACATCCTCGGCGTTCTTGTCGAGCGCGCCGATGTTGCGGGGGTTCTCGTAGTGGTCGATCAGTTTTTCACTGTAGGCCATGACACTCTCCTCAGACTTTTCCGCGGTTCAATGAGCCGCCCATTCGATCGACTTGATGTCGATGCCCTCCTGGGCCATTTCCCAGAGCGGGCTCATTTCACGCAGCTTGGTGACGTGGTGCACGAGCTCGGCGACGGCGGTGTCGACTTCGTGCTCGGTGGTGAAGCGTCCAAGGCCAATGCGCAACGAGGTGTGCGCCATCTCCTCCTCGACGCCCAGCGCGCGCAGCACGTAGCTGGGCTCGAGCGAGGCCGAGGTGCAGGCCGAACCCGACGATACCGACAGGTTCTTGATACCCATCATCAGCGACTCGCCCTCGACATAGGCAAAGCTGATGTTGAGGTTACCCGGGATGCGGTGCTCGAGGTCGCCGTTGATGACGAGGTCGGTGAGCTTGGACTGCAGGCCCTTCAGCATGCGGTCGCGCAGCTTGGTCAGGCGCTTTGCTTCGGCATCCATTTCCTTGGCCGCAATCTCGCAGGCTTCGCCCAGACCAACGCAAAGCGGCGTCGGCAGCGTGCCCGAGCGAAAACCACGCTCCTGGCCGCCGCCCACGATCAGGGGAACCAGGCGCACCCGCGGCTTGCGGCGGACGTAGAGCGCGCCGATGCCCTTGGGGCCGTAGATCTTGTGGCCCGAGATGCTCATGAGGTCGATGTTCATCGCCTCAACGTCGAGCGGGATCTTGCCGGCGGCTTGGGCGGCGTCGGTGTGGAAGAAGGCGCCCTTCTCGCGGCAGATCTTGCCGATCTCGGCCAGCGGCTGGATGACGCCGATCTCGTTGTTCACCGCCATGATCGACACGACCACCGTCTTGTCGGTCACCGCTGCGCGCAGCACGTCGAGATCGATCAGGCCGTTCTTCTGCACCGGCAGATAGGTGACGGTGAAGCCTTCCTGTTCGAGGTGGCGGCAGGTGTCGAGCACGCATTTGTGCTCGGTCACGGTAGTGACGATGTGGTTGCGCCGGTCCTTGTAGAAATCGGCCACGCCCTTGATGGCGAGGTTGTTCGATTCGGTGGCGCCCGAGGTGTAGATCACTTCCTTCTCGTCAGCGCCGATCAGCTTGGCAATTTGCGCGCGCGCCTTCTCGACACCCTCCTCGGCCTCCCAGCCGTAGGAATGGCTGCGCGAATGGGCGTTGCCGAACTTGTAGGTGAAGTACGGCATCATGGCTTCCAGCACCCTCGGATCCATCGGCGTGGTCGCCTGGTAATCCAGGTAAATCGGCTGGTCGTTGCGCCGGATCTGGTTAAACGCGTTCATGCTAACCCCTTGAAATTCCTATGCGGCACGAGCTTTGGGTATATCCGAGTGCGTTACTCGGATATATAGGTCATGCCAGGCGGCAATCAAGCGTTCGATATCCTGTGAAACGGTGCTCCAACCGAAGCTTATCCTCAGCGCCGTCTCCGATTCAGCAACTTCCACGCCCATCGCCGACAGCACGGCCGAACGGCTCACCTTGCCGGAAGAGCATGCGGCACCCGCACTCACCGCCACGCCGGCGAGATCGAGCGCCATCACCTGGGTCTCCGCCCGGACACCGGGCATGGAGATGCACACCGTGTTGGGCAGTCGCGGCGCTTCGGCGCCGAATACTCTCGCTCGCGGCGCAATCGCCCGCAGAGACGCCTCCAGATGATCGCGCAGCGTCACTGTCGACAATCCGCCTTTTGCCTCCGCGGCCGCGACACCGAAGCCCGCAATACCGGCGACGTTCTCCGTGCCGGCGCGGCGATTGGATTCCTGCCCGCCGCCGCGACGATCGGTGTGGAAGGGCGCGCCATCGCGGACCACCAGCGCACCGACCCCTGTCGGGCCACCAAACTTGTGTGCCGACAGGGTGAGATAATCGACACCGAGACCATGCATATCGACAGGCACCTTGCCCGCGCCCTGGACGGCGTCGCAATGAATCAACGCGCCGGCGGCGCGTGAGATGCGCACGATCTCGGCAATCGGCTGGATGACACCGGTTTCGTTGTTGGCGAACATCACGGACACCAGGGCGGGCTCGCGACCGCCCGCCAGCAGGCGCTGAAGCTCTGCGAGATCGACGATGCCGTTGCCGTCGACCGGCACCAGTTCGAGGTTGCGCGCGGCGTTGAGCACGCTGTCATGCTCGACCGCCGAGGCCAGCACGCGCCGGCGTCCGGCGCCGACCAGCGCCAGATTGTTGGCTTCCGTGCCGCCCGAGGTGAACACGATCTCGGCCGGCAAGGCATCCACCAGCGCCGCCACCTCGCGGCGCGCCGTATCGATCAGGTTGCGCGCGGCGCGTCCGACCCTGTGCACCGACGAGGGATTGCCGCCGGCGCGCAGGGCCTCGACCATGGTCTCGAACGCCGCCGGCCGGAGCGGGCTGGTGGCGTTGTGATCCAGGTACGCGAGATCGGGGTACGCGGGCTCCGACATGCGAACGACCTAGCTGGCGGCGGCCATTGAATCGGACTTGGCGGGGCTCGGCGCCTCGAGGAGGCGCGGCGCCAGCTTGCGCTCGAGCACATCGAGCAAGGTGACCGAGTTCAGGAACGCGTGGATCTGGTTGCCGAGCTCTTCCCACAGATCGTGGGTCAGGCACTTGCTGCGGTCGGCGCGGCAGCCGGTGGCGCCCATCTCGGTGCAGCGCGTCGCCTTGATCGGCTCGTCGACCGCCAGGATGATCTCCGAGACCCGCGTGTCGGCCGAGGTCTTGGCCAGGCGATAGCCGCCGCCGGGGCCGCGCACGCTCTTGACCAACTCGGCCCGCCTGAGGCGAGCGAAGAGCTGCTCGAGGTATGACAGGGAAATTTCCTGCCGCGTGGCGATGTCCGACAAAGACACCGGTTTTGCCTGTGCATGGCGGGCCAAATCGACCATTGCCATCACGGCGTAACGACCTTTGGTGCTGAGCTTCACAGCATCCTCCTCGTGCCGGACCCTGCCGGCGTCGCGTCCGAGCGCCTAAAGTTCTTGAAAACCAAGGCCTTGCTAAGATATTCCAGCCCCCCGGACATGGGATCTGGTAAAGACCAACTGACAGGCTAGGATTTAATAAACCCTAGTAGGTTGGTCAAGTATCAAGATTCCCCAATAAAAATGCCACCTAGGCCGCGACCAGCGGCCAATAGCGGCCAATAATGACGAATAATTCGGAGCCTCCATGCCTGACGTGATGTTTACCGGCCCCGAGGGTCGCCTTGAGGGCCGCTATCACCAGAGCAAGGAGGAACACGCGCCGATTGCGCTGATTCTCCATCCCCATCCGCAATATGGCGGGACGATGAACCACAAGGTCGTCTTCTCGCTGTTCCATGTCTTCGTGAACCGGGGTTTTTCAGTCCTGCGCTTCAACACCCGCGGGGTCGGCCGCAGCCAGGGCCGCTTCGACAACGGCATGGGGGAACTCTCCGACGCAGCTGCGGCGCTCGACTGGCTGCAGGCAATGAACGCCGACGCCAAGTCGTGCTGGATCGCCGGCTACTCGTTCGGCGCCTGGATCGGCATGCAGCTCCTGATGCGCCGGCCGGAGATCGACTGCTTCATCTCGGTGTCGCCGCCGGCCAACTCCTACGACTTCGCCTTCCTCGCCCCCTGCCCGTCGTCCGGCCTGATCGTCGGCGCCGAGAAGGACGAGGTGGTGCCGCTCGCCGACATCCAGAAGCTGGTGGCCCGCTTGTCGCTGCAGAAGGGCATCACCGTCGAGGCGCGCACCATCAAGGGCGCCAACCACTTCTACCACGACTCGCTCGACAAGCTGGCGGTCGAAGTCGACAAGTACGTCGCCAAGAGCCTGCTCCACCCGCCGGGCCGCGCGACGAGCAACAAGGAGCCCTGATCGCCTCACAACGTGCAGGTACGGAAACCGGCAAGGACGTCGTTGCGGTCAGGCGTGAAGAAATTGCGATAGGCCGGCCGGGCAATGCGCGCGCTGGTCGCCCAGCAACCGCCGCGCAATACCTTGCGCGTCCCGAACCAGGGCTGCGAATAGTCCTTGTAGGGATCGGCGGAGAAGCCGGCGAAGGGCAGGAAGTCCGAGCTGGTCCATTCCCAGACATTGCCGGTCATCTGGCGGCAGCCGAAAGCGCTGTCGCCATCCGGGCAAGCGGCGACGTCGACCGGTCCGTCGAAGACGTAGTCGAGATTGGCGTGGACGGACGTGGGTGGCTGGTCGCCCCACGGCCAGCCTCGACGTGTATCGGCGAGGCGTGCGCCATCGGCCGTCGGCAGACCAACGGCGGCAGCCTCCCATTCGGCTTCACTCGGCAGGCGGCGGCCGGCCCAACGGCACCACGCCTCGGCCTCGAACCAGGTGACGAACATGATCGGCTGGTGCGGCGCCAGCTCCTCGACCGTCCCATAGCGCCGCATGCTCCACACACCATCGCGCTTGGGCTGCCAGTAGACCGGCCGCTCGGCATCGCGGCCTTGCCGCCAATTCCACCCAGCATCGCTCCAGAATTCCCGGACGCCGTAGCCGCCGGCATCGACGAAGGCCGCGAACTCGGCGTTGGTGACCGGAGCGCGGGCGATGCGGAACGGCGCCAGCGAGCGCGCATGCGCCCACTTCTCGTTGTCGAAGACGAAACCATCGGCCGCGGTAGAGCCCAGCCGCCAGGTTCCGCCCGGCACGGCAACGTCACCCGGCAAACCGCCCGCCGATGGACGGCGTGCATCGCCGAGTTCCTGTGGCGGCGCATAGGCCAGCGTCTGGCGCGAATAGGTCAGCGCCTCGACATGCATGTCCTCGTGACGGATCGCGAGTTCGTAGAAGTAGCGCGCCTCATCGTCGACCCCGCCGCCGAGCAGGTCCTCCTGTCGGGCCTGCACGTCGGCCAGGTAGCCAAAGGTGCCGGCGCGATCCGGCAAATCGAGCTGCCAGCGCGTGGCATGCGCCACGGCACTTGAATCCCACAAACGGTCGCCGCGTTCGATCAGCGGCGCGCGGCCGTAGACGTGACGCAGCGTCCAGTACTCGTGAAACCAGCCGACATGGCCGATCTCCCAGAGCACGGGATTGACGATATCGAGGCGGGGGCCCATCAATTCGGTCGATGACAGATCTTCCGTCAAACGCCGGGTGCGATGACGGACCTCGCGCAGTTGCGCAACGAGTTCGGCCGCGGATGCACCGCTGGTCGGCCGCTGGGCATGGGCTTGGTCCATGAAGATCGTCCTTATCACACCCGAGGGCCCGACTTCACGCACCGGCAACCGCGTCGCCGCCTCGCGTTGGGCACGTATCCTGCGCCATCTCGACCATCGCGTGCGCGTTGCGTCGGACTACGATGGGCAGCCCGCCGATCTGATGGTGGCTGTGCATGCTTGGCGGAGCGCCGCGGCGATCGAGCGGTTCAAAGCCAAGTACCCCCAACGGCCGGTGATCCTGCAACTGAGTGGGACCGACATCTATGGCTCCCTCGTTTCCGATCCGGTTCCGACGCTGCGTTCGATGGAACTGGCCGACCGGTTGGTGGCCCTGAACGACCTCGCCTGGCGAGTCGTGCCCAAGCGGCTGCGCGCGAAGCTCGGCGTCATCCATCAGTCGGCCGCAGGGCTGCCGCGCCCGCGTCTACCCAGCAGCCGTGCCGTGGTGGTGTCGGTGATCGGCCATCTGCGTGACGTGAAGGATCCGTTGCGCGCGGCCGAGGCGGCGCGCCTTCTGCCGGACGACAGCCGCGTGCGCATCGAACAGGTCGGCCGCGCCTACACGCCGCAATGGGCCGCCCGCGCGCGCGCCGAGATGTCGGCCAACCCGCGCTATATATGGCGGGACGACGTACCGGCCGCTGCCGTGCGCCGGCTTCTGGCGCGCAGCCACGCCATGGTCATCTCGTCGCTGAGCGAAGGCGGCGCCAACGTGATCTCGGAGGCAGCCGTCGCCGGCGTACCGGTGCTGGCCTCGCGCATCGACGGCAACGTCGGATTGCTCGGCGCCGACTATCCCGGTTACTTCCCGGCCGGCGACACAAGGGCGCTCGCCCGCCTGCTGCAGCGGCTGGAAAACGAGCCACGCCTGGTCGCGCGACTCTGCAAGGCGCTGGCGAAACGTGCGCCGCTGTTTTGGCCCACCCGCGAGATTGTCGCGTGGCGCCGCCTGCTCGCCGGATTGAAGCCCCAGTTCTCCTGAACCCGAGCATCGACTCTGTCGAGCGCTGTCGATCGTGTAGGGTCTGCGCCGCTCATGGATGGTCTCGGCTCCCTCACCCTTGTCGACGTAGCGCTGCGTGGAGCGGCCGTCGCGCTGTTCCTCGTCATCGCGTTTGCGACCCTGCACCAAAGTCGTGGCCGGCCGGCGGCCTGGCTGGGCGCCGTCTTGTCGCTCGGCGCCGCCGCCTATGCCATCTGCTCCACGCCGGGCCATCCCGGCCACGGGTCGCTCTGGTTCGTGCCGGTGCTGGCGCTCTGCGCCGGCAATGCCGCAGTGTTCTGGCTGTTCACGCGGACCGTGTTCGACGATTCCTTCCGGCCGGCGCCATGGCATGCCCTGCTCTGGCTCGCGCTGGCCTTTTGCCCGGTGGCAGGCCTGTTCGGCGCGGAGTTTGCCGTCGCCCGACCTGTCATGATTGCGCGCCAGGTAGGTCCGGTTGCACTGATGCTGCTCGCGCTGGTCCAGACGGTCAGGGACTGGCGCGGCGATCTGGTCGAGGGACGGCGGCGGCTCCGCCTGTTCATCCTCGTGGCAGCGTCGTCGCATGCCGTCGTCACCGTGACGGTCGAACTGGCGCTCGGCACTGACCAGGTGTCGCCAGCGCTGCATGCCCTCAATGCCGGAGCCCTGGTGGTCATCGCCGCCATCATCGCGTTGCTGCTCCTGCAGGCCGATGTGGAGTCGGTGCTGGCCGGCCCCGTCGCTGTCGCGCCGCCACCGCCCGATGCCGCCCCATCCGACGAGGAGCCCGTCGACCCGGGGCTGCTCGCCACGCTGGAGCGGCTGATGGTCGTTGACCGGCTCTACCGGCAGGAAGGCCTCACCATCGGCGCCTTGGCGGCCAAGCTCGACCTGCCCGAGCGCCAACTGCGCCGCGCCATCAACCGCGGGCTGGGCTTCCGGAACTTCAACGAATACCTCAACCGTCATCGGCTGGCTGACGTCAAACAGGCACTGACCGATCCCTCCCAGGCCGAGGTTTCGATCCTCACCATCGCCCTCGACTCGGGCTTCCAGTCGCTCGGCCCGTTCAATCGCGCATTCAAGGCCGACACCGGGATGACCCCGACGGAGTTCCGCCGCGCCCCGGCCGGCTCCCGCAACGCCTGATTCCTCGCCGATTCCGGAATCGGCGAGCCGATTTGCGCCGCCGGCCACCGTTTTCCGAATCCGGCGCGATCCTGCCGGCGTGCGCCGCCAATGTTCATCGAAGCCCGAAGGAGGGGCAGCCGATGAACGATTTGTTTCAGCTCTATGTCTCTGCCCTGCCGGGCATCTGGATGATGGACACCGCCCGCTACCTGATCGCGGCGGCGTTGATGGCGGGGATTTTGGCGGTGTTCTGGCGGGCGGGCCTGGCGCGGCGCAAGCTGCAGGCCCGCAGTGCCACCGGACGCGACGTCCGCCGCGAGGTCATGGCCTCGCTACGCACGGCACTGATCTTCGCCCTGTCGGGTACTGGCATCTTCGTGGCCGCGCGGCAGGGCTGGATCACGATCTACGAGAACTTTGATACGGCCGGGCCGCTCTATCTCGGCCTGTCGCTGGCGGCGATGGTGATCGCCCACGACGCCTATTTCTACTGGACGCACCGCGCGATGCACCATCGGCGCCTTTTCGCGCTGTTCCACCACACGCACCATCTGTCGCGCACGCCGACGCCCTGGGCGGCCTA
This sequence comes from Asaia bogorensis, assembly GCA_945889625.1. Lineage (GTDB taxonomy): Bacteria > Pseudomonadota > Alphaproteobacteria > Reyranellales > Reyranellaceae > Reyranella. The sequence continues at coordinate 38,962 of CAMDCE010000034.1, read as the reverse complement.
TTCCTTCGCCGTCCCCGAGGCGATCGTGCAGGCAGCGTTCTTCCCGCTGTTCCTCGCCTTCGTGCCCATGCACGGCCTTGCCCTGTTCGTCTTCATGATCATCCAGATCGTGCGCAACGTCATGGGTCATGCCGGGGCGGAAGTGCATCCGGCATCGTTCGGCCCCGGCCGCTGGCTCGGCTGGAACAACACCACGACCCATCACGACCTCCATCATGAGACCGGCCGATACAACTACGGTTTCTATTTCCGCTTTTGGGACAAGGTCATGGGCACCGAGCATCCGGACTATCGTGGCAAGTTCGAGTCGGTTGCCGCGCCATCGTCACCATCACCGACAGCTATCGAGGCACGGTTGTGAGGAGCGCGCTCGCGGCCGCGCTGGCAGCGGCGCTGTTCCTCACGGCGGCGCCGGCAGCGATGGCCGAGGGCGGCGTACTCGGACGCTGGGCGACGCCTGGCGTCAGCGCCGTGGTCGAGTTGGCGCCCTGCGCCGGGGCGTCGACTCTCTGCGGCACGATCCGCTGGCTGTGGGACGCGGTCGACGACAAGGGCCGGCCGCGGCTGGACTCCCAGAACGCCGAAGCCGGCCTGCGGTCGCGGCCGCTGCTCGGCCTCTCCATCCTCTCCGGCCTGACGCCGTCATCGGACGGCGTCTGGGCGGGACGCATCTACAATCCCGAGGATGGCCAGACCTACCGCGCCACGGTACGCCGGTCCGGCGTCGACGCGCTGGTGATCGAGGGCTGCGTGCTGTTCATCTGCCAGAAGCAGGTGTGGCGGAAGGCGTCGGTACTTGCCGAGGCGCTGCGATGACGGCGCCGACCGGCAGGCCTGCCGCCTTCCACTCTGGAAAGCCGTCTTCCAGTCGCTTGATGTCGTAGCCCTTGGCGCGCAACGCGGCGACGGCCTCGAACGACAGCACGCAATAGGGCCCACGGCAGTAGGCGACGATCTGCGTGTCCTTCGGCAGTTCAAAGAGACGCCGTTCGAGGTCGGCGAAGGGAATGTTGAGCGCGCCCGGCACGTGGCCCAGCGCGAACTCGTCTTCCGGGCGCACGTCGAGCAGCAGCACGCTGCCGTCGTCCAATCGCTCGAGCAGCGCGTCGCGCGACACCGGTTCCAGCGCGTCGAGCCTGTTGAAATAGGCCGAGACGATGCCACGCACCTCGGCACGGCTGTGCTCGGCATAGCGCCGCAGCGCGCCCAGCAGCTCGACAACCGGTCCGTCCCCCAGCCGGTAGAGCACTCTCTTGCCGTCGCGGCGCGAGCGCACAAAGCCGGCACGCCGCAGCACCTGCAGGTGTTGCGAGGCGTTGGCCAGCGACAGGCCGGTGAGCTTGGCCAGGCGCTCGACCGAGCGCTCGCCCTGGGCCGCATGCTCCAGCAATTCCAACCGATTTCCCTGGCCCAGCACGCGGGCCAACTCGGCGAACTGTTCGAATATTTCGGTCTTTGGATTTATCATTCAATCATTAACTTGACTGATCGAATGAATCCCGTCAAGTCACCACATGCCAACGATTGAGGTGACTCCCATGACCGGCCAGCCCCGGATCGGCTCCATGCACCGGCAGGTCCTGCTGCTGGCGGCCGCGCAGGCCCTGTTCCAGACGACCTCGGTCCTGGTGATGACCGTGGGCGGCCTGGCCGGAGCCCTGATTGCGCCGTCGCCGCAACTGGCGACCGCGCCGATTGCCGCCATGTTCCTCGGCACCGCAGTAGCAACCTTTCCGGCATCGCTTTGGATGGCGCGCGTCGGACGCCGCCGCGGCTTCGTCGTCGGCGCGTTGTTGGGCGCGGCCGGCGGCATGGCGGCCGCGGCCGGCCTGTGGCTCGGCTCATTGGCGCTGCTCGCCTTCGGCACGTTCCTGGTCGGTACCTACCAGGCGTTCGCGCAGTTCTACCGCTTTGCTGCCAGCGAAGTGGCCGACAGCGCCTTCCGGTCGCGCGCGATCTCGCTCGTGCTTGCCGGTGGCATCGTGGCGGCGCTGGCCGGTCCGCTGCTCGGTCGGCTCGGCGGCCCCCTGCTCTCGCCCGAGTATGTCGGCTCGTTCTTCCTGCTCGCGATCGTCTCCCTGGCTGCAGCCGGCCTGCTGCTTGGGCTGCGCATCCCGATGCCAGAGACGGAGGCCGGTGCCACCGCCGCGGGCAGGCCGTGGAGCGTCCTCGTCTCGCAACCGACATATCTCGTGGCGCTGTTCGGTGCGGCGACCGGCTACGGCGTCATGATTCTTGCCATGACGGCGACGCCGATCGCGATGCTCCACCACGATCACGGGCTCGCCGCCGCGACAACAGTCATCCAGCTTCATGTCCTCGGCATGTTCCTGCCGTCCTTCTTCACCGGTTCTCTTATCGCCCGGTTCGGCGTGCTGCGTGTCATGCTGGCGGGCGTCGCGCTGCTGACCGGCCACGTCCTTATGACCTTGACCGGCACGGAATTCGGCTCGTTCGCCGGCGCGCTCGTCATGCTCGGTGTCGGCTGGAACTTCCTCTATGTCGGCGGCACGACCCTGCTGACGACGACCTACGGCGCCGCCGAGAAGAGCCGCGCGCAGGCAACCAACGACATGAGTATCTTCGCCGTCGGCCTCGCCTGTTCGCTGGGCTCCGCCGCGCTCCTGCAGACGTTGGGCTGGCAGAAGCTCAATCTCCTGCTGCTGCCGTGGCTTGCCTTGGCGGCGCTGGCACTTCTGTGGCTCGGCCACCGGCAGCGCCGCGCCCTCCTCCCGGCACACGCCGACTGAGCCGCACCATGTCGTCGAACGAGCCGGTCATCCGCTTCGCCTTCTTCCTCGGCGTCCTCGTTCTCGTCGCCGCCTGGGAAGCGCTGGCGCCGCGCCGGCGTCGGCAGCTCTCGCGCTGGGTGCGCTGGCCCAGCAACCTCGCCATCGTGGCCCTGAACACGGTGCTGGTGCGCCTGCTGCTTCCGACCACCGCCGTTGCCTTCGCGCTTCTGGGCGAGCAACGCGGATGGGGGCTGCTGAACAATGTCGGCCTGCCGCGCTGGCTGTCCGTCATCGCGGCCGTCCTCGCGCTCGATCTCGCAATCTATCTGCAGCACGTGCTGTTCCATGCCGTTCCGGCGCTGTGGCGGCTGCACCGCATGCATCACGCCGATCTCGACCTCGACGTCACGACGGGTGCCCGCTTCCATCCGATCGAAATCTTCGCGTCGATGATCCTCAAGTTGGCCGCCATCGCCGCCCTGGGAGCGCCGGCCGAAGCCGTGCTGGCCTTCGAAATCCTCCTCAGTACGACCGCGATGTTCAACCACGCCAACATCGGCCTGCCCGTCGGTTTCGACCGTGTCCTGAGATGGCTGGTCGTCACGCCCGACATGCACAGGGTCCACCACTCGATCCGGGTCCACGAGACCAACAGCAATTTCGGCTTCAACATGCCGTGGTGGGACCACTTGTTCGGCACCTACCGTGCCCAGCCGGCAGCCGGCCACGAGGCCATGACGATCGGCATCGGACAATTCCGCATGCCGCGTGAGCAGCAGCTCGATCGCATGCTGACCCAGCCGTTCCGCGACGACGGTGAACGGGATGCAAAGGAGCCCCGATAGTCATGAAGACTCTTATCCTCCTCAACGACCCGCCATATGGCACGGAGCGCAGCTACAACGGGTTGCGCCTCGCCCATGCCCTGCTGAAGAACGATCCGCAGGCCGAGGTCACGGTCTTCCTGATGGCCGACGCCGTGCTGTGCGCCAAGGCCGGGCAGAAGACGCCGGACGGGTTCTACAACATCGAGCGCATGCTCCGGCGCGTCGTTCTGGGCAAGGGCACGGTGCTGCTCTGTGGCACCTGCATGGACGCTCGTGGCCTGGCCGAGACCGAGATCGCCTCTGGCACGCGCCGCAGCACCATGGACGAACTGGCCGCCGCGACGATCGCGGCCGACAAGGCGCTGGTCTTCTGAATGACGCCGACGGCCTCCCGGACCGAAGCTAGGGCAGGTGCAGCCGGCCGCCGGTCAGCGGCCGCGGGGCACTCGTCGTCGTCGGGAAAGTAAGAGGCAGACCGCGCAGGGAGCGCACGGCAAGAAAGCCGAAGGCCTGCGCTTCCAGGGCGTCGCCGTTCCAGCCGAGCCGGTCGGCCGTGACGATCTTTCCACGGGTTTCTTCGGCCACGGCGCGCAGCAGAGTGGGATTGCGCGCGCCGCCACCGGCGATCACCCACTGGGTGACAGGCGCCGGGAAATGCCGCGCGCCGAGCGCGATGGCGCGCGCCGTGCCGCGCGTCAGGGTCGCCGCACCATCGGCGACGCTCAAACCATCGGCCCATGAGTCGTTGAAGTCGCCGCGATCGAGTGACTTGGGCGGCTTGCGCCCGAAATAGAGATGCTCGCTGAAGCGCTCCAGTCGCGTGCGATCGACCGTGCCCGCAGCAGCCAGTGCCCCGTCCTTGTCGAAGCGCTGGCCAGCGCGCCTGGCGCACCAGTCGTCGATCGGCCCGTTGCCTGGCCCGGTATCGAAGGCCAGCAGCGACTCGCCGGCGCCGATCCACTCTTCCCCAATCCACGTTACGTTGGCGACGCCGCCGATATTGAGCACGGCCAGCGGCTTGGGCAGCTCGCGCGCCAGGGCGGCGTGATAGACCGGCACCAGCGGCGCGCCCTGCCCGCCCGCCGCCACGTCAGCCGATCGCAGGTCGTTCACCACCTGAACGCCCGTGGCGCGCGCCAGGGCGGCACCGTCACCGACTTGCCAGGTGAACTTCTTCTCCGGCAGGTGGGTGATGGTCTGACCGTGAAAGCCAACGACATCGAGCGTCGAAAGCGCCACGCCGTGCGTTTGCGACCATCGCCGCATGGCTTCGACATGGGCCTCCGTCACGACCCGCTCGGCCGCTTGCGTCGCCACGTTGGGCCGCTCGGCGCCAAAGGCTGCGCGGATCGTACGGCGACTCTCATCGGGATAGGACACGGTGAGGACGGGTCCGAAGGCCCCAAGTCGCTCGCCATCGGTCTCGATCAGGGCCACATCGACCCCGTCGACGGAGGTGCCGCTCATCAGGCCGAGCGCACGCAGGAGGGATGAAGCCATGGCGGGAATGTGTTACACCGCCGGCCCTTCACGGACAAACCTACGAACCAACGGCCGAGCGGCGAGATGGCAAGCTTCAAGTCGGATTTCATGCAAATCGTGCACGAGCGCGGCATGGTGCATCAGTGCAGCGATGCCGCGCGGCTCGATGAGCTGCTGACCAGCGGCAGCCGCACGGCCTATATCGGCTTCGACTGCACGGCCGATTCGCTGCACATCGGCCATCTGCTGCAGATCATGCTGCTGCGCTGGTGGCAGAAGACCGGCCACAAGCCGATCGCCCTGATGGGCGGCGGCACGACCAAGGTCGGCGACCCGTCGGGCCGCGACGAGACGCGCCAGCTGCTGACCGCTCAGCAGATCGACGCCAACATGGCGAGCATCCGCAAGAGCTTCGCCAATTACCTCAGCTTCGGCGCGGGACCGACCGACGCTGTGATGGCCAACAATGCCGACTGGCTCGACGGCCTGCTCTATATCCCGCTGCTGCGCGACGTCGGCCGCCACTTCTCGGTTAACCGCATGCTGACCATGGACTCGGTGAAGCTGCGCCTGGAACGCGACCAGCCGCTCACATTTCTCGAGTTCAACTACATGATCCTGCAGTCCTACGATTTCGTCGAGCTGTACCGGCGCCACAAATGCATCGTGCAGATGGGCGGCTCGGACCAGTGGGGTAACATCGTCATGGGCGCCGACCTCGGCCGCCGCATGGAAAGCGCCGAGCTGTTCGCGCTGACCACGCCGCTGCTCGCCACCGCCTCGGGCGCCAAGATGGGTAAGAGCGTCGGCGGCGCGGTATGGCTCAACCCGGCACGGCTCAGCCCCTACGACTTCTGGCAATCGTGGCGCAACACCGAGGACGCCGACGTCGGCCGCTTCCTCAAGGCCTTCACCGACATGCCGCTGGCCGAGGTCGCCCGGCTGGAGGCGCTGAGCGGCCAGGAGATCAACGAGGCCAAGAAGATCCTGGCCACCGAAGTGACCCGCCTCGCCCACGGCGCGGCCGCCGCCAAAGCCGCCGCCGAGACGGCGCGCCGCACCTTCGAGGAGGGCGCCACGGGCGACGCGCTGCCCACCGTCGACGTGCCGCGCGCCCGGCTGGCCGCCGGGATCGCGGCCTACGAGTTGCTGCACGAGGCGGGCCTTGCCGAGAGCCGCACCGAGGCGCGCAAGCTGATCAAGGGCGGCGGCGGGCGACTGAACGACCGGCCGATTGCCGCCGACACCGCCATTGTGGGCGAAAGCGATCTCGATTCGTCGGGCACGCTCAAGCTGTCCGCCGGCCGCAAGCGCCACGTGCTGGTGCGGGCGGTCTAGGGCGAGGGCAACTTTTCCGGTTCCGTCACCGGCGGCGTGCCGTCGGGCGGCGTCGTGAAGAGCTCGCGCAGCGCGCCCGGCGTGACGGCCGACATCATATTGATGTCGGTCTTCAGGTCGTCGAACGGCCCCTCCAATTTGTAGGAAATGGCGAACAGCCCGCCGTCCTTGCCGCCGGTCAGCAGCGGCCCGAGCAGCGGCACGTTGGACAGCAGGTTGTTCAGCGCAAAGCCCGGCACCACGACGCCGCGCAGCTTCGCCGTGTCGTTGCCGAGGTCGATGGTGCCCGAGGCCGTGAGCCCGATCGACTTGCCGCTGGTGCGGCCTTCCCTCAGGGTGATGCGGTCTCCGACCTTGGTGATCCTGGCGTCCATGCCGTCGAATGGCTGCAGGGCATTGCCGGCCCGGTCGAGCCCCTCGATCGTCGAGTTGAGCGTGCCGATGTCGCCGCGCGGCGTCACCTTCTCGAGCCGGTAGGGGCCCAGCCGCAGGTTTCCCTCGAGCGGTCCGTTGGCGGCCGCATCGTCGAAGCGACCCTTGAAATCGAAGTAGCCGCCGACCAGCCCGTCGAGCCAGCCGGCGTCCTTCAGCAATAGGCTCAGGTCTGCGATGTAGACGGCGACCGCCCGTCCCTGCCCCGCCGGCGTCACCTTGAAGGCCGAGCCCTTGCCGCCGCTCGCGCTGAGGTCAGCCAGGGCGATGTGATCGCCCGCCATCTCGACCCGCCCGCTGAGCGACCCCAGGGTGCCCCGCTGCACCAGTACCCGTTCAAGCTGGATCGACAGCTTGGTGTCGACGCGCCCAGCGGCTTGCGCGGCGGCCGGCTTGCTGTCGGCCATCTCGTCGCGCGCGCGCAACGCCTGGCGGACGCGCGCCAGTTCGAGCGCCCGCCCCTTCAAGCTCAACTCAACACCGCCCGGGCCGCGGCTCCAGTCGACCGACAGGTCCGAGCGTCCCAGCACGATCTGCTGCAGGGTCACGCGCTGCACGGTGTTGTCAGCACCGAACCGGACTTGACCCTTTGCCGTGAGGCCGTTGCCGCGGCCGTCGAAATCCGCCGTCGCGAGCTTGCCGCCGGCCGCCAGCTTCAAGGTCATGGCGAACTGGCCGTCGGTGCCGGGCTCCTTGGTCCAGCCGAGCGGCGGCACCGAGGTCTTGGCGCCCTTGAGATCGATCTTGCTCACCACCTCGCCGGTGCCGTTGGTCGCCACCTGATACGAGAGCGTGATGCCCATCGGCCCGGTGACGAAAGGTTCCGGCGAGGGAAAGCCCGCCTTGGCCACCACCGACGCCGGCAACGTGCCCTTCAGTTCGTAGCGCTGGCGGAACGGCGCCTTGGCGGCGAACATTTCGCGCCAGCTAATTTCGGCGGGATTGCCGTCGAGCTTGCCCTGGCCGGTAACACTCAGGGCTGAGTTGGCGTAGATCACCCGGCCGGTGGCGTCGCTCAGATCGACATTGCCCACCGCGCCCTTCAGCGAGAAGCCCGACAGTACCGCCTCGGCCTTGATGTCGATGTCGGCCACGGTGAGGGAGTTGAGAAGTGGAAAGGCAAGTGTCAGGTCGACCGCCACGTCGCCGCCCAGCCGCTTGGGGTCATACAGCGCGTCCTTCGGCAGCCCGATCTTGGGTCGCGCCAGCAGCGCGATGACGGTGGGCGCCTTGCCGGTGATCGGGATGCGCAGCAGAGCGTGCTGCGGCGACGGCTTGTCGAGGCCAGTAAGGTCGATGGTGGCGCCGGCCACGCGCAGCCCGACGGCAGTGCCGCTGGCCACGTCGAAATGCAGCGTCCCGCCCTCGAAGCGCGCCTTGCCCGAGACGCCCACGAGTTCGGGCATGTGCGCCATATAGTGAACGCTCATGCCGCGATAGTCGATGAGAGCCACGTTGCGATCGACACTGAGCTGCGCGAGGTCGTTGCCCGGAATGCTGAGCGCGAACTCGGAGGCGACATCGATCGAACCGCCTGACAGGTTGGCGAGCGCCCATTGCCGGCCGCCCTCGGCGAAACCGAGCGGCCAGTAGTCGCGCAGACGGTCGACCGGGATCTGCCGCACCTCGGCGCGGCCGGTGAAGGTCTGACCCTGCTCGGTCTTGATCCCGGTGCCGGTGAGCGACAGCTTGGCGGTGCCGAGGTCAATGTCGACGCGCTCGATCCTGGCGGTGTGCGTGGAGGCATCGATCGAGGCACGGGCGTTCACCGAGCGTACCTGGTGCTCCGCCGTCAGCACGCCGGGCAGGCGCAGGCTGCCGTTGCCGCCGGTGACGTCGATCGTCACGGTGCGGACGTCGCCCGCCCCGCCGGCCTCGATATGGAGCCGCCCGCTCAGCGCAATGTCGATGCCGTGCAGGATCGCGGCATCAGGCGACAGTTCGGCCAGCATCAGGGGCTTCAGCCCGTCGACCTTGGCCTCGACCGAAATGCGGCTGCGGTCGCGGGCGTAAGTGCCCGACAGGGCCACGTCGACCGGCTCGCCCGCCCCCAGGAAACGGGCGCCGGCCGAGATGATGACGCCCGACGCATCGCGCTTGAGGCTCATGCGGGCGGACGGCGCAGTCCAGACGATGCCGCTGGGCACGTCGCGGACGCTGAGCTTGGCACGTTCGACCATCACCGTATCGAGCTGGCCGAGCAGTGAGGAGTGGTTCGGCTCGGAGAGGAGCTGGTTGAGCAGCAGGTCGACGACTTCGCCCGACGACGAATCGTTCTGCGCGAAGATGCGGCGCAACATTCCGCCCTCGCGCGAGATATCCACATCGAGGCTGAGCTGTTGAACGATGATGGCGGTCGGCAGGAGATGGCCGCCGAGCACGCTGCGCGGGTCGAAGCTCAGTGCCACGCTGGGCGCCGCGGCGACCTCGCGATTGGCGGCATCGAGGAGGCGAACGCCGGTCAGCACCAGCCGCATCGGCTGGCTGAGGGCGCTCCACTCGGCGTAGAGGCGGTCGGCCTCGACCTTGACCCTGCCGGCCGGCGTGTCGAACTCGTTGGGCAGCCTGTACTTCAGGAAGGCAAGATCGACCGGGCCCGCCAGCAGGCGCAACGAAACGACCACCGCCAGAACCGCCGCAACAGCGACGATTGCCGTCACGACACGTGCGCACACCCGATACGTTCTTCTAACCAAAGCTCTATACTTCCCCTGTTGTAAACAATTTAACCGCCGATCCGACGCATGTCTTGGCTTTCAACCGCCCGTCTGCCCCAACCGCATGATCCCGAGCGGCTGGCCGTGGCGTGGACGCGATGGAGCGAGCATGCCCAGCGACCCGATTCGGCCGCGGGCATGGCGCTGCTCGACGCGCTGTTCGGCAACAGCCCCTACCTCACCGAGACGGCTCTCCAAAACACTGCATTTATGACCGATCTGTGGCGAAGCGGTCCCGATCCGGCCGCAGGCGCGCTCAACGCCGAACTCGCCACCCTGCGCCGGACCGCCCGCAAAGGCGCCACCCCCGATACGGTCGCCGCGGCGCTGCGCCGGCTAAAGCGGCGGGCAGCGCTGGCCATCGCCGTCGCCGACATCGCCGATGCCTGGCCGCTCGACAGGATCACCGGGGAACTGAGCGCCTTCGCATCCGGCTGCCTCGATGCCCTCACGGACTCGATCCTGCTGCAGCTCGCCCGCGACGGCCAGCTCAGCCTCGGCAACGATCCCGATGCGGCGGCCTTCACCGTGCTCGGCATGGGCAAGCTCGGCGCCGGCGAACTCAACTACTCGAGCGACATCGACCTCATCCTGCTCTACGACCGCGACGCGCCGGCGATCGCCAACAACGACCAGGCCTCGCGCCACTTCGTGCGCGCCGCCCGGCTTCTGGTGCAGCTGATGTCGGAGACCAGTGTCGACGGCTACATTTTCCGCACCGACCTGCGCCTCCGCCCCGACCCCGGCTCGACGCCGCTCGCCATGTCGGTACAGGCCGCCGAACTCTACTACGAGAGCGTCGGCCAGAACTGGGAACGCGCCGCCATGATCAAGGCCCATCCGGTGGCCGGCAACAAAAGCGTCGGCGAGCGCTTCGTGGCCGACATGCGCCCTTACATCTGGCGAAAGCATCTCGACTTCGCGGCGATCCACGACATCCACTCGATCAAGCGCCAGATCGACGCCCATCGCGGCGGCGGCACGGTCAAGGTGCTGGGCCACAACGTGAAGCTCGGCCGCGGCGGCATCCGGGAAATTGAATTTTACGCGCAGACCCAGCAGCTGATCTTCGGCGGCCGCAACCCGTCGCTGCGCCTGCGCGGCACCTGCGAGACGCTGCGCGCGCTCTCGGCCGCAGGCCATGTCACGCCCCGTGCCGCCGACGAACTGGTCGAGGCCTACGGCTTCCTGCGCCGCGTCGAGCATCGCCTGCAGATGATCGACGACCGGCAGACCCACAGCCTGCCAGCCGACGAAGCAGGCGTCGCGGCGGTCGCAACGTTCCTCGGCCATCCCGATTCGGCCGCGTTTCAGGCAGCACTGCTCAAACGCCTGCGTTGCGTCGAAGGCCACTACGCCGGCCTGTTCGAGGAAGCGCCGAGCCTGGCCGGCCCCGGCGGCAACCTGGTGTTCACCGGCACCGACGACGATCCCGGCACGCTCGAGAGCCTGGCGACGCTGGGCTTTCGCGACACCTCGGCGGCGGCCGGCATCGTGCGGCGCTGGCACCATGGCCGCTATCGCGCGGTTACCTCGGCGCGCGCCCGCGAGCTCCTGACCGAGCTGATGCCGGCGCTGCTGAGGGCGCTGGGCGAGACCGCCGCGCCCGACCAGGCGCTGCTCAATTTCGACCTGTTCCTCTCCAACCTGCCGGCTGGCGTGCAGCTGTTCTCGCTGTTCAAGGCCAATCCGGCGCTGATCGAGCTGGTGGCGGCCATCATGGGCAGCGCGCCCCGGCTTGCCGCCCACCTCGCGCGCCGCACCGTGCTGCTCGATTCCGTTCTATCACCGGATTTTTACAATCCCCTGCCGTCGGCGGCAGAAATGTTCGCCGACCTCGCCGCGCTGCTCGGGCGCGCCAACGACGACCAGGACATCCTCGACACCGCCCGCCGCTGGGCCAACGACCGGCGCTTCCAGGTAGGCGTGCAGCAGCTCAAGCGCATCGTGCGGCCGGCCCAGGCGGGCATCGCCTATTCCGACATTGCCCAGGCCACGATCGCGGCCCTGTGCGATCGCGTCGAGCAGCGCTTTGCCGCGACCCACGGCGGCTTTCATGGCCAGCGGCTTGCCGTGCTGGGGCTGGGCAAGCTCGGCAGCCGGGAAATGTCGGCGACCTCCGACCTCGATCTCATTTTCGTCTACGACATCCCGCCCGCACTGGAGGCCTCGGACGGTCCGCAGCCGCTGGCGCCCATCCAGTACTACACACGGCTCAGCGCCAAGATCGTGACGGCGCTCACGGCGCTCACAAACGAGGGTGCGCTCTACGAGGTCGACATGCGGCTGCGTCCTTCCGGCCGCGCCGGTCCCCTGGCCAATTCGCTCGAGGGCTTCGAGGCCTATCACGCGCAATCGGCCTGGACCTGGGAGCACCTGGCGCTGACGCGCGCGCGGGTGATCCACGGCCCGAAGGCGCTGGTCGATCGGCTGACCGACAACATCAGGACCACGCTCTGCCGCCCGCGCGATGGAGCCGCCCTGGTGCGCGACGTCGCCGACATGCGCGACCGCATCGCCCAGCACGCGCCGGCCAAGAGCGTCTGGGACTTCAAGCACCTGCCGGGCGGCCTGTTCGACATCGATTTCGTGGCGCAGTACCTGGCGCTGCGCCACGCCGCGGACCGACCCGACATTCTCGATCCCCATCCCGCCGAGATGCTGCGCCGCACGGCGGCGGCCGGCCTGATCGATGCCGGCGATGCCGAGCGCCTGTGTGCGACGCGCACGCTGCTGTCGGATGTGCAGAGCCTGCTCAGGCTCACGCTCGACGGCGACGAGGCCAGCTTCGACGAGGCCAAGGCGCCGGAGGGACAGCGCCGGTTGATCGCCGCGACCGAGGACGCCCGCGATCTCGCCCAGTTGCGCAACCGCATCGAGGCGGAAGCCGCGGCGGCGCGTGCTATATACCGGCGCATCGTCGAGCAGCCGGCGCGCGCCGCCGGCTGGAAACCGCGCACCAAGCCTGGGAGTGAGCCATGAGCGCAACGGAAGGAAAGAAAGCCCCCGATTTCACGGCCCCGACCGACGGCGGCAAGAAACTGAAACTCTCGGACCTACGCGGCAAGCCGGTGGTGCTCTACTTCTATCCCAAGGACGATACGCCGGGCTGCACCACCGAAGCCTGCGGCTTTCGCGATGCTGCGCCCAACTTCAAGAAGCTGAAGGCGCTGGTGATCGGGGTCAGCAAGGACAGCGTCGCCCGCCACGACAAGTTCAAGGCCAAGTACGATCTCAACTTCCCGCTGGTCTCCGACGAGGACGGCAAGATCTGCGCGAAGTACGGCACCTGGATCGAGAAGAGCCTGTACGGCCGCAAATACATGGGCATCGACCGCGCCACCTTCCTGATCGACAGAGCAGGCGTCGTCGCCAAGGTCTGGCACAAGGTCAAGGTCGCCGGCCATGTCGACGAAGTGCAAGAGGCGCTGAAGAGGCTCTAGCCTCGCCTACTCCCACGGCCATTTCCAGGTGCGCTTGGGCGGCGGTGGCGGGGGCGGCGCCTGCTGCGCCTCTCTCAGCCGCCGCTGCTCTTCGGCATAGGCGCGCCGCTGCGCGTCTTCCCAGCGGGCAACGGCGGTGCCTGCCTCGCTCAGCAGCGACGCCCTCTGCAATGCCGTGAAGAAGCCGGTCGAGACGTCGCCATTCTTGGTCTGCCAGGCAGCGATCGTCTGGCGCGAGCGCGGGCCGAACGTGCCGTCGATGCCGCCGACGTCGAAGCCCAGCGACGTCAACGCCACCTGGAGCTTTTGCCGGTCGCGGTTGGTCAGTTTGAGCTCGGCTTCGCCCGGCTCGGCGCTGGCTCTTGCTTCGGCCTCGGCGGCCTTCGCCAGAGCCTGCGCGAGCTGGAGGCGCTGGGCGGCCGCAGCCTCATCGGCGAGGCGCTGTTCCTCGGCCTTGCGTTGCGCCGCCGCTTCCTGGCGGGCGGCCTCGTCGGCGGCACTTCGCGTGCGGCCACCGGCCGGTGGCGCCACGGCCGCAGGTGCAGCGGGAGCACCGGGCGCCTGAGCCTGCGTCGCAACCGGCGGCGCGACGGCGACCGAATCGGGGGAACGCGAGGCGAAGAGCGCATAGCCGGCACCCGCGGTGAGGACGAGCAGCAGCACGGCTGCCGCGGCCCACACCATCGGCTTGAATTGCCGAGACGTCGGCGTCGACTTTTCGGCCGGCTTCGGTTCGGCCTGCCGCGCCGGCGCCGGTGGAACAGGCATCAGGCGCGTGTCGTTGGCGTTGCGGGATGCACTCTGGGCGGCACTTACCGGCACGTTCCACACGCCGGTGGCCAGGACCTGCCGCCAGGCCTCGATGGTCTGCGGCCGCGCGTTGGCCTGAAGCATCATGCCCGCTTCGATCGCCGCCAGAAGGTTCGGCGTGTAGTCGCCACCCGCCGTCTCGATCGCGAAGGCTGCATCGCTGTCCAGCAGACGCTCGATGGCGCTGGGCGGCGGCTTGCCGGCGACGCAGGCATAGAGCGTCGCCGCCAACCCGTAGATGTCCGTCCACGGCCCCTGCTTGCCGGCGCTCGATTGCTCCGGTGCGGCGAAGCCGGGCGTGAAGATCGCGGTCATCGCCTGCGAACGGCCGGCCACTGCCGCGCGCGACGCGCCGAAATCGATCAGCGTCGGCGAACCGTCGGGAGCCAGCATGATGTTGGCCGGCTTGATGTCGCGGTGCAGGAAGCCGACGGCGTGGATCTGTTCGAGGCCGTCGAGCAGCGGCGGCAGGATGCGCTCGATGGTGGCCTGCGACAGGCGCGTCTCGCTCTCCAGCCGCAGCGCCAGCGTCTCGCCGGGGAGAAGCTGCATGACGACATAGGCGGTGCCGTGCGCCTCGAGGAAATCGTGAACCCGCACGACCGCCGGTATGTGGCTGAGCTTGGCCATGGTCCGCGCCTCGTCGAGGAAGCGGCTACGTCCCCAGACGAAATCCTTGGCGGCCTCGGTCGAGCGCGGCAGCACCTCGGTATCGCCCTGGCGGATCGCCAGCCCGCTCGGCAGGTACTCCTTGATCGCGACATCGCGGTGAAGCTGGGTGTCGTGGCAGAAATAGGTGATGCCGAAGCCGCCCTCGCCCAGCACCGAGACGATCCTGTAGCGCCCGATCATGAGCCCAAGCGCCAGCGCCGAGTGATACTCGGCCCGGTCGATGGCGGATTTCTCGGTCGTCCCGTCGGTCACGTGCAGTCCCCGTGTCGCGCAAGGGTACCGTCCAAATCCCCGTTCGTCATCGCCGGCCACGGACTATTGCAGGCAGGCAGTTCCCTGCGAACGACGCTCCTCGGGGGAGGTCTCGGTTTCGATCCTACGCCTTGAAGCCCGCGGGCGGGTCGCACGGCGTGGTGCCCATCTGGCCGGGCACCGAGACTTCGAGGATCTCCATCGCCTCCGACGTGCGGATTTCGTTGTGGCGCAGGTAACCCGGAATGAAGAGCGAGTCGCCCTCTTCCACCCGGAGCGTGCGGCCATCCTCGAATTCGAGATCGACCCAGCCCTTCAGGATGTAGACGAACTGGCCGTCGCACTCGTGATAGTGCCAGCCGGTCGGCCGGCTCATGCCCTGGCTCGACGCCATCACCTGGGCGCGCATGGCGCCGGCGCTGGCGTCGGCAACGCCGAGGTCGCGATAGGTGAAGAAGTCGCGCCGTCCCTTGACCAGCACGGGCTCGGCGCTGCGGGCGTGAGCGACTTTTTGCCGGGACGCTGTCTTGGCCGGCCGAATGGCTGCTTTGGATGACATCGTTTCCTCCCTTGGAGACTTCTCCCAGTGGCTAGGACTACACTATCACGCTTTTGAGGTCGCCCAGCCGTAGACCTTGCTGAGCGTGCCGCCCATCAGAATGGCACGGTCGCTGTCGGACAGCCGGCTGGTGACGCGGAAGGCGTCGACTCCTTCCTTGTAGGTCAGCAACGCCACCGCCCGCGTCCAGTCGGTGCCCCACATGCAGCGGCCGAGGCCGAAGGCATCGAAGATGCGGCCGAGCGGATCCCAGATATCCTTGTAGGGAAACTTCTCGTGGCTGAGCGTGCAGGCGCCGCTGATCTTGACCACGACGTTCTTGTTGGGCGCCAGTGCCAGCAGCTTGGGCAACTCGTGCCACGGCTTGGCTGGCGCCGGCGGCTTCATCGGCTGCTCGAGGCCGAGATGATCGATCACCAGCTGGGTGTCGGGATTGCGTTGGGCCATCAGGCCCACCTGCTCCAGCCGGCCGCGCGCCATCAGGTTGACCGGAAGGTCGTGCTTGGCCGCGGCCGCCAGCACGCGGTTGATGCCGGGATCGGCGGCATCGGGCGATACGGTGTCGTTCATCATGATGCGGATGGCGACCGTGCCGTCCATCGCGGCCCAGTCGGCGATGGTGCCTTCGACCTTGGGATCGTTGGGATCGACCGGCTTGATGACGGCGAACTTGTCGGGATGGGCCTTCTGGACGGCGACCGCGTAGCTCGCGTCCCAGCGATACATGGTGTGCACCGAGACCAGCAGCCCGCCGTCGACGCCGACGGAGTCCATGGCCTTGATCATGTCGTCCGCCGTGACTTCGGGCGGACCGGCCAGCACCGCGTGCCACGGACGACCGGGATGGTTGCGCTCGTAACAGTGAACCTGGACGTCGATCGTCGCCATGAAATACCCCCGCTGGTTGTTCGGCCGCTGATTCTTCCGCCGCTGATCTTTTCGCCGATTCGACGTCGAGGCCAGGGCTATGCGGTGCCGGTAATTCGCAGAACGAACTCAATCACGGCATTGACCGGACGAGTAAGAAGCCACCCCATGATGTCGAGATCATTGCCGAGCTGGGAACCGACCATCGGCAGGATGAACAGCAGCCCCAGGATGATGAACATCCCATAGGGTTCGAGTCGCGCCAGAGGCGCCGCCAGGAAATCCGGCAGCAAACCGACAGCGACGCGGCCGCCGTCCAGCGGCGGCAACGGGATCATGTTGAAGACGGCAAGGACCACGTTGATGACGATCGCATGCTCGAGGTTCAACAGAGTCCATTCACCCGCGGCCGGCGGCAGAAAACCGACGAGATGAACCAGCAGCCCGGCCGCCACGGCGAGCAGGATGTTCGTGGCAGGGCCCGCCGCCGCCACCCAGACCATGTCGCGGCGCGGGCTGCGCAAGGCCGCGAAATTCACCGGCACGGGCTTGGCATAGCCGAAGATGAATGGCGCGCGCAGCAGCAGGAGCAGGCCCGGCAGCAGGATCGTGCCGAAGGGATCGATATGCTTGAGCGGATTGAAGGTGACGCGGCCGAGCTGCCAGGCCGTCTGATCGCCGCGGAGATGGGCGACGAAGCCGTGAGCTGCTTCGTGGAAGGTTATCGCCATCACCACCGGCAGGATCCATGTCGAAATCGTGTAGGCGGTCTCGATCCACTGTTCATTCATCGCGGAAGTCTCTCCGCTTTCACCGTGCACCGCAATTGCCCCGGCTCCACCCGACAACTGGCGTCCGTCCGCCGCCGACGCTGGTCTTGATATGTCCGCGAACCGAGACCGAA
Organism: Asaia bogorensis; assembly: GCA_945889625.1. GTDB lineage: Bacteria > Pseudomonadota > Alphaproteobacteria > Reyranellales > Reyranellaceae > Reyranella. The sequence continues at coordinate 21,927 of CAMDCE010000034.1, read as the reverse complement.
GGATATTTCGTCATGAACCACACGCATCGCCGGCGGGATTTCGTTGCCGGGCTTACGGCAGTCGCGGCCGGAGTTGCCGCAGCGCCGGCCCTCGCCGCGCCCGACCGTGCGGACGTCTCGCCGGCCGAGATGGAACGGCACAAGAAGAACATGCAGCTCGCGATCGAGCAGGCCAAGCTCAACCCGGGACGGCCGTTCGGCAGCGTCATCGTCGACAACCGGACCAACACGATGAGCGGCAAGGGCATCGTGAACATGGCCCTGAACCCGATGTATCACTCCGAAGTCCAGGCGATGAACGACTACATCGCCAAGAACGGCAACAAGGACTGGGAACATCAGACGATGTACGGCACCGGCGAGCCCTGCCCGATGTGCATGAGCGCGATGATCTGGGCGGGCCTGCCCAGCATCGTCTACGCGTCGGAAACGCCCTTTGTCGCCAAGTACGTCGTCAACATCAACCGCCGCACCAAGGACGTGATCGCCGCCGCGCCCGGCCTCTACAAGAGCAAGCTCCTGCTCGGCGGCGTGCTGTCGGAGGTCACCGACAAGATGTTCGAGGACCGCGAGAAGGCGCTCAAGGCCAAGTAGCTACTTCGGCTCCACGAGCTTGATGCCGTCGACGGTGAGCGTGACCGACGACGGCGGATCGCCGTCGGACCGCATCCAGCCCTTGGCGACGGCAAGGCGGATCGCAGCGTCGATCGCGTCGCGGTTCGTGATGCCCAGCTTGTTCTGGACCTTGTCGACATGCGTCCAGGTGGGAGGGGGACGGCGCCCGGTGAGTTCTCGCACGGCTCCCAGCAGGACTGTGATGAACTGTGCGGCGTTGGGCGGTGCGGCAGTGGGCGGTGCGGCCATTCGCTCGACCATAGCTTGCGGCGAGTTGCCCGGCCAGACGGCCCGCTCTAGGTTTTGGCGATGCATGACAAGGTCGACGTCTTGATCATCGGCTCGGGGGCTTCGGGCGCCGCGGTGGCCTGGAGCCTCGCGGAAACCAGGATGCGCATCCTCTGCCTCGAGCAGGGCGACTGGATCAAGCCGACGGATTATCCCAGCAACGGACGGGACTGGGAGGCGCGCCTGTTCAGCGACTTTGCCACCAGCCCCAATCGCCGCGCCCGCGAGACCGACTACCCGATCAACGATTCGAACTCGCCGATCAAGGTGGTGAACTTCAACGGCGTCGGCGGCAGCACCATCATGTACACGGCGCACTATCCGCGCCTGCACCCCAGCGACTTCAAGGTAAGGACGCTCGATGGCGTGGCCGACGACTGGCCGGTCGACTACGCCACGCTGGAGCCGTTCTTCGCCGAGAACGACCGCATGATGGGCGTCTCGGGCCTCGCCGGCGACCCCGCCTACCCACCCCACCAGCCGCCCATGCCGCCACTGCCGCTCGGCAAGTCGGGCGCGCGCTTCGGCCGGGCGATGAACAAGCTCGGCTGGCACTGGTGGCCGTCCGATTCAACGATCGCCACGGCCGACTACGAGGGTCGCGGCCGCTGCATCAACCTCGGCCACTGCACGCCGGGCTGTGCGCAAGGCGCCAAGGCCAGCACCGACATCACCTACTGGCCGCACGCGCTGCGGGCCGGCGTCGAGCTGCGCACGCGCTGCCGGGTGCGCGAGATCGCGACCGACGCGCACGGCATGGCCTCGGGCGTGGTCTACTACGATGCCAAGGGCCAGGAGCATTTCCAGCCGGCCGAGATGGTGATCGTGGCCTGCAACGGCGTCGGCACTCCGCGCCTGCTCCTGAACTCGGTCTCGGGGAAATTCCCCAATGGGCTGGCCAACTCGAGCGACCTGGTCGGCAAGAACCTGATGTTCCACCCCTACGCCAACAGCTTCGGCTATGTCGACGAGCCGCTCGACGGCAATCATGGCCCGCCGCTTTGCCTGTGGAGCCAGGAATTCTACGAGACCGATGCGACCCGCGATTTCGTGCGCGGCTACACCTTCCAGTTCAACCGCGGCTACAGCTCGATCCTGGAGGCGATCACCAGCACGGCGGCGGGCCGGCTGCCGTGGGGCGAGGACCATCACCGCGTCTATCGCCAGCTGCTCAACCACCGCATCGGCCTCAGCGCCATCATCGAGGACCTGCCGGAGGAACATAATCGGGTGACGCTCGACCCGGTGCTGAAGGACTCCAGCGGCATCCCGGCGCCGAAGGTCGACTACACGATCGGCGACAACAGCCGGCGCATGATCGCCCATGCACTCGGCAACGCACGCCAGATTCTCGAGGCCGCGGGGGCCAGGAACATCGGCACCGAAGTCCCCATCCTCAATGGCGGCTGGCACCTGCTCGGCACGGCGCGCATGGGCTGCGATCCCGAACGCTCGGTCGTCAACGGCTGGGGCCGCAGCCACGACGTGAAGAACCTGTTCATCGTCGACGGCAGCATCTGGGTGACCGCCGGTGCGGTAAACCCGACCTCGACCATCCAGGCGCTGGCGCTCTACATCGCCGACTCTATCAAGCAGCGCCTGTCTGCCGCTACCCTGTTCGACTGACATGCCCCTTTCCCCGTCCGAAACCCGCGAACTCAGCGCCTTCGCCGGCACCATGATCCCTCCGAGCGCACGCTACGGCGTGCCCGGCGCCGACGACGAGACGATCTTCGCCGATGTCCTCAAGAGTCTCGGCCGCGACCGCGACGATGTCGTGGCGGCGTTGAAGAGACTCGCCGCACTCGCCGGCGGCCCGTTCGCCGACCTGGCCGCCGACCGCCGCCGAGAGGTGGCCGCGGCCTTCCGCGCCGAAGGCGGGATGGCGCTGGCGGCGATCTCGCGGGTGATCCTGCTCTGCTACTACCGCGACGACAGGGTCATGCGCTCGCTCGGCCAGGAACCGCGCCCGCCCTTCCCCAAGGGCCACATCGTCGAGCAGGGAGACTGGTCGCTGCTCGATCCGGTGAAGGCGCGAAACCCATTCTATCGCAAGGTCACCTGAAACTTCACTAATGTTGCCGGGCCCGGCGATATTTGTTGCGGAAATGACCAGCGGCAACTTTTTCCGGCACGCGGCGTTTCCTCCCACACAGCTACAAAGGAGGATGTCATGTCGAAGCTTTCGACAATCACCGCCTGCGTACTCGTTCTGTCGGCGCCCGTCGCGATGGCGCAGGGCACCGGTGCGATCAGCCAGCCGCTGCACTACGAGCGGCAACAGGCGATGGTACCCGTGAGCCAGGATCAGGCGAAGCGGACCTTCATCTATGACGAGCTTGGCAATGTCTACGACAGCCGCGGCGAGCTGATTGCCCCGCGCGCGCTCAAGATGAAGCGCTGACCGAGGATGCCGTGAAACACTGCGGCCATGCTTCTGCGTGGCCGAATATCCTGCGGCAGTTGTTTGCGACCCCAGATCGGCCGCGCGACCGCTTGTTGCCCGACATCGCAAAATTCGGAATCGGATTCTGCCCGGGCAGCAAGCGGTTGCGCGGCTAAAGCGCTGCCATTTCTGCGGCAGCGCCGCGCCCGTTGCCGCGCCCGTTACGGCCGACGCCTGAATGCGCTTCAAATCCGCCGCATTGCGGCGGCCTTCCCTCTAGGTCCTGGGCGGCCTCTGCTCCTCCAGCCGGTCGGTGGCCGGCGGCGGCGTGCGCGAGAGGTCGGCGATTTCGGCACGCAATTCCGGCGTCATCTTCACGTCGACGGCGGCCAGCGAATCTTTCAGCTGGTCCAGGTTGCGCGCACCGATGATGGGAGCGGTGATCGCCGGATGCGCGCCCACCCAGGCGATCGCCGCGCTCACCGGATGCAGGCCCTTATGCTTGCAGAAGGCGACGTATTTCTCCGCGACCTCGAAGGCCCAGGCCTCGCCATAGCGCGCCTCGTACATCTTGTTGGTCTTGAGCCGCCCGCCATCGTTCCTCAGCGCCTGGCCGAAATACTTGCCGGACAGCAGCCCCGCCGCGGCCGGGCTGTAGGGAATGACGCCGATGCCGTTGTGCTCGGCCATCGGCAGGATCTCGACCTCGGCCTGGCGCTTCACCAGGCTGTACATCGGCTGGATGACCTGCAGGCGCGCCCAGTTGGCGCGCTCCTGGAGGTCGACCGCGCGCTGCGTCTGCCATGCCGACCAGTTGCTGACGGCGGGATAGATCACCTTGCCCGATCGCACCAGGTCCTCGAGCCCGCGCATCGATTCCTCGATCGGCGTCATGGCGTCATAGCGATGCAGGAACAGTACATCGATGCGATCGGTCTGCAGCCGCTTGAGGCACGCCTCGACCGCCTGCACGACGTGGCGGCGGGAGGTGCCGCGCGCGTTCACGTCAGGCCGTATCTGGGCGTTGACCTTGGTGGTGAGCACGAGGTCGTCGCGATGGCCCTTGGCCAGCCGGCCGAGGATCTCCTCCGACTTGCCCTTGTTGTACTCGTTGGCGCAGTCGAAGAAGTTGACGCCGGCATCGCGCACGGCCTTGTACATGTCGGCCGATGTGGCCTCGTCGGCATCGCCGCCGAACGACATGGTGCCGAAGCAGAGTTCGGAAACGGAGACGCCGGTGCGCCCGAGGAGCTTGGTTTTCATGTCGGCGTTCTAGCAGCAGGATTCACCCGCCGCCACAGGCCGAGCACTCCGACCGCCAGCGCCAGGGCGGCGCCGATCAGGAATCCGGTGGCGTAGCCGCCGGTGAGCGACAGCGCCGCGCTGAACAGCAGCGGCAGGACCAGTGCGCCCGCGTCGCCGAACGCGAGCACCGCGCCGGTCGTGGCCCCGATGCGTCCGGGCGGCGACAGGCGCGCCACCTCCGCCAGCAGCACGCCATGCCAGCTTACCGCGGTCACGCTGAGCGCAGCGGCGATTGCGGTGGCCGCCCAGGTTGGCCAGGCAGGATCGATGATGGCGGTGAGTACTGCAGCACCTGCCATGCCGACTCCCAGCAGCGACAGCAGGGTCGCCGGCCTGACAAGGTGCGACGCCAGCCAGCCCCAGCCAACTCGGGCCGGCACCGCGACGGCGACGGCAATGGCGAACACCAGCCCGGCGCGTTCCAGGTCGTAGCCCAGGCCGCGCACGAGATAGAGCACGAAGAAGCCGGTGAAGAGCGACTGCAGGCCGACGAAGCTGAACATCGCAAGGCAGAGCGCGCGCAACGCCGGATCGCGCAGGACGCCCGCGACATTGGCCCTTATATCGGCCGGCGACAGCGGCTGGGCCGGATTGCGGTCGGTATCGAACCGCGCCCGCAGGGGCTGCAGCGCCACGACCGTCAGCAGGCAGAGGCCGGCAACGACGAGCAGCGTCGTGCGCCAGTCGGCCACGGCGACCAGCAGCGGCGCCACGATTCCCGCCAGCATCAGCCCGGCCGGCACGCCGGTCTGCTTGATCGAGAACACCAGCGGCGCCAGGTGCCGCGGCGACAGGCGGCCGAGCAGGTGCGAGCTGGACGGCGTCGAGATCGCCTGCCCCAGGCCGCCGATGAAGGCGCCGGCGGCGAACAGCGGCAGCCAGCCCGCGGTGGTGATGGCAAGCCCGATGCCGAGCGCCGCCATGCCGACCTGCGTCATGCGCAGCGCCCCGTAGCGCAGGATGAAGCCGCCGCAGCCCAGCGTCGTGAGGAAGCCCGCGACCGAGCCGATGGCGAGATAGACCCCGACCAGCGCCGGATCGACCGCCAGGTCGGCAACGATGGCTGCGGCGATCAGCGGCACCGTGGAACGGCCCAGCGTCGCGAAGGTCTGCTGCACCAGCATCGCGCCCAGGGCAAGGTAAAGGTTGAAGATGGTCCGGCTCCGATGCGACGCTTAGCTGTCGTCCTGAGCGTAGCGAAGGACCTCACGCCAACTCCACTGTACATCTTTGGGGTTAGCGCCAGATCCTTCGGCTACGCCTCAGGATGACATGATTGCGCCACTGGAGTGGCGCGCTCCCAACAAAGACTTTACGCTTGGTCAATGCAACCCGAAGCCACCTACGATTTCATCGTCACCGGAGCAGGCTCCGCCGGCTGCGCCGTCGCCGGCCGGCTGAGCGAGGACGGCCGCTTCAGCGTGCTGCTCCTCGAAGCGGGGCCGCGCGATTCCTATCCGTGGATCCACGTCCCGCTCGGCTACCACAAGACCTTCACCAACCCGAAGGTCAACTGGATGTTCGATTCGGAACCGGAGGCCGAGCTCAACAACCGCGTGATGTACCAGCCGCGTGGCAAGGTGTTGGGCGGCACCAGCTCGATCAACGGCATGGTCTATATGCGCGGCAACGCCGCCGACTACGACGAATGGCGTCAGCGCGGCTGCGAGGGCTGGGACTACGAATCGGTGTTGCCCTACTTCAAGCGGGCCGAGGACAACGTCCGCGGGGAAAACGAATTCCACGGCACAGGCGGGCCGCTGAAAGTCTCGGAGCATCGCTGGCAGCCGACGTTGGCCAAGGCAATGCACGACGCTGCGATCGAGGCCGGCATCCCGGCCAATCCGGATTTCAACGGCGCCACCCAGGAAGGCGTCGGCTATTACCAGAGCACCATCAACCGCGCGCGGCGCTGGTCGTCCGCCAGGGCCTATCTCGGCAACACCAAGCAGCGCAAGAACCTGACGGTCGCCACCGGGGCACATGCGACGCGCGTGCTGATCGAGAGCGGCCGCGCCGTCGGCGTCGAGTATCGCACGCCGAAGGGCCTGACGACGGCGCGCGCCACCCGCGAGGTGATCGTCTCCGGCGGCGTCTACGGCTCGCCGCAGCTCCTGATGCTCTCGGGCCTCGGCCCGGCCGGGCATCTCGGCCAGCACGGCATCGCGGTGATCAAGGACATGCCCGGCGTCGGCAGCCACCTGCACGACCACTTCAACACCTATGTCACCTACCGCTGCAGCCAGCCGGTCACCATGAACGACCTGGCGCTCAGCCTGCCGCGCCGGCTGATGGCGGTGGCGCAGTACGCGCTCGGCCGCACCGGGCCGCTGGCGTCAATGGGCCTGTTCGTCGGCGCGTTCCTGCGCAGCGACAAGCGGCTGGAGCGCCCCGACCTGCAGATCAACATGTTCGCCTGGGCGACCCAGGAACGCACGCGGGCCGGCGTGATCCCGCAGCCGTTTTCGGCCTTTGGTCTCAGCCCGGTGCATCTGCGGCCCGACGGGCGCGGCACGGTGCGGCTGAAATCCGCCGATCCGCTGGCGCCGCCCGAGATCAGGTTCAACTTCCTGAAGAGCGCCAACGACTGGAACGCGCTGATCGAGGGCATGCATATCTGCCGCGAGATCGCAAGGCAGCCGGCGTTAAAGCCGTTCGTCGGCGAGGAGATCCTGCCCGGCGCCAACGTCACCAGCGAGGCCGACCTGAAAACTTTCATCCGCGCGAGCGGCGTGTCGAACCTGCACCCCGTCGGCACCTGCCGCATGGGCCACGAGACCGATGCCGTGGTCGACCCACAGCTCCGGGTTCACGGAATTTCAGCACTGCGCGTGGCCGACGCCTCGGTCATGCCGACCATCGTGGCCGGCAACACCAATGCGCCCTCGATCATGATCGGCGAGAAGTGCGCCGATATGGTCCGTGCGGCGGCCGTCCGCTAATTTACGCACAACTCCTGTCATATTGCCGCCGCGCTATTTTGTGTAAAAGCGCCTGATGGGAAGGGACATGCTCGGGGCGGGGCTTGTCGTCGCTTTGTCGTTGGGTCTGGTGTCGCGGGCCATCGCCGACGTTCCGGATTCTGTCGACGAAGCGACGGTCGCGGCCGAGTGCCTGCTCGGCAACGCTGACGAGGAGGCGCAAGCCTACCTGCCGTTCACCCGACAGCTCAGCGCCAGCAGCACCGTGACCGGCTCGCTCGCCCTCTCGACCGCGGCCGCCGGCGTCCCGCCAGCGACCATGCCGGAGGCGTTGCGCGCGATAGGTACGGCGATCGACCTCGAGCGCGACCTCAGGAACGGCGACCGCTTTCATGTGCGCTACGAGCAGACTTTCACGATCGAGGGCCAGCCGATTGGCGTCGGCCGCGTAATATGGCTGGAGCTCAAGACTGCGGCCAAGGGCACCGTCGCCGTGCATCGCTTCCGCAGCCGCGACGCAGCAGTCGAGCAGTTCTGGCTCGCCAGCGGGCGGGCCGCGGCGCCGCCATCGGTCCGCCTGCCGCTCGATACAGTGACTGTCTCCTCGGGCTTCGGCTGGCGCGCCGATCCGCTCGACCATCCCCCGGGACTGCTGGCGGGTCTCAAGCCGCCAGCCGAGCCGGCTGGCCCGGCGCCGCCGCCCGAGCCGACGCCGGAAGAGACGGCGGCGATGGCGCGGGACGACCGCGAGATCGCCCGCGCCGCCGCGGGCTTCGGTTCCGGTGGAACGTTGGGCAGTGCCCGTGACGTAGCGGACCCCGCGATGAATTCCGAGCTCGACCGCGTCATGGCGGAACGCCGGGCGCGTGCCCGCCGGGAAAAAGAAGAGACCCAGCGAATCGAGCGGGAAGCCGCCGTCAAGGCCAGCGAGCCGGTCGCCCTGGCCCCGGCGCCTGCCCCGCGCAAGCTCTTCATGCACGAGGGCATGGATCTGGTGGCGAATGCCGGGACCCCGGTCTACGCCGCGTCGGACGGCGCGGTAATCGGCGCCGGGCCCAACGGCGGCTACGGCAACTGGATCCGCATCAGGCACGCCGGCAAGCTGACAACCGTGTACGGCCACCTCTCGCGTCTTGCACCGGGCGTCGAGACCGGTTCGATGGTGGCGCGCGGCGAGCTGATCGGATTCGTCGGCAACACCGGCCGATCGACCGGAGCGCATCTGCATTTCGAACTGCTGAGCGACGGCAGGCCCGTCAATCCTCACAATCATCCTGCGACGCGGGCGGACCAGCTGGCCGGTGCCGATCTCGAGCGCTTCCGCAAGCAGGTCGCGGCGGCCCTCGGCGAACGCGAACGCGAGGCCGCCGAGCTACATGTAAGCCGGATCGATTTTCCTCCCCATTCCTATCGGGAGGTGTCGGCGATTTATGCCGACGGGTCGCTGTCCGACAGCGACTGAGCGGTCATGAGTCACGACGGCGGCTTCTGACCCTTGAGCGCCCGGGAAGGCGGCGTCGTCGATCCGAGTGCGTCAGATCTTGATGTCGGCCTTCTTGATGATCTCTGCATACGACTGGGCTTCGCGCGCGATCGTGTCGCGGAAGGCAGTCGGGTCGAGGTAGCTGGGATAGTTGCCGCTCACCACCAGCTTTTCCTTCAGCTCCGGCGCCTTGGTCGCTTCGCCGATTGCCTTGCCGAGCTTGTCGACGATGGCCTGCGGCGTGCCCTTGGGCGCCAGGATGCCGAACCAGGCGTCGCCGCCGATCCTGCCAAGGCCCTGCTCCTTCAGCGTCGGAATATCGGGACGTCCCGGCCAGCGCTGATCGCCCAGGATGGCGAAGCACTTCAGTCGGCCGGCGGCGATGTGAGGCAGCGTGGTCGGGTCGAACTGCACCTGGATCTGCCCCGACAACAGGTCGTTGGTTGCCGGCGCGCTGCCCTTGTAGGGCACGTGCACCATCTTCACGCCTGCCTCGATGTTGAACATCTCGCCATAGAAGTGGGTGATGGTGGCCAGTCCCGCCGAGCCGAAGTTGATCTTGCCGGGGTTGGCCTTGGCGTAGGCGATGAATTCCTGGAGGTTGTTGGCCGGCACCTGCAGGTTCACGCCCATGCCGATCCAGGAGGTGGCGGTCCGCGCGACCGGGATGAAGTCCTTCGCCGGGTCGTAGGGCAGCGGCTGGAGATGCTGGGTAATGCAGACCATCGCCGTCGTTGTCGTCAGGAACGTGTAGCCGTCCGGGTTTGCGTTCTTGACGTGCTCGGCGCCGATCGCGCCGCTGGCGCCGGCCTTGTTGTCGAACAGGACGCTTTGGCCGAGCAGCGACCCGGCGCGCTCCATCACGAGGCGCGTCGTGATGTCGGACGGACCGCCCGGCGGATAGGGAACGACGACGCGGATCTGGCGCGAGGGCCAGTCGCCCTGAGCGCGGACGACGGCGGGAAAGGCCAACGTGGCAGCGGCGCCCTTGAGCAGGGCGCGACGAGATTTTCCTGTCATGTCGTCATTGTCCTCCCGACCGCCACGCGCCGGCAATACACAAAATCTCACCCTGCGGAGGCGCCGCGAGGTGCGCTGCTCTCCGGCCTCCGCGCGACCGGCGACGGCGGACGGCTTGGCTGGACGCTGCAGGATCGACCCCCTAGGCTGCGGGCGTGCGCAGTCGGAGGCAGCAATGAAAGAGTTGGCGGGAATCATCGTGGCGGCGCAACTGGCGGTGGGCGTCGTCATGGCCTGGCCTGCACTGGCGCAGAATTACGAGGGCAAGTGGAGCGGCGAGTTCCAGGTGACCGCCGGAACGCCGCCCAACTGCACGGCCAAGGGGACGCTCACCGTCAGCGTTTCGGGGATGGCGGTCAGCCTCGAGACCAACCAGCAGGGCAGCGCGATCACGCTCGCCGGCGGCCTGCGCTCGGACGGCAGCTGGGAGGCCACGGTGCGGCTGCCCAACGGCAGCTTCACCACCTTCACCGGGACATTCCAGGGGCAAAGGTTCAGCGGCAGCTACAGCGGCGGCTCGGAGTGCTTCGGCACCTTCTCGGGATCGAAGGGCTGAGACGCGGCCTCGGCGCCGCTGATACAAAAAGCAGCGTCTTGCCGGGCGGCGTCCGTGTTATCGTCGATGCATGCCCGTCTACGTGGAAATCTCCAAGCTGCATCGGACCGTCACCATCGTGGCGCGCGGCAAGATTACTCCGGACGAAGTGCGCGGCGTGGTCCAGCAGCTCGCCGATGCCAACGTGCGCAGCTTCGCCAAGATCGTCGAAGGCGCCGGCGCTCACACCGAATGGACTCCCGAGCAGGTCGTGCGGATCGCAGCCCTGTTGCGCGGCGACGTCAGCGAGAAGCGCGGACCGGTGGCCTTCATCGTCGACCCCAACCGTGGCGAATTTGCCCGCGCCTTCGCCGAGCACACCCAAGGCGAAGGGCCGATCAGCCTGTTCAAGGGCCTGCGCGAGGCCCGCGACTGGCTGGCGCGCATCCAGCACGCGCCGGCAAATCCCGCAGTGCTGCAGGACAACGAACAGACACCGTGGTCCGATCCCGAACGTGAAGGCGTGCTGATCCGCGGCGAACGACAGCGCGGCGTCCGGATCAGGTCATTGGACGCGGCGTAATCGAGCCTCCCTTCTGATTTATGACCCCCTCCGTCGTCGTATGACGACGACACCTCCCCCGAAGACGGGGGAGGAAAAGAGGGAGTCATTCCTCCCCCGTCTTCGGGGGAGGTGTCAGCGTCGTACGCTGACGGAGGGGGTCGGAGGCTCAGTTCTGATTTATGCCCCCCTCCGTCCGCGATAAGAGGACGACTGCGCCCTCGTCTTATTGCGGCTCCAGGCCGGCGGCGAGCAGCGCGCTCTTCCAGACGGTGATCTGCTCTTTCATGTAGCTCGCCAGCGCCTGCGGCGTCGACGATCTCGGCATGAAGCCGTGCTTTTGCATCTGCTCCTTGACCGAGGGCTTGGCGAGAGCGGCAACCATCGCCTTGTTCATGGCGCCGACGATCTCGGGCGGCAGGCCGGCCGGGCCGACCAGGGCGAACCATGGACCGATCGGGAACTTGGGCTGGCCCGCCTCCACCAGCGTGGGAACATCGGGCAACAAGGGGCTGCGCTCGTCGAGTGTCGTGGCCAGCGCGCGAAGCTTGCCGGCCTTGACCTGTGAGACGACGGATGTCGGGGTGCCGTTCATGAGCTGGATGCGACCCGACAGCAGGTCGGCCATGGCATCGGGCTCCGATTTGTAACGGACCGCCTCGAGCTCCATGCGGTTGTTCGCCGCGAAAATTCCCATCGAGACGAGGGCATAGGTGTTGCCCGCGGCAAAATTCAGCGGCTTCGGGCTGGCCTTGGCGAAAGCGACCAGCTCGGCCATCGATTTGGGCGGCAGCGACGGGGTGACGACGATGAAGAAAGTGTTTTCGCCGAGGAAGGTGATCGGCGTGAAATCGCTGAGGACGTTGTAGGGCGGGTCCTTCTGCATGTTGGGCACGACGGCGAGCGGGCTGTTGGTGCCGAACAGCAAGGTGTAGCCGTCGGGCGCTGAGCGCTTGACCTCGCTGGCGGCGATCGCGCCGTCGGCGCCCGGCTTCTGCACCACGATGATCGGCTGGCCGAGCGTCTGCTCCAGCTCCTGGCCGACGATGCGGGCCAGCGCGTCGGTGGCCGACCCCGCCCCGAACGGGATGACGAACCTGATCGGCTTCGATGGATAGGCCTGCGCGAGCGCTTCGGCCTGCGGCAACAGCAGGACCGCGGCAAGTGCCGCGACCGCGGATCTGATGATTTTCAGCATGACGACCTCCCAGTCTCTTTTGCCAGGAGCTTACCCTCAGGGAATAGTCTCGTCGCTCTGGAACTTGCGCTCACCGTGGCGCCCCGTGCGCCAAATAGATGATGGTCCCGCACCCGGTTGCCCGAGGCCCAAGGCTCTGGGAAAATCGTGGCAGGGGGAGACAATGCAGACCGTTTGGCGATGAGGCGGCGCGCGGGCGGGCGAGTCCTGTCGGTCGTGCTGTGGGCGGCGTTCGCGGCGATCGGCGTCGCCGGCGCCGGCGTGCTGTTGCGCGCCTGCGGATTGCTGATGCCGCTCGCCGCCGCAACGCCGGAACTGGCCTGGGATTTTTGTCCCGCCGTGCCGGCTTCGCTCTCGGCGGAGGCCGAGCGCGGCGAGACCCTGCGCAAGCTCGTCCGGCAGCTCGAGCGTGACCTCGCCGACAAGGCATTGGCCTGTGCCAGCATCCCGCCGCCGCCACCGCCGCCATTCGAACTGCCGACGCAAACCGGAAAGCCACGCCCCCAGCAGACGGCGCTCCTCAAGCCGCCGCCTCCACCACCGCCGCCGCCTCCACGGCCCGAGCCAGCCGGGCCGCTTCCGGCGGACCGCTGGGCGCAGAAGGACCTCGGCATGCTTCAAGGCTGCTGGGTGCTCGGCCACGAAGTCGGCTGGGTTTCTGGAACCTTGTCATGCACGGCGATGGCCGGAACGCTCTGCCTCAACGACACGGGCGTCGGTCGGCAGCAGATGAGCATCAACTGCCCCGCCCCGCGCGGGTCCTACCAATGCACGGCGCCGGCCACGGCACAATTCGCCGGCGACGGAACGCTCAGGGTACAGCACCCGCGGGGGGAGTGCGGCCACGGTGGCTTTTGGTATTCAGCGTCAATGACGTGCACGCGCACCAACGACACGCAGGCGGCTTGCCTCACGACAAGTGAGGGCAACCCGACAACCCCCACCCCCATGGAATTCCGCCGCGCGCCGTAGATTTGTCGACGCCGCAATAAGCACTACACTCGCCTGATCTCCTGGCCGCCTCCTTCTTGCGGAGTCCATCCGATGCGCTACGGCTTCTACCTTCCGACCCGCGGCCCGACCGCCACGCGCGACGGCGTGCTGGCGCTGGCGCGCGAGGGCGAGCGGCTGGGCTTCCACTCGGCCATGATCGCCGACCACATCGTCTTCCCGGTGGAAAGCACGTCGCCCTATCCCTACACGCTGGACCACAAGCATCCCGGCGGCGGCGACGCGCTGGAGACCTTCTCCATCCTGGGCGTGGTGGCCGGCGCCACCGAGAAGCTGCGCCTCGTCAGCTCGGTGCTGGTGCTGCCCTATCGCAATCCGGTGCTGACGGCCAAGATGGTGGCCTCGCTCGATGTGCTGAGCGGCGGCCGCGTGACGCTGGGCGTCGGCGTCGGCTGGCTGAAGGAGGAATTCGAGGCATTGCAAAGTCCCGACTTCGACCGTCGCGGCGCCGTGACCGACGAATGGATCGCCATCTTCAAGCAGCTGTGGAGCCAGTCGCCCGCCAGCTTCACCGGCCAGTTCTACAGCTATGCCGATATCCGCTGCGAGCCCTTGCCGCTGCAGAAGCCGCATCCGCCGATCTGGGTCGGCGGACACAGCAAAGCAGCACTTCGCCGCACCGCGCGCCACGGCGACGGCTGGCACCCGGTCGGCGCCATCGCTGCCTCGCCGCTGCCGCCGCAGGAGATGAAGGCGCACCTGCAGACGCTGCAGCAGATGACCGCGGCCGAGGGTCGCGATTTCTCCAAGCTCCACATCTCATATAAAGCCCCGCTATACGACACCGGCATTCCCGATCGCGACGGCACACGCCGCAGCTTCTCCGGCAGCGCCGACGACATCGCCGGCGACATCCGTTCGTTTGCCGCCATCGGCGTGCACGAGCTGGTCTTCGACTGCCGCGGCGAGTCGATCGCGGGCAGCATCGAGCGCCTGCAGCGCTTCGCTGCCGAGGTGATACCGCTGGTCAAGGGTTGAAGTCATTGCCGGGATCGCGCCACCGCGGCGGAGTTTACTCCGCCTTGAGTGGCGCGATCCCGGCAAAGAGGTGCTGCACGGCGCGTGCACAGACCGCGTGCCTGCGATAGCTGTGCGATTTGGCCGCGGCGTGGCCAAACGCCAATCCTCCTGGACGCGGGCATGCTCGCCACATTCGGCTCGTACCCGATACAGCGCCTCTCCTCCCCGAGAGAGCGCACCCCGGTGAGGAGCCATTTTCATGCCCGACACGTTCGCGCCCGTCACGGTCAAGAAACGCGCGACGGCGGACGAGATCCAGGCCGCCCTCCGCGAACGCATCGCCCGCCTGATCGCGCGCGACGAAAAATTCCGCGGCTGCGAGGCGCCGCGCCCGCGCCTGTCGCGGACGCAACGGGCCGGCTCGCCCAACTGGACGGTCGCCGGTTTCCCGGGCCTGCCGTCCGGCGGCTACGGCACGCTGGTGGAGATCGTCGACCAGACGCGCAGCGAGTACGAGCTGGTGCCCTGACGCCGGGTCCCAATTAGCTGTGAGCAGGAGGCCTGCTAAGCTCTCCCCATGACCGTGAAGATCGTGCCGGCCCGGATCGCCAAGACCCTGTCGCTCCGGATCGGGGAGTGGGCGCTATCGATCCTGGCTCTCTTGGCAACGGCCTCGCCGCCGGCCGTGGCCCAGCAGAACATGGCCAACAATCCGCTGACCGACATTCCGGCGATCCAGGTCCAGAACTACCTGCAGCCGGTGCTGAGCGGCCAGCCGGGCAGCGGCTCCAATCAGCCTTTCCTGCGCGGGATCCTGCCGCATGACGCTTTCGGCTGGCGCCAGCTCATGCGCGTCTCGCTGGCCACCGGAACAACCGCCTGGGGGCCGGCCGGCAGCGAGAGCGGGTTGGGCGATCTCACCATCTTCGACGTGCCGCTGATCCAGCTCGCCAACGCCAGGGTGGGTGTCGGGCCGCTCGCCATCCTGCCGACCGCCACCAGCCCCGCCCTGGGCGAACGCAAGTGGCAATTCGGCGGCCAGGGTGTCGTGAGCGCTCCCTATGACTGGGGCTTGCTGGCAGCGCTCGTTGCCTATCAGCAGGCGTTCGACGGCAGCGCCCGTTCCCTCACCGTCCAGCCCATCCTCTTCTACAACCTGGCCGAGGGCTTCTATCTGCGCTCGAGCGGCATAACGACGGTCGATCTCGGCCGTCAGACTGCGGTCCTGCCGGTCGGCCTGGGGCTGGGCCGGGTCGTGCACCTCGGCAACGGCAATGTGCTCAACATGTACCTTGAGCCACAATACTCGGCCGTGCAGAGCGGCATCGGGCAGCCCAGCTTCCAGGTCTTCTTCGGCTTCAACATCCAGTTCCCGCCGGGGAGAGGTCCCTGAACGGGCCTCACAGCAGCTTTAGAATCAGGCCGATGACGGCCAGGGCGATGGCGAGAGCGCCGAAGACGACCAGGGTCACGAAGCCCACGACGGCGCCGGTATTGCCGCCGTCGGTGCTCGGTCTCGCCTGGATGAGCGCGGCCGCGATCGGCAACCCGGCCGCCAGCACGACACACACCACGGCCGCCCACAGAAATCCGTTCATGATGTCCCCTATAGCGGCCGGTCGAATTTTCCGCCAGCCTCAGGCAAGGAACGCCACACGCCGGAGGAAAATCGATGGCTGAATTCGACCCTGTCTCGGCCCTGCTTGGCGGTTGCCTGATCGGGCTCGCCTCGGTGCTGCTGATGGTCTTGACGGGGCGCATCGCCGGCATCAGCGGAATCCTGGGCGGCGCCCTGTCGCTCGAGGCCGGCGACAAGGCGTGGCGGCTCGCCTTCGTGGTCGGGCTGATCGCGGCACCGCTGGCCCTGGGCCTGGTCGGCCGGCCGCTGCCCGAACCGCAGATGCCCGCGAGCTGGCTGGTGATCGTGGCGTCCGGCCTGCTGGTCGGGCTCGGGGCGCGGCTCGGCTCCGGCTGCACTTCCGGGCACGGCATCTGCGGCATGGCCCGGCTGTCGCCGCGCTCGATCGTGGCCACCGTCGTCTTCATGGCGAGCGCTGCCATCGTCGTGGCGATCGTCCGTCACGCACCAGGAGGCTGAGCCATGCTCACCTTGGCAAGCTTCCTGTGCGGTCTCGTCTTCGGCGGCGGTCTTCTGATCTCGGGCATGACGCAGCCGGCAAAAGTTCTGGGTTTCCTCGACGTGCTGGGCCGCTGGGATCCGACGCTGGCCTTCGTGATGGCGGGCGCGCTCGCCGTCTCCGCCATGGGCTTCGCCCTGGCGCGGCGCCGCGGCGCGCCGGTATTCGCCGAACGATATCTCTGGCCGACGCAGACCGACATCGACCGGCCGCTGGTGGTGGGCTCGGTCTTGTTCGGCATCGGCTGGGGCCTGGCGGGACTTTGTCCCGGCCCGGCGCTGGAAAATCTCGCCAGCCTGTCGCCACGAGTCATCGCCTTCGTCCTGGCGATGGCCGCCGGCATGGCGGCCCAAGCCTGGTGGCAGTCGCGCGCCCCGTCGGCCACGGCAACCGGCGATGCAGCCATGGCAAGTTCAAGGGCAAGTTCAGACGGCTGAGCCTGTCCGACCACCCACGACGCGCGCTGGAGCAGCTTCGGTAAGGACCATAATCGTCGATCCGGGCCGGCCGGGCGTAAATAGTCTGAATGACGAGACCCTATCGCCCCCGCTGCGGGCGGAGCTGGTCGGCGGCCGAGCGGCTGGCCCACTCCAGCAAGCCCGACCCGATCACCGGCTGCCTGATCTGGCAGGGCCGGCCGATGCCCAACGGCTACGGCCAGATCCGCGCCGGCAAGAAGATCCACCTCGCCCACCGCTTCGCCTGGATGACGGCGCACGGCCCGATCCCCGCCGGCCTGCATGTCTGCCACCGCTGCGACCAGCGCAATTGCGTCAACCCCGACCACCTCTTCCTCGGCACCCACGCCGAGAACATGGCCGACCTCAAGGCCAAGCGGCGCCGGCGCAGCGAGGCACTTAGGCCGCCCGCGAACCGCGGCGGCACCTTCAACCCCGACGCCGCGCCCATCCGCATCCTCTATCGCGGGCTGGAGCTGGTCGGCGAAGTCGTCGTGTCGCCGCTCGATCCGCAGGCGCGGAACGCCGCCGCCCGGCGGCCGCCGCGCGACCGCCGCGGGCGTCCGCTGGGCCACGCCGCCAGAAGCCGCCTTTGATTGAACACAGCAGGACCTGCTTGTCGCCGTGTGCGCGTGACCCAGTCGCCCGCAACATGACCTTGCCGCCGCTCTCCCGTCTCGCCCTCCCCGTCGTCCTCGCCGCTGCCTTGCTGGGCGGCGGCTGCGCGGTGCCGATTGCGCTCACGGTGGTGAGCTACGGCGCCGACGGTGTGTCGCTGGCCGGCACGGGCAAGACCGCGACCGACCACATGATATCGATGGTGTCCACGAAGGACTGCGCGCTGTGGCGCATCCTGCGCGGCCAGAAGATCTGCAACGATCGCCCCGACGGTCCCGACCCCTACCAGGTGAACTACAACGAGCCCTTCCGCTCGGTGGGCGAAGGCGGCACGTCGTACGGCCCGCCGCTGCGTGCCGCCGCCGATGCGCCGGCCTCGAGCTGGGATGCCGCCGCCTACACGCCAGCTCCCGCCGCGCCGGCTGCAGCCAACGGCAGGCCGCTGACGCCCACCGAAATTCTCGAGGTTCAATCGCGCCTCAAGGCCTTCGGCTTCGGCCCGGTCCTGGCAGATGGCATAGCGGGGCCGCAAACCACGGCCGCCATCAGGCGCTACGAGTCCGCGCGCGCCCTCGCCCCGACCGCAAACACTGACCGTGCGACGCTCGACCGGCTGCGGGCCGACCGGAGCAAGCCCGCATCCTGACGGCGGGACCTCAGCGCTTGGCGGGCGACGCCGGTGCGCCGATCTCGACCAGGTAGCCTTCGTGCGCGAGCTCGGCCGCGCGCGCGACCGCGCGCTTGATGGTGGCGCACCACTCATCGATCACATCAGCGGAGTCCGGGTGCTCCGCCCGCAACGGGTAGCCGGCCCGGGTCTCGGTCTTGGGCTTGTGCATGGATCATCCCTCGACGTTCTGCCGGGGAATCTTGACCCTCCCTGCGTTGCCGGACTGTGTCCTTTGGCACAGTCGTGGCGCCGCGATTGTAACGTTTGCAACCGCGCTACGGGCAGGCCACCGGCCAGACCGCGCGCGCCGCGGCGGGCCGGACGGCGCCTCGGGCATCGAGGTAGCCGACCACGACCTGTTTGCGCGCAGCCGGCAGATCCTGCACGTCGGTCGGCTGCCGCAGGCCGGGCACATACAGCGTCAGCGGATCGATCTGGGTCGAATCGCGCGTAATCGAGAACGCCTCCTCCGGCCCAGCCATTGCTCGGGCGGCCGCGGCGACCTTGTCCGCCGCGATCGCGCGCACGGTCAGATGCAGATGGGCGTATCCCGCCGCCCCGTAGTGGCCGCCGGCCGTTCCGCTCGAGCCCGAGCGCGCGATCTCCTGTCCGAGCGCCACGGCAGTACCGCGGCCGAGCGGCGACGGTGCCGCCAGGTGCTGGTACTTCGCAAGAAAGGCGAACGGAAAACCGCTGCGCTCCGGCAGGTGCAGCAGCCAGACAAAGTTGCCCTCCATCCGCCCGCCTTCGCCGGCCGCGAACACCGCGCCCGCGGCGATCGCCAGCAATGGCGTGCCCTCTGCCAGCGTGAGGTCGATGCCGCCGTGCGTGACGCCGGGGCCGCCGCCGACCCGGCGCGAACTGCCGTCGTATCGCGTCGGCGAGCCGTAGGGCGACGAGATCGGCACGCACCGCGCGTTGTCGTGGAACTTCAGGGTGAGACCGGGAGCCGGCAGGGCCGCGCCGAACTGGGATTGCGGCGGCGCGCCGCGACCCTGGGCAACGGCGACGGCCGCCGCGAACGCGATCGCGGCAGCGGCGCTCCCCACGAAGATCAATCGCCGACGCATCGTCGGTGAGTATAGCACTCCCCTGTCATCCTGAGCGCATAGGCGCATTCGAGTGCAGAGCACTCGAATCGCCCAGAAGGATCTAGCGCCGACCCCAGAGGCGTGCGGTGGAGTTGGCGTGAGGTCCTTCGCTACGCTCAGGACGACAATTTGCGCGCTCGTTAAAACGGCAGCGGGATCGTTATGGTACGGGTCTGCGGCTGCTGCTGGTAATAGCCCTGCTGCGGCTGGTAGTAGCCTTGCTGCGGCTGGTAATAGCCCTGCGGCTGATAGTAGCCCTGCGGCTGCTGGTAGTAGCCCTGCTGCTGATAGTAGCCCGGCTGTTGCTGGTAGTAGCCCTGTTGCTGGTCGTAGCCGGTCGGCGCATAGCCGTAGCCGGAACCGCCGCCGTAGGGCGAATTCTGGACGCAGGCGGTGGTGCTTGCGATCAAAGCCAGCGCTGCAATCCATCTGATATGGGTCATGGCAGTCTCCTTCCCCAAGGTAACGGGGCGGGGCGGCAAATGTTACGCAGCCGGACCGCGGGCGATCGCGGTTGCCTGCCGCTTGAGGCTCTGAGAGGCTAGCCCTCGGGGAGTCAATGAAGCGCTGTTGGCGATGAAGGGGCGAGGCCTCGGCTCCGGTCTGGCGGTTGTGCTGTGGGTGGCATTCGCAGGGATCGTCGCGGCGGCCGGGTTCGTGCTGCTACGCGCCTGCGGCTCGCCGCTGCCTCTGGCCTGGGACTTCTGCCCGACGACCCCAGCCGCGCTGTCGGCCGAAGCGGCGCGTGGCGCGACACTTGGCAAGGAGATCCGTCAGCTCGAACTGGAGCTCGCGCAAAAGGCCCTCGCCTGTGTCAGCATCCCGCCGCCGCCGCCACCACCACTCGAACTGCCGACCCAGGCCGGAAGGCTGCGAGCGCAGCAGACCGCGCTGTTGAAGCCGCCGCCGCCCCCGCCCCCGCCGCCGCCCAGGCCGGTGGAACCACCCAAGCCGCCACCGTCGTTTCCCGCCGACCGCTGGGCGAACAAGGACCTCAGCCTGCTCAACGGCTGCTGGCAGTTTGGCAGCGCCACGACGGTGACACGGTATTTCCAGGGGCGGCCGGGTCCGTCCGAGCAGTGCAGCGTGACCGCCTCCAATGTCTGCGTCGACGGCAGCGGTAGCGGGCGAATGGACTTCGGCCGGCAGTGTCCCAGCGTAGGCGCGTCGCAGTGCTCGACGGCGATCGTCGCCGTATTCCTGAATGACGGAACCATGCAATGGACGATGCCGGGGGGCGCCTGCCAGCCGAGAAACGAAGTCTTGTATGGCGGGGCCTACACCTGCATTCGCCTGGGCGACGAAATGCTGGATTGCAGCGGCCACCTGCTCCGCCGCAGGCCGTAAGACACACCAGGTCGCGCTGTCGCCCGAGACGCCGCACGCCGGCGCGGGCGCACGGTAGAGTTTTTTCGGCCGATACGAAATCACCTCATCCTGAGGAGCCGCGTCATGCGCGGCGTCTCGATTAGCGCGGAGTAACCTCCGCGCCTTGATGGGCAACGAACGTGGTGCTTATTCCCACCCTTCGAGACGCGCGCTTCGCGCGCTCCTCAGGGTGAGGTTATTGTTGTTTCAACAATCCCACCTCATCCTGAGGAGGCCGCGTAGCGGCCGTCTCGAAGGATGGGCCACCGGAGGAACAACACCATGGAATTCGACGTCATGACGCGGGCCACCACCTGGGACAGCATGGCCGACCTGGCGCGCCGGGTGGAGGCAGCGGGCTTCTCCGGCATGCTGTTCACCGAAGGCGCCCAGGTGCCGTGGATGAACATCGCCGCCGCGTCGCTCGCCGCACCGAAGCTGCATTTCTCGACCGGCATCGCCATCGCCTTTGCCCGCAGCCCGATGATCTCCGCCCAGATCGCCTGGGAGCTGGCGCAGAACACCAAGGGCCGCTTCCGCCTCGGCCTCGGCAGCCAGGTGAAGGCCCATATCGAGCGGCGCTACGCCAGCCCCTTCGACAAGCCCGCGCCGCAGATGAAGGACTACCTGCTGGCGGTGAAGGCCTGCCTGAAGGCCTTCCGCCGCGAGGCGCCGCTGCAGCATGACGGCCCCTACTACAAGCTGAGCCTGCTCACCGAGCAGTGGACGCCGGCGCGGCACGACTACGAGGACATCAAGATCGACATCTCGGCCGTCGGCCCGATCATGGTCCGCGTCGCGGGCGAGGTCGCCGACGGCGTGCATGTGCACCCCATGCATTCCATGCACTACATCAAAAACCGCCTGCTGCCCGGACTGGCCGAGGGCGCGGCGCGCGAATGGGGGCGCCGGCCGCGATCCCGGCGAGATCACCAAGATCGTGCCGGTGATCGTGGCGGCCGGCGACACGCCGGAGGAACGCGCCGAGCCGATAACGGAGGCCAAGACCACGATCGGCTTCTACGGCACCACGCCCAACTACGCCTTCCAGTTCGACGATCTCGGCCACACCGGCATGCGTGACAGACTGCGCGACGCGCTCAGGACCAACGACAACGCCGCCGCGCAGGCGCTGATCACCGACGAGATCCTCGACCAGTTCGCCGTGGTGGCGAAATGGGACGACGTCGCCGACCGGATGATCGCCCGCTACAAGGGCATTGCCCAGCGCCTGGTCATCTACCTCGCCTCGCACTGGCGCGAGATCGACGGCAAGACCCTGGCGCGTTGGGGCGAGGTG
>CAMDCE010000033.1 GCA_945889625.1 Asaia bogorensis | reverse complement strand
TAGACCGTGGCCTACATCGTCGAGGATTGCGACGCCAGGCTGGTGATCGGCGACGATGCCCGCCTGTCGCTGGCGCCGGACAGCGTGCCCAAGATCTCCTTCGACAAGGACTTCGCCACCTTGCTCGACGAGGGTCTTCAAGGGGGGCCGTTCACGCCGGTCAAGATGCAGCCCGAAGAGGATGCGCTGTTCCTCTACACCTCGGGCTCGACCGGCCGGCCCAAGGGCGTGGTGCTGTCGCATTACTCGCACATCTGGGCGATGACGGCGCGGACGCGCTGGCCCGGCGCGCCCGGCCAGCGCTCGCTGGTGGCGGCGCCGCTCTATCACATGAACGGACTCGCCTCCTGCCAAGCGACGTTCAGCCAGGGCGACACCATCGTGCTGCTGCCGCAGTTCACGACCAAGGGCTACATCGAGGCGGCGGCTAAGTACAAGGTGAACTTCCTCACCTCGGTGCCGACCATGATCGCCATGATGCTGCGCGAGCAGGAGCTTCTGGCCAAGACCGACCTCTCCTCGGTGAGCGTCGTGCGTATGGGCTCGGCGCCGCTGACGCAGGCGCTGATCGACCAGGTGCGCAAGGTGTTTCCCAAGGCGCTGATCGCCAATGCCTATGGCACGACCGAAGCTGGCCCCGTCGTGTTCGGACCGCACCCCAAGGGCATCAAGCAGCCCGAGCTGTCGACCGGCTATCCCCATCCCGCCGCCCAGCTCCGCCTGGTGCGCGACGGCAAGGAAGTGCAAGACGACGATCTCGAGGGGGGCGTTCTCGAGATGAACTGCGGCGCCATGATGACGCGCTATCACAAGCTGCCCGAGGCCACGGCCAAGGTGATGGCGCCGGACGGGTTCTACCGCACCGGCGACGTGTTCCGCCGCGACGAGAACGGCTTCTTCTTCTTCGTCGGCCGAGCCGACGACATGTTCGTGTGCGGCGGCGAGAACATCTATCCAGGCGAGGTCGAGAAGATGCTGGAGAAGCATCCCGGCATCCATCAGGCCGCCGTCATTCCCGTGCCCGACGAGTTGAAGGGCCACAAGCCGATCGCCTTCGTGGTCCGCGCCGACGGCGCCGCACTCGACGAGCAGGCGGTGAAGAGCTACGCGCTGGCCAATGCGCCGGCCTACCAGCATCCGCGCCGCGTGATCTTCATCGACGAGATGCCGCTGGCCGGGACCAACAAGATCGACAAGCGCGTGCTGGCACAGCAAATCCCAACCGGAGGAAACCTGGAATGAAAGCCGCCGTCGTCCGCGAACATGGCGGGCCGGACCGCCTGAACTTCGAAGCGAATTTTCCCGATCCCAAGCCCGGCGAGGGCGACGTGATCGTGGCGGTCAAGGCCTCGTCGCTCAACTACCACGACGTCTTCACCCGTCGCGGCATGCCCGGCATCAAGGTGCCGATGCCGGCGATCATGGGTCTCGACGTAGCGGGCGAGATCGCCGAAGTCGGCAAAGGCGTCACCGGCTGGAGCAAGGGCGACCGCGTGCTGGTCGATCCGATCAACCGCATCGAGGGCGGCCTGATGGGCGAGACCATCCATGGCGGCTTGGCCGAACTTTGCCGGGCGCGCGCCCATCAGCTGATCAAGATCCCCGAAGGCGTGAGCTTCTCCGATGCCGCGGCCCTTCCCGTGGCCTACGGCACGGCGATACGCATGATGCGCACCAACGGCCATGTCGCGGCGGGCGAGAAGGTGCTGATCCTGGGAGCCAGTGGCGGCGTAGGCGTGTGCTGCCTGCAGCTTGCCAAGCTCGCCGGCGCCGAAGTGATCGCCTGCGCCGGCACCGACGCCAAGGCCAAGCGCCTGATGGAGCTCGGCGCCGACAAGACCATCAACTACGTCAAGAACGATTTCATGGAGGAGACGTTCAAATTGTTCGGCAAGCCGACGCGGCGCGGCGGCGGCACCGACCGCGGCGTCGACGTGGTGGTGAACTACACCGGTGGCGACACCTGGGTGAAGTCGATGAAGGTCCTGAAGGTGGGCGGCCGGCTGCTGACCTGCGGCGCCACGGCGGGCTTCGATCCCAAGGAGGACATCCGCTTCATCTGGACCTTCGAGCTGAAGGTGCTGGGCTCCAACGGCTGGGCGCGCCAGGACATCATCACGCTGCTCGAGCTGGTGCAGCAGGGCAAGCTCAAGGTGCTGGTCGACAAGGTCTTCAAGCTCACCGACGCGCGCGAGGCGCTGCGCGTCATCGAGGACCGCGAAGTGTTCGGCAAGGTCGTGGTGGCGCCATGAGCGTCAAGACCGAAGACAAGCTTCAGCCGCTCACCCAGGAAGAGCTGCAGAAGTACCTCGACAACTCGCCCTTCATTGCCTTCCTCGGACTCAAGGTCACGGTGGCCGATCCGGCGCGCGAGGAGGTCACCATGACCTGCGAGATGCGACCGGAGTTCGAACGCGGCGCCGGCACCGGCCAGTGGCATGGCGGGCCGATCGCGGCGATCATCGACACGGTTGGCGACTACGCCCTGATCATGGCGCTGCGCCGCGGCCTGCCGACCATTAACTTCCGCGTCGACTATCTCAGGCCCGCGATCAAGACCAGGCTCACGACGACGGCGAAGGTGCGTCGGGCCGGCAGGAGCGTCGGCGTGGTCGATATCGATGTCTACGACGATCGCAAGGCACTGGTCGCGGTGGGACGCGCCACCTACTCGACGCTGACTGGATAGCCTTCAAAACCTCCTCTCCCCCTTAGTCGTTTCGCCGAAGGCGAAAGCGGCATAGGGGGAGAGGAAAATGAAAGAGAAATGAAAAGGAACGGCACAGGGATTGCGTCAGGCTTTACGGCAACGGAGGGGCTCATGGTAAACTTTACCCGTCGTATTTTCGGCGTCGGCGCCTTGGCGACCGGCCTTGTCGGCAACATCAAGCCGTCGCTTGCGCAAGGCGCGCCCAAACGCGGCGGCACATTGGTCGCGACCTGGGGCGGCGGCGAGCCACAGGCCTGCTACGTGCCGGCCGGCGGCGGCTCGAGCCCGACCTTCTCCTCGTCCAAGCTGTTCGAGCGGCTGGGCAGCCGCACCATGGACGGCAAATTCGAGGGCGCCCTGGCGGAGGCGTGGAAGCCCTCCGCGGACTTCAAGGCCTACGCGATCAAGGTCCGCAAGGGCGTGAAGTTCCACGACGGCAAGGAGATGACCGTCGACGACGTCGTCTACTCGATCGACGAGATCTGGAAGAAGTACGCCGCCGCCGCCGCCATGACCGACTATACCGGCTGCGAAACGCCTGACAGCGACACCGTCATCGTCAAGTTCAGCAAGCCGGTGCCGGAATTCTTCTTCTCCTCGCTGGTCTGCGGCGGCGTGAACTACATCGTGCCCAAGCACGTCTATGCCGGCTCCGATCCCGTCACCAACGCCGCCAACAACGCGCCGATCGCGACCGGTCCGTGGAAATTCAAGGAGTGGGTGCGCGGCAGCCACTTCGAGTACATCAAGAACGACGCCTACTGGCGGCAGGGCTTCCCCTACATGGACCGCATGATCATCCGCTATGTGCGCGATCCCGCCGGCCGTGCCGCCGCGTTCGAGGCGGGCGACATCCATATCGGTGTGTTCAATCCCGTGGCGCCGCCCGACATCAAACGTCTGACGGCCACTGGTAAGTTCGTCGCCACGCCCAAGGGCTACGAGGAAAGCGTGTGGTCGACCTCGTTCGAGTGCAATACGCGCAACCCGATCTTCGCCAAGCGCGAAGTGCGCCAGGCGATGTTCCATGCCGTCGACCGCAATCTGATTGCCAAGACGGTCTACTATGGCTACGCGCGGCCGGGGACCGGCCCGATCTTCTCGCCCAACAAGGCGTTCTACACCGCCGACGTCTTCAAGACCGAGTTCGACCCGAAGAAGGCGGCCGCCCTGCTCGACGCGGCGGGCTACTCGAAGAAGGCCGACGGCAAGCGTTTCTCGGTCAACCTGCTGGCGGCCGGCTGGTTCGCCGAGAACGGCAAGATCGGCGCCATCGTCAAACAGGGCCTCGAGGACGTCGGCATCGCCGTCAATCTCACGGTTCCCGATCGGCCGAGCTCGATCAAGCGCATCTACACCGACTACGACTTCGACCTCGCGATCTCCAACCAGGCCAACCCGTCGGAGCCGGTGCCGGCGACGACCCAGTACTACACGACCGACGGCATCAAGAAGGGCGTGCCGTTCCGCAACGCCTCGGGATTCCACACCGACGAGGTCGACGCACTTGTGGAGAAGATCAAGGTCGAGACCGACGCCGCCAAGCGCAAGGCACTGGTGATCGAGTTCCAGAAGATCACCACTCGGGAAGCGCCGAACCTGCCGCTGGTCGAGATCGAATCGATCACCGTCGCCAGCATCAAGGTGCAGAACCACTCCAACGATCCCAACTACCTGGCCGCGAGCTGGCACGACATATGGCTGGCGAGCTAGCCTCGCCTCCTGCCTCACCTGCCGCCGCCTCGCGCGGCTCCTCGCGTCGCGTCGCGGCGCTTCGGCTCCTGCGGCGCCGGCTGGCGCAGGCCGTGCCGCTGATGCTGGGCGTCGTGGTGATCAACTTCATCCTGATCCACCTGGCGCCGGGCAGCTTCCTCGAACTGATGACGGCCGAGAACCAGGTCAGCGACCCGGCCACGGTCGAGCTCCTGCGCAAGACCTACGGCCTCGAGGATCCGATATGGCTGCAGCTGCTGAAGTACATCTGGGCGCTGCTGCATTTCGATTTCGGCTTCTCCTACCGCCAGAACATGCCGGTAATCGACGCCATCACGATCAACCTGCCGGCGACGCTGCTGCTCATGATCTCCAGCATCACCTTGGCACTCTCGGTAGGCGTGGCCGCGGGCGTCGTGGCCTCGGTGAAGGTCCGCACCTTCTGGGACACGCTGGTGTCGGTGGCGGCCATGTTCTTCTTCGCCGCGCCGAGCTTCTGGCTGGGCATCATGATGATCGTGCTGTTCGCCGTGAAGCTCGGCTGGTTGCCGGTCGGCGGCATGATGACCATCGGCGGCGCGGGCGGCGGCTTGGCGGGCATCCTGGACATTCTGCGCCATCTGCTGCTGCCGACCCTGGCGCTCGGCCTGTTCTATGCCGCGATCTATGCCCGCGTCATGCGCTCCTCGATGCTGGAGGTATCGCAGCTCGACTTCGTGCGCACGGCGCGGGCCAAGGGGCTTAGCCGCAACAAGGTGACGCTGGGCCACGTGCTGCGCAACGCGCTCCTGCCGGTGGTCACCATCCTCGGCGTCCAGATGGGCACGGTGCTGGCCGGCAGCGTGGTGATCGAAAGTGTGTTCAGCTGGCCGGGCGTCGGTTCGCTGCTGTTCGACTCGGTGTCGTCGCGTAACTACCCGGTGGTGCTCGGCATCATGGTGCTGGGCTCGCTGGTGGTGATCTGCGCCAACATCGCCGTCGACCTCGTCTATATGTGGCTCGACCCGCGCATCGAGATCCGCTGATGGATCGCTTCGCCCTGGTCGGCCGTTTTGCCCGCAACCGCGGCGCGCTGGTCGGTGCGCTGCTGATCCTGGTCGTGGCGCTCGCGGCCCTTTTGGCGCCGCTGTTCTTTCCGGTCGACCCGTTACGTATCGTGGGCGCCCCCGAGCTGTGGCCGGGCGAGGATCCCGACTTCCCGTTCGGCACCGATTCGCTCGGCCGCGACATGCTGGCCATGATCGTGCACGGCGCGCGCGCCACCCTGCTGATCGGCCTGTTTGCATCGGCCGTCGCCACGGTGATCGGCGTCAGCGTCGGCGCCACCGCCGGCTATTTCGGCGGTTGGATCGACGAAGGGCTGATGCGCGCGGCCGAGCTGTTCCAGACCATCCCCAACCTGATCTTCGTGCTCACCATCGTGGTCATCCTGGGCTCGACACTTTCCAACATCGTGATCGCCATCGGCATCGTGAGCTGGACGTCGATCGCGCGCATGACCCGCGCCGAGTTCCTGGCGCTGCGCGACCGCGAATTCGTCCAGGCATGTCGTGCGATGGGCATGGGCGACCTGCGTATCATCGTGGCCGAGATCCTGCCCAATGCGTTGCCGCCGGTCATCGTGCTGAGCTCGCTGGTGGTGGCGGGCGCCATCCTGTTCGAATCGGCAGTGTCGTTTCTCGGGCTGGGCGATCCCAATGTTGCGAGCTGGGGCCGGCTGGTCGGCGACGGCCGGCAGCTGATCCGCAGCTCGTGGTACATCTGCGCCATCCCGGG
Source organism: Asaia bogorensis (assembly GCA_945889625.1). Taxonomy (GTDB): domain Bacteria; phylum Pseudomonadota; class Alphaproteobacteria; order Reyranellales; family Reyranellaceae; genus Reyranella. Next base: position 48,400 of record CAMDCE010000033.1, on the reverse strand, counting down.
CGTGGCGATCATGATCACGGTGCTGTGCCTCAACCTGATCGGCGACGGGCTGAACGACGCGCTGAACCCCAAGCTCCGGGACCGCTGATGGTCAGGCCAAGTTCCAACCTCATCCTGAGGAGCGGTCCGCAGGACCGCGTCTCGAAGGATGGGCCGCAGTCTTTGTGTTGCCATGCTTCGAGACGGCCGCTACGCGGCCTCCTCAGCAAGAGGTCTAGGCCTTAGCCATGGCGCTGCCCCTCGAGGTGCGCGGTCTCAGCACCACTCTTTTCACCCGCCGCGGCAAGATGAAGGCGGTCGATGGGCTGAGCCTCTCGGTCGGCGCCGGCGAGACGGTGGCGCTGGTCGGCGACTCGGGCTGCGGCAAGTCGCTGTCGGCGCTGTCGATCATGCGCCTGCTGCCTGACCCGCCGGCCCGCCTGGTGGACGGCGAGGTCAGACTCAATGGCCGGGACATCGTGCCGTTGGCCGAAGAGGCCATGCTCGACATCCGGGGCCAGGAAATCGGCATGATCTTCCAGGACCCGATGAGCTCGCTCAATCCGGTGGCCACGGTCGAGAAGCAGATCGTCGAGGTGCTGCGGACCCACACCGACCTCGGTCGCGCCGCCGCGCGCGGGCGGGCGCGCGAGCTGCTGGAACTGGTCGGCATGCCCGACGCCAGCCGCCGGCTCGATGCCTATCCGCACCAGCTCTCGGGCGGCATGTGCCAGCGCGTCATGATCGCCATGGCGATCGCCTGCAGCCCCTCGGTGCTGATCGCCGACGAGCCGACCACGGCACTCGACGTCACGGTGCAGGCGCAGGTGCTGGCGCTCCTGAAGAAACTGCAGGCCGATGCCGGCATGGCGATGATCTTCATTACCCACGATCTCGGCGTGGTCGCCGAAACCGCAGACAGGGTCGTGGTGATGTATGCCGGCCGCAAGGTCGAGGAGGCGAGCGTCGACGATCTCTTCGATACGCCGCTGCATCCCTACACCGCCGGCCTGATCGGCGCGACGCCGACCCCAGGCGCTGCCCGCGCCGACCGGCTTGCCGACATTCCCGGCATGGTGCCGCCGCTCAACGACCTGCCCGCCGGCTGCGCCTTCGCGCCGCGCTGCTCCAGGGTGATGGAGCGCTGTCGCCAGGAGCGGCCGGAACTCACCCAGCCTGCGCCGGGCCGGCTGGTCGCCTGCTTCGCCGCGGAAATGGACGCCACGTGACGGCGCCGCTGCTCTCGCTGCGCGATGTGCATGTGCGCTTCAACACCGCCGCCGGCGTGGTGCGGGCGGTGAGCGGCGTCAGCCTCGATCTGGCGATCGGCGAGACCCTGGGGCTGGTGGGCGAATCGGGCTGCGGCAAGTCCACCCTCGGCAAGGCGATTATGAAGCTGGTGCCGATCGCCGGCGGCGAGATCGTGGTCGAGGGCGTCGACATCGCGCCGCTCAACCGCGAGCAGCTGACCAACATGCGCCGCAAGGTGCAGATGATCTTCCAGGATCCCTACGGGTCGCTCAACCCGCGCTCGACCGTCGGTCGCAGCGTCGCCCAGCCGCTGGTGATCGCCGGCTGGAAGCCCGACGCCACCGCCGAACGGGTCGAGACGCTGTTGCGCTGGGTCGGCCTGCCGACCGACGCCAAACAGCGTTACCCACACGAATTCTCCGGCGGCCAGCGCCAGAGGATCGGCATCGCCCGGGCGCTGGCGCTCAGCCCCAAGCTGATCATCTGCGACGAGCCGGTGTCGGCGCTCGACGTGTCGGTGCGCGCCCAGGTGATCAACCTCCTGGAGGATCTCAAGACGCAGTTCGGCGTCTCCTACCTGTTCATCAGCCACGATCTCTCGGTGGTCGAGCATATCGCCGACCGGGTCGCCGTCATGTATCTCGGCACCATCGTGGAGGTCGGTGGGCGCGATCGGATCTGGCGCAGCCCGCAGCACCCCTACACCAAAGCCCTGCTGGCGGCAGCACCGATCGCCAATCCCAAGGCCGCGCGGGCGCGCCAGCGCACCGTGCTGCAAGGCGAGTTGCCGAGCGCCCTCGAGCCGCCGACCGGCTGCCCGTTTCATTCGCGCTGCCCGATCGCACAGGATCGCTGCAAAACAGACAAACCGATGCTGCGGCCGGTCGGCGGCGGCGCGCTGGCCGCCTGCCACTTCGTGTGAGGGACGCTCGCGCAATCTCATGATGCAGCGACGGGAGCAGGCCGCTACGGTGGGTCGCTTTCTGACGATGTGGAGACGGGTGTTGTCCAAGCGGCTGCTTCTCGGCCTTGCCGGCATTGGTGCGGTTTGTGTGGTGGCTCTTCTGGCGCTCGCGTGGCGGCCTGCCATCGCGCCGATCGATCCTCCCGCACCGTCGTCGTTCGCGCCCGAGTTGGTCGCCAAGGGCGAAATCCTGGCAAGCGCCGGCGATTGCGGCACCTGCCACACGAGCAATCCCGCCCAACCCTATGCCGGCGGCTATGCCTTCTGGACGACCTTCGGCGTGGTGAATTCCACCAATATCACACCCGATCCCGAGACCGGCATCGGCCGCTGGTCGGAAGCGGCTTTTGCGCGGGCGATGCGTGAAGGCGTGGCGCGTGACGGCTCGCAGCTCTTTCCCGTATTCCCGTTCGACCACTTCACCAAGCTCACCGACTCCGACATCAAGGCGATCTATGCCTATCTCATGACCGTGCCGCCAGTGAAGGCGACGGCGGCCGCCGTGCCCAATAACCTGCCGTTTCCGCTCAGCGTCCGCGCCCTGCAGGCGGGCTGGAAGATGTTGTATCTCGACAAGGGCCCCTACCGGCCCAATCCGGCCAGGAGTACGGAATGGAACCGCGGCGCGTATCTCGCGGAAGGGCTCGCCCATTGCGGCGCCTGCCATACGCGGCGCAACGTGTTCGGCGCCGAGCAGGTCGGGCATCCCTATGGCGGTGAGTTCCTCCAGGGCTGGCTCGCCTGGCCGCTCGATATCAGCCCGTCGCCCGCACCGTGGACCAAGGACGACTATTTCACCTATCTGCGCGGCGGCACGACCATACATGGCCGGGCGATCGGCCCGATGGCATCCGTCATCAAGGGTCTCGCCAAGCTGCCCGACTCAGACATACAGGCCATCGCCACCTACTTTGTCGAAATCGAACGGCCGGCACGTCCCAGTGCCGACGCTGCGGTGGCGAAGGCCCTGGCGGCGTCGACACTGCAAAGCGGCTTCGAGCGGGACCGCGGAGGCCGGCTCTATATCGCCGCCTGCGCCTCGTGCCATGACAATGGCGGGTCCACGCCAGTCGCAACGCGCGCGGAATTGGCGCTGAGTTCGGCTGTTTGGTACGACTGGCCGTACAATTTCATGCGCGCCGTGATCGACGGGGTCGGCACCGAGCCAGGCTCGACCGGCCCCATGATGCCGCCCTTTGGCGCCGTTCTGAGCGACGCCGACATCACGGCCATCGGCAATTATCTGCGGCGGACGCGCACCGGCCAGAAGGACTGGCTGGAGTCCGAAAATTCGGCGGCCAAGGTGCGGGCTAATCCGCAGGCCGTGCCCTGGACCCGCTGACGGTGCAACCGCGTGCCAATTCGCGCAATATCGCTATGATCGCTGACATGCCGATACTTGTTCTTCCGCTCGCCCTCATCATGATCGTCGCCGCATTCACCGCGACCGCCGCCGCCCAGACCATGGAATTCGCCTGCCCCGACCCCGGCACGACCTTCACCTTCGACAGCGGCACGAAGGTGGTGGCACGCGGCCGCGACGGAATGGACTGCAGGATGGAGGTGGTGGGCGGCGCGCCGTTCAAGAGCCGCGGCCTGCTAATTGCCAATCCGTCGCCCGACGGCGGCGATACTTCGGCGTTCATCGCGGCACTTCGGCCCGAGCGCCTGTGGCCCCTGCAGGTCGGCAAGAAGATCGAGGCGGATTTTCGCGTCGGCGGCCGGACCTGGCACTACATCCTGACAGTGGCCCGCTATGAGAAGCGCACCGGTCCGGGCGATGCCCTGATCGATACCTTTGTGATCGAGATGAACGAGCACGGAGACAAGAACGAGCGCTCGATCTCGCGCTGGTGGATCTCGCCAGCCGACAAGTATGCGATCCGTTTCGACGCCTCCAACAGCAGCGGCGTCAGCAACCGCGCCGTCGTGACGTCCGTCACACGCTAGACAATCGACGCCAACTCCGTATTGGCGCCGCAGATCAGCGTCGCCATCCGCTCGCCGGGCGCCGGCTTGTAAGCGCCTGACATCAGCGCGGCAAGGCCGGTGGCGCCCGCCGGCTCGGCGATCAGCCTGAGCTCGTCCCACAGCGCGCGTTGGGCGGCGCGCACCGAATCGTCGCTCACCAGCACCGATCCGGCCACCAGCTTCTGGGCGATCTCGAAATTGGGCGCGCCGATGCGGCTGGCACCCAGCGCATCGGCGGCAATGCCGGAAATCTTCACCTCGACCGGCTTGCCGGCGCGGCGCGCTTCGTAAAGCGTCGGCGTGCCTTCGGTCTCGATCGCGACGATCCTGGTCGCAGCACCGATCGCCACCGCGCAGCCTGCGATCAGGCCACCGCCGCCGACCGCTACCAGCAAGGTGTCGAATGTGGCCTGTTCGGCGAACTCCAGCGCCACGGTGCCGGCACCGGCGAACACCACGGGATCCTCGTAGGCTGGGACGGCGAGCGCCCCGGTTTCGCTGGCGCGCCTTTCCGAGGCGGCGCGGGCCTCGGCATAGACCGCGCCGACCAGATGCACGGTCGCGCCGTAGCTTTTCAACCGCTCGACCTTGGCGGGAGAGGCGATGGTCGGCACGAAGATCTCGGCCTTGTAGCCCAGCGCACGGGCGGCATAGGCGACAGCGGCGCCGTGATTGCCGCCGGAGGCGGCGATCACGCCGGCCGGCGGCACTTTCGAGGCCAGGAGCTTGTGAAAGGCGCCGCGGCCCTTGAATGAGCCGCTGACCTGCATCTGCTCGAGCTTCAGCGCGAGTGGCGCCGCGAGCCCGAAGGCACCGGCCTCCAGGTCAATGGCGGGCGTGCGGCGGACATGCGGCCGGATACGGTCCCACGCCGCCTCAACCTGCTGGCGCTGGATCATCGACGGCAGAGGGCGACGTGGCGCAGGAAATGATCGAAGTCGGGGGTCGAGGCGCGAGGATCCTTGGCGGCCTCGTCGAAGCGGCGCAGGCGCACCGCCTCGGCATGCTGCGGATGGCGCCGGAACGTTTCGATCTCCCCGGCCGACATCGGCCCGCCCTGCAAGCCTAGGCTTCGCACGGAATCCGGCGAGAGCTTGCCGAAATAATCCGGCTCGACAGCACAGAGATAACGCTTGGCCGCGACATGCAGCCGGACCGACTCGCTTACTTCCGGGCCAAAGCGTTCGGCGAGCCACCGCGCGCCCAGTTCCTCGTGAACGTCATCGAGGCCGCGTGCGGCGGGATCCTCGCCCAGATCGTGGATCATGTGGCCGACATCATGCAGCAGCGAGGCGAGCACGGTGGCGGGCGGCGCCGAATCGGCCTCGGCCAGCGTCGCCGCCTGCAAGGCGTGCTGCAGCTGGTTGATGGCGCTCAGCCCATAGCGGCGCGTGGCGCGGCCGACGAAGACGTCGAGAAGTTCCTGGCGCAGGGGATCGCTCATGCGCCCTTTTTAGCACGAACCGTTTGCGGGAAACCTGGAATCATGGTGAGCGCCCGGCTCAGCGGGTCAGAGGTCCAGGCGCGTGTCATAAAATCGCCATGTATGGCGAGCCCGCCGCAGGCTGCGAAAACCATGGTGCCCGGCACCAGACTCGACGGTATTCCCCTTGTGTAGGGGATCCGCCGCTTGTCCAGCAGGCCCTGCAGCCGGGCGTTCTCGTCTTTGGTCGAATCGGTGTAGGCGCTCAGCAGGAAGCCCTGCCTCCGGCGCGCCGCGGCCCAGGCGGCGAACTTGTCCTCATCGCCATAGAGCGCATCCATCAGGATCACGCCTTTGATGCGATGGGCGGCGCCACCGCGGTTCAGAGCATAGGCAGCCGACAGATAGCCGCCGCTATAGGCCACGATCACAATAGGCGCAGCGTTGAAGCGCGGCCCGGCGCGGCGATCGCCGTAGAGCCGCATCAGCCGCTCCGCCGCCTCGTCGACATAGGTCGCGAAATGGCCGGGCCTCCAGAAATTGCCGGCGCTCGAGTCGCCGGCATCAAAGGCAAGCTGCGGTGCCACCAAAGCCACGTTCTGGCCCGACTCGGCCAACTGACGCGGCACCGCTTGGCGCACCAGCACGTCACGTTCCAGCGTGGCGCCCTGGCCGTGCAGATAGAGCACGATCAGCGACGGCAGTTGCGGGTTGTAGCCGGCCGGCAGGAACAGCAGCGACCGGCGGTCGCTGTAGGCCGTGTCCTCCCAACAGACGTCGCCGCGCAGGGTGGTATGGCCGCGTCGCTTGCCGTCGCGCACGTCGAGGAAGGGTTTGTTGGAGCCGGGAATCGTGCCGCGATAGGGAAAGGCCGAGGCATTGAAGGCCACGAGCTGCGTCCTGGCCTCCTTGAGCGGCTGCGGCCCGGACGGCGGCCGCGGCGCCGCCGGCTTCTTGGCGGCCTGCTTTGTCGTTCGCGCATGTGCAGCCGTCGGCATCAGCAAGGCCCCCAGCAGCAGCGCGCGCCGCTTCACGCCGTCGCTGGCCGCTTTCCGGGAAGCGGCATCAGAACGGAGAAGAACGCGGGCAACGCAATGAGATAGGCGGCCGCCCCCAGCAGCACCACCGCCGGCAGGCCGAAGCTCGTGGCCACGATCGGCACCAGGGCGGCGCCGATCACCGAGAAGCAGCCATTGATGCCCCAGGCCCACAGGAACATGTGGTCCTTGCCCAGCCGGCCCAACGTGGTCATCGCCGTCGGCATGGGGAAGCCCATGAGGAAGGCCGGTGGCAACAGCAGCAGCAGGCAGAGCACGATGCGCAGCGCGTAGGGCAAGGTGCCGATCCAGTCGAGCGCGTAGTCGATGGTGAAGGCGTAGAGCGTCAAAATCAAAAAGATCGCGAGGAAGATCTTTGGCATCGTCGTCCGCGCACGGTCGAGATAGCGTTCCGACACGAAGCTGCCGCAGCCCGAGAAGACCAGCATGCCGGTGATCAGCACCGAGGCCGAGACCGTGGCGTTGCTCAGCGCCAGGATGAAGTGGGAGATCATGCCCACTTCGACGATGATGTAGCCCAGGCCCAAGCAGAGGAAGTAGATCAACGTGCCGAACTTTCCGGGGTAGCGGCTGAAGATGGTGCGCCAGCCGAAGATCAGCGGAAACAGCACGAGGGTGAGGGCGAACAGGGTGGCAATGCCGAGCGTCGCCCACAGCAGCAGATAGCCCCACTCGTCCTGCACCAGTTCCAGCCGGTCGGTGAATTTCAGCAGGTCCTTCACCTTGATGTAAGCGGCGAAGTAGGGCTGGTGATTGGTCAGGATGCGGGTTTCGAAGACGTAGTCGTCCGCCATCTTCTGCCAGCCGCCGTTGACGAGGTAATGCCAGGCCAGCCGCCCGAGCACGGTTGCCGGCACGCGCGGCGGGGTTGGGGGAGCGCCGTCCTTGGCCTCGGTGGCACCCGGAGCGCCGGGAGGTGGCTTGTCGTTGGGTTCCTTGTCCGACGGCGCCGTCGGATCGGCGGCCTCGCCCTCGAAAAAGAACTGGTCGCGATAGTCCTGGAGGATCTGCGCCAGTTCCGACTCGTCGACCTTGAGTCCGGGCGAGTAGATCTCGTCGAACGACAACGCCTTGGAGTGGGCGTTGAGCTTGGCGATCTCCGCCGCCGTAAAGCCGCCGCGCTTGTAGAGCACCGTCGCGGTCGAGAGATAGGACGAGGCGACGTAAAACTTGTCGGCGATGTTGCCGCCGTCGACGTCGCGCGCGGCGGCAACCATGGTGGCGTAGAGCTTCAGCACCGACTTAGGCGGCTCTTCCTTGTTCCACAGGGTGACCGACAGGATGCCGCCGGGCTTGAGCGCACGCATGTAGGCGCTCATCGCCTCGCGTGTGTAGGAATATTTCTCGACGATGGCGAAGCCACCGGGGCTCGACAGGCCGGCCGAGTCGGCCAGCGACAGGTCGATGATGTCGTAGCGATTGCTGGTGTGGGCGAGGTAAAGCCGGCCGTCGTAGTCGATGACGCTGACCTTGGGGTTGTGTAGCACGTCGCCGGTGAAGGCGCGCAGGCCCGGATCCTCGCGGAATGCCGTCAACAGCGCGGGATTGCCCTCCGCTACCGTGACATGGCTCGAGCCCGATTTGAGCGCGACTGCGGTCGAGATGCCGCCGCCGAACTGGACCACGAAAGTCTCGGGGTTCTGCTTCAGGACGTACGGGTAGTACATCGACAGATACTTGAAGTAGGCCGTCTCCTCGGCCGGCAGGTCCTTGATGATGCCCGACGGCCCTTCCGAATCGATGTAGAGGCCGAGATAGGCGTTGGCCGGCATGTTCTTGAGATTGAACGCCGCATTGTCGGACTGGCCGGGCGCGAAATGCAGGTAGGAGCTGGAGTAGACCTCCATGTAGCCGAACGGCGAGGCGCGTTCGTAGGTGCGCTGATTGTCGGGGAACTTGCGGGCGTAGGAGACACCCTTGTAGTCCGACACCGCGAGCTTGGGGATGCCCAGCACCGCCGGTGCTGCGTAGTGCGCGGCCGCCGACAGGATGGCGACACCCACAATCGCCAACACGCCGCGGCGGTCGCTGAAGGCCACGAACCACAGCACGCCGCCTATGAGCCACAGCAGCAGCGGCGCCATGATGAGGTCGTCGGGATTGAAGACGTACATCGCGAGCAGGACGGACAGCCCGCACAGGCCCGAACCGACGAGGTCGGCGAAGTAGACGCGGTTGAAGGTCTTCTGCGCCTTGAGGAACACCACGCCGAGATAGAGGGCGCCGGCCAGGAACGGCAGGAAATAGAGCACGAAGTTGGCGAGCAGCCGCCACTTCTGCATCGGGTCGGAGATCAGGAAGATGGCGTTGAACGGCACCTGCTGGGCGGCGAGGTTGCACACCACCATCAGCGGCCCGAAGGCAAACAGCGCGCCCTTGACGGCGCCTTCCCAATGGCGCTCGAACCAGCCCTTGCCAACGCACATCACCGCCGAGGTGAGCCCGAAGCCGAACATGGCCAGACTCACCACCAGCGAGCCGAAATGCGCCCAGCTGCCGACCGAGAACACGCGCATGATGCCGATTTGCAGCGCGATGATGCTGCCGGCGACCAGCCCGACGGACAGATAGAAGGTGAGCGGCGGGCGATGGTCGAGATCGACCGAGACGGTCAACGCAAGACTCCGTGCAGGAGCGTCCCTGGCCTATCGATTGTGCGTGCCGACGATCTTGTCGCCTTCGAGCTTGGTGAAGGGCACGAAGGGCACGATCTTGCCGCCGTAGATATCCTCGCGGCTGGTGGTGATCGATCCGTCGGCGCCTTGCGTCTTGGCGACCTTGAGAACGCGCTGCGCACCCGGGGGGCCGACCGGGATCACCATCATGCCGCCAGCCTTGAGCTGCTGCAGGAGCGGCGGCGGCACGTGGTCGATGCCGCAGGTCACGATGATCTTGTCGAAGGGTCCGGCTTCTGCCCAGCCGTAGTAGCCGTCGGCGGCCTTGGTCTTGATGTGCTTGTACTCGGTGTAGCCCTTGTCGATCAGCCTGTCGTAGAGCGCGCGCGTGCGGTCGGCGAGCGGCTTGATGATCTCGATCGTGTAGGCGTTCTCGGTGAGGTTGGCGATGTAGGCCGACTGCACGCCCGAACCGGTGCCGATCTCGAGCACCTTCTCGCCCCGCTTCACATCGATGACGTTGGTCATGCGGCCCTGCAGATGCGGGCCCGACATGGTGACGCCGTAGCCAATGTCGAGGAAGTTGTGCTCGTAGGCGCGCTTGTGGATCGCGGGATTGACCGACGCGAATTCCTCGCGCGGCGTCAGCAGGAAGGCCCGGATGGTGGCGGCGCCCCAGATGTCCTTGTTCTTCAAGAGCGCCTGGAAGCGATCCCAGCGCTGGCCGAGGAACACCGGATCCTCGCCGCGCCCCCGGCCCCAGGCGACGAAGTTCTCGCGCGTGTCGGTCGGCGGGTTGAGATCCCAGCTGTAGGGTTTGATGGTCGCGGCGAAAGCCGGCGGGGCCACACTGGCGGCCACAAGCGCAGCGGTGCCGGAGACGAAAGTGCGTCTCTTCAAGATATTCCTCCTTGGCGCGGACCCCTTTGGTGGGAGGGGAAACGGGGCTCCCGCACGCCGACTAGATACGGGAAATGTGGCAGATTTGCCAGTGCGGCACCGTCGCGTCAGGCTTTGGGCCAGTGAATGCAAACGACGCCGGAGGAGACGGTCACCCGGCGGTTTCCCACCACTTTCTCACCCGTTTCTCACCTCGGTGAGAAACATAAAATGCAAGCGCCGTGGGCTTTTTCGCGATTGTTTCTCACATTCCGGGGGTGCCCTACATGATCTGATTGACCACGCCGCCATCGACCCGCATTGCAGCGCCCGACGTCCCCGAGGCGGCCTCGCTGCAGAGATAGACGCCCAAGGCCGCCACCTCGTCGGCCGCGGTGAAGCGGCGGATCAGCGAGGTCGGCCGGAAGTTCACCAAGAAATCGGCCTCGATCTCAGCCACCGACTTGCCGGTGGACTTGGCGCGCTCGGCGCGCAGCTTGTCGGTCGTCTCGGTATGGGTCGGGCCGGGCAGCAGAGCGTTCACCGTGACGCCCGTACCGGCCAATTCCATCGCCATGCCACGGGAGACCGCAAGCTGTGCCGTCTTGGTCATGCCGTAATGGATCATCTCCCTGGGAATGTTGAGCGCCGACTCGCTCGACACGAACAGGACGCGGCCCCAGCCGCGCCGGGCCATGCCGGGCGCGTAGTGGCGGGCGAAACGGATGCCGCTCATGACATTGGTCTCGAAGAAGCGTTGCCACTCCTCGTCGGTGATCTCGAAGGCAGGCTTGCGTCCGTAGATGCCGAGATTGTTCACCAGTATGTCGAGCTCGGGCACACGGTCGAACACCGCCTTGGCGCCCGCCGCCGTGGCACAGTCGGCGGCGATGCCAGTGGCCTTGGCGTCGGGGACAGCGTCCTTCAGGCGCCTGAGCGCTGCATCGACGCTCGCCTGCGTGCGGCCGGTGATCACGACGCTGGCGCCTTCGACGAGCAGGCCCTTGGCCAGGGCGTAGCCGATGCCGGCGGTCGAGCCGGTCACCAGCGCGTGCTTGCCGGCAAGTCCCAGGTCCATCAGGTGTATTTCCGAACGTCGTCGATCACCTTGCCGTCGTTGGGCAGGCTGCCGGGCTGGGCGAACTCGACCTTGCCGCCGACCTTGCAGACGGTGCGGATAGTGTCGGTCATCGCCTTCTCGAGATCGGGCGACGGCTGACCGGCCTCGACCTTGAGTGTCATGACGTCGGCCTGGTTGACCCAGTCGATCACCAGACGCAGGCGGCCCAACCCGGGGTGCTTCTTGGCAATCTCGTCGATCTGCGCGGGATCGACGAACATGCCGCGCACCTTGGTGCGCTGGTCGGCGCGGCCCATCCATCCCTTGATGCGCATGTTGGTGCGCCCACAGGGGCTGGGCCCCGCCAGCACCGCCGACATGTCGCCGGTGCCGAAGCGGATCAGCGGATAGGCGCGGTTGAAGCTCGTCACCACGACCTCGCCGACGTCGCCCTCGGGCACCGGATCGCCGGTGCCGGGGCGCACGATCTCGACGATCACGCCCTCGTCGACGGTCATGCCCTGGATGGCTTCGGACTCGTAGGCGATGGTGCCGAGATCGGCCGTGCCGTAGCTCTGCAGGCAGGTCATCCCCTTGTCGATGAACATCTGGCGGAGCGACGGCGGCAGCGCCTCGGCGCCGACGAAAGCGTGCTTGATCGAGGAGATATCCTTGCCGAGCTCGGCTGCCTTCTCGATCAGGATCTTGAGGAACGACGGCGTGCCGACATAGCCGTTGGGCTTGATGGCAGCGATGGCGTCGAGCTGCAGCTCGGTGTTGCCGACACCGCCCGGGACCACGGCGCAGCCCAGCGCCCGCAACGCCGATTCCATCATGATTCCGGCGGGGGTCAGGTGATAGGAGAAGGTGTTGTAGACGACGTCGCCGGGGCGGAAGCCGCCGGCATACATCGCCCGCGCGCCGCGGAAATAATCCGGCTCGTCGGTGTCGATCTCGAAGATCGGGCCGGGCGACATGAAGACATGGCGCGCCTTGCTCATCGGCACGGTAATCAGCCCACCCATCGGCGGGTTCTTCTTCTGCACCTCGCCCAGCGTGGACTTGCGCAGCACCGGCAATTTGGCCAGCACGGCGCGCGAGGTCACCGACGCCGGATCGACGTCCTTCAGCCAATCCTTGAAGAACGGCGCGTTGGCCTTGGCATGGGCGATCTGAAGCGGCAGGGCCTGCATCAACGCCTTCTCGCGCTCTTCCGGCGAGCGGGTCTCCAGCGTGTCGTAATGCTTGGACATCGGTACATTTCCCCAGATTTGCCGGCCACCGTAGACTGGACGGCCACGCTTGAAAACATTATCAGAGTTCTTATATCCTGCGCGCTGGCCCAGGAGACCGCTTCGTGTCGCACGTCCGCATCACCTACGACAGCTTCGCCAAGACCGCGCCCGCCGCGCAGGCCGCCCTGCTCGCCATGGGCAAGGCGGCCGACGAGTCCGGCATCGACAAGCAGATCATCGAGCTCGTCAAGCTGCGGGTGTCGCAGATCAACAACTGCGCCCTCTGCCTGCAGATCCATCTCAACGTGTCGCGCAAATTGGGCTTGCAGCAGGAGAAGCTCGATCTCGTGGCCACCTGGCAGGAGGCCGGCTTCATTTCCGACAAGGAATGCGCCGCGCTCGCCTGGGCCGAGACCTTGACGCAGCTCGCGGGACGGAGCGTCTCGGACGAGGCCTATGACGTCGTTCGGAAGCACTTCAGCGAGAGCGAGATCGTGTTCCTGAGCGTGGCCATCGGCACGATCAACGTCTGGAACGGGCTGGGCGCGGCGCTCCGCTTCGCGCCGCCGGTTCCGAAAAAAAGGTTCCGGCCGCGACCTAAAGCCAGCGCTTGCGCCGGCGGTAGTGCTTGACGTCGCGGAACGATCGGCGGCCCTCGCCGCCGATGCCGAGATAGAATTCCTTCACGTCCTCGTTTTCGCGCAACGACGCGGCGTCGCCGTCGAGCACGACGCGGCCGTTCTCCAGGATGTAGCCATAGTGGGCGAAGCGCAGCGCCACGTTGGTGTTCTGCTCGGCCAGCAGGATCGAGACCTTTTCACGCTCGTTGAGGTTCTTCACGATCTCGAAGATCTCCTCGACGAGCTGCGGCGCCAAGCCCATCGACGGCTCGTCGAGCAGGATGGTGGTGGGCCGGCTCATCAGCGCCCGGCCGATCGCCGTCATCTGCTGCTCGCCGCCCGAGGTGTAGCCGGCCTGGCTGGTGCGCCGCTCCTTGAGCCGCGGGAAGTAGTGGTAGACCTTCTCCAGATCGTCGGCGATCTGGCGCCGCTTGCCACCCTGGATGAAGGCGCCGGTCAGCAGGTTCTCCTCGACCGTGAGATGGCCGAAGCAATGCCGGCCTTCCATCACCTGGATGACGCCGCGCTGAACCAGGTCGTTGGGCGTCAGCCCATCGACCCGCTCGCCGCGGCAATGGATCTGGCCTTTGGTGACCTCGCCGCGCTCGGTGCGCAGCAGGTTGGAAATCGCCTTCAACGTGGTCGACTTGCCCGCGCCGTTGCCTCCCAACAGCGCCACGATGGCGCCCGGCGGGACGTTCAACGACACGCCTTTCAGCACCAGGATGACGTGGTTGTAGATCACCTCGATGTTGGAAACATCGATGGCGTTGGCGGCGGCGGTCTGCGATGCGGGAACGGTCATCTTCCTCTTCCTCCTCCCCCGTCACACGGGGGAGGATACAGGAGGGGGAAAGCAACAGTTCTTCGCGTTGCTTTCCCCCTCCGACCCTTCGGGCCACCTCCCCCGGATGACCCGGGGGAGGAAGCTCTTGTGGCTCAGCTCTCCTTGGAGCAGTCGCGGACGGTCAGCTTCTTCTCGTCGGCGTACTTCTTGGCCGCGGCATCGACCATCGGCTTGATCACCTTGTCGTCCGACTGATACCAGTCCGAGACCACGACCCACTTGGCGCCGTCCCACTGCTGGATGCGGCCGGCACGGGTGCCCTCGTGGTCGGAGCAGCTCACCTTCAGCGGCTGCAGCATGCCCTCGAAGCCGAGCTCCTTCAGCCGTGCCGCACTGAGGTCGAGGTTCTCGATGCCCCAGCGGACCTGCTCGCCGGTCAGCGGCTTGTTGCCGAACTTCTTCTGCGCCGTGCGGATCGACTCGACGCCCAGCATGGCGTTGACCAGGCCGCGGTTGTAGAGGACTTCGCCGACCTCATCCCATTTCGCCGAGCCCTTGCCCTTGTCGTAGAGATACTTCTTGAGGTCGGCATGGACGCCAAACTGGCCGGAGCCGTGCTGCAGCATGGCCGAGAAGTAGCCCTTGGCGCCGCCCTCGGCCGGACGCACGTCGGGTTCGGCACCCGACCACCACACGCCGAACATCTTGTCGCGCGGGAAGCCGACAGCGGCGGCCTCCTTGATCGACGTCGAGTTCATGACGCCCCAGCCCCACAGCAGGACGTAGTCCGGCCGGTTCTGGCGGATCTGCAGCCAGGTCGCCTTCTGCTCGACGCCGGGATGGGTGACCGGCATCGGCGTGAATTCGAAGCCGTGCATCTTGGCACGCTGCTCCAAAAGCGCGATCGGCTCCTTGCCGTAGGGCGAGTCGTGATAGACCAGCACGATCTTCTTGCCCTTGAGCTTGTCGAAGCCGCCCTCCTTGAGGGCGATGTGCTGCATGATGATGTCGGCGGCCGACCAGTAGGTGCCGAGCAGCGGGAAGTTCCACTGGAACACGCTGCCGTCGCGCGACTCCGAGCGGCCGTAGCCCATCGAGATCACCGGAATCTTGTCGACCGGCGCCTTCTCGGTAAGTGCGAAGGTGATGCCGGTGCTCAGCGGGTTGACGTAGGCCGCGCCAGTCGGGCCCTTGTTCTTGAGGCGCTCGTAACACTCCACGCCACGGTCGGTGGCGTAGGCGGTGTCGCACTCCTCGTAGAGGATCTTGACGCCGTTGATGCCGCCGTCGCGCTCGTTGATCAGGGCGTAGTAGTCGGCCACGCCGTTGGCGAAGGGGATGCCGTTGGGCGCATAGGCGCCGGTCCGATAGATCAGGCCGGGAATGAACTGCTCGTTCTGGGCCTGCGCCGTCGCCGCAACCGTCAAACCGGCTGCTACGATCGCCGCGCCCAGAAGCGCCGCCTTGTGAAGTCTCATCGTGTTCCTCCTTGATGTGGCGGACGGTCCTTCGAGGCCGCCCTTGCTGGAAACCTAATGGATCAGTGCGGGAACGGCCAGAGCCGCAGTTTCTCCTTGGCGACCGCCCAGAGCCGCGCCAGGCCGTGCGGCTCGACGATCAGGAAGAAGACGATCATCGCACCGAACACCATGAATTCGAGGTGACTGATGAGGGCCGTCGATATCTTGATGCCGAGCCAGCCGGGAAGCTGGTTGAGCAGGATCGGCGTCAGCACGATGAAGGCCGCGCCAAGGAAGCTGCCGAGCAGCGAGCCCAACCCGCCGATGATGACCATGAACAGGATCTGGAACGACCGGTTGATGTCGAAGGCCAGTGGCTCCCACGAGCCCAGCCGCAGGAAACCCCACATTGCGCCCGCGATGCCGATAAAAAACGAGCTGACGGCGAAGGCCGTGAGCTTGGTGCGGAGCGGCCGGAAGCCGATGATCTCGGCGGCGATGTCCATGTCGCGGATTGCCATCCACGAGCGGCCGATGTGGCCGCGCACCAGGTTCTTGGCGACCAGCGTGGCCACCACCACGAACCCCAGGATGAAGAGGTAGCGCTCGACCGGCGTGTCGATCTTCCAGCCGAACACCTGGGTTTCGCCCACCGCCACCGAGCCGGACGGCGTGTAGTTGGTGAGCCACTTCACCCGGGCGAACGTCCAGTCGAGGAAGAACTGCGAGGCAAGCGTGGCGACGGCGAGATAGAAGCCCTTGATCCGGAGCGACGGCAGGCCGAACAGGATGCCGACGGCGGCCGACATCAGCCCGCCGAACAGGAACACGACGATGAGATTGCTGGCTTCCGGCACGCGGAGCCAGAGGTTGTAGGCGGCGTAGGCGCCGACCGCCATGAAGCCGCCGGTGCCGAGCGACACCTGGCCGCAATAGCCAACCAGAATGTTGAGCCCGATCGCCGCCAGCGACAGGATCAGGAACGGAATCAGTATCTCGGTGTAAAGGTAGGGGCTGGCGAAGGCCGGCACGGCGAGGAACGCAACGGCGATCACCGCGAGCACGAAGACGCGGTCCTGCAGGATCGGGAAGATCTGCTGGTCGGCGACATAGCTGGTCTTGAACTGGCCGGCCTCGCGGTAAAGCATCGGCTACACCCGCTCGATGATGCGTTCGCCGAACAGGCCCTGCGGCCTGAACAGCAGGAAGACCAGCGCCAGCACGTAGGCGAACCAGTTCTCGATGCCGCCGCCAGCCAGGTCGAACGCCTTGATGAGGATGGGCGCCAGGAACACTTCGGAGAGCTTCTCGCCGGCGCCGATGATCAGGCCGCCGACGATGGCGCCGGGCACCGAAGTGAAGCCGCCCAGGATCAGCACCGGCAGCGCCTTAAGTGCAATCAGCGAGATCGAGAACTGCACGCCGAGCTTGGCGCCCCAGATCAGCCCGGCGACGAGCGCCACCAGGCCCGACACCGTCCACACGATCAGCCAGATCGTGTTGAGCGGGATGCCGACCGACTGGGCGGCGGCATGGTCGTCGGCAACCGCACGCAACGCCCGGCCGACCCGGGTTTTCTGGAAGAAGACGGCGAGCACGGCGACCAGAAGGGCTGCGATCGCTGCGGCCACGAGATCGGCCGGATCGACCAGCAGGCCGCCGGGGAAGGCGCCCTCGAACAGGAAGATCGGGTCCTTGGGCAGGCCGAGATTGATATTGTAGACGTCGCTGCCCCACAGCGTCTGGCCGAAGCCGTCGAGGAAGTAGGCGATGCCGAGCGTCGCCATGAACAGGATGATGCCCTCCTGATTGACGAGATGGCGCAGCACCAGCCGCTCGATGGCGTAGGCGAGCAGGCCCATGATCGCCGCGGTGGCGGCGATGGCGAGCCAAATCGGCCAGGCGCCCTTGCCGTAGGCAAAGGCGGCGCATCCGCCGGCCAGCGCGCCCACGGCCGCCAGCATCTGGAGCTTGCGCCGCTCGCCCGACCCTGCGCCACGCGCCACGTACTCGCGCCAGGCGTACCAGGCGATCAGCGCCAGCGCGATGCCGAGGATCGCTGCCGCCACGACGAAGTTGGCAAGATGCACCTCCTTGCCGTCGATCTCGCCAGACAGCCGCGCCATCGTGAGCGCGGCGAACAGCACCATGGCGCCTTGAGCGAAGTTGAACACGCCCGAGGCCTTGAAGATCAGCACGAAGCCCAGCGCCACCAGCGAATAGAGCACGCCGGTCAGCAGGCCGCCGAGCAGGGTTTCGAGGAAGGGACCCAGCATCTGCATGCCCTCAGTGGCTAACGCCGAGATAGGCGTCGACCACCGCCTGGTTGGACCTGACCTCGCCGGGCACGCCGTCGCCGATCTTCTTGCCGTAGTCCAGGACGACGACACGGTCGGAGATGTCCATGACCACGCCCATGTCGTGCTCGATCAGGCAGATCGTGGTGCCGAACTCGTCGTTCACGTCGAGGATGAAGCGGCACATGTCCTGCTTCTCCTCGAGGTTCATGCCGGCCATCGGCTCGTCGAGCAGCAGCAGCTCGGGTTCGGCGGCGAGCGCCCGGCCGAGCTCGACCCGCTTCTGCAGGCCGTAGGGCAGCTGGCCGACCGGCGCCTTGCGGATGTGCTGGATCTCCAGAAAATCGATGATGCGCTCGACAGCCCGGCGGTGCTCGATCTCCTCGCGCTGTGCGGGTCCGACATGCAGGGCCTGCCAGAACAGACCGGTCTTCATGCGCAGGTTGCGGCCGGTCATGATGTTGTCGAGGGTCGACATGCCGCGAAACAGCGCGATGTTCTGGAAGGTGCGGGCGATGCCCTGCTCGGCCGCCTCATGCGGCCGCATCTGGCTGCGCGTGACACCCTTGTAGGTGATGGTACCCTGCTGCGGGTGATAGAAGCCGTTGATGCAGTTCAGCATCGACGACTTGCCGGCGCCGTTGGGGCCGATGATGGCGCGGATCTCGCCCTTGGCGATGTCGAAGCTGATGTCGGTGAGTGCCTTCACGCCGCCGAACGACAGGCTGACCTTCTCGACCGCCAGCAGCACGTCGGGAAAAGAGCGAAGCCTGCCAGCCATCGCGCCTCAGCTCGCCTTCTTGAACGCAGGCGCCGGCTGCGGCGCGAGATCGCGGATCTGCACGGTGCCCTCGATGGTGCCCTTGCGGCCATCCTCGAAGGTCAGGTCGACCTTGATGTAAGTGCTCTTCGAGCCGTCGTAGAGCGCGTCGACCAATTGCCTGTAGCGCTCGCCGATAAAGCTGCGGCGCACCTTGTTGGTGCGCGTGAGTTCGCCGTCGTCCGCCTCGAGCGCCTTGTGCAGGATCAGGAAACGGCGGATCTGGGCGCCCGACATGCGCGGATCGCCGGCGAGGTCGCGGTTGACCCGCTCGATCTCGCTTTGCACCAGGTCGTAGACCTCCGGCCGGCCGGCCAGTTCCTGGTAGCTCGCATAGGCGATGTTGCGCCGCTCGGCCCAGTCACCAACCGCCGGCATGTCGATATTGACGAAGGCGGCGACATAGTCGCGGCCGTTGCCGAACGCCACCGCCTCGTTGATGTGCGGAAAGAACTTCAGCTTGTTCTCGATGAATTTCGGCGCAAACAGCGTGCCGTCGTTCAGCTTCCCGACGTCCTTGGCGCGGTCGATGATGCGCAGATGCCCGCGCTCGTCGAGGTAGCCAGCATCTCCGGTATGCACCCAGCCGTCGGCGGTCTTGGTGTCGTTGGTCGCCTGGGCGTTCTTGAAATACTCCTTGAACACGCCGGGACTGCGGTAGAGCACCTCGCCCGATTCGTCGATCTTGAGCTCCACCTTCGACACCGGCTTGCCCACCGTGTCGGGGTAGACTTCGCCGTTGGGATGGATGGTGACGAACACCGAGGCCTCGGTCTGGCCGTAGAGCTGCTTCATGTTGACGCCAAGCGCCCGGTAGAAATTGAAGATCTCCGGCCCCACCGCCTCGCCGGCCGTGTAGGCCACCCGTACCCGGCTCATGCCCAGCGTGTTCTTGAGCGGCCCGTAGACCAGCAGGTTGCCCAGCCGATAGAGCAACCGGTCGAGAAGCGACACCGGCCGGCCGTCGAGCAGCGCCGGACCGGCGCGGCGCGCCAGGGTCATGAAATACTGGAAGAGCCGGCGCTTGATGAGGCCCGCATCCTCCATGCGGATCGTCACCTGGGTGATCAGGTTCTCGAGCACGCGCGGCGGCGCGAAGTAATAAGTCGGACCGATTTCGCGCAGGTCGGTCATCACGGTGGCGGCCGACTCGGGGCAATTGACCACCAGCCCGACGACGTAGCCCTGGGCATAGGAGAAGATGTGATCGCCCACCCAGGCCATCGGCAGATAGGACAGCAGTTCGTCGCCGGCCTTGAGCCCGTCGTACTCGGCGCCGGCCGTCGCCGCCCACACGAGATTGTCGTAGCTCAGCACCGCGCCCTTGGGACGCCCCGTGGTGCCTGAGGTGTAGAGCATGATGGCCTCGTCGGCGCCGCTGCCCTTGGCGACTTCGTCTGAAATCATCTGCGGCGCGGCTGCCAGTCGCCGCGCCCCACGCTCCTGCACCCCGGCGTAGGACTGCAGAGTCTCGTAATGCCGCATGCCGCGCGGATCGACGAAGATCACGACCTCCAGAGAGCGCACCGTCTTCTGGATCTCGAGCAGCTTGTCGACCTGCTCCTGGTTCTCGGCGATGGCAAAACGCGCGCCGGCATGTTCGACGACGTAGGCCAGCTCCTCGGTCACCGAGTCCTGGTAGACCGGCACCGGCACGCCGCCCAGCGACTGCGCCGCGCACATCGACCAGTAGAGGCGCGGGCGATTGTCGCCGATCACGATCAGCCGGTCGGCACGGCGGAAGCCGAGATCAGCGAGGCCCGCCGCCAGCAGCCGGACCTGCTCGGCAACATGGCGCCAGTCATAGGTCTGCCAGATGCCGTATTCCTTTTCCCGATAGGCGGGCGCAGCAGGACGCGTGCGGGCAAGCTCCGCCAGAAGCTTGGGAAAGGTATCCCGAGTCCCCGCAGCGCTGGCTGGCGTTCCCCCGCCCGGCGTCCCTGTCGTCATCCCTGCCTCACACTCCCTTGCAGCCGGTATGCCGGCTCCTCGTTTGCCCGTCTTTGTTTCGTAAGGCGGTGCCGAATGGCACCTAGCCACAGCTAGTTCGGAGCGGTCAAGTCAGCCACGGGTCGCAAGCGCAAGGTGAAGACAGCCTCGCCGGTCGGCTGGATTTCGACGGTGATGCTGCCGCCATCGGCACCTTCTCACGACGGCGCGTCCCGGCTACACCCGAGGCGTGACTCTAGGAACTCCCGGCGACGACCGCATCGACCTTGGCGACCGTATCCTGCGCGTGCGTCGGCTGGCGCCGCAGCGCAGCGACGGGCTGGAGCGCACGGTGTTGGTCTTCCTGCATGAGGGGCTGGGCTGCATCGAGATGTGGCGCGACTTCCCACAGCGGCTTTGCGATGCCACGCTGTGCGCCGGCTTGGTCTACGATCGCACGAGCTACGGCCAATCCAGCCCATGGCCCCGTGATCCCGGCGTCCGCTACATGGAAATTGAGGCCGACGAGGTGCTGCCGCACCTGCTGGCGGCGACCGGCATCGATGATTGTGTCCTGATCGGCCACAGCGACGGCGGTACCATCGCGCTCAACTACGCTGCATCGGATCCCGAGCCGCTGCGCGCCGTGGTGACCCTCGCCGCTCACGCCATCAACGAAGCGATCTGCGTGCAAAGCATCGTCAAGGCGCGCGAAGCCTACGCCGCGGGCGAACTGCGCCAGCGCCTGCAGAAATATCACGGTGACAATGTCGACCGCGCCTTTCACTTGTGGTCCGACGCCTGGGTGGCGCCTGGTTTCGAGCCGATGAACGCCCAGGACCGCCTGCCCGGCGTCGTCGTGCCGGTGCAGGCCATCCAAGGCGAGGACGACGAGTATGGCAGCGAGCGCCAGCTCGGCATCATCGCCGGCAAGGTCGGCGGCTACTGCGAGACGCGACTGGTGCCGGATTGCGGTCACAGTCCGCACCTGCAGCAACCCGTCTATGTCCTGTCGGAGATCGCCCGCTTCGTGGCGCCGTTGGCGCTGAGCGGTTGAGGGACGCCGGCTGAAGGCTACAGGCGCTTCAGTTCGCTCGACGCCGCCCAATTGAGTTCGGACACGGTCGGGCAGCGCGCCTGCGCCAGCTGGAGCTGCTCGCGCGCACGCCGCTTGTCGCCGCGGCGGACGGCATCCATGGCGACGAAAAACGCCGCCGGGCACTTGCCGTTGCTGCGCTTGGCGGTCTCGTCCGACTCAGCCGCGACTTCGAGCTCGCCGGCCGGAAGCTGGCCGAGCAGGAACTTGGCGATCGGGCCGGGCCACTCGTAGAGGTTCTCGTTGCCGATGTCCTTGACCAGAACCGCACGGGCGTCGCGCCGGGCGCGCACCTGGGAAGCATAGCGCCACAGGATCGGCGCCAGCCGCGACTTCAAGTTGGTGCGGCCGACCAGCGAGCCGTCAAAATCGTCAGCGGCCTGGGCGAAGTTGCCGAGATTGAAATTGGCATGCCCCCGCCAGTACAGCGCCGAGCGTCGATCCGCCGAGCCGGCGGCGGCGGCGATTGCGCCATCGAGCATGCCGAGCGCGCGCGCAAAATCTCCGATCTGCATGTGAACCTGCGCCTGGGCGATCACCAGCCAGGGATCGCCCGGCTTGCGCTGCAGGCCGTAATCGAGCGTACGCAAGGCCGCCGCCCGGTCGCCGCCGCCGGCCAGTTCGGGTACCGTGCTCGACATCACGACTTGCCAGGCGTTGGGCAAGAGTTTGCCCATTTCGACAATGTCCTTATGGCTGTCGGCCTCGCGGCCCAGCCGGCTCAGCTGGAAGGCGCGGATGCTGAGATAGACCGAGCGATCGAGGGCAGGCAGCTGCGAAGCCGACAAAATCTTGTTCAACGCTTCCAGTGGGGCGTTACGCGCGGCCGCCGGGGCGCCGGCCGACCCGCCGAATTGCCGTGACGAGGGATCCCAATCGGCACCGCCTTGTATCTGAGCCGAGGCGCCGCCGGAGAGCGCCAAAAGGACCGCAAAAGCCCTGAAAAATCCCAGAATTTCGCGTTGCATCCGTGCACTTTGGCACACCGCTCATCGGCTCGCATCCGCCGATTGCCTCGACCGGTCAGGGCCCCTATTTTGCCACCCATTCCGCACAGACCGCCTCGAGGAGTACCAACAATGGCCGCCGCCCATCCCAACAGCTTCAAGGCCCGCAAAACGCTGAGGGTGGGTGGGAAGAGCTACACCTACTTCAGCCTGAAGGCGGTCGAAAAGGAAATCGGCGACCTCTCCCGCTTGCCGTTCTCGCTGCGCATTCTTTTGGAAAATTTGGTCCGTCACGAAGACGGCACCACGGTCAAGAAAGCCGACATCTCAGCCTTCGCCGACTGGATCAAGAACGGCGGCAAGTCGGCCAAGGAAATCAACTTCCGTCCGGCGCGCGTCTTGATGCAGGACTTCACAGGTGTGCCGGCGGTGGTCGACCTCGCCGCCATGCGCGATGCCATGGGCCCGCTGGGCGGCGACGCCAAGAAGATCAATCCGCTGGTGCCGGTCGATCTCGTCATCGACCATTCGGTGATCGTCGACAATTTCGGCAACACCGCCGCCTTCGGCGCCAATGTGAAGCTCGAATACGAGCGCAACCTCGAGCGCTATCAGTTTCTGCGTTGGGGCGCGATGGCGTTCGACAATTTCCGCGTCGTGCCGCCGGGCACCGGAATTTGCCATCAGGTGAACCTGGAATACCTCTCGCAGGTTGTGTTCCAGCAAAAGAATGGCAAGGAGACGACGCTCTATCCCGACACGCTGGTCGGCACCGACAGCCACACCACCATGGTGAACGGCCTCGCGGTGCTGGGTTGGGGCGTCGGCGGCATCGAGGCCGAGGCCGCCATGCTCGGCCAGCCGCAGCCGATGGTGATTCCCGACGTTGTCGGCTTCAAGCTCACCGGCAAGCTGCCCGAGGGCGCGACCGCGACCGACCTGGTGCTGACGGTCACGCAGATGCTGCGGAAGAAGGGCGTGGTCAACAAGTTCGTCGAATTCTACGGCGAAGGCCTCGACGAGATGCCGCTCGCCAACCGCGCCACAGTCGCCAACATGTCGCCGGAGTACGGCGCGACCTGCGGCTTCTTCCCGATCGACAGCGTGACACTGGGCTACCTCAAGACCACCAATCGGGCCGCAAAGCTTGTCGAGGCCTATGCCAAGAAGCAGGGCCTGTGGCGTTCCAAGAAAACGCCCGAGCTGGTCTTCACCGACACGCTCAGCCTCGATCTCGGAGACGTCGAGCCCAGCCTCGCCGGACCGAAGCGCCCGCAGGATCGCGTACCGCTCTCCCAGGCGAGCCCGCAGTTCGTCGCCAATATGGAAAAGGAGTTCGACCGCAAGGATACCGGCAAGAGGATCAAGTGCGACGGCACCGACTACGATCTCGGCCACGGCGACGTGGTGATTGCCGCCATCACCTCCTGCACCAACACCTCGAACCCCTACGTCATGCTGGGCGCCGGCCTGATCGCGCGCAACGCAGTCAAGCACGGCCTCAAGGTCAAGCCGTGGGTCAAGACGTCGCTGGCGCCGGGCTCGCAGGTCGTGACCGAGTATCTCGAAGCGTCGGGCCTGCAGAAGGACCTCAACAAGATCGGCTACAACCTGGTGGGCTACGGCTGCACCTCGTGCATCGGCAACTCCGGGCCGCTGCGCGAGCCCGTCACAAAGGCAATCGGCGACGGCGATCTGGTAGTCTGCGCCGTGCTGTCGGGCAACCGAAACTTCGAAGGTCGCGTCAATCCCTTGACCCGCGCCAACTACCTCGCCTCGCCGATGCTGGTGGTGATCTATGCCTTGGCTGGCTCGATGAAGATCGACATCACCAAGGATCCGATCGGCATCGGCAAGGGTGGCAAGCCGGTGTACCTGAAGGATCTCTGGCCCTCCAACAAGGAGGTCTCGAAGCTCGTCGACAAGTTCGTCACCGCCAAGGCGTTCAAGAAGCGCTACGCCGACGTCTTCAAGGGCGACAAATTCTGGCGCAGCATCAAGGTCAAGCCCACCCTGACCTATGCTTGGAACGACAAGTCGACCTACGTGCGCAACCCGCCCTACTTCGACGGCATGGGCAAGGTGCCGGGCAAGATCTCCGACATCGCCGGCGCCCGTCCGCTCGGCCAGTTCGGCGATTCGATCACCACCGACCACATCTCGCCCGCCGGCTCCATCAAGAAGGACAGTCCGGCCGGCGCCTATCTGCTCGATCACGGCGTCGAGCCCAGGGAATTCAACCAGTACGGCACGCGGCGCGGCAATCACGAGGTGATGATGCGTGGCACCTTCGCCAACATCCGGCTCAAGAACGAGATGGTGCCGGGCGTCGAGGGCGGCTTCACGCACGACTACCGCTCCGACGAGCCGGTGCCGATCTACGACGTGGCGATGCGTTACAAGAAGGAGCACACGCCCCAGATCCTGATCGCCGGCAAGGAATACGGAACCGGCAGCTCGCGCGACTGGGCAGCCAAGGGCGTGAACCTGTTGGGCGTGAAGGCCGTGGTGTGCGAGACCTTCGAGCGCATCCACCGCTCCAACCTAGTCGGCATGGGCGTGCTGCCGCTGCAGTTCAAGGACGGCATGACGCGCAAGACGCTGAACCTCACCGGCCACGAGACGTTCGACGTCGGCGGCATCGAAGGCGGACTGAGGGTCGGCATGGACGTGCCGCTCACCATCCACCGCCGCGACGGCACCAGCGAGAAGATCATCCTGACCTGCCGCATCGATACCGCCGAGGAGGTCGAGTACTTCAAGAACGGCGGCGTGCTGCACTACGTGCTGCGCAACCTGGCGCAAGCGGCGTAGGTCGACGGACATCGTACGATGGCGACGGGACTGGCCGGCCATCTCGTCGCCATGGCGCGCAACAACGCCTGGTCCAATCATCGCCTGCTGACGGCTTGCGAGGCGTTGACGCCGAACGAGTACGCCGCCACGCGCACCAGCTTCTTTCCCTCACTGCGCACCACGTTCAACCACATTTTCGTCGTCGACTTCTATTACATCGATGCGCTCGAAGGCCTCGATGCGCTGCGCCACTACAGCCTTCCCGACCCGGACTTTCCCGACGCGCACTCGATGCGCCTGGCGCAGACGACGAGCGACAAGCGGCTGATCGCCTTCTGCGAGCGCCAGACCGACGACACGCTGGCGCAGGATTGCGTCCTGCCGCGGCCCAACCGCAAGCCGCCACCCACCACCGTGGCGGGAGTGCTGGCCCATCTCTTCCAGCACCAGATCCATCATCGTGGCCAGGCGCACGCGATGCTGAGCAGCACCAAAATCGCGCCGCCGCAGCTCGACGAGTTTTTCCTCGCCGGCGAACAGCATCTGCGGTGCGACGAGCTGCGCGCGCTCGGCCTGCCCGAGGAGTAATGCGTCCACGTTCGTCCTTCGCAGGCGCTGCGATCGAAGTGAGCGACCTTGCGCGCTCCATCGCGTTCCATCGCCTCTGGCTGCCGATGCTGGGCTTCCACCGCGTGTGGGCGAGCCCCGACCGGGTGATGTGGTCGCGCGGCTACGATCATTTCGTCATGCGCCAGACCAAGGACGGCACCACGCACGGACCAGGTGCACTGTGGCTTGCCGTCTCGGCCGAAAGCCGCGCCCAGGTCGACCAGGTCTATGCTGAACTGCGCGATGCCGGCGCCGAGATCCTGCAGCCGCCGAAGGAACTCGATTACTTCGCCCCAGGCTACTACTCGGTGGGCTTCCGCGATCCCGACGGCGTGCCGATCGAGGTGGTGCATCGCTGGGACGACCTGCCCGACATAGCCGATGCCGAGCCGGTGCGTGTGCCGGGCCACGGCGTGACGCTGGGCGGCTACTTCTTCAAACCGCAGACCGGCAAGCCGCCTTATCCGGCGGTGGTCCTGCTGCACGGCTTCGCGGGTCACGCCTACAATCTCGCGGGGCCGGCGCGCCTCACCTCGGCCAACGGCTACGTCGTGCTTGCCTTGTCGCTGCGCGGTTGGCTGGGCTCGGAGGGCGAGAGCGATCAGGGCCTGCGCCAGCCGCTCGACGTGCTGGCGGCGATCGACTGGCTTGCCAAGCGGCCGCTGGTCGATCGCGAGCGGATCGGCCTGGTCGGGGCGTCTATGGGTGGCCAGGTCGCGCTGCTGACGGCTGCCCACAAGCCGCCAATCCGTGCTGTCGCCTCTTATTTCGCGCCGACCGATCTGGCGCGATGGCGCGAGGCCAATCCGTTCATTCGCGATTATCTCGACGATCTCTGCGGGCCCGAGGGTCTGCCGGTCCGTTCGCCGATCCTGCGAGTGGCGCAGATCGACGTCCCGGTACTGTTGATTCACGGCGATCGCGACGAGAACGTCTCCGTCGACCAGACCGTCGCCATGGCCGAAGCGCTCAAGAGCCACGGCAAGGAAGTCGAGACCTTCATTGTGCCAGGCGGTACGCACTTCTTCTCCGAGCAGCAGAACGCCGCCGCGCGGCGTAAGCTGTTCGACTTCCTGCGTCGTCACCTCAACCGGAGCTAACAGCGTATGCGCGTTTCGGAAGCCATCAATTCCCGTCATTCCATGCGGGTCTTCAAGCCGGACCCCGTCCCCAAGGCGGACATCGAATGGATTGTCAGCACCGCCACGCGCGCCGCTTCCAACGGCAACCTGCAGCCGTGGAAGCTCTACGTCACGACAGGCAAGGCGCGTCAGCGGCTGTCGGCGGCCATCCTCAAGGCGATGGATGACGGCGATTCAGGCCCCGGCGCCGAATACAACGTCTATCCCAAGGAATTCACCCCGGTCTATGACGGCCGCCGCAAGCTGGTCGGCAAGCAGCTCTACACCCTGCTCGGCGTGCCGCGCGGCGATGCCGCCGGCATGCTGAAGCAGTTCCGCAAGAACTACGATTTCTTCGACGCCCCGGTCGGCATGATCCTGTGCGTCGAACGCCGCATGGGCAACGGCCAGTGGATCGACTGCGGCATCTTCCTCGATCAACTGATGCTGCTGGCCCGCGAGAAGGGCCTGCACACCTGCCCGCAGGCGGCCTTCAGCCGTTACCAGCACGTCGTGCGTCGCGAACTCAAGATTCCCGAAGACCAGGTTGTGATCTGCGGCCTCGCACTCGGCCATGCCGATCCCGACGCCGTGCCCAACAACCTGATCACCGAACGGGCGCCGCTGCAGGACTTCGTCACCTGGTTCACGGAATGAGGTCAAGACGGATCGATCTCCTCGTTGCCGCCGGCTTCTGCGGCGCGATCGGTCTTTACGACTCTCTCTACGTTCTCTTCATACTGTCGGACGGGCCGCTGATCGGGCCGTCGCTGGCCGTGCTGTTCCCCGACTTCCTGGTCTTCCATGCCGCGGTGCGCGCCTGGTTCGAGGGCAAGCTGGCGCTGGTCTACGACATCGACGCTTTCACCGCCTTCCAGAACGCGATCTACAGCGATCGCTTCCCGGGCGAGGTGCATTTCCGTCCCTTCTTCTATCCGCCGGTGTGGCTCCTGATGCTGCTGCCGTTCGGCCTTCTTGGAGTGGCCAAGACCTACGGCGCCTTCATGGTGGCAACCGCGGCGCTGGCGTCGGCATTCGAAGGCCGACGCGACACCTGGGGCTGGCTCGCCGTCATCACCTCGCCCGCCGCCGTCTGGGTCGTGCTGGCCGGCCAGAACACCTTCCTCAGCGTGGCTCTGCTCTATGGCGGCCTGCGGCTGCTCGACCGCTCGCCGGCAGCAGCCGGCATCCTGCTCGGGCTGCTCGCCTACAAGCCGCAGATCTGGGTGCTGGTGCCCCTGGCACTGCTCGCCGCCCGGCAGTGGCGCGCGCTCGCCTGGATGATCGCCACGGTCGCGGTGCTGTCGCTGGCAAGTCTCGCGGTGTTTGGGCCCGGCTTCTGGCTCGCCTTCTTCGAGGCCGCGCGCGAGGCGGGATCGGCGCGCGTGGTGAACGAGATGTTCGAGCGCATCTTCATGCACATGACGACCCTGCTCGCCGCCGCCCGCATCCTTGGCCTGCCGCCGGCGATGGCTGGCGCCATCCAGCTCGCAGGCGCGGCCCTGGCCATTGCCGCGGTGTGGTTCGCCTTCCGCCGTCAGGGCACGAGCGATGTGCGCACCGCCGTGCTGGTCACCGCTACCTTCTTGGTGTCGCCCTATACGCTGAACTACGACCTCTTGCTGCTGATGCCTGCCGCTGTGGCGCTGTTCCGTCGCGGTGCGGTCGAGGGTTTCTATCCGCTGGAGCGACTGGTCTACCTTGCGCTGTGGCTGATCCCGACCTTTGGCATGATCCTGAACCGGCTCGATCTGCCGATAATGCCGCTGGTTGTTCTGTTGTTCGGAGCGATCGCCTGGGCACGCCTCGCGACCGCGCCCAAAGTCGAATTGCCGAGCCCCGCGACGGCGCGCTAAAACGCAGGCAATTCGCGCCAATAAGGCAAGTGGGAGAAACGCCATGACCGATGAGGTGATCGCCGTCAGCCCGGACTGGGCCAAGCGCGCCTATGTCGACGAAGCCAAGTACAAGTCGATGTACGAGGCTTCGATCAAGGACCCGGTCAAATTCTGGGCCGAGCACGGCAAGCGGGTCGACTGGATCAAGCCTTTCAGCGCCAACGCCGTGCGCGACGTCGACTACACCGGCAATGTCCGCATCCGCTGGTTCCATGACGGCGTGCTGAACGTCTCGGCCAACTGCATCGACCGCCACCTCGCCAAACGCGCCGATCAGGTTGCGATCATCTGGGAAGGCGACGATCCGGCGAAGTCGAAGATGATCACTTATCGCGAGCTGCACGGCGAGGTGAGCCGCATGGCCAACGCGCTGAAGGAGATCGGCGTCAAAAAAGGCGATCGGGTCACGATCTACCTGCCGATGATCCCCGAGGCTGCCTACGCGATGCTGGCGTGTGCGCGCATCGGTGCGGTTCATTCCGTGGTATTCGGTGGTTTCTCGCCCGACAGCCTGGCCAACCGCATCGTCGATTGCGAGAGCACCGTCGTCATCACCGCCGACGAGGGCCTGCGCGGCGGCAAGCCGGTGCCGCTCAAGGTCAATACCGACGAGGCGATCAAGAAGGCACCGGGCGTGAAGAAAGTGCTCGTCGTCAAGCATACCGGCGGCAAGGTGGACTGGGACGCCAGCCGCGACGTGTGGTGGCACGAGATCAAGCTAAAGGTCGCCGCCGAGTGCAAACCCGAGCCGATGGGCGCGGAAGATCCGCTGTTCATCCTCTATACGTCGGGCTCGACCGGCAAGCCCAAGGGCGTGCTGCACACGACGGGCGGCTACATCGTCTTCGCCTCGATGACGCACCAGTACGTCTTCGACTACCATGACGGCGACATCTACTGGTGCACCGCGGATGTGGGCTGGGTGACCGGCCACAGCTACATCCTCTACGGGCCGCTCGCCAATGGTGCGACCACGCTGATGTTCGAGGGCGTGCCGAACTATCCCGACGCCAGCCGTTTCTGGCAGGTGATCGACAAGCACCAGGTCAACATCTTCTACACCGCGCCCACCGCCATCCGCGCTCTGATGCGCGAAGGCGAGGCGCCGGTGAAGAAGACGACGCGAAAGAGTCTCAGATTGCTGGGTTCGGTCGGCGAGCCGATAAATCCCGAGGCGTGGCTGTGGTACCACCGTGTCGTGGGCGATCACCGTTGCCCGATCGTCGACACCTGGTGGCAGACCGAGACCGGCGGCATTCTGATCACGCCGCTGCCCGGCGCGACGGCCCTGAAGCCCGGCTCGGCGACCAAGCCGTTCTTCGGCGTTACGCCCGTCATGGTCGACGCCGAGGGCAAGGAGCTGCAGGGCGCCTGCAGCGGCAATCTTTGCCTGGTCAATTCCTGGCCCGGCCAGATGCGCACGGTCTACGGCGACCATCCGCGCTTCATCGAGACTTACTTCAAGACCTATCCCGGCAAGTACTTCACCGGCGACGGCGCGCGCCGCGACGCCGACGGCTACTACTGGATCACCGGCCGCGTCGACGACGTGATCAACGTCTCGGGCCATCGCATCGGCACCGCCGAGGTCGAAAGCGCATTGGTCAGCAACACCAAGGTAGCTGAGGCCGCCGTTGTCGGCTTCCCGCACGACATCAAGGGTCAGGGTATTTATGCCTACGTCACCCTGAAGGCCGGACAGGCGGCCTCCGACGATCTGCGCAAGGAGCTGGTCGCCGGCGTGCGCAAGGTGATCGGCCCGATCGCCACGCCCGACGTCATCCAGTGGGCGCCGGGCCTGCCCAAAACGCGCTCGGGCAAGATCATGCGCCGCATCCTGCGCAAGATCGCCGAGAACGATTTCAGCAATCTCGGCGATACCTCGACGCTCGCCGACCCCGCCGTGGTCGACGATCTGGTGAAGAACCGCGGCAAGTAGGAGCGAAATGGCGAACCCGACGATCCTGCAGCTCGCGGCGGACCTGGCCATCGGGCGCACCACCTCGCGCAAGCTCACCGAAGCCGCTCTCGCTCGCATCGGCAACCCCAAAGGTGAAGGCAAGCGGGCCTTCATCAAGGTCTGGAAGGACCAGGCGCTGGCCGCCGCAGACGCCAGCGACGGCTTGCGCAAGGCGGGCATCGTCGCCTCGCCGCTCGCCGGACTTCCGGTCTCGATCAAGAATCTCTGCAACGTGGCGGGCGAGACGACACTGGCCGGCTCCAAGGCGCTCGACGATGCGCCGCCCGCCAAAGCGGATGCCCCGGTCGTCGCCCGCCTCCGCGCGGCCGGCGCGGTGATCGTTGGCAGCACCAACATGAGCGAGTTCGCCTTCTCCGGTGTCGGCTTCAACCCGCATTACGGCACACCTGGCAATCCGGCCGACCGCAGCAGAGTGCCCGGCGGCTCATCGTCCGGTGCCGCCGTGTCAGTCGCCGACCAGATGGCGGTGGCAGCGCTCGGCACCGACACCGGCGGCTCGGTGCGCATCCCGGCCGCCGTCTGCGGCATCACCGGCTTCAAGCCGACGGCGCGGCGGGTGCCGATCGACGGCGTGGTGCCGCTCTCGAGCTCACTCGATTCCATCGGCCCGCTCGCCAACTCCGTCGAATGCTGTGCCATCGTCGATGCGGTGTTCTCCGGCGAGCCGATCCTGGTGCCCGACGCGGTAGCGCTCGCCGGCCTGCGCTTCGCCATCCCCAGGCATTTCATGATGGACGAACTCGACTCTGTCGTCGCCAAGGCCTTCGAGCGGGCCTGCACAGCGCTCGCAGCCAAGGGCGTCAAGATCGAGCAGATCGACCTGCCGCAACTCAACGAACTGCCCGCCATCAACGCCAAGGGCGGTTTCGCGGCATCCGAGGCCTGGGCCTGGCACAAGGAGCTGATCGCCCGCCGCGGCAACGTCTACGACCCGTTCGTAGCGCCGCGCATCCGCCGTGGCGCCGAGATGAGCGCCGCCGACTACATCGACCTGCTTCACCATCGCGCCGACCTGCAGAAGCGCGTGTCGGCGGTGACCTCGAACTACGACGCCATCATCACGCCGACCTGCGCCATCACCGCGCCAACTCTCGACGAAGTGTCGACCGCCGAGGGCTTCACCAAGAAGAACATGCTGCTACTGCGCAACACCACGGTCGGCAACTTCCTCGATCGCTGCAGCATCAGCCTACCATGTCACGCCGCGAGCGAACTGCCGGTCGGCTTCATGCTGATGGGCGAGGCGATGGCCGACAAGCGCATCCTAGGCATCGCGCGGTCAGTGGCGCCGGTGGTGCGCGCTCATTGATATCTCGGATCGTCCGGGCGCGGCATGCGCCAGACGTTCTCGGTCGTGGTGTATTCGCTATACCCCAGCCGGGCGACCGGCTTGAAGGCCAGCGTGTCGATGCGGCCATCCTTGATGATCGAATCGGCGACATGGATGCCGACGACCCGGCCGAACACCACCGATGCCTGCTGCGCCTCGCGGCCTTCCTCGATCGGCATCTCGATCGTCTTCCAGTACTTGCACTCGAGCGCTATCGGCGAGGCGGCGACGCGCGGCGGCTTGACGTAGCGCGACGGCGCAGGCGCAAGACCCGCCAACTTCATCTCGTCGACGCCGTAGTCGGCCATTGTGGTAGTGACGTTCATTTGCTTGGCAAGCTCGGCGCTCACCATGTTGACGACGAACTCGCCGGTTTCCTCGGCGTTGCGCCGGGAGTGCTTGGTCGGGTTGTTGCCGTAGGTGCCGGTGGTCGAGAAATAGACCATCGGCGGCGAGCCGCTGACGGCGTTGTAGAAACTGTAGGGCGCCAGGTTGACTCGGCCCTGTCCGTCGATCGTCGAGATCCAGCCTATGGGACGTGGCACGATCAGCGCCGTCAGCGGGTCGACCGTCATGCCATGGTCGCGGCGCATGGTGTCGTAGAACATCGTCTCTCCCAATTTCTCCGTCGTCTCAGCCGAAGCGCTTGCTGGCCTCGGCGTGGGCGGCATCGAAGGCGGCCTCGAGTTTTTCATTGAGTCCGCGGCACGAACGCACGACCTCGGCAGCCCACACGACATAGTCGCGCAGGCGCTCGTCTGTCCATCCCTTGGGCGGGCTCGCCATCAGGCTGCGCAGGTTGGAGGTCTTGTCGGCGATCTTGAGCAGTTTCGCCCGTCGGGATTTGCCGGGCGTCTTCTCGACCTGCAAGCGCTTGCGCTCTTCCTTCCGCAGCGATTTGTCGTCGGTCACTTCCGCCACCAAGGCAGCGACCTCCGGCCCGAAGCGCTGCACCAGATCCTCATAGGTGGCGTCGGTGTCCTCAAGCGTGTCGTGCAGCAGGCCGCCCATCAGCAGCACGGAGTCGGCGCCGTCGGTGGCCTCGGCAAGAAGCGCTGCCACTTCCGTCAGGTGATTTATGTAAGGCTCGGCGCGCTCGCCCTTGCGTCGCTGGGCGATGTGCTGGCGGGCGGCATAGTCGGCGGCGTGCATAAGCTGGACGAGGTCGGTACCCATCAACTCTCCCAAGAACTTGACCACCGTGCGACCAGCCGTCCGACTTGTCGAGCGATGCCGGGCAGACCATGTTGCCGCCATGTCGCGCACCATGAAGGCCCTGCTGGGCGTCTGGATCGTCGTCCTGCTGGGCGCTGCCGGCTGGATCGGCTGGGATGCCTACCAGGGCAATCGTCCGACCATCGGCGGCCCGTTCTCGCTCATCGACCAGAACGGCCGCACCGTCACCGACGCCAGCCTCAAGGGCAAGCCGACCCTGATCTACTTTGGCTTCACTTTTTGCCCCGACGTTTGTCCCACATCGCTGCTCCTGATGGAGACGGCGATCGAGAAGCTGGGTCCGGACGCCGCAAAAAAGGTCAACCTGGTGTTCATCACCGTCGATCCCGAGCGCGATACGCCGGCGCTGCTGAAAGGCTATGTCACCAACTTCGGCCCGACCTTCGAGGGGCTGACCGGCACGCCCGAGCAGATCGCCGCGGTCGCCCGCGCCTATCGCGTCTACTACCAGAAGGTCCCGAGCAAGGACGGCGGGCCCTATCTCATGGACCATTCGTCGATCGTCTATTTGCTCGACCGCAACGGCCGCTTCGTCACCCATTTCACCCATGAGGCCAAGGCCGAAGCCATTGCCACGGCCGTGGGGCGGTTGCTCTAAGCTGTTGATTCATTTGACTTTGTGCAGCGCAATAATGTGGTGACAAGGCCCGGCCGAGGGGTACAATCCGCGCCCCGATGCTTTATCACGCGTACGAATTCCAGCGTCAGCTCGCCCAGCCCGTGCGGGTCTGGGCCAATGCGTTGGAGCAGATCTATTCCAGCCCCTACAACCCGTTGGCCGACACCTGGTTCGGCAAATCGGTGGCGGCGGGGGCGGAGATCGTGGCGCGGCTCACCCAGAACTACCGCAAGCCGGCCTTCGAACTCAGGACGACGACGGTCGGCAATGAGCTCGTCTCGGTCAACGAAGAGATCTTGCTGCGCAAGCCGTTCGCCCAGCTCCTGCGTTTCCGTCGCGACACGACGAAGCGCGATCCCAAGGTCCTGCTGGTGGCGCCGATGAGCGGCCACTACGCAACCTTGCTGCGCGGCACCGTCGAGGCGCTGCTGCCCGAGCACGACGTACACATCACCGACTGGACCGATGCCCGCGAGGTGCCGCTGACCGACGGCAATTTCGACCTCGACGACTACATCGACTACATCGTCGAATTCTGCCGCTATCTCGGGCCCGACCTGCATGTCATCGCCGTTTGCCAGCCCTCGGTGCCGGTGATGGCGGCCGCTTCGCTGATGGCCCAGGCGCACGACCCGCGCCAGCCGCGCTCGATCACCCTGATGGGTGGCCCGATCGACACGCGCGAGAGCCCGACCGTTCCCAACGATCTGGCGATGCGCAACTCGATGATGTGGTTCCGCCAGAACGTGATCTCGACGGTGCCGTTTACCTATCCAGGCTCTTTACGCCGGGTCTATCCGGGCTTTCTGCAGCTCACCAGCTTCATCTCGATGAATCTCGACCGACACGTCAACGCCCACATGCGCCAGTTCGAGCACCTGATCAAAGGCGACGACGATTCGGCCGACGGCCACCGCGCCTTCTACGACGAATATCTCGCGGTCATGGATCTCACCGCCGAGTTCTACCTGCAGACCATCGAGGTCGTGTTCAAGGAACACATGTTGCCACGCGGCACCTGGGTCAGCCGGGGACGCAAGATCGATCCCGGCGCCATGGAGACGGCGCTGATGACTGTCGAAGGCGAGCTCGACGATATTTCCGGCATCGGCCAGACCAAGGCCGCCCATGCGCTGACACCCAACATTCCCGGCGCACGGCATGTCCATTGGGAGCAGCCACGGGTCGGCCACTACGGCATCTTCAACGGCCGCAAGTGGCGCGAACAGATCATGCCCCGGGTGCGCGACTTCATTCGCGAGAACGAAGCCCACTAAACCCCAGATCTTGGGTGGCCACAGCCTTGATCAGTAGCAGATGCGGACTATCCTTGCCACAATGCCCGTCCCCGTCGATATCTCCGCCTGGAAGTCCGCGCCGTTCGCCGTGGCAGGCGAAACAGTCTTCGCCGTCGGCGACGTACATGGCTGCGCCCGTGAACTGGCGGCCCTGCTTGACGCTATCGGAACGCTGGCACGGGAGCGACAAGCCAAGCGACACCTTATCTATCTTGGCGACCTGATCGATCGCGGACCGGACAATATCGGCACGCTGAAACTCTGGAGCGAGGATGCTAGGGCGCGGGGCGTCGACCGCATAGACCGGGTCATGGGCAACCATGAAATGATCATGCTGCTCACCCTCGCGGGCGAAGCTCATGCCGCGAAGGCCGAAGCATTGTGGCGGAGCGACAGCATGGGCGGGGAGAGGTTGCTGGCCGAAATGCGCGCCATCTGTCGCGATCCGTGCGCGCCGCCCACCTACGCGCTGGCCGTCGTCGCCCTGGGAGAAGACGTCGTGCGCCATCTGATGACGCAACGATCGCACCTCCGGGTCGGCAACACCCTGTTCGTGCACGGCGGCCTCGATGGACGGGCCGATCCGCAGGCCTTCCTGGCGCCGCCCTGGACGGCCTTCACCGACGCACGCTGGGCCTGGATCACGCACGGCTTCCTCGACTGGCGCGGCGGATTTGAGGGCACGCTGGTCGTGCATGGCCACACGCCACCCGACAAGCACCGGGCGATCAGCGGCCTGGACGACCCCCACCTCTTCGAAGGCGACCGGCTCAGCCTCGACGGTGGCAGCGCACGGACGGGGATCGTGACTGCGGCGGAGATCCAAGACGGCCGCTACCGCATCCTGAGAGCAGGCACGGCTCGCAACAGCGGTTCGCCTACCCCGTTGCCCGGATGACGTCGAGGAACGCCGCACCATAGCGCTCCAGCTTGGTGTCGCCGATCCCGTGGATCTCGCGCATCGCGGCCGGGCTCACCGGACGGTGTGTGGCGAGTTCGACCAAGGTGCGGTCGGAAAAGACGACATAGGCCGGCACTCTCTGCGCCTGCGCCAGTTTGGTCCGCAGCGCCTTCAGGGCGGCGAGCAGCGCGGTGTCGGCTTCGCCCACGATGGCAGACGCGGCGGCCGCACGCTTATCGCGGCGCGATCCCTTCGCCGTCGTGCCGCCCAAGTCCTTGCGCAGCTCGATGCGGGCCTCGCCCTTCAGCACCCGCCAGCCTTCGTCGGTCACCCACCAGCGGCCATGCTCCATCAGATCCTGGGCGATCAGCCCGGTCGCCGAGAGCTGGCGGAAGATCGAGCGCCATTCGCCGGCCTTGCGTTCGGCGCCGACGCCGAAGGTCGGCAGCCTTTCGTGATTGAACTTGGCGATGTTGTCGGTGCGCTCGCCGCGCAGCAGCGCGATCAGATGCTCAACGCCGAAGCGTTCGCCGGTGCGCAGGATGGCCGACATCGCCTTTTGCGCCTCGACCGTGCCGTCGAACCGCTCGACGCCCTCGATACAGAGATCGCAATTGCCGCAGGGTTTGGACGCCTCGCCGAAATAGGCGAGTAGGGTCTGGCGCCGACAGCGCGGCGCTTCGGCGAGCGCCAGCAGGGCGCCGAGGCGCTGGCGTTCGATGCGCTTGCGCTCGTCCGACGAATCGCCCTGCTCGATCTGCACCCGGCGCAGCTGCATGTCGCCCAGGCCATAGAGCGTCAGCGTGTCGGCTGCCAGCCCGTCACGGCCGGCGCGGCCGATCTCCTGGTAGTAGGCCTCGACATTGGCCGGCAGGTCGGCGTGGCAGACGAAGCGCACGTCGGGCTTGTCGATGCCCATGCCGAAGGCGACGGTTGCGGTCATCACCACGCCGTCCTCCTGCTGGAAGGCGTCCTGGTTGGCGTCACGCACACCCTTGTCGAGGCCGGCATGATAGGGCCGCGCATTGACGCCGGCGGCGATTAGCGTCGTTGCCAGCTCCTCGACCTTGCGGCGCGAAGCGCAGTAGATGATGCCGCTGTCGCCAGTGTGATCCTTCACGAAATCCAGTACCTGGCGCGACGACCGCTCCTTGGGCTTGAAGGCGAGCCGCAGATTCGGCCGGTCGAAACTGCGCACGAAGGTACGCGGCGGCGCGGCGAACAGCTTGTCGACGATATCGCCGCGGGTCGGCGCGTCGGCGGTAGCGGTGAGCGCCATGGTCTGCAGCCGCCCGCCGATCTGGCGCGCGAGATTTCCCAAGGTGAGATACTCCGGCCGGAAATCGTGGCCCCATTGCGAGACGCAGTGCGCCTCGTCGATCGCCATAAGTGCGACATTGGCCTCGGCCAGCATCTCGACCGTATCGGGCCGCGCCAGCCGCTCGGGCGCGACATAGAGCAGGCGCAGTTCGCGCCGGCGCAAGAGGTCGAGCACACGCGCATTCTCGGCCGGCTCGTTACTCGAATTGAGGCTGCCCGCCGCGACACCGGCGGCGCTGAGTGCCCGCACCTGATCGCGCATCAAGGCGATTAGCGGCGAGACCACCAGGGTGAGGCCGGGCCGCACGATCGCCGGCAGCTGATAGCACAGCGACTTGCCCGAGCCCGTCGGCATGACCGCCAGCACGCTCTCGCCCTCGAGCACGGCGCGCACGACTTCTTCCTGCCCCGGGCGAAAAGCATTGAAGCCGAAGACGGAATGCAGAAGGGCGCGCGCCAGCGCAAGAGAATCGGTCATTGTCTTGCCACAGCCTATCGCCGCGCGACACAGGCTGCACTGTGGGAGTCATTGCCTGGCACTTCCGATTGCCGTACGCGCCGCCGGTGCGCCGATAGTTGAGGCTATTGTGCGAGCAAACCCCTTGTCGGTACCGGCCATGACCGACAGCGACGAGAGCGTCGACCTGAACTACCGGTTCCAGCGCTGGTTCCAGCGGCAAATAAGGGCGGAACTTGGGCACTCTCCGGCCGTTGCTCATGTAACGGCTTGGGGAGGATCCAGTGCCTATTTTTGAACTCGCCGTACTGCTGGCTGCCGCCGGGGTGGCAGCTTTCCCTTGCTGGAGATACAGCGCCGAGTGGGGTTATTGGCCGAGCGCTTCGGTCGGTGTTCTTCTGCTTTCCGTCGCGGTCTTTGCCGCAGGCCGCGCGCCTGTCCTGTCGGACGGTCGCGCCAAGGCTTCAGTCAAGACCGGTGTGGCAACGACAGGCGCCGTCGCGGTGTCCGCCACTATCACAACGCCGGAAGTCGGCCGGCAGGAACCAGACAAATCGGACAGATAGGTGGAAAACGCCTAGGGTCGGAGGGAGCGCGGATATTCCGCGTCCCGGTACGGCCGGCGTGAAGGAATTCCCATGTCCCAGAAGCATCGTCGCAGCAACAAAGAAACCAAGAAGCCCAAGCAGAACAAGACCAAGGCCGTCGTCTCGAGCTCGCCCTTCGCGGCCTCGCACACCAATCCAGCCAAGGCCACCGTGGCCGCGAAGCACAAATAGGCGGCTAACCCAGCGTAACGTCGATGGTGTGGGTGCGGCCGTCCTGCCGCAACCCGATCCGCGCTTTGCCGTCCGTCGGTAGCTGGCGCTCGCCGTCGACTTCGATCTCGACCACGCCGTGGCTGACGCCACCGGGGTTGCCGACCGAGATCTCATAGACTGCGCCACGATACTTCAAAGTCATCTCGAAGCCCGGCCACGCTTTGGGGATACAGGGATCGAGCAGCAAGAGATCGCCTTCGAGGCGGAGGCCAAGGATGGTCTCGATGCCGGCGCGGTAGAGCCATCCGGCCGATCCCGTGTACCAGGTCCAACCGCCCCGCCCGACATGCGGCGGAGCTGAATAGACATCGGCCGCCACGACATAGGGCTCAACCTTGTAGCGGTGAACGCCGGCCCGCGTAGAGGTGTGGTTGATGGGATTGATCAGGGAGAATAGCTCGGTCGCCTTGTCGCCTTGGCCAAGGGCGGCAAAGCCCATGATCGACCATGCCGCGGCATGGGTGTACTGGCCGCCATTCTCGCGGATGCCTGGCGGATAACCCTTGATGTAGCCGGGATCGAGTGGCGTCTTGTCGAAGGGCGGCGTGAAGAGTGGCGCCAGCCGGTTGCCGCGCTGTACGAGTTCGCGGTCCATCGCCGCCATTGCCTGCACCGCCCGTGCCGGGACGCCGGCGCCCGATATGGCCGCCCAGGATTGGGCAATGGAATCGATGCGGCACTCCTCGCTGCTCGCCGAGCCCAGTGGCGTGCCGTCGTCATAATAGCCGCGGCGATACCAGTCGCCGTCCCAGCCGTCGCGGTCGAGCGCATCGCCCAAGGCCTCGACATGTGCCGTCCAGGCCGTGGTGCGCGCCGTATCGTTGCGCGAGAGCGCGATCGGGATGAACGCGACAAGCGTGGCATGCAGAAACCAGCCCAACCAGACGCTCTCTCCACGGCCCCCTTCGCCGACACGGTTCATGCCGTCGTTCCAGTCGCCGGTGCCCATCAGCGGCAGGCCGTGCGCACCCGTGGCGAGGCTGAGATCGAGCGCTCGAGCGCAGTGCTCGAACAATGATGCCGTCTCGTCGGAAATGCCCGGCTGATTGTAGAGATCGTGGTCGCCCGGGCGCACCGCCGGACCCTCGATGAACGGTACCTTCTCGTCGAGGATCGCCGCATCGCCCGTGGTCCGGACATAGTGCGCAGTCACATAGCCAAGCCAGGCGCGGTCATCGGTGATGCGCGTACGCACGCCCTGGCCGGCGGGCGGGAACCACCAATGCTGGACGTCGCCCTCGCCGAATTGCCGGCCGGCGGCGCGCAAGATGTGCTCGCGGGTCAATTCCGGCTTGGTGAGGATGAGCGACAGCACGTCCTGCAGCTGGTCGCGGAAACCATAGGCGCCGCTTGCCTGGTAAAAGGCCGAGCGCGCCCAGTAGCGGCAAGCCAGCGTCTGGTAGAGCAGCCAGCCATTGAGAAGGACGTCCATCGCCCGATCCGGCGTCTTGACCTGCACGGTGCCGAGGGTCTCGGCCCAGTAGGCGACGACGTCGCGGTGGACGGCATCGAGATCGCTGGCCCGATAGCGCTCGATTAGCGCGCGCGCCTCGGCCGCATCGCCCGCCTGGCCGAGAAAGAAGACGATCTCGGTCGAGGCACCGCGGGCCAGTTCGACCGTGGTTTGCAGCGCCGCACAGGGGTCGAGGCCGGCACCGACCCGCTGCGACAAAGGGATGTCGCCGCTCAGCGCCGCGGGATTGGCGGCGGTGCAGTTGCGGCCGATGAACTCGCGCCGGTCGCCGGTCCAACCGGTCTGCCGGCCGCCGAGATCGGCGAAGGCTACACGGGTGCCATGATGGATGTTCCACGGGTTGCGCGCGAAGATCGCGCCCGTCTCTGGATCGAGATCGGTGACGACGGTGGCCGCCGATGCGCCGCGCGACAGGCCCAGCACCCAATCGACATAGGCGGTGATCGACAGACGGCGAGGGCGCCCCGAGACATTGCGGATGGTAAGCCGGGAGATCTTGATCGGATCGTCGAGCGGCACGTATTGCAGCAGCTCGAGCGCGATGCCGTGCGCGACGACCTCGAAGCGGCTGTATCCCCTGCCGTGGCGCACGATATAGGGGGCCGTTTCGTGGCGGATCGGCAGCGCCGTCGGGGCCCATAGCTCGCCGCTGTCAAGATCGCGCACGTAGAGGATCTCGCCGGGCCGGTCCGAG
Source organism: Asaia bogorensis (assembly GCA_945889625.1). Taxonomy (GTDB): domain Bacteria; phylum Pseudomonadota; class Alphaproteobacteria; order Reyranellales; family Reyranellaceae; genus Reyranella. Next base: position 7,454 of record CAMDCE010000033.1, on the reverse strand, counting down.
ACCGGGTCATTGGACCAAGGGGTAAGCTGGTTGTCGCGACTGTTCTGCGACCAGGTATAGCCGCCGCCCTCCGCTGCCACCTGAAAGCCGAACGAGGGGTTGGAGACGACGTTGATCCACGGCGCCGGCGTCGACAGGCCGGGCCCGAGCACGATCACATATTCCCGGTCATTGGGGGAAAATCCGCCGAGGCCATTGAAGAACTGGAGTGCGCCGAGGGCCGCGACCGGCGGGGGCTCGATCTTGGGCCCGGCATCGGTCACCGGCTTGCGCCGGAGCGGCGGCGGCGCGTCGCGCGTCGTCCGATTGCGGTCGAGCTGGTCTGCCAGGCCGCCACGCCGGCTCAGCAGGACCACCCGTGCGAGAGCAAGCAGCAAGGCTCGGGTCTCGGTGGAAATCAGATCGGTGCGCAGCACGAAGATGCCGCCCGCGCCGCTCTCGGCGCCGAGATGCGTTCCCGATCGGCTGGTCCGAACCATGGTTTCGAGCGCGACCTGAAGATCCTGAACGTAGGACGCACCGCGCTCGTTCAGGATCACGAGATCGACCACCAGTCCCTTCAGCCGCCAATATTCGTGGGCGCGCAGCATTTCCCGGACGATGCCCGAATCCTCAAGTTCGTCGATGCGCACCAGCACGATCGGCACGTCGCCCGATATGCCTTGGGCCCACAACGCCGGCGGCGGTGCCAAGCCGCGACGGATCGTGTCCGACGGGGAGCGCAACGTCGGGCTGGCATAGAGGACATATCCCGCCAGGCGCTGGAAGAGACTTGCTTGCTCTGGTGCGACATCGAGATGGCGGAGTTGAACTTGCGCCTGCGTCCAGGCAAGCGTCGCTGCTCGTTCGAATGCATTGGCGTCCTGATGCTTGTCGATGGCATCGAGGATCGCCTCACGCGACGCGGCGGCCACCATCCAAAACGCTATCCTCGCGACACCGCCTGCCGGTACGCGCAGACGCCGGCGCAGTGCGAACACAGGGTCGAGAACGGGGCCAACCGTACCGGACAGACGCCGACCGTCAATCACCGCCACCGGAGCAGTGATATCGTTGCCACGGCCGATGAAGCGGGCGCGATCAGTCTCGATTTCCAGTTCGCCGATCGCCTCGCCCTCGACCACCGCCAAGTGCGCGACCCAGAGCTCGGGCTCGTCCGGGCTGCGACGGCGACGCGTCGCCAGGAGGGCGCCGGCGGCGGACAGGTATTCGGTCTGAACGAAGAGCTTGGAGAATGCCTGGTGGGCGGCATCGGCGAGCGGCGTGGCCAGCACGATCTCGGCGTAGGAGGTGAGTTCGATGTCCCTGGCCACGGCCCCGGCGTTGACGATGGACACGCGCCGGACTTCGGCATCGTCCTCCGGCGACACGACGACATCGAGGGTGGTGGTGAGCTCGCCGTCGCGCCGCACGAATTCGGCACGATCCTCGGCAAACATGACATCGTAGCTGTCGGGCCGGGTGCCACAGGGCTGGTAGGTCGCAGACCACACGGCATCGCTCTCGACATCACGCAGGAAGACGTAGCTCCCCCAATCGTCGCCCGTCGCGTCCTCGCGCCAGCGCGTCAAGGCTGTCGCCCCCCATCGGCTGTAGCCCGAGCCCGCCGCGGTCAGCATTACCGAATAGCGGCCATTCGACAGGAGATGGGTGGAAGGGGTGGCGGCGTGGGGATTGCGCAGGCGTCGCACGACGGTGCCTTCCAGGTCGCCCACCGACGCGCTGACACCGACCTCTTCGGCCCGCGGATGGGCGACCGCGACATCGCGCGGCGTGCGCTCCTGCAGCAGAAGCTCGGTCGCCTGGATGATCGGTTCGGCATGGAAGTGGCTGCGCATGACGCCGTCGAGCAGGGCATTGGCAATGGCGACAATCGTCATGCCCTGGTGGTGGGCCATGTAGGCCCGCACGACGGACAGGGTCTGGCCTTCCGGCAGCCGCGACGGCGTGAAGTCGAGCGCCTCGTAGTAACCGTAGCGACCGCGGCCACCGATCGCGGCCAGCCGGCCGAAATTGGCCATCGCCGCGGCGGGTGCCACCATGGCGGCGAGTGCCGTTGCGTAGGGCGCAATGACGACGTTCTCGCTCAGGCCTCGCTTGAAGCCGAGCCCCGGCACGCCGAAGTTCGAATATTGATAGGTGAGTTCCTTGTCGCGGGCATTGTAGGCCGACTCCGAAATGCCCCAGGGAACCCCGAGCGACCGGGCATAGTCGATCTGACGTCGGACGATCAGCTGGTTGGTCTTCTCGAGCAGACTGCCAAGCGGTGCGCGCATCACCAGCGACGGCATCAGATACTCGAACATCGAGCCCGACCACGAAATCAACGCCGCGGCACGACCCAACGGTGTCACCGAGCGGCCGAGCCTGAACCAATGACGGGTCGGAACGTGGCCGGTCGCGATCGCCACGAAGCTCGCGAGGCGCGCTTCGGAGGCCAGCAGATCGTAACAGCTGGGATCGAGCCTATCTTCGGCGACGAGATAGCCGATCGACAGCAATCGACGATCCTCGTTGAGCAGGAAATCGAACTCCATGGCATTGGCCATGGCGCGCGCGGTGGTCTCGATCGTCTGAAGCCGGCGTTCCAGTGCCGCCATCGATCCTGCCGTCAGGGCGACATCGCGATCATGACTTTCGATCGTTCGCTGGGTCGCCTCGACCCAGAACAGCATGTCGGCACTGGCGGCATCGCCGCGCTCGCTGGCAAGCGTGCGCGCGAGGTCGGCAACCCGGTGAGCCTGCGCCGTAAGGCCCGTCACGCCGGTCACTGAGCCTCCTGAGGGATCGGACAGTTGCTGAAGGGCTGCCGCCAGCCCGTTCAGTTCGCGGTCCAGTTCGAGAGGCGTCACGAGATGCGTGCGCCGATCGTCGGGCAGCGCCGCCAGGGCGTCGCGGGCGAGATCGAGGCTGTCGGCGGCGCCGGCGATGATCTCCGGTGATTTGACGGGATGGCCGCGCCACGCCGCACAGGCGCCCGCCAGCGCAATCAGGTGCCCGGCAAGATTGCCGCTGTCGACTGAGGAGATGTAGGCCGGATCGAGGGGACGAAGGTCGGACGTGTCGTACCAATTGAAAAAATGGCCGCGAAATCGCTTCATGCCTTCCATCGTCGCCAGGGCCGCTTCGAGACGATGCACCGCCTCGAACGTGCCGATCCAGCCGAAGTCCCGGGCGCTGGCCGTCGACAGGAGATAGAGGCCGAGATTGGTCGGCGAGGTGCGGTGCGCGACGACCGCGCGGGGGTCCTCCTGGAAATTGTCGGGCGGCAGCATGTGATCCGTCTCGGTGACGAACGTCTCGAAGAAACGCCAGGTTCGGCGCGCAACAAGCCGCAGGGCGCGAGCGTCGGCAGATGAGATGGCGAGGCGGCCAGCATCGGCCAGCGGGAAACTCACCCACCACGCAATGGCGGGCGAGAAAGCCCAGGCCAGGATGAACGGCGCGGCTACCGGCAGCGCGTCGGCGCCGGCGCTCCAGACGAACAGCGCCACCAGCGAGGCGATGACCAGACTGGCGGCCATCTGGCTGTAGAAGCCCATCCAGTCGGTCCGCAGCATCTGCTTGGTCTGGGCGGCCGTGATCCACTCGAGCAGGCGTCGACGGCTGACGAAAAGCCGGAAGACCGTGCGATAGAGCGCGTCCAGCATCAGCCAGGCCTGATGGGGAAGAAAGATGACGAGCAGCGCGGTCTGGGAAAAGGCGGCCACGATGTCCTGCCCAAGGGCGCCGAGGTGGCTGCGCGCCGTGACACCGCCACGCCGTGGCATGAGCGCGGCGAACACTGGGAGAACGGTTGGCAGGGCGATGACGAGCAGGACAAAGGCGGTCCAGGCGACCGCTGTAGGCAAAGGCAGCGTCCATCCGACCAGCAGGGCCACGAGGGCCGCCGGCGCAGACAGCGTGCGTCGCAGATTGTCGAACATCTTCCACAGGCCGAGCGCCGGGAGAGCAGTGAAATCCTTGCGCCCCAGAGTCCCCTTCACGAGGCCCATCATCCACGGCAGGAGCTGCCAGTCGCCGCGCGCCCAACGGTGCTGGCGCGCCGCGGCAACATCGTAACGCGACGGATACTCCTCGACGACTTCGATGTCGGACACCAAGCCGGAACGGGCGAACACGCCCTCGAAGAGATCGTGGCTGAGCATCGTGCTGTCCGGGACGCGGCCGTGCAGGGCAGCTTCGAAGGCCTCGATGTCATAGATGCCCTTGCCAGAGTAGGAGCCCTCGCCGAACAGGTCCTGATAGACGTCGGACACCGCCGCCGCATAGGGGTCGATGCCGCTGTTGCCCGAAAAGACACGCTGGAACAGCGAGCCTTCGTCGCCAACCGGCAGCGATGGCGTCACGCGCGGCTGCAGGACGCCATAGCCTTCCACGATTCGTCCCTCGACGGGATCGAGACGGGGCCGGTTGAGCGGGTGCCCCATCTTGCCCACCAGACGGAGCACCGCATCGCGCGGCAGGCGCGTGTCGGAATCGAGCGTTACGACATAGCGAACACCGGTCGGCAGTCGCCGCGAAACAGCAAGAAAAGTCGTCTCGCTCGAACCGCGCAACAGGCGATTCAATTCGTGGAGTTTGCCACGCTTGCGCTCCCAGCCGATCCACCGACCTTGCGTGTCGTTCCAGACGCGCCGGCGGTGGAGCAGAAGAAACCGGTCGACGCCGCCCCCCATTGGATAGCGTTCATTGAGGCGGGAGATTCCGGTGGTGGCAAAGGCGAGAAGATCGGCATCTCCGTCCTTCGACTCTGCGTCCGCATCCATCCAGTCCGACAGGAGCGCGAAGTGGATCTCGCCGGCCGGGTTGGAGAGATAGTGAACCTCCAGGCGCCCGACGAGATCGTCGATCCCGGTGCGGTTCGTCAGCAGTGATGGGACGGCGACCACCGTGCGCAAATGCGCCGGCACGCCGTCGCGCAGATCGAGGCCCGGCAAGAGCGTAGCGCCGAGGCTATGGGTGATGGCGCGGTTGACCAGCATCAACGCCGCGTCGATCGCCGGCAGCAACCCGATCAGAATCATCGCCGGCAGCCGCCAGCCGACCAAGCCGATTTCTGCCAGGACCAGTAGCGGCATAATGAGCACGACGCTCGCCGTGAGGGCAACGCCGAATACGTAGCCGGAGAGCCCGGTCGCCACGAGGCGGCGGCGCAGCCCCAGTCCAGGCGGGCGGTAGTCCAACGAAGCCTCGAAGGCGGGCCGTCCGCCGCCGATCAGGCAATAGCCAGGGTCGCTTTGCCGCGAATCGGACTCCGGCGATCGTGTAGGCGAGGCCGCTGCTGCCAGCGCCCGCCGGGCGATTTCCGGTTCCGACAAGGGCGTGCCACGGGCGATCTGCTCGATGGCCGTGCGATAGAGATTGCGGGTGGCGAAATCCATCTCGGCAAACGTGCCGCCTGCTCGCAGGATGTCGTCGACAGGGCTGACCGCTTCGAACAGTTTCGCCCAATCGACATCGGAGATCAGGCGCATGCTGGTGATAATGTTGCGGACAGTGACGTTGTTCGCGCCCTGAAGCTGATGCTCCTGGCGCACCAACTCTTCGGCGGTCGTGCCTTCGCGCGCCAACCGCTCTTCCAGCCAGCCGACCGCCGGGGTTGCCTTGGGATCCTGATCGCGCAGTCGCTGGACAAGCTGGACGACAAAGCCCTCGGGAATCGGAGCCCTTTCGTAAGGCGCCAGCGCCGACGGATCCGCAGCGAGGTCGTTTGCTCCTAGCAGCCGGTCGGCGACGATGTCGGCTTCTTCGCGGGCCGTCCGGCGACTCATGATCCGCTGCGCCGACCGTCGCAGATTTTCCACGAGCACAATACGCAGCGAGATCGCTACGGCCCACAGTTCGCCGATGGTCAACGGCTGGACGTTTTGATAGGCGCGCACGAAGCGCGTGAGCGTCTCCGGATCGAAGCGGCTATCGGTATGGGCGATGTAGGCCCAAGCTATCCCGAACACCCGCGGATAGCCGACCAACGGGCCTTCGCTAAGCTTCGGAAGCTCGCGGTAGTATCCGGGGGGCAGATCGGCGCGCACTTCACGCACCTGCTGCTCGACGAGGTGATAGTTGTCGAGCAGCCACTCTGCGGCGGGCGTTATTGCGTGCTTTTCGTCGGCAGCTCGGGCGGTCGCGCGATAGGACTCGAGCAGAACACGCTCGTTGTCCCGCAGCCTGCCGGCGAGGGGCTTGCCGGAAGTCTGCCGTGGCGAAACGGATTGGTGGACGGCGAGGCTTTCGGCGTGCTGCTCCAACCGTTCGACACTGAAGAGTTCGCTACGGATGGGATCTTCTTCATCCCAGGGAGAAGCGGATTGCGCGCGCGCAAAGGCGCGACGCACCAACGATTTCAATGATCCCGGCCTTTCCGGCGGTAAACGCGCGCGAAGCGCAGAAGTTCCTGCGTGCCGAATATGCCGCAGCTCAGCAGACCGACTATTGGTCGATCAGAGATCCATCGCTTGTATAGCAAATATCCGCGGCGAGCACCCGTGCCACTATTTCAGATTCCCGTTGTACCGCTCCGGCGGAGAGGCCGCGTCTAGTGCTTCGCCGCCTGGCCGCCATCGAGTGTCATCACTACGCCGCTGATGTAACTCGCACGATCGGAGGCCAGGAACACCGCGAGGTCGGCCACCTCGTCGGGCTCGGCGGCGCGGCCGAACGGCATGTGCTTGGTGAGCTCGGGCCAGCGCTCGGGATCCCCGAACTTCTGCTCGGCCTGACCGCGCAGCAGGGTCAGCATGCGGTCGGTGCGGGTCGCCGGCGGATTGATCGCCACCACGCGTACGCCGTGATCGACGCTTTTCGAACCGACCGCACGGGTGAAGGCCATGAGGCCGGCATTGCCCATGGTGCCGGCGACGTAGTCGTAGTTGAAGCTCTCGCCGGCCAGACCGATGATGTTCACGACCGCGCCCTTCTTGCGGGTGTACATCTTCTCCAGCATGGCGCGCGTGGCGTTGACATACCCGAACACCTTGAGATCCCAGGCCTCGCGCCATTTCGGCTCGGTCATGCCGAAGATGTCGCCGCGCGGGATGGCGCCGGCATTGTTCACCAGAATATCGGCGTGGCCCACGGCATTGACGACGGCCCGAGCCGTGTCGCCTTTGGAGAAATCGGCGGGATGGATCTCGACCGGAACATTGTGTCGAGCGCGAATTTTCTCCCGCGCCGCTTCAAGCGATTCCTTCGACCGCGAGGCGATGTGCACGGCGCAGCCTTCCGAAGCGAAGGCCATGGCGCAGGCAAAGCCGATGCCGCGGCTGCCGCCGGTGATCAGCACGGTCTTGCCGGAGAGTTTCATGTCCATGTCGCGGTCTCCTAAAGCCGATAGGTCGAATCGATGGTGGCGCGGCCGTCCTCGGTCTTGACGCGGCCGTCCTTCACCATCTGCACCAGATGCGCCAGCATCGAACGGCCAGCAGCGGCGTGAAGGTGGATCGGCGTATCGG
>CAMDCE010000032.1 GCA_945889625.1 Asaia bogorensis | reverse complement strand
CGCGCCACTCCAGTGGCGCGCCCCCAGCGAAGACTCATTGTGCCGCCTTGATCTTTTCCTCCAGCATGCCGCGGATCGGCGCGTCGGCGGGCAGCAGCGCCAGCAGCGTCTTCCAGCGCCGCAGCGCCTCGGGCTTGTTGCCGGCGGCGTCGGCGGCCAGGCCGAGATAGAACAGCGCCAGCCCATTGCGCGGCTCGGCCTTCTCCAGCCGCTCGAGCACCGCCACGGCCTGGAGCGACGGCGCGCCGCCGGGCGCGATCTGGCGGACATGGGCCTCGGCCCAGTCGGCCAGCGTCCGCAGATCGAGGGGCGCCAGCGCATCGGCCCTGGCGAAGGCCTCGGCCGCCTTGTCGTTCTCGCCCAGCACCTTGCGGGCATTGGCCAGGCGCAGCCAGCCGGCACGATCTTCCGGAGCGTCGCGCAGCTTGGCGTCGAGACCCTCGACCATGCCGCGGATCGCGGCCTCGCGCTGCTCGGGCGTGGCCCTGGACATGGCCTCGACGGCCTCCTTCGAGGGCTGCGGCATGGCGCCAGACATCGGGGGCGGCGGCGGCAGCTCGAGTCCGGCGGCCTTGGCCACGCGCTCCATCTCGGCGCGCAGCATCGCGAGATAGGGCGCGTCGGGCGGCGCACGCTCTTCGAGGCCGCGCCAGCGCGCGAGTGCCGCCTTGCTGTCGCCGCTCTGCGCCTCGTGCAGGCCGAGATAGTAGAGCGCACGGGCGTCGCCGGGCTGCAGGGCCAGCGCCTTCCTGAAGGCTTCAACGGCGGGCAAGGTCACCGTGCCGTCGGCCTCGGCCGTCAGCGCCTCGCCCAGCGCCGACAGAGCCTCGGGGTCGTCGGGCTTCTCCGCCAGACGCGCCCGCACGGCGGCCAGCACCTGCGCCAGCGTCGGTTGCTGGGCGGAGCCAGCGCGTTCGACGACCATTCCCGGCACGCCGCCCGGATGGCCGATCTGCAGGTAGATGCCCAACGCAAACAACGGGATCAGCAGGCAGAGCGCCGGCGGCAGGAAGCGCTGGACGGAAGGCGACTCCGCGGCGGCGGGTTTCTCGGCGCGGTCGGCGGCGACCAGGATGCGGCGCTCGATCTCGGTGCGCGCTGCCCTGGCTTCGGCCTCGGGCAAGGCGCCAGCGGCGCGCTCGCGCTCGATCTCGCCGAGCTGGTCGCGATAGATCGCCAGGTCGTTGTCCAGCCGGTCGGTGGTTTGCACGCCCGCCCGCAACAGCGGGATCATCAGCACGCCGACCGTCGCGGTGGTGAGAAGGGCGAGGAGGAACTCGAGCACGGCGGGTTACCCGCCGCCCCGGGGCGGAGCCGAAGGGTCTCTCTTCAACAGAGCGGCAATGCGTTCCCGCTCATCCGCCGACAGCGGCGGCGGCGGCCGGAGGACGCGCCGGCGGACGCCCAGCAGGATCGCCGCCAGGGCGACCAGCAGCACGAGGGGCGTGCCCAGCCACAGCAGCAGCGTCGTGTTCTTGAATGGCGGCCGCAGCAGCACATAGTCGCCATAGCGCGCGACCATGAAGGCGAAGACCTTGTCGTCGCTGTCGCCGGCCGTCAGCCGCTCGCGCACCGCGCGGCGCATGTCGCGCGCCACCTCGGCCGCCGAATCGTCGATCGACTGGTTCTGGCAAACGACGCAGCGCAACCCGCGGCCGATGTCGCGGGCGCGCGATTCGAGCGCCGGATCGGCCAGCATCTCGGAGGGTTCGACTGCCCGCGCAGTGGGGGCGAGGGCTGGGAAGGTGAACAGCACCAGCAGGAGCAAGAACCATGAGCCCCTCCGTCGGCGTAAGACGCCGACACCTCCCCCGCAGACGGGGGAGGAGAAGGAGTCTTTTCCCTTCCCCGTCTGCGGGGGAGGTGTCGCGGTCATACCGCGACGGAGGGGGTCGGAATCTTTCACGACCCGCCCCGCAACAGCGGCAGGATGCGATCCGTCACGTCGCGCTCGGTGAGCGGGCCGCGGAAGTGCAGGCGCACGACGCCCTTGCCGTCGATCAGGTAGGTCTCGGGCACGCCCGACAGACCCCAGTCGAGCGCCAGCTTGCCGTCGATGTCGAAGCCCGCGACCTTGAACGGATCGCCCAGCTTCTTCAGCCAGGCGCGCGCGGCATCGGGCTTGTCCTTCCAGGCGATGCCGACCACGGTGACGCCGTCGCGTTCGGCCAGACGCGTCAGCAGCGGATGCTCGGCCACGCACGGAGCACACCAGCTCGCGAAGAAATTGAGCAACACCGGCTTGCCGCTGCGGATAACGGCATCGGTGAGCGCCGGCTCGCCGCCTCGCAACGCCGGTGCCGCCAGCGTCGGTGCGGTGCGGCCGACCATCGCCGACCCGATCGACGCCGGATCGCGGCCGCTCATCAGCGACCAGCCGAAGAACCCCGCCATGACCAGGAGAGTCAGCAACGGCAGCAGGAAGAGGAGGCGGTTATTCATGAGCGTTGACCCCCTCCGTCGCGGTATGACCGCGACACCTCCCCCGCAGACGGGGGAGGAGAAGAGTCATGACCCTCCCCCGTCTGCGGGGGAGGTGTCGGCGTCTTACGCCGACGGAGGGGGTCGGGAGTCATTCCGCGGCCTGCGCCGCCACCGCCCGACGCTTCGGCGCGCCGATGCGCAGGCGGCGGTCCGTCAGCGACACGAAGCCGCCGAAGGCGCACAGCGCCGCGCCGAGCCAGATCCAGGGCGCCAGGGGATTGTAGTACATGCGGATCACCCAGCCGTTGGCCGCATCGCCCTCGCCCAGCGTCACGTAGAAGTCGCGCAGGCCATTGGTGTGGATCGCGGTCTCGGCGACCTGACGCTTCTGCACCAGGAACAGCCGGCGCTCGGGCGTCATGGTGGTGTAGGGCTGGCCGCCGGAGCTGACGGCGAGCGTCGCTCTTTCGGCGATGTAGTTGGGGCCCTGGACATTCTCGACGCTCTTCAGGGTGACCTCGAAGCCGGCGAAGGAGGCGCGCTCGCCGGGCTTCATGGTCTGGATGAATTCGAGGTGCCAGGCCGCCGTGGCGACCGCGCCCAGTACGATGACGCCGAGCGAGGCATGGGCGATAGTCATGCCGATCGACGCGCGGGTCATGGTGCGCAACCGTCCGCGGCGCGCGCGGCCGATGAATTCCGTGGCGCTGCCCAGGATCAGCCAGACGCCGAAGCCGAAGGCGATCGCCGCCAGCGTAGCGCGGCCGTCGACGGCGACGGCGGCAACGATCGCTGCGATCACCGCGACGATGAAGGCCACCCGCAGGCGGACCAGCGCGGGCAGCAGCTCGGCGCGCTTCCAGCCGAGGAACGGACCGACGCAGAGCGCGGCAAAGAGCGGCGCGCAGAGCGGCACGAAGGTGGCGTTGAAGAACGGCGGGCCGACCGAGACCTTGTTGCCGGTCACCAGATCGAGGAACAGCGGGTAGAGGGTGCCCAGCAGCACCGTGGCCGCAAGCGTGCAAAGCAGGAGGTTGTTCAGGATCAGCGCGCCCTCGCGGCTCACCGCCTGGAACAGGCCGCCGCCCCCCCTCTCATGAGCGATCTGCGGCGCCCGCCAGGCGTAGAGCGCCAGGCCGCCGCCGGTGACCAGCAGCAGGAAGGCCAGGATGAACATGCCGCGCGCCGGGTCCTGGGCGAAGGCATGCACCGAGGTGAGCACGCCCGAGCGCACCAGGAAGGTGCCGAGCAGCGACAGCGAGAAGGCGAGGATGGCCAGCAGCACCGTCCAGCTCTTCAGCGCATCGCGCTTTTCCACGACGATGGCGGAGTGCAGGAGCGCAGTGCCGGCGAGCCACGGCATCAGCGAGGCGTTCTCGACGGGATCCCAGAACCAGAAGCCGCCCCAGCCGAGGATGTAGTAGGCCCACCAGCTGCCGAGCGCGATGCCGAGCGTCAGGAAGCACCAGGCCGCCAGGGTCCACGGCCGCACCCAGCGCGCCCAGGCGACATCGACGCGGCCTTCGAGCAGCGCGGCAATCGCGAAGGCGTAGGTCACCGAGAAGCCGACATAGCCGAGGTAGAGCAGCGGCGGGTGGAAGGCGAGGCCGGGGTCCTGCAGCAGCGGATTGAGGCCGTTGCCGTCGAGCGGCGCCGGCGAGACGCGTTCGAAGGGGTTGGAGGTGAACAGCAGGAAGGCGAGGAAGCCGACGCCGATCCAGGCCTGGATGGCGAGCACGCGCGCGCGCAGCGAGTCCGGCAGGTTGGCGCCGAAGATCGCGACCGCGGCGCCGAACAGGGCGAGGATCAGCGCCCACAGCAGCATCGAGCCTTCATGATTGCCCCAGACGCCCGAGATTTTGTACATCAGCGGCTTGGCCGAATGCGAGTTGGCCACGACATTGGCCAGCGAGAAATCCGACGTGACATAGGCTTGCGTCAGCGCGCCAAAGGCCAGGAGCACCAGCAATGCCTGGGTGAGTGCCGCCGTGCGGCCGAGCGCCATCAGGCGCACATCGCCGCGTGACGCGCCGACCAACGGCAAAGTCCCCTGCACCAGCGCGACGGCCAATGCGAGGATCAGGGCGAAGTGGCCTAGTTCGGGGATCAACCTTGACCCCCTCCGTCGGCGTAAGACGCCGACACCTCCCCCGCAGACGGGGGAGGGATAAGAGAGAGTCGTTCCTCCCCCGTCGGCGGGGGAGGTGTCCCGTAATCGGGACGGAGGGGGTCAAGGCTCATTTCTTTGCCGTCCCTTCATTCCACCGTCCCGACTCCTTCAGCGCCTTCGCCACCTCAGGCGGCATGTAATTCTCATCATGCTTGGCCAGCACCTCACGCGCGACGAACACGCCATCGGACCCGAGCGTGCCCTCGGCGATCACGCCCTGGCCTTCGCGGAACAGGTCGGGCAGCTGGCCGCGATAGGTGACATCGAGGGTACGCTGAAGATCGGTGACCTTGAAGGAGATCACCTGGCCGTCGGTGGATTTCCTGACGCTGCCCTGCTCGACCAGGCCGCCGAGACGAAAGCGCCGCTCCGGTGTCGGCTTCTTCTCCGCCACCTGGGTCGGCGAATAGAAGAAGACGATATTGTCGTTCAGCGCCGTCAGCACCAGCGCCGCCGCCGCGCCCAGCACGCAAAGCGAGCCGACCAACAGCCACAGCCGCTTGCGCTTCGGTTTCATCAGCCCGCCCTTGCCCGCTGTTCGCGGGGCCTCTCCAGCCCGCGCGCGGCGATCTCGCGGCGGACCTTGCGGCGGTCGACCACCGAGGCGAGCCACAACCCGCCCAGCGCCACGACAGCAACGACGTAGGCCGCGACGATGAAGGAGCCGTGAGCGCTCATGACCCCCTCCGCCCCTGATTACAGGGGCACCTCCCCCGAAGACGGGGGAGGAAAGGCTCTTTATCCCTCCCCCGTCTTCGGGGGAGGTGTCGGCGTCTTACGCCGACGGAGGGGGTCATGCCGCTCATGCCTGCAGATCCGCCAGCTCGAGACGGCGGCGGTCGATCTCGGTGTCGGTGCGCAGCAGCACCAGCAGGATGAACAGCAGCGCCATCGCCGCCGCCATCCAGAGCAGCGGCACCAGGATGGTGGGATGGATGGAAGGACCACCCAGCTTCATCACCGAGGCCGGCTGATGCAGCGTATTCCACCAATCGACCGAGAATTTTATGATCGGCAGGTTGATGACCCCGACCAAAGCCAGGACCGCGGCGGCGCGATCGCCGCGCTCGGCATCGTCATAGGCGCGGCTCAAGGCGATGTGGCCGAGATAGAGGAAGAACAGCAGCAGCATCGAAGTCAGCCGCGCGTCCCACACCCAGTAGGTGCCCCACATCGGCCGGCCCCACAGCGCGCCCGTCATCAAACATACGGCCGCGAACACCGCACCCACGGGCGCCGCCGCACGGGCCATCAGCGCGGCCAGCGGATGGCGCCACACCAGGAGCGAAGCACCCAGCGCCGCCAGCAGGCCGTAGCCCGCCATGGCAAGCCACGCCGCGGGCACGTGGATGAACATGATGCGCACCGTCTCGCCCTGCTGGTAGTCGGGCGGCGCCTGGACCAGCGCCAGGTAGAGCCCGACGGCCAGGGTGAGCGCCGTGGCCAGCGACAAGGCCGGCAGCACGCGCTGGCTGAAGCGCCTGAAGCGCGCCGGGTTGGCGAGGAAGTGCAGGTCGGCCATGACGTTCTTTTTACCCTGTCGTCCTGAGCGTAGCGAAGGACCTCATAGAACGACCAGACACGGAGGGTTCCGCATATGGGGCAGGCGCCAGATCCTTCGCTTTGCTCAGGATGACAACCACTTTGTCTACTCGCCGGCCTGGCGCAAGGCCGCTGCCATGGCCCACGGCAGGGTGGCCAACGACACAAGCGCCAGCGCCGCCAGGATGGCGAGATGGACGCCAAAACCCTCGCCGGACACGCTGGTTTCGACCGCCGAGGCGCCGAAAATCAGGGTCGGGATGCAGAGCGGCAGCGCGAGCAAAGCCAGCAAAGCGCCGCTGCGGCGGGCTCCCAACGTCAGCGACGCGGCGAGGCCTCCGATCAGCGACAAAGTCGGCGTGCCGACGGCCAAAGTGGCGGCCAGCACCCCCAGGTTTTTGGCCTCCAGCCCGAAGGCCACGCCCAGCAGCGGCGCCAGGAGGGCGAGCGGCAGGCCGGTCACAATCCAGTGAGCGGCGCATTTGGCGAGCGCCGCCAGCTCGAGCGGCCACGGCGCCAGCAGCAGCAGATCGAGCGAGCCGTCTTCGTAGTCGGCCGCGAACAGGCGATCGAGCGAGAGCAGCGAGGCGAAGAGTGCTGCACACCACAGCACGCCGGCGGCGATGCGGGCGAGCAGGTTGGTCTCCGGTCCGATGCCGAGGGGAAACAGCGTGGTCGCCACGACGAAGAAGGCGAGCACGACGGCGACGTCGCCCGGCCGATGCCACACCAGCCGCAGATCGCGCGACACCAAAACGGCGAAACCGCTCATTTGCCGAACTCAAGCGTGCGCGTGCCCGCGATATCGAGCGCCGTATGCGTGGCCGCAATGGCAAGACCGCCGGACGCGAGATGCGTCGTGAGCGCGGCGCGCAAGGAAGTTTGCGCCGGGACGTCGAGGGCATTGAATGGCTCGTCGAGCAACCACAGTGCAGCACCGTTCGCGGCGACCCGCGCCAGCGCCGTGCGGCGGCGTTGACCGGCGGACAAGGTGCGCACGGCGCGCCCGGCAAGGTTCGAAAGGTCGAACGTCGCCACGGCCGCCTCGACGCGGCTGCCATCGCCGCCGCGCAGACGCTCGGCGACCGACAGGTTCTCGCGCACCGTGAGATCGCCCTTCAACCCGTCGAGATGGCCGAGCCAGGCGATCTGCCCGCGCCAGCTCTCGCGATCGGCGGTGACATCGTTGCCCTTGTAACGGACGACGCCGGCTTCGAGCGGCACCAGCAGCGCCAGGGCGCGCAGCAGCGTGGTCTTGCCGCTGCCGTTGGGGCCGGTGAGCGCCAGCAGCACACCCGCTTCGAGGAACAGTGACAGGCCCTCGAAGACGCGCCGGCCGCCGCGCCGGCAGGCAAGATCGATCGCCTCGAGCATCGGGGGCGTGTGAGGGGGCGCCATGCGCCGCCGTCGTACCATGCCGGGCGGACGACAATGGGCAAGAAACAATGGGCAAGAAAAAGGCCGCCCTCTCGGGGGAGAATGAGAGGACGGCCGAAGCGCCTCCGAAGAGGCTAGAACGTGGCTTTGGGGAGACCACGTTCGGGGGAGATACAAAGCGAAGATGGAAACCCCGGGTGGCCGTCGCTAGACCCAAATGGGGCATTAGTGTGATTTTTCAATCACACCCGGCTTTGCGGGTATTTGCCCTTTATGGCGTCGAATCAGGTGCTTGGCACAGCGCCTTGGCCTCACGTCTGGGTCCGGCTATCGCGGAGCGGTAAATCGCCGGCCGGGCAATCTGGTTCGCGGAAGCGCTCGTATCCGGACATGACCGTCATTCTGCAATCGGCACTGACCTGCCCGACCTGCGCCGCGGTGAAGGTCGAGACCATGCCGACCGACGCCTGCCAGTATTTCTACGAGTGCACGGCCTGCAAGACGCTGCTCAAGCCCAAGGCGGGCGACTGCTGCGTGTTTTGCTCCTACGGGACGGTGCCGTGCCCGCCGATCCAGGAAGGCAAGAGCGACGATTGCTGTCGCGATTAGGGGGCGGCGCGTCAGCCTAACCAACAGTGTCATCCCGAGCGCAGCGAGGGATCTTTGGTCCTTCTTATCTATTCTGAACCGTGCGGGCTCTCGCGGTTGATGGCGCAGTTTGCCCAGAGGGCAAACTGCTCAACCGCTGCCGCCCGCCTATGCTTAGGGCTTTGCCCTAAGCATACGGATCTGCGGCGTCTCTCATTCCATCTCCGAGAAACTGGTAGGCGAGGATCACCAGGATCACCGGCACCACGGGCAGCATCAGCCACCAGTTCACCGCCACCACGTTGATGTCGGTCGCCTCGTTCAGGAGCACGCCCCACGAGGTGATGGGCGGCCTGAGGCCGAGACCGAGGAACGACAGCGCCGTCTCGGCCAGGATCATCGAGGGGATGGAAAGCGTCGCCGAGGCGATGAGATGGCTCATGAAGCCGGGCAGCAGATGGCGGCCGATGATGCGGGCGGGCGTGGCGCCCATCATCTGGGCGGCCGCGGCGTAGTCCTCCTCGCGCAGCGACAGGAGCTTGGAGCGTACGGCGCGCCCGAGGCCCGGCCAGTCGAGCAGCGCCAGGATGAGGGTGATGCCGAAATAGATCAGCAGCGGCGACCAGGTGACAGGCAGCGCCGCCGACAGCGCCAGCCACAGCGGCAGATGCGGGAAGCTCTTGATGATCTCGGTGATGCGCTGGACGACGTTGTCGACCCAGCCGCCGTAGTAGCCCGCCAGGCCACCGAGAATCAGCGCCAGCATGAAGGAGAGCGCAATGCCGATGATGCCGATGGTGAGCGAGATGCGCGCGGCATAGACGATGCGGCTGAACATGTCGCGGCCCAGCCGGTCGGTGCCGAGCAGGAAGAGGGTGCCGTCCTTGGCCGGACACACCAGATGGAAGGTGCCGTCGATCATGCCCCAGAATTCGTACGGCGCGCCGCTGCACAAGAAGCGCAGCGGCTCCGGCTTGGCAAGGTCGGGGGTGTAGACGCGCTGCAGGGTGTCGAGGTCGCGCTCCATCTTCAGCCCGTAGACGAACGGTCCGAGGAAGTTGCCCTCGTGGAAGAGGTGAATAGCCTGCGGCGGGGCGAAGATGTACTTGGCGTGGCGCGTGTGCAGGTCGTAGGGCGCGATCCACTCGCTGATGATGGTCGAGAAATAGATCAGGCCGAGCACGACGGCCGAAACCACGGCCGGCTTGTGGCGGCGGAAGCGCCACCACATCAGCTTCCACTGGCCGGCCATGTAGTATTTTTCCTGGTCGGCGGTCAGGCGCTCGGAAACGTAAGGGTCCCACGGCTCCTTGCTGACGAAGTGCGGCGTGTGCGGGCGCGGCGCGCCGGGGGGCGTGGTGTCGGTCATGACCGTCTCACTTCTCAGCCTGTGCGCCGAAGCGGATACGCGGGTCGAGTGCGGCCAGCAGCAGGTCCGACACCAGCATGCCGATCACCGTCAGCACCGCCACGAACAGCAGGAAGGTCGCGGCGAGGTTGACGTCCTGGGTCTTGAGCGCACCCAGCAGCATCGGGCCGGTGGTCGGCAGCGACAGCACGACCGAGACGATGACCGAACCCGAGATCACCTCGGGCAGCAGACTGCCGATGTCGGCGACGAACGGGTTGATGGCGTGGCGCAGCGGATACTTGATCAGGAGCTTGAGCGGCGGCAGGCCCTTGGCGCGGCCGGTCACGACATACTGCTTCTGCAGCTCATCGAGCAGGTTGGCGCGCAGCCGGCGAATCATGCCGGCGGTGCCGGAGGTGCCGATGACGATCACCGGGATGATCAGATGCTGGGAGACCGAGACGAACTTGCCCCAGCTAAAAGGCTTGTCGATGAATTCCGGATCCATCAGGCCGCCAATCGACAGGCCGAAATAGACCTTGCCGACATAGAGCAGCACCAGCGCCAGCAGGAAGTTGGGGATGGCGAGGCCGACGAAGCCGATGAACGACGCCACGTAGTCACCCATCTGATACTGGTGCGTGGCGGCGTAGACGCCGATCACGAACGACACGATCCAGATGAAGGCGATGGTGGAGGATTCCATGATCAGCGTGAGCGCCATGCGCTCGCCGATCAGGTCGGCAACCGGCACGGTGTCCTGGCAACTGAGACCGAAATCCCAGTGGAAGATGCCGGCGACCCAGGTGAAATAGCGGTGCCACAGCGGCTGGTCGAGGCCATAGAGCTGACGCAGCTCGTCGGCGCGCTTCAGGGCATCGGCGTCGCCGCGCGACAGCAGCTCGTCGATCTGCGAGGTCACGCAATCGCCCGGCGGCATGTCGATGATGAAGTAGACGAGGGCGCTGATGATGAACAGTGTCGGGATCATCAGCAGCACGCGGCGGGCGACGTAATGCAACATTTCAGATCCCAAAGCCCTCACCCTGAGGAGCCGCGCGCAGCGCGGCGTCTCGAAGGGTGGGCACGAGCACCGAGTCTATTGCCCATCCTTCGAGACGGCCGCTTCGCGGCCTCCTCAGGATGAGAGTGTGCTTGGAAGTACTGGCTCGGTTCAGCATGTTGTCAGACCGCCTCCTTGCCCCAGCCCGTGCCGCGCGCGATGCGCACATAGTGACCGGGTTCGACTTCGGTCCAAAGCAGCTCGTTCTGGCCGGCGTCGGTGAAGGGCTCCGGCCACTGCGACGGATCCGACGCCTTGCCCTCCATCAGCGCCCTGAGATCGAGGCGGCGGTTGGGGTCGGGCTCGGGCACCGCCGAGAGCAGGGCCTTGGTGTAGGGGTGGAGCGGGTTGCGGAACAGCTCGCCCGACGGCGCCAGCTCGACCAGGCGGCCAGCGCACATCACGGCGATGCGGTCGGCGATGTAGTCGACCACGGCGAGGTTGTGCGAGATGAAGAGATAGGTGAGGCCCAGCTGCTTCTGCAGGTCCTTCAGGAGATTGAGGATCTGCGCCTGGATCGACACATCGAGCGCCGAGACCGGCTCGTCGCAGATCACCATGTCGGGCCTGAGCGCCAGCGCGCGGGCGATGCCGATCCTCTGGCGCTGGCCGCCGGAGAAGGAGTGCGGATAGCGGCTGAGGTGCCGGCGATCGAGACCGACCATTTCCATCAGCTCGCTCACCATCTCGCGGCGGTAGGCGTCGTCGCCGATGCGGTGAATGACCAGCGGCTCGACCAAAATGTCGTAGACCGTCATGCGCGGGTTGAGCGAGCCGAACGGATCCTGGAAGATGAACTGCAGCTTGGTGCGGAAGCGGTTGAGCTCGTCACCCTCCAGCATCATCACGTCGGTCTTGCGGCCCCAGTCGTCGAACACCACGCGACCGGCGCCCTGGTTGGGATCGGCCGAGATGCCGCGCATCAGCATCTTCGAGAGCGTGGTCTTGCCGCAGCCCGATTCGCCCACCAGGCCCAGGCACTCGTTGCGCCCGACATCGAAGCTGACGTCGTTCACGGCGCGGATGGTGCGCGTGTTGCCGCCGCCGAGCAGCGACTCCAGGAGCGTGTCGGCCTTGCGGATACGGAAGGTCTTGGTGAGATGACGGACCTTGAGCACCGGCGACTGCGGATTGAAACTGGAGGTCGGCTGCACTTCGGCCTTCTGCTTCAGCAGATGCCCGGTGGCGGCGGTGATCTCGCGGATCGGTTCCAGCCGCTCGCCAGGCTTCATGTCGAAGCGCGGCACGGCGTGCAGCAACGCCTTGAGATAGGGATGCTGCGGGTCGCGGAAGATGTCGTGCAGGCCGCCCGCTTCGACCACCTTGCCGCGATACATGACGACCACGTCGTTGGCGACGTTGGCGACCACCCCGAGATCGTGGGTGATCATCAGCAACGCCATGCCCAGTTCCTTCTGCAGATCGGTCATGAGACGCAGGATCTGGGCCTGGATGGTGACGTCGAGCGCGGTGGTCGGCTCGTCGGCGATCAGGAGCGCCGGCCGGCAGACCAGCGCCATGGCGATCATGGCGCGCTGGCGCAGGCCGCCCGAGAGCTCGAACGGATAGGTGCGGAGCGCGCGCTTGGGATCGGGGAAGCCGACCATGCGCAGCATGTCGCGCGTCAGCTCCTCGATCGCAGGACGGCCGAGTTTGCGGCCCGCCAGGTTCGGCGAGTGCTGGGCGGCCTCGTTGATCTGATCGCCCAGCGAATGGAGGTTGCTCAGCCGGCTGCCGCCATGCAGTTCGACCGCCTCACCGATCTGGTCGCCCACGGTGTGCAGCGCCGACAGCGAGGTCATCGGCTCCTGGAAGATGATGGAGATCTGGCCGCCACGGATGCGCCGCATGGTCGGGCTGTCGTAGCCGATCTTGGCGATGTCGATCGGCCCGCCGGCGGTGCGCGGATCCTCGAACATGATCGAGCCGGAGGGGATGCTCGCGGTACGCGGCAGAAGGCCCATGATGGCCTGGCTGCACACCGACTTGCCGGAGCCCGACTCGCCCACCAGGGCGAGCGTGCCACCCGGCGGGATGGCGAAGGAAACCTTGTCGACGGCCCTGAGCGTGCCTTCGTGAACACCAAACTCGACCGTCAAGTTCTCGACGCTAAGCAGATCCTTCATGCCGATTTTTCCTGCCCCGCCACCGAAATACCCATCGACTGCAGATTGGTACGTGTTGCCAGGCTGAGTTCAAGCCCTGTCGCCTCGGCCGCACGCGCCGCACGTTCGACGATATCGTAAAAGCCGTCGAGCGAAGAATCGACTTTGACCGTGCGGCCACCGGTCGAACCGAGGCTGAGTTGCATCCAGCCGTCGGAGCGATCGCGCTTGGTCGAATAGTAACTGAGCTTCATGCGGTCGAGCCGCTGCCATTCGACCAGCGTTCCGGCCGGTCCGTCGGCGCACAGCGTGTCGGGGCCCAGCACATAGCGTGTCCTTTGCCGCAGCGCCGTGCGCAGAAAGAACACGCCGAACAGGATGAAGCCCCCGGCCAGGATCGCCGCCAGCCACGGATTGACCTCGAGCAGCACCAGCGGCACGCCGCACAGCACAACGCCAGCCGCGGCCCGGAGGTAGTCGGCCCACAGCGTCTGACGTGGATAACGAAGATCGGCAGAACTCAAGCGCGCGCCTCCCGTGACGCGAATATTTCATGCGCCGAGGTCATTTTCACGCCCGGCATAGTATTTGCACTCACGCAGAAAGATACTAGGAAATCCCACGCCCCCTCGTCCATCGCAAGATGGTGAGTGAGCAGGCCTACCGGTTCACCTGTCTCTGTACGAGCGTGACCCAGTGCGCGGACCAATGCAGCAAGTACCGCCTCTTGGCCCACGAAGCCCCGCCGCCCCTTCCAGTCGATGAAGTCGACATGTGTGTTGATCTGCCGCAAGCCCCTGACCGGCTCGGCGCGGCCGCGCGCACCGAAAGTCGACAGGCCCGTGAAGCCGATCTCCGGCAGGGTCGGCACCAGGGCGGGCGCGATGCGATTCCACGGCGGCACCAGCACGGGCAGAGCGCGCGTGCCGAACAGGCGCTCCATCGCCAGCCAGCCGGTGCCGAGTTCGCCCAGCACCAGCATCGCCGGCCGATGCGGGCCCAGTTCGGTCTTCTTGTCCGGCGGCGGGGCATGATTGACGTGGGCATAGCCATGCTGGAGCAGATCGACGCCGGGCTCGCTGGCCAACCGCTCCGCCAGCGCCGGCGTGGCGCGTGACGGCACGACGGCAAGGGCAAGCGGCGTCTCCGTCCGGCGCTGCACGCTGAGCAGGCGATCGAGCGCCGGTGTGGCATCGACCGCGTCGTCGTCGCGCCACCACAGCTCGACAACGCGCCCCGCTTCACGCCAGCGCGCGACCTCGTCGTCGAAGGTTTGCCAGGTGGTCATGGATGAAGAGCCTCCCTCCCCATTCTTATGGGGAGGTGCCCTCGTCTTACGAGGACGGAGGGGTCATGAGTCACAAAGCGCGACTCATGACCCCTCCGTCGCGGTAAGACCGCGACACCTTCCCTGAAGACAGGGGAGGGAAAGGGATGTGAAGCGCTCGCGGCAATGATCATGCGAGTCTCTCTTTCAACACTTCGACGGTCCTCGACGCGCCACGCGCATCGCAGGGCGGGAAGCTGCGGATCGACGGACCGGCCAGCGCCCGCCCGACGGCAGCGGCGAGACTGTCGGGCGACAGCGCATCGGCCGGCACCGACGCCACCATGCCGCGCTCTGCGAGCAGTTGCGCGCGATCGGACTGTTCGGTCTCGCGCGCGGTGCCGAAGGGCACCAGCACGGCGCGATCGGCGCAGCACAGCGTCTCGATCACCGTGTTGTAGCCCGCCTGGGAAATCGACAATACTGCGTTGCGCAGCAAGGTCGTGAAATCAGCACGGGCCGGCTCGACGATGAAGCCCTTGCCGGCATCGAGCGCCGCGGCGTCAAGCACGCCCGCCGGCACGTTCTCGCCGACCAGCAGGCGCCACGGCCGATCGGCCAGGGCGCTGTTGGGCCGCGCCGCGATGGCGGTCTTGAGCAACGGCAGCCCGACCGCTCCGCCCCCCACCGACACGATGACCTCGCCCTTGCCGGCGTCTCCGTTGGCCGGCGCGAAATCGCAATCGGCGACATAGCCGGTATAGACGGCGCGCGACTTGATGCGCTCCCAGCCGGCGAAGCTCCGGTCGAGCCCGACCAGCTTGGGGTCGCCGTGGACCAGGACGAGATCGAACGCCGCGAAGGTTTCGATCGTCTCGGCGACCCGCGCCGCCGAGACCGAGCGGCGCAGCACGTCACGTATCGACGAGACGATCAGCGGCCGCGGCCGCAGCGCCCGCGCCGCTGCGACCAGCGGCAGCAGCTCGAAGCGAAGCTGGGTGCGGCCGAAGGGAAACTGTTCGGTGATCAGGATGTTGGGCGCCTCGGCGCGCAACAGGCCGACAAGCTCGGTCGTCCGCGCGACACGGAAGGCCTCGTCGAGCGACGTGCCGTCCAGCCGCACGAGTTCGCGCAGGCCCTCGTCGCGTGCCCGAACGGGCGGCAGTTGATGAAGGCGCGCACTGCCCAGCTCCAGCGGCGTCGGTGCGCCGCCTGACACCACCAGGACATCGAAGCCTGAAGCTGCAAGCGTGCGGGCCAAGGTCGCGGCGCGGCGCAGATGGCCGATGCCGAGCAGGTGCTGGACATAGAAGAAGACGCGCCGATTCACGGAACGACCACCAGCGGCACGTTGAGGCGTCCCACCTCGACCCGCCCGTCGCAGTGCGCCACGAAGAGATGCAGCGAAAGCCAGTCGAGCTTGACCGGCGGCCTGCCCGTCATGTCCCAGCCGGTGGCAAGGGCGAACAGCGCGCGGATGGTGGCCTTGTGCGAGACCGCGACGACCGGCTCGCCCGCTTGGGCGACGTCGGCCGCCCAACCGCCGATCCGCGCCATGGCTGCTCGCGGCGACTCGCCACCCGGCGGCTGGAAGTCGAGGCCCTGACGCTCGGCGGCGACAAAGGGATCGCCCACCGTGGCGCGCAGATCGGCGATCGTATGGCCTTCCCACACGCCGAAGCTCATCTCCCGCAGTCGCGAATCGACAGATACGGGCGCTGAAGGCTGCAGGAGTTCGGCGGTGCGGCGGGCGCGCTCGAGCGGGCTGCTGAGCCGGCGCCAGCCGTCGGCCGGCGGCGGCAGGCGCCAACCGCGTGCCGCCTGTTCGCCGGCATCGCTCAGGTTGGTATCGGTGAGGCCCTGCAGGCGGCGCTCGGCATTCCAGACGGTGGGCGCATGACGCAGCAGGGCGAAGGGCACGCCGGCGGCCTTCAGGTTCATCGCAGCACCTTCAACGCTGCCGCGAGCGCCCGGGCGGCGGCGCGTTCGTCGTGACGATTGGCGACCCGGCTCGCCGCGGCGACGGCCAGTCGCGCCCGTTCGTCGGGCTGGTCGAGCAGCCGGCCGACCGCCGATGCAAAGGCCGGCGCATCGCCTGCCGGCATCAGCAGGCCGGCCACGCCGTCGGCCACGACCGCCGGCACGCCGCCGGTGCGGCCGGCGATGACCGGCAGGCCGGCCGCCTGGGCTTCGAGAAGGGCCATGCCATAGGCTTCGTTGATTGCCGGCCACAGGTAAAGGTCGGCCGAGGCATAAAGTGCCGGCAGGGCGCCGTGCGGCACCGCGCCGGCGAAGCGCACGCGGGAGCCAAACGGCGCCATCAGCGCCTCGACTTCGGGGCGCGCCGGGCCGTCGCCCACGATCAGCGCCCGCCACGGCCGGCGGCCCAGCAGGGCCAGCGCCTCGGCGAGCACGCGGTAGGAGGCAAGCTTGTCGCGCGTGCGCATCATGCCGACGCTGATCAGCAGCGGGACGTCGTTGGCCGGGCGCAGCACGGCCGCGGCGGCAGAGAAGGGACGGATATCGATGAAGGGCGGCAGCCAGAGCTGGTGCGCGCCAGGCCTCAGGCGGGCGCGCACGCCGGCAACGTCACGCGGATTGACCGTCAACACCAGATCGGCGGCGGCCAGCGCGCGCTCGACGGCGCGATGGCCGAGCCGCGTCGGACCCTGCGCGCGACTCGGCGCGTGGCTCGCCTCGACGATCGCGTAGGGAATGCCCAGTGCCGTGGCCACGATGGGGCCCAGCCAGTCGGGCTTGCGGTAGTAGCAGTGATAGGTGAACCAGAGATCGAAGCGTTCGGGATGGCGCGCCGGCAGGGCGCGCCAGCGGCCGATCAGCCGCGCGGCCTGCGCCCGCGCGCGCCTCTGGAGCGCGAGATGGGCGTCGGAGGATGGCACGCCCGGCTCGACACGGCTGAGCGTCGGCATGGTGACACTGTGGCCGAGCCGGCGCAGCAGACGGGCGAGCCCGCGCGCCATCTCGCGATCGCCCGAAGGGGTGGGGCTGTCCGGCGGCTTGAGCGGCGTGTGCAGCAGCACGCGCATGGCGATTAGCGCCGACTCATCGCTGGGACCGCGCAACTCCAGTTGCGCGTCGTCTCATGAATCATGAGCGCCACTGGAGTGGCGCGCTCCCAGCAAAGAGCATCGCGTTCACTCCGCAGCCCGTGCCTCTGGCTGGCGTTGCGTCCCTGCTGGCTGGCCGAGCGCCTCGGCGATCCAGTCGACCCCGGCGTCGAAGGAAAAGCGGGTCCGCACCGCTTCGCCGGCCTGTTTGGCCAGCCGCGCGCGCAGATCGGGCTCGCGCACCAGCCGCTCGAGCGCGGCGGCCAGCTCGTCCGGCGCGCCGGGCGCCACCAGGAGGCCGTTGTCGCCGTCGTCGATGAATTCGCCGATCGCGGCGGCGCGCGTCGAGACGATGGCGAGGCCCTGATGGGCCGCCTCCATCAGCACATTGGGCAGGCCGTCCTGGTCGCCGTCGGCGGCCTTCTTGGCGGCCAGCACGAAGAGGTCGGCGCGGGCAAAGGCGGCGAACACCGCCTTCTGCGGCTGGGCGCCATGCCAGATGCAGCGATCGCCAAGGCCGAGCGTGGCGGCTAGCGCCTTCAGCGCATCGCCCAGTTCGCCGGCGCCGACATGCTCGAAGCGCCAGTGCAGGCCGCGCGGCAACTTGGCCAGCGCCTGCAGAAGATCGCCAAAGCCCTTTTTCTCGACCCGCCGGCCGATCGACAGGATAACGACCGGATCGGCAGGATTGCCGCCGTCGCGCCGCGGCCGCTCGGCGGGCGGCGCCGGCAAATGGGCGAAGTCGAGCCCGTGATAGACCAGCCGCAGCCGGTCCGGTCGCGGCGCCAGTTCCTTCAGCCGCTGCAGGCCGATCGCGGTGCAGGTCGCCAGCCAGGCGCAGTCGGCGAGTTTCCGGGCGATGTCCCACCGTTGGCCGGTCCAGATGTCCTTGGCGTGGGCCGACACGCTCCACGGCAGGCCGCGCATTTCAGCGGCATAGCGCGTGACCGACGCCGGCGTATGCAGAAAGTGGGCGTGGAGCCGCTCGACGCTCGCCGGCAGCTCGGCTGCGAGAACCAGCGCCTGGCCCCAGCGTCTGAGGCGATTGGCGCTGGGATCGCGCGCCAGGTCGGCAAGAAACTTCCGGCGCGCGACGGCGAACCCTGGCAGCCGGCGGGCTTTCAGCCAGCCTGCCAGAACGCGGCGCGGATCGTCCTTGAGATACTCCGGCAGATAGACGGTGCGCGCGGCCACGCGGTCGTGCACGGGATGATGGAACTTGTCGGTCGGCCGGCGCAGCGACCAGATCTCGAGCGCCACACCGCGCGCCTCCAGGCCCGCGATCTCCTGGGCGATGAAGGTTTCGGAAAGGCGCGGCCAGCCCTTGAGCACGACTGCAACCCTCGCCGCGACCTTAGGCGCGACCCGTGCGTGCCCCGTCATGGTCGTCCTGGCAGTGCAACGGACATGAAGATCCGGTGTCAGGTCCTGGTGCGCGCCGGCGCGACAGCCGGCGTGTCGACGAGGTCGTCCGCAGGCACGCTCGTCCAGTCCGGCGCATCGAGCGATGCCGGCCCGCGATGGGGATGCATCAGCTGCTTGGATACCAGGCGCCAGACGTTGCCCAGTCCGTCGAGCAGTCCGGGCACGATGACGTCGCTCGGCAGGCCCTGTTGCGGCAGCTGGCGGAGCGCCGTCGCCATGGCTTGCGGCGGCCGGCCGTTGTCGGCGGAGAGCATCTCGATCAGACCGAGGTTGCGCGCGGCGCGGGCACGGATGAACTGCTCCAGCCGCGGCCGGGTACGCGGCACGATGATCGCCTTCTTGTCGAACGACAGGATCTCGCAAAAGGTGTTGTAGCCGCCCATCGCCACGACGCCAGCGGACCGCTGCATCAGGGCGCCGAGATTGTTGGTGAAAGTGAGTGTCTTGATATTGTGGAACCTGGCGGCCCGTTCCTTGAAGGCGTCGCGCGCCGTGGCCGACATGAACGGCCCGAACACGATCACCGCGCCGTAGGGAATGTTGGAATCGGATTCGTAGGCCGACAGCACCCAGTCGACCAGATCCTCGCCGTCGCCGCCGCCGCCAGCCGTGACCAGGATGAACGGCCCGTCGATCTCCTCGATCTCGTGCGGAATGTCGGCATGAAGGGGCAGATCGCGATGGAGATAGCCCGTGTAAACGGTCTTGTGCCGCACCGACGGCGGTAGGTCGACGCCGGTCAGCGGCTTGTTGATCTGCGGCAGGCCATAGACCCAGATCTCGTCGTAGAGGTCGCGCAGCGCGGGCACGACGTTCTTGCGCTCCCACTCGGCGGCAAGCGCGGTCGGATCGTCCATGACGTCGCGCAGGCCGAGCACCAGCGGCGTGCCGCGTTCCTTCAGGAGCCGCAGCGCCGGGCCAACCTCGCCGCGCAGGCCGAGCGGCTCCTTGTCGACGATGAACAGGTCGGGCCGGTAGATATCCGCCGTGTCGCGGATGATTCTCGTGCGCATCTCGAGCGTGTGCTCGACGCCGACCCGGAGGTTGGCGGAGTCGTATTCGCCGGTGTCGATCTGCTTGACCACGCCGGGAATGCGCACGAAGTCGATGCCGGAGCGGAATTCGTAGGAGCCGATCATCGGCGAACCCGAGACGATGAGCACCGAAACCGACTGGTCGGCCTCGACGATGGCATTGGCGATGGTGCGACAGCGGCTGACGTGGCCGAGGCCGAAAGAGTCGTGGCTGTAGAGCAGCACACGTTTGGACCGGTTGCCGGTGGGCATATATGCGTCCCCTTTGCCGAAGCGCCTCCTGCCCCGACCGGTGAATTTGGCCGGACTATGCCATAAGCCTACGACAGCGCGAACCCCAACATCCCCTTCGCCCCGACCACAAAATATCGAATGTAATCAACGCACTGATCGAATATAGGTGGGACGCGCTCCGCGCCGGCACGAGATTCGATGCAACGCAATCTGTTTTCCTACATCTGGCGGCACAGCAGACCCGAGCAGCTCATCATTCTGGGCCTCGTGGTGCTGGCCCAGTTGTTCTATTTCCTGTCACTGACGGTGCCGAAGTCGGTCATCAACAACGGCATCCAGGGCAACGCCTTCAAGAACTCACCGACTATCCCGTTCCTGGTTTGGGAGCTCGACCTGTCGGCCTTCCTGCCGGGCACGGTCATCCGTTTCTTCGATGGCTTCCAGGTCGACCAGCTCACCTACCTGGTGATCATGAGCTTCGTCTTCCTCGGCGCCGTGGTCGTGAACGGCCAGTTCAAGAAGAGCATCAACACCCAGAAGGGCCGGATGGGCGAGCGTATGCTGCGCCGGCTGCGCTACGAGCTCTACGACCGCATCCTGCGGTTCCCGCCGGCCCACTTCCGCAAGGTCAAGCAGGCCGAGCTGGCGACCATGGTCAAGGACGAGGTCGAGCCGCTCGGCGGCTTCATCGGCGACGCCTTCGTGGCGCCGATGTTCCTCGGCGGCCAGGCGCTGACCGCGATCATCTTCATCATGATGCAGAACGTCCTGCTCGGTTTTGTGGTGGTCGTGCTGCTGGGCGTGCAGATGGCGATTATCCCGCGGTTGCGCCGGCCAGTCCTGGTGCTCGGCCGCGAGCGCCAGCTCTCGGCCCGACTGCTGGCCGGCCGCATCGCCGAGACTGCCGACGGGGTGAGCGAGATCCACGTCCATGGTGCGGCCAACTACGAGCGCGCCGACATCTCCGAGCGGCTCGGCCACATCTTCAGAATCCGCTTCGAGCTCTACAACAAGAAGTTCATCGCCAAGTTCTGGAACAACTTCCTGTCGCAGGCGACGCCCTTCGCCATCTACCTGCTGGGCGGCTATTTCGCCATCACCGGCCAGATGGATGTCGGCGCCGTGGTCGGCGTGCTGCTGGCCTACAAGGACCTGCCGTCGCCGATCAAGGAGCTGATCGACTGGGACCAACAGCGCCAGGACGTGCAGATCAAGTACGAGCAGGTGATCGACCAGTTCCAGCCCGAGGGCATGACGCCGCCCGAGCTTCAGGCCCTCCCCGAGGGACCGCCGCCGCCGTTCGGCCGCGAACTCGCTCTGGTCGGCGTGACGGTGTCCGAGGATGGCAGGGTCAAGCAGCTCGACGGCGTCACGCTCACCGTGCCAACCGACGGCAAGCTGGCGGTGATCGGCACCGGCAGCTCGGGCAAGGACGTGCTGGGCCAGGTGCTGGGGCGCGTCGTGCCGCCCTCGGCCGGCTCGATCAAGATCGACGGCCAGGATTATTCCCAGCTGCCCGAATATGTGCTGGGCGCACGCTGCGCCTATATCGGCCAGGAGACCTATCTCTTTCCGCTCTCGGTGCGCGACAACCTGCTCTTTGGCCTGAAGCACCGGCCGGTCGCCCCGGCCAAATACGACGCGGCGACCCAGGCCGAGCGCGAGGCCTTCTGGCGCGAGGCCACGCGTGCCGGCAATCCGGCACTCGACCCCTTCGCCGACTGGATCGACTACGAACTGGCCGGCGCGTCAGGGCCGGCCGACCTGCTGCCCTGCATGGTCCACGCGCTGAAGCAGGTCGAGTTCGACGAGGACATCTATTCGCTGGGGCTGCGCGGCGCGGTCGACGCCGCCAAGCGGCCCGAGCTCGCCGAGAAGATCCTGAAGGCGCGGCGCGCCCTGCACGGCCGCCTGCAGGATCCCGCCTATGCCGGCCTGATCGAGCCGTTCAATGCCGATCAGTACAACAAGAACCTGTCGGTGGCAGAGAACCTGCTGTTCGGCACGCCGGTCGGCAGGGCGTTCGACGGCGACAATCTGGCCGCCGATCCCTACGTGCAATCGGTCTTGAAGGAGACCGGCCTGGACCACGATCTGCTGCGCATGGGCCTTAGCATCGCAGAGACCATGGTCGAACTCTTTTCCGGCCTGTCGCCCGACAATCCTTTGTTCGAGCAATACAGCTTCATCTCGGCCGACGAGCTGCCCAACGTCCGGTTGCTGCTGCAGCGGCTGGGCGGCAAGGGTGTCGAAGCGGTGCCCGAGCCGGACCGGCCGCGGCTCACGACCCTGCCGCTGCGCTACGTCGAGGCCCGCCATCGCCTCGGGCTGATCGACACGGCGATGCAGGAGCGCCTGCTGACGGCGCGGCGCGCCTTCGCAGCCGCGTTGCCCACCGAGCGGCGCAGCGACGTCGAGTTCTACGATTTCCAGAGCTACAACAGCGCCGGCACCCTGCAGGACAACATCCTGTTCGGTCGCCTGATCTATGGCCAGGCCCAGGCCGACGCGCGCGTCGGCACCCTGGTCGCCGAAGTGCTGGCCGAGCTTCACCTGCGCGATTCGGTGATCGATGTCGGGCTGGAGTACAATGTCGGCGTGGCCGGCAAGCGCCTGCCGGCGACGCAGCGCCAGAAGCTCGGGATCGCGCGTGCCCTGATCAAGCGGCCGCAGTTCCTGGTGGTCAACGAAGCCGTTGCGGTGTTCGACGGCCGCACCCAGGATCGCATGCGTGACAACATCCTTGCGGCGGCCGAGGGTCGCGGCGTGGTGTGGATCGCCAACCGGCCGGGACAGGCTGAGCCGTTCGCGCAGATTTTGGTCATGCAAGGCGGCCGGATCGCCGCCCAGGGAACACCGGTCGAGCTGGCGGAGCGCGGTGGACTCTATACCGAACTGATGTCATCGGCTTGATGGATGTGAGGAGGATGCCATGAACCTCAACGACGAAGTCGAGATCCTGAAGGGCGTGCCCATTTTCTCCAAGATGGAGCCGTCCAAGCTCAAGCTGCTGGCCTTCACCGGCGAGCGCATGACCTTCGGAACAGGTCAGGAAGTCTGTCATCAGGGCGATCCCGGCGATGCCATGTACGTGATCCTGGGCGGGGTGGCCGACGTGCTGCTGGAGACGCCGACCGGCCAGATGCGCGTCGCCGAGTTGAAGAAGAACGGCTTCTTCGGGGAAACCGCCATTCTGTGCGACGCGCCGCGCAATGCCACGATCAAGGCGAGCGAATCGCTGCTGACGCTCAAGATCTCCAAGGACATGTTCTATCGCCTGGTCACGGAGTTCCCGACGATGGCGATCGAGATGATGCGCGAACTGGCCCATCGCGTGGAGGACACCAACAAGAAACTGCAGGCGGCGACGGCCAGCAAAGCGGCCTGACCCCGGCACATGAGCCGTCTCGACAGCTTCATCGCGCGCATGCAGGCGCAGCGCGACTGCCTGAATTTTCTCAAGCCTTCGGTCGACCTCCAGCACGGCCCCATTCTCGAAATCGGCCTCGGCAACGGCCGCACCTACGATCACCTGCGCGATCTGTTTCCCCGCCGCGACATCTATGTCTTCGAGCGCCAGGTCGCGGCCCATCCCGATTGCATTCCGCCCGACGACCGCCTGTTCCTGGGCGAGGCCCGCGAGGCCCTTCCGCGCGCCGCCGGGCAGCTCGGCGCATCGGCGGCTCTGATCCACACCGATCTCGGCACCGGCGATCACGAAGCCAACATGGCGATGGGACAATGGCTCGGCCCCGCGCTCGATGCGCTGGCCGGTTCGGGCGGCTACGTGCTTGCCAACCAGCCGCTCACGGTGCCGCGCTGGCGGCGCCTGGCCGATCCGCCGGGCGTGCCGGCCGATCGCTACTTTCTCTATCGCGTGAGCTGATCATGTTCCTCTCCCCCGCCAGGGGGAGAGGTTATACCAGGCGCCCTAATTGCTGACCGATGCTCATTTGCGGGTGGTGATCGAAGCGACGCGGACGGTGTCAGCGATGAACCAATTCCAGGCGTCGCAGCAAGCCTGGACGATGTCGTCGTAGCTTTCCCAGACGCCCCTGCTGAGCTTGTAAATCTCACGAGAGTCGGGAGTTTCGGCGGCTGGTATTAGGTGAGGGGGAATCGACGTGCGCCCCTTCACCCGTCCTCTCCCCCTAACGGGAAGGGCTATCGCACATGGCAGATCCTGCTGTCGTCCTGAGCGAATAGCGCATTCGAGTGCTACGCACTCGAATCGCCCAGAAGGACCTTGCGTCGGGTCCGCAGAACTTCGCTTGGGTTTGCGCTAGGTCCTTCGCTTCGCTCAAGGCGGAGATTACTCCGCCGCCGACGACAAGATTGCGCTACTGGGACAATGTCTTCCAAACGCGATAGCCCTGCCCTAGCGGGGAGAGGAGAAGAGAAGGATCAGCGGTTGAAAAGGTGCAGCAGCACCAGCAGCACGACCGCGCCGATCACCGAGCCGATGAAGCCCGCGGTCTGGCCGACCTGGTAGAGGCCAAGCGCCTGGCCGCCGTAGGTCGCGATCACCGCGCCGACGATGCCGATCACGATGGTCACGATAATGCCGCGCGGATTGGGTCCGGGTGTGACGAAGCGGGCGACCAGGCCGACCAGCAGGCCGATTACGATGATACCGAGAATGCTCACTGTTTCCTCCGTCAGACGTCGAATGTCGCCAGCACCGGCACATGGTCCGATGGCAATTCCCAATCGCGCAAATCCGCATCGATATGGTGGCTGCGGATCGCGCCGCCAAGCGCCGGCGTCGCCAGGATATGGTCGAGCCGTCGGCCGCGGTTGGAGGCGCGCCAGTCGTTGTTGCGGTAGCTCCACCACGAATAGAGCTTCTGGTCGTCGGGTACGAATTTCCGCGGCACGTCGATCCAGTCCAGCGCCGCCATCATCCTGCCGAACAGATCGACCTCAATGGGCGTATGCGAGACGATCTTCAGGAGCTGCTTGTGGTTCCACACGTCATGCTCGAGCGGCGCCACGTTGAGGTCGCCGACGGCGATGCGGCGCAGCCCCTTGCGGGCGCGCGGCTTGGGCTTGCGGTCGGC
This sequence comes from Asaia bogorensis, assembly GCA_945889625.1. Classification (GTDB taxonomy): domain Bacteria; phylum Pseudomonadota; class Alphaproteobacteria; order Reyranellales; family Reyranellaceae; genus Reyranella. Next base: position 32,698 of record CAMDCE010000032.1, on the reverse strand, counting down.
GTACCAGCGCGCCATCTCGCGGTAGAAATCGAGCTTGTGGGCGAACTTGTCGTTCTGCTCGGGATCGGGAATGTCGCCGCCCGCCGGAATATAGAGATTGTCGAGCAGGATGGGGTCGGAGCCGGTATCGAGCGCGGCTTCGATGTGGCGGCAATCCTCCCGCCCGCAGCGATGGTGAATGGTGGTGGCGGTGAAGGGCACCTTCGAAAGGATTGCCACGCCGTTGTAGGACTTCATGCCCTGGACCAGGCGATGCTTGTATCCCAGCGCCTCGAACGCCATGTGGGGAAAGTGCTCGTCCGGGCACTTGGTTTCCTGCAGGCAGAGAACCTCCGGCTTGCGCAGCCGCAGGTAACGTTCAACGTTGGCGATCCGCAGGCGGACGGAATTGATGTTCCAGGTGGCGACGGTCAGACTCATCGCCGGGCACTATAGACGACAGAGGCCTCCCGATGCAGATGGATGGTGAGGAAAGCAGCAACCTCGAGGATCGCCGCGGCGACGGCGGCTCGGGCGGCGGCTTTGGCGGAATGGGCGGTGGGCTGGGCGTTCCCATCCCGATCGGCGGCGGCCTGTTCAAGGGTGGCTTCGGGCTGATCGCCTTCGTGGTTGTGGCCCTTCTCTTTGGCGCCGATCCGATGGCGTTGCTGGGCGGCATGGGCGGCGGCTCCTCGAGCTACGCACCTCCGCAAACCCAGTCTCCGAACCGTGCGGCGCGGCCGGCGCAGGATCCCGAAACGCAATTCGTGTCGCGCGTTCTAAAGAGCACCGAGGATGTCTGGAGCGACATCTTCAGGCAAATGGGGCGGCAATATCGCGAGCCGCGCCTGGTGCTGTTCCGCGACGCCACCCAGACGAGCTGCGGCGTCGGCCAGTCGGCGATGGGGCCGTTCTATTGCCCGCCCGACCAGCGCGTCTATATCGACCTCGGCTTCTTCGACGAGCTCGCCTCGCGCTTCCATGCGCCCGGCCAGTTCCCGCAGGCCTATGTGATCGCCCACGAGATCGGCCATCATGTGCAGAACCTTCTCGGCATCACGGGCAAGGTGCAGCAGATGCGCGAGAGCATGAGCAAGCGCGACGCCAACGCGCTCTCGGTGCGCACCGAGCTGCAGGCCGACTGCTTCGCCGGCGTCTGGGCCAATCACGCCAACCGGCAGCGCGGCGGCAGGATGATCGGCGAGGCCGACGTCGACCAGGCTCTGGCGGCCGCCACGGCGATCGGCGACGACCGCCTGCAGCGCCAGGCGCGGGGCAGGATCGTCCCCGACAGCTTTACCCACGGCAGCAGTGCGCAGCGGGTGCGCTGGTTCAAGACCGGCTTGCAGAGCGGCGACATCAAGAAGTGCGATACGTTCAGGGCGCAACAGTTGTAGCGCGTTCTGACGCGTTCTTGCTCGCTTGGAAACGTGCGGGCTCTCGCGCCTTCGTCGCTGCGCTCCTGCAGGCGCTGCCGCCCGCCTACCTTGGTGTGAGCGAGCTCACACCAAGGTACAGGTCACCGTGCCGCAACCGTCGACGAAGCCGGCGAGCGTGTCGCCCTTGACCACGGCCGCCACGCCATCGGGCGTGCCGCTGTAGATCAGGTCGCCGGCGGCCAAGGTCACCAGGCCGGAGAGATAGGAGATGGTCTCCGGCACGCTCCAGATCAGCGCATTGAGGTCGGACTTCTGGCGGGTCTTGCCGTTGACGTCGAGCTGGATGGTGCCCTTGGCCGGATGGCCGATCTGGCCTGCGGGAAAGATCTCGCCGATCGGCGCGGACTGGTCGAAGCCCTTGCCCATGTCCCAGGGCCGGCCCATGTCCTTGGCCTGGTTCTGCAGGTCGCGGCGGGTCATGTCGAGACCGACGGCATAGCCGAAGACATGGTCGAGCGCCTTGTCGATCGCAATGTCGGCGCCGCCGGACTTCATCGCCACGACCAGCTCCATCTCATGGTGCAGGTTCTTGGTGGCCGGCGGATAGGCGACCTTGGTCGGGTTCCTGGGGTCGGCGCAGACCACGATGGCATCGGCCGGTTTGGTGAAGAAGAATGGCGGCTCGCGGTCGGGATCGTGGCCCATTTCACGGGCGTGGGCTGCGTAGTTGCGGCCGACGCAGAAGATGCGGCGCACCGGAAAAAGATCGGCCGTCCCATGGACCGGAACGCCGACAATGGCCGGCGCTTTGATGACATAACCCATCGCTTTTTCCCTCAAGAGCGTGCCTTTATGAAGGCGACAGGAGATTGAGGCAATGTCCGACGAGAATGTCCTGATCGTGCAGGCCGATTCGGCCGATTCAGCGCGCGCCTGGGCAGCGCTGGGCGGCCGGCGCTGGCGCTGCAGCATCGGTGCAGGCGGAGTGCGCGAAGACAAGCTCGAAGGCGACGCAGCCACGCCGGTCGGCGAGTTCGCCCTGCGCCACATCTATTTCCGTAACGACCGGCTGGTCCTGCCCAAGGTCGGCCTGCCGGCACGAGCCATCTCCAAACATGACGGCTGGTGCGACGATCCACGCTCGTCCTCCTACAACCGCCTGGTCCGCATCCCCAACGACTGGGGCCACGAAAAGATGTGGCGCGAGGACGGGCTCTACGATCTCCTGGTCGTGGTCGGCTACAACGACGATCCGCCCGAAGGCGAGTGGGGCAGCGCGATCTTCATTCATGTGGCACGCGAGGACTATGCCGCGACCCGCGGCTGCATCGCGCTGGCCGCCGAGGACCTGCTGGAGCTGGTGACGCTGATCGGACCGCAGACCCGACTGAAGATCCTGTCGACGCCCGCCGCCGAAGCCGCCCCGCCGCCCGCGGCGAACGACGATGACATGGAGCAGTTAAGGGATTTCGACGACAAGGATTGGTGAGGCCTGTAGCGCCCTTCATGCCCCTCTCCCCCGCTAGGGGGAGAGGACGGGTGAGGGGGTTGCATCTGCCGTCGCCCCCTCACCTAACCTCTCCCCCTAGCGGGGGAGAGGAACATGAATCTGAACGCGCTAGCCCACCATGCGCCCGATCGCCCGGGCCGTGTAGTCGACGAGCGGGATGATGCGGGCGTAGTTCAGCCGCGTCGGGCCGATGACGCCGATGGCGCCCAGGATGCGTTCCTGGGAATCGCGGAACGGCGCTACCACCATCGAGCAGCCGGTGTTGGCGAACATCGGATTGTCGGTGCCGATGAAGATCTGCACGCCCGACGCCACGTTGGCGAGTTCGAGCAGGCGCACGAAACCCTCGCCGCGTTCGAGCGCGTCGAACAGGATGCGCACGCGCTCGAGATCCTCGATGGCGGTGATGTCCTCGAGAAGCCGCGCCTGGCCACGCACGATCAGCGCGCTGCCCGGCTCGCCGGCCCAGGTCGCCAGTCCCGACTCGATCACCCGTGCGGTGAGGTCGTTCAGCTCGGCGCGCTTCAGCTTCAGATCCTCAAGGATCAGCCGCCGCGCATCCTCGAAGGTACGGCCGCTCAGCCGGGCGTTGAGATAGTTGGTGGCCTCGACCAGCGCCGACGGCGGCATTCCGAGCGGAGTGTCGATCACCCGGTTCTCGACATGGCCCGACTGCGTCACCGTCACGACCAGGGCGCGGCCGGGTCCGAGATTTACGAACTCGATATGCTTCAGCGGCTGCTCGGTCTTGGGCGCCATGACCAGGCCGGCGCAACGCGACAGTCCGGACAGCAGCGTGGTCGCCTGCTCCAGCGCCTCGGTGACGCTGCGGCCGGCGGTGGCGCAGCGCGCCTCGATCGACGCGCGCTCCTGTTCGGAGATATTGCCGACTTCGAGCAGGCCGTTGACGAACAGCTTCAGCCCCGCATCGGTCGGAAGGCGACCCGCGGAGGTGTGCGGCGCGTAGAGCAGGCCGAGATCCTGCAGGTCCGCCATGATGTTGCGGACGGTGGCGGGCGATAGCGCCTCGGTGATCTTGCGGGTGAGCGCCCGCGAGCCCACCGGTTCGCCGGTCTCGACATAGCTTTCGACCACCAGGCGCAGCACCTCGCGCGCACGCTCGTTCAGCTCCGCGACGGAGGCGGTCTGACGCAGACCCGCCGACATGTCGGTGAGGACGCCGCCGGGTAGCCCGAGGCGGTGAATGGCCATGAGAAAAATGTAGGTAGTGCGTCACCCGCGGTCAACGCGGCCTGCTCGCTACTTTGGGTCGATTTGTGTAGAAATGCCCCAATGCTGGGCCAGTTCTTCAAGACTTTCCGCTTCGAACATCCCAAGACGGAACAGAGCATCATCGTCGGCGGCTGGTCCTACGTCTGGGCCGGCCTGTTCGGTGCCTTCTATCTGCTGTCCCACGGCTTCGGCAGCTACTTCCTGCGCGCCTTGGCCGTGAACATCGGCTGCCTGATTGCGCTCGTGGGCTTGACCGCCGCCCCTCTGTTCCTGCGACCGCTCTATGCGATCTTCGCTCTGGCGGTGCTCGTGCCGGCGGTTTTCCTGTTCAATTCGTTGACCATGGTTGACCTCATCAAGACCGCCTATCGCCGGCGCGGCTGGATGACCCGAATCGGCAGGTAGGCGCAGCAGGCCCCGTCTTGTCCTGCGCGGGATTTGGCCATAAGCCCTATCCCCCCATTCAGGAGACAGTCATGCGCCCCTCCGGCCGCGCCCCCGACCAGCTTCGCCCGATCTCCCTGGAGCCCGGGTTTTCCCGCCATGCCGAGGGCTCGTGCCTGGTGAAGTTCGGCGACACGCATGTTCTTTGCACCGCCTCGGTCGACGACAAAGTGCCGCCCTTCCTGCGCAATTCGGGCCGCGGCTGGGTCACGGCCGAGTACGGCATGCTGCCGCGTTCGACCCACACCCGCACCGACCGCGAGGCCGCCCGCGGCAAGCAATCGGGCCGCACCCAGGAGATCCAGCGCCTGATCGGCCGCTCGCTGCGCGCCGTGGTCAACCTGCCGGCGATGGGCGAGCGCCAGATCAACATCGACTGCGACGTCCTGCAGGCCGACGGCGGCACCCGCACCGCCAGCATCACCGGTTCGTGGGTGGCGCTGCATTTTGCCTACGAGCGGCTGATCAAGGACGGCAAGCTCGCTGCCAATCCGATCACCGGTCAGGTCGCCGCCGTCTCCTGCGGCCTGTGGGAAGGCACGGCGGTGCTCGACCTCGACTACCCCGAGGATTCCAAGGCCCAGGCCGACGCCAATTTCGTGCTGACCGGCGACGGCGGCATCGTCGAGGTCCAGGGCACGGCCGAGGACAAGCCGTTCAGCGAGGCGCAGTTCCTCGAACTGCTGGGTCTTGCCAAGAAGGGCATCGGCGAACTGGCGCGCCTGCAGCGGCTGGCGATCGGCCAATCGTCCAGCAAATCGGTCTGATGGCGCGCCGCTTCGTCTTGCCCAAGCTGGTCGTGGCCACCCACAACCGCGGCAAGGCGGGCGAAATCGCCACGATGTTCCAGCCCTTCGGCGTCGAGATCGTCTCGGCCGGCGCGCTCGGCCTGGCGGTGCCCGACGAGACCGGCGCGACCTTCGAGGACAACGCCACCCTGAAGGCGCTGGCGGCGACCCGGGCGAGCGGCCTGCCGGCGCTGGCGGACGATTCGGGGCTGAACGTTCACGCACTCGACGGCCAGCCCGGCCTCCACACCGCCGACTGGGAAGGCCCGACGCGCGACGCCCTGGTCGGCATGCGGCGCATCCAGGACGAGCTCGCCCGGCGCGGCGTGCCCGACACCGACACAGCGCGCACCGCCACCTTCCATTGCGTGCTGGCTCTGGCCTGGCCGGACGAACACCTCGAGCTGGTCCACGGCACGCTCGACGGGCGCATCGTCTGGCCGCCGCGTGGCCTCGGCGGACATGGCTACGATCCCTGCTTCCAGCCCAAAGGCGGTACGCGCACGACCGCTGAGATGACGGACGCCGAGAAGAACGCCATCAGCCATCGCGGCCGCGCATTCCGCCTCCTGGTCGAGGCCTGCTTCCGATGAGCGCGCCGCCCAACGGACCTTTGGGCGTCTATGTCCATTGGCCCTTCTGCAAGTCGAAGTGCCCCTACTGTGACTTCAACAGCCACGTCCGCGACGGCGTCGAGCAGGTGCGCTGGCGGCGCGCCCTGCTCCGCGAACTCGAACACGCCGCCCGCGAGGCGCCCGGCCGGCGGGTCGAAACCATGTTTTTCGGCGGCGGCACGCCCTCGCTGATCGAACCCGAGACGGTCGGCGCGATCATCGCGCGCACCAGGGAGCTTTGGGACAGCGCGCCCGAGATCGAGATCACCCTCGAAGCCAACCCGACCTCGGTGGAAGCCGGCCGCTTCGCCAGACTTGCCGCGGCAGGGGTCAATCGCCTGTCGCTGGGCGTGCAGGCGCTCGATCCGGCCGCGCTTAGCTTTCTCGGACGCGAGCACTCGGCCAACGAGGCGCTCGGCGCCCTCGACGTCGCGCGCCGTCATTTTCCGCGCTTCTCCTTCGACCTCATCTACGCCCGGCCGGAACAGACGCCGGACGCCTGGGCGGCCGAACTCGACCGCGCGCTCGAGCAGGCCGGCGAGCATCTGTCGGTCTATCAACTGACCATCGAGCGCGGCACGCGTTTTTTTTCCGACCATGCCCGCGGGCTCTTCAACATGCCCGGCGAGGACCAGGCGGCCGAGATGTTCGAGCTGACCCAGTCCCGCCTCGCCGCCGCCGGCCTGCCAGCCTACGAAATTTCCAACCATGCCCGGCCAGGCGCTGCCTGCCGCCATAATTTGATCTATTGGCGGTATCAGGATTACGTCGGCATCGGGCCGGGCGCGCACGGGCGTTTTGCCGAAGGCGACGCCAAGCGGGCGACGCGACGGTCGAGCGGGCCGGAGGCCTGGCTGGAAGCGGTCGAGCGCGCCGGCCACGGCACGGCGGCAAGCACGCTCGTGGCCGGTCGCGATCGCATGGAGGAGGCGTTGATGATGGGTTTGCGGCTGGCCGAGGGCATCGATCGCGCGACCTTCGCGTCCGTCGCCGGCGTCGATCCGGTCGAGGCCCTCGGTGAGGCCAGGCTGGCGCCGCTGGTCGAAGCCGGCTTCCTCGAGATCGACGCCGCTCATCTGCGCGCCACGCCGGCCGGCCGCCAGCGCCTCAACGCGCTCCTCGAGCGTCTCATCGCATGAGACTGCTCGTTCTTGTGCTGGCCTTCCTCGCGGTCGCGGGGGTGGCGCTAGCCCAGCAGCCCAAACCGCCGCCGCCCAAGCCCGCGCCAGCGAAACCCGCGCCTAAGTCGCCGTTCACGCCGCCCGCCTTCAAGATCACGGTCGCCACCGAGGCAGCCTATCCGCCCTTCAACTATCTCGACCGCAAGGGCCTGCCCGCCGGCTTCGAGATGGAGCTGGCCCAGGAGGCCTGCCAACGCATGAGGGCGGAATGCGAGTTCGTCGCCGTCAAGTGGGACGAGCTGATCCCCAGCCTGCTCGACAAGAAGTTCGACATCATCATGTCGTCGCTCGAAGTGAACAGCGAGCGGCGCAAGCGGCTCGGCATGTCGCGTCGCTATTACCTGTCGCCCGGCGCCTTCGTCGCGGCCAAGGGCCAGCCGTTCGACGGCCCGCCGTCGCTGCTGCGCAACAAGCGGATCGGCGTGCAGAAAGAGACGACCCACGCCGACTGGGTCGACAAGAGCTTCCGCCGCTCCGCCCAGATCAAGCGCTACGCCACGGTCGCCGACGCCCTGAAGGCGCTAATCGCCGACGAGGTCGACGCGGTGTTCGGCGACAAGGTGCAGCTCTGGCGGTGGACACAGCAGCCCGAAGGTACATGCTGCGAAGTCGTCGGCCAGGACATCAAGGACACCTCGACGCTCGGCATCGGCGTCGCCGCCGGCATCCGCCGCGAGGACATCAAGCTGCGCGAGGCGCTCAACAAGGCGTTTGCCGAGATGATGAGCGACGGCACCTACAAGAAGCTCAACGAGAAGTACTTTCCGTTCGCATTGAATTGAGGTCCCGATGCCGCCACTTTTGGACTATGATCTGGGCTTGGCAATCGATGAGGCGGAGCATGGATTGGCGTGAACGGATCGCCGTCGAGCCCGGTAAGCGGAGCGGCAAAGCGTGCATACGCGGCACGCGCATTGCCGTGGCCGATATCCTCTCCTTTCTCGCGGCCGGCGAGACGGAAGCGTCCCTGCTGGCGGAGTTTCCCCAACTCGCGGTAGAGGACGTTCGTGCCGCTCTTGCCTATGCCACCGATAGCGAGCGGCACACCAAGCTCCTCGCGGCCGAGTGAAACTTCTGCTCGACGAAAACTTGCCGCCAAATCTCGTGCGCGAGGTTCGGTCGGTGTTTCCTGATTCTGAGCATGTCCTGAAATTTCAGCGCCAGGCTGCGTGACATGGCTGAATTCTTGGGCGAGATGAATGATTATCATCTACTAAAAATCGGCCGCAGCTAGAAGGCGGTCGACCGGAGGAGACAGTGAAGGACGCCAAAGCCCAGAAGAAGCTGTTCGACGCGCTCCGGGCCGTCGACACGCCGACGATCTGCAATGCCCTGGAAGAGGCGCGCGGCTTTCGCACCGCGACCGGCTTCACCACCCAGCATCTCCATCCCACCGAACCCGAAGCGCCGCCGATGGTGGGCTTTGCCCGCACCGGCGTCATCCGCGCCGCCCAGCCGGCCGTCGGCTCGCCCGCCGAGAAAAAGGCGCGCCGCGTCGGCTGGTACGAATATGTCGTGAGCGGTGAGGGCCCGACGGTCGCCATCATCCAAGATCTCGACGCCAACCCCGGCACCGGCGCGATGTGGGGCGAGGTCAACTCGACGGTGCACCGCGGGCTCGGCGTGCTGGGCTGCGTCACCAACGGCTCGGTGCGCGATCTCGGCGTGCTGGCCAAGGGCTTCCCGATCCTGGCCGGCAAGGTCGGCCCGAGCCATGCCCACGTTCATGTCGAGGGCTGGGGCATGCCGGTCGATATTTTCGGCATGACCGTCGTGCATGGCGACCTGATCCACGCCGACCGCCACGGCGCCTGCGTGATCCCGGCCGAGCTAGCGGCCAAGCTGCCGGCGGCGATCGATCTGCTGGCGCGCAAGGAGAAGGTCATCCTCGACGCCGCCCACAAGAAGGGCTTCGGCATCGAGGTGCTGCGCAAGGCCTTTGCGGCGTCCGAGGACATCCACTGACCACATCGCCGCCTGCCCTGCGCGCCGGCTCCGCCGTGGTGCGGGACTGGGTGCGGGCGCTGCAGATCACGCATCTTCTGCTCGAGATGCCGGATGCGACGCTGCCCAGGCTGGTGCAGTCGGCGGCACGCACACGCGGCGATGCGCCCGCCCTGATCGGCAGCGACGAGACGCTGAGCTATGCCGCCCTCGCCGCCCGTGCGAACCGTTATGCGCGCTGGGCCTTGGCCGAGGGGCTGGCGCCCGGCGATGTCGTGGCGCTGCTGATGCCGAACCGGCCCGACTATGTCGCGATCTGGCTCGGGTTGACGCAAGTCGGCTGCGTCGTTGCCCTGCTCAACACCCATCTGGCGCGCGACGCGCTGGTGCACTGCATCGTTGCCGCGAGGGCGCGACACGTCATCGTGGCCGCCGCGCTGGCTGACCGCGTCCTTGCGGTCAAAGCCCATCTGCCGGCGTCGACCGGCTGGTGGCTGCACGGCGAAGGCGAGCCTTCGCTGCCCCGCCTCGACCTGGCGATCTCGCACCTGTCGGGCGAGGTGCTTGGCGGCGGCGAACAACGTCCGGCCAGGTCACGTGACCCGGCTTTGCTGATCTATACCTCCGGCACGACCGGCCTGCCCAAGGCCACGAAGGTCAGCCACGCGCGGGTGCTGGAATGGAGCGGCTGGTTCGCCGGCATGGCGGACATGCAGCCCGAGGATCGCCTCTACGACTGCCTGCCGCTCTACCACGCCGTCGGCGGCGTGGTGGGCGTCGGCTCGATGCTGGTGGCCGGCGGCGCCGCCATCATCCGCGAGGACTTCTCGGCCGCAAGGTTCTGGGCCGACGTGGCCGAGAGCGGCGCCACGATCATCCAGTATATCGGCGAGCTCTGCCGCTACCTGCTGCACGCGGCGCCGGCGGCCGGCGAGGCCAGCCACCGCGTCCGGCTGGCCACCGGCAACGGCCTGCGCGCCGATGTCTGGGAACCCTTCCAGCGCCGCTTCAGGATCCCGCGCATCCTGGAGTTCTACGCCGCCACCGAGGGCTGCATCTCGCTGACCAACTGCGAGGGCAAGCCCGGTTCGGTAGGGCGGGTGCCGCAGTTCCTCGCGCATCGTTTCCCGGTGGCGCTGGTGCGGTGCGACCCATCGATCGGCGAGCCGCTGCGCGACGGCGCGGGCCGCTGCCTGCGCGCCGCGCCCGACGAGCCCGGCGAGGCGCTGGCCGAAGTTGGCGGCACGGGCGTCCATTTCGATGGCTACACCGATGCCGCGGCCACGAACGCCAAGTTCCTGCGCGACGTCTTCAAGACCGGCGACTGCTGGTTCCGCACCGGTGATCTCATGCGGCGCGACGCGGCCGGCTACTTCTATTTTGTCGATCGCCTGGGCGACACGTTCCGCTGGAAGGGCGAGAATGTTTCCACCACCGAGGTCGCGGCCGTCCTGCAGTCCTGTCCCGGCGTGATCGATGCCGCGGCCTACGGCGTCGCCGTCCCCGGCACCGAGGGCAAGGCCGGCATGGCCGCCCTGGTCGTCGATGAGACCTTCAACTTGCCCCACCTGCGCGCCCACCTCGCGGCGCGCCTGCCCGGCTATGCCCGGCCGTTGTTCGTGCGCCTGTGTACCGCGCTCGACACCACCGGCACCTTCAGGCTGCGCAAGGTCAACCTCGAGCGCGAGGGCTATGCCGGCGCCCCCGATCCCGTCTGGTTCGACGATCGGACGGCGGACGTCTTCGTTGCCTGCGACGCGGCGCTGCTGGCAGCCATAGAAGGCGGAAAGACCCGGCTGTAGGGCAGGTTTCTCACGGGTTTCTCACGACTTTCTCACCCCGGTGAGAAACACAAAATACAGACAGAATGGGCTTTTCTAGGATTGTTTCTCATATTCCGGGGGTGCCCCCTTCGGGGCAATCGCGCCTCAGGCGGTGTTGCCGGCGTCGACGGTGATCACGGTTCCCGTGATGTTGGCGGCGCGGTCGCTCACCAGATACTCGACCGCATTGGCGACGTCGGCGGCCTCGGCCATGCGCTTGAGCGCACTGCGCCGGGCGATGGTCTCGCGGTGGGCGGCGTCGAGGTCGTGCGTCATTTCGGTCGCCACAAAGCCCGGCGCCACGGCGTTGACGGTGATGCCGAGCTGGCCGACCTCGCGCGCCAGCGAGCGGGTGAAGCCCAGCAAGGCCGCCTTGGTCGCGGCATAGGCCGAAAGGCCGCTGTAGCCGGTCGTGGCGACGATCGAGGAGATATTGACGATGCGCCCAGCGCGCTGGGCCATCATCGGCCGCACCAGGTATTTGGTGAGGGTGATCGGCGAGGTGACGTTCAGGCGCACCAGTTCATCGATCTTGCCGTCGGCCAGGGTGGCGAGCACGCCGGCCGTGCCGATGGCGGCGTTATTGACCAGCCCGTAGACCGGCCCGAAGTCCGTGCGCAGCGTCTTGGCGAGGGCCGACAGTCCCGCGATGTCGGCGAGATCCCATTTCTGGAACCTGAGCGCGTCGCCCAGCTCCTTGCGGGCGGCGACGAGCTGCGGGCTCTCGTTGCGGGCGACGGCGATGACGGCAAAGCCCGCGCGCGCCAGGGTCTGCGCCGTGGCAAGGCCCAGCCCGCGGCTGCCGCCGGTGACGACCACATTACGCATCAACGCCCCCGGTGACGCACATGTTACGCATCGCGGTGACCGCGGCGCATCAGCTTGCCGGACGCCGCGATCTGCAGCGACGGCACGGCGCGCAGGCTGACCGGCACCTTGTGCGCCGGCAGGCCGTCGCGGCAGGCCTGCAGGATGCCGGCGCGCGCCGCGGCAAAGGCTGGCTGGCCGCCGGCCTCTTCACGCATCACGATATCGGCGGCCACGACGGCGCCGGTGATCGGGTTCTTGCGCGCCCAGACGCGCGACATGTGCACGCCGGGATGGCGGTTGATGACCGCCTCGACCTCTTCGGGAAACACCTTCTGGCCGCCGACATTGATCACGCCTTCGCGGCGCCCGACGAAATAATATCTGTCGCCGCGCTGCTCGATCATGTCGCCGGTGTCGACGAAATGCTCGCTGTCGCCCAGCTGCGGGCGAGCGCCGAGATAGCGCGAGGCCATGCGCGAGGAGCGAACGCGCAGCGTGCCGTCCTGGATCTTCATCTCCGCCTTGGCGCCCGGCGCACCGACATAGGCCACGGGGAAACCGGCGAAGCCGTCGCGCACGTCGAAGGCGAGGCCGGCCTCGGTCGAGGCGAAGGCGTGAGCCACTTCGACGCCGTAGGCCTGGCGCAGATTGTCGAGGATCGTCTGGTCGGCGACCTCACCGGAAACCCGCACGTAGCGTGGCGCGATCCTGTTGGAAACCCCGCTCATCAACGCGCGGCGCCAGTGCGACGGCGTGCCGGAGATGTGGGTGATGCCGCTCGCCCCGGCGCGCGCCAGGAAATCGCCGACCGGCTCGCGCACGCTCGACATCACCATCGAGCCGCCGCCGATCAGGCAACGAAACAGCACCTGCTGGCCGCCGTAGCGCCGGACGTCGTAGAAGGTACTCCACACCGTGCCGGGCGCCACGGCGACGCCGTCCTCGAGCGGACCGGCGAGGCTCGCCAATGTATGGACGACCATCTTTGGCCGCCCCGTGGTGCCCGAGGTGAACATCACCCATTCGGTGTCCACGCTGCGGTCTATGGCTCCCTCGGGCCGCGGAACGATCCGCGCGCCACATCGCACCACCGCGACGCCCGGGCGGGGCTCGGGCTGTGGGCCGGTGCCGTCGGTCACGACGGCATCGACCTCGCCGTCCGCCATCACGGCCGGAACATGCTCGGCGGCGAGATCGGGCAGACAGAGAAGGATGCGCCGCGCCACGCCATCGAGTGCGAGCGCCGCCAGGGTGAAGGCGAGTTGGCCCTCGCAGGCGATCAGCACCGAGCGACCGCTGAGCGCCGACAAGGGCCCTTCGAGGCTCGTGCCCTGCCGCAGATCGTCGAGCGTCACGCGATGGGCGTCGTCGCTCAGCGTGCGGCCCGCCGTTCCCGGCGCCAGCGTCAGGTCCAGCAGGGAGCGCCGTTCAGGCGGCATGCTCGTAGAGGCCGATGAAGTCGCCGAGCGTCACCGGCATGGTGATGTCGTTGCCGGTGCCGAAGGGATCGAGGCCGAGCTCGTCCTCGAGATTGGCGACGATGATCGCCAGGCAGAGCGAATCGAGGCCCGATTCAAGCAGGGGCAGGCCGTCGGTGAGCGGCGCCAGGTGCTTCTTCTGCTGCTCGGCCACCAGCCTCACCTGATCGAGGACGGCGGAGCGGATCGACACGGTTTGAACTGACGGCATAGGGCGGTCTCCGGACGCAAAACAGGCGGATGATATCAGGCAAAGGTCAAGCGAGCGCCGCATTGCGATGCCGCGGCGGATAGACGGGCTCCGGCGGACGGTGTTCGGCAACGAACTCGATCATGAAGGTCTCCGCGGTGTAGCGTCCGGAAACCTTGCTGAGGTCGTGGTCCATGCCCGGGATGATGCGCACGGCAACCTCGTTGAAGGAGCGCAGGCCGTCGCCGGTGCGGCCGAACTCGCGCGCGAAGGCCTCGATCTCGGCCTCGCCGGGCGAGAACACGAAGAGGGTCCGGGCGCCGCGCTTGGACAATGTCCCGAGCGCGCGGCCGGCGAAATTCTGCACCGGCACGAGGTGCAGCCACCGCGCCAGGCCATGCGCCCTGGAGCGCAGGCGTGTGAGCACGTTGGTGTATTGCGCGCGCAGAGTTGCGGCAACGCCAAGCTTGCCGTGGAACAGCGCGACCCAGTTCTCGCGGCGCGCCAGTTTGCCGAGGTAATGGCGCGGCGACAGGTTGCGGCGCTCGAGGTAGCCCAGGACATTGCCGCCGGGCAGGGTGAACAGCGGAATATTGACGAGCAGCAGCGTGGTGATCCGCGGCTCGGCCAGGGCGCCATGGAAGGCATGATAGGCGCCGGCACAAAGACCCTGCGCGGCGAAGCGCCGGAACCCCGCCTGCTCGAGCGCATCGAGTGCTGCACGGATGTCGGGGATTCGGTCGGCAAACATGTGGCTGAGGAACTTTTCCGTGCCGGGCGGGCCGAGACTGTCGCCCAGGCCGGCAAAATCCATGCGCAACGAGGCGACGCCGCCCGCCGCCAGGCGCCGGGCAAGCGCCACGCCTTGCCGGGCGGCGCCGTAGTGCGGATCGCGTCCGCCATTGCAGATGAGGACAACCGTATCCGTCGTGCCGCGATCGGGACAGCAGAGCATGCCGAACAGGCGGTCCCCGTCGCCGAAGCGCAGCGGAGTCTCGATACAGCCCGGCGGCCGCAGCACGGCCGGTTCGAGGGCCGGCGTGCCCGCCGGCTGGGCACCGCCGGCCGGGACGGAAGAGCGCAGCCAGTTCAGAAGGCCGGTGAAGTCCGGCAGCGAGTATTCGTCCCTGAGGTTGTGGCGCAGCAACGGGTCCAGCCCGTCCCAGCCGTGGCGCGCGACCTCGACACCGGCCGCCGTCCAGGCCTGCACACAATCCTGGACGGGCTTGGCGCTCGAACGCTCGAAAATCGATACTTTCTGTCCGGGCCGCAGCTTCGCCTGCCGCAGATCGACCTCGCCCATTTGCGCCAGCGCCGCCGGACTGAAGCGAAATTCGCGGTATTCGAAATCCTTGTCCTTGACCAGCGGCCGGCCGCTCTTCATTTGTCCCTCGACGACGAGCTGGCGCATGTAGGAATGCCCGCGCACCACCGGCGCAAACAGCGCGAGGCCCGCGACGTCATCGCGCTCGGCGGCCGCCAGTGTGGCCAGTGCGCCGCCGAAGCGCAGCCCGCACATCACCAGCCGACGCGCCCCGGTGATGGCGCGCAGCCAGTCAGCCGCCCCATCGACGCTCCGCCGCCAGGCGGCCCAATGGCCGCCGGCGTCGCGCATATCGGAATCGCCACAGGAATCGGCGGTGCCGGGGTAGTCGAACCTGAGCGCCCAATAGCCGGCCGCAGCCAGCTCATCGGCCAACAGGCGCAGCGAACAGTGGGACAGCAGCGCGTCCTGCATCAGCCCGGGACAGATCAGCACCGCGACGTCACCGACACGGGCGGCGCTACCGCCGCTGTCGCGCGGCGCATGCAGCCACCCGAAGCAGCCGTCAAACGTGACCGGCGTCATCCCCTCAATTCCCTCCCCTCGCGCCTGGCAGCGCCGTCCTCAGCCATCGGACGACCCGATGTCTTGCCGGCCGATGTCTTGCCGGCGGATCTCTTGCCGGTGCAACGGCGGCCTCTGGAGAGGAAAATGTGCGCCCCACGAACAGGTTTCCCCGCTTCGCTTCAGCTTAACTGTAGGCAGTACATTGTTAAAGAAGCTTTGGGTCGGCGAGCGTGCAATATTGCAGTCCCCGCCGCTATCAGAGCATGCAACCCGCCCCGCCGACGGCCGCTGGCACGCTCCTTGCTGCCGCTCCCTCGGGCCGCCAATGGCCGACGCGAACGGGGGAATGGAAATGATCGACAAATTCAACTTGGGCCGTCGGGCCGTCCTGGGCGGAGCGGCGGGGGCCGCCGGCGCTGCCGCATTCGGTCTGGCCGGTACGGCGCAGGCGCAGAAGCCGCTGGTGATCGGCTTCATCTATGTCGGGCCGCGCGACGACTACGGCTACAACCAGGCGCATGCCGAGGCCGCCGCCATCCTGAAGAAGATGCCGGGCCTGAAGGTCGTCGAGGAGGAGAAGGTGCCCGAGACCGTTGCCGTCGAGAAATCGATGGAGAGCATGATCAATCTCGACGGCGCCACGCTCGTGTTTCCGACGTCGTTCGGCTACTTCGACCCGCACATGCTGAAGATGGCGGCCAAGTATCCCAAGATCGAGTTCCGCCACTGCGGCGGCCTGTGGACCCGGGGCAAGCACCCGATGAACACCGGCAGCTATTTCGGCTACATCGACGAGGCCCAGTACGTCGCGGGCATCGTCGCGGGCTCCGCCACCAAGTCCGGCAAGCTGGGCTTCGTCGCGGCCAAGCCGATCCCCCAGGTTCTGCGCAACATCAACGCCTTCACTTTGGGCGCGCAGTCGGTCAATCCCAAGATCACGACGCAAGCGATCTTCACCGGCGACTGGGCGATGCCGGTCAAGGAAGCGGAGGCCACCAACAGCATGATCGCACAGGGCGCCGATGTCGTGACCTGCCACGTCGATTCGCCCAAGGTCGTGATCGAGACGGCCGAGCGCGCCGGCATCTACAGCTCGGGCTATCACTGCAACCAGGCCAAGCTTGCGCCCAAGGGCTACCTGACCGGCGCCGAGTGGAACTGGGAGCGCGTCTACGTCGACATGGTCGAGGCGATGAAGGCCGGCAAGGCGCCGGGCAACTTCGTGCGCGGCGGCCTGAAGGAAGGCTATGTCCGCACCTCGGCCTACGGCCCGGCAGTCGCGCCGGCGGTCAAGGAGAAGGCCGACGCAGCCAAGCTCGCGCTGCTCAACGGCAGCCTGTCGATCTACAAGGGCGCGCTCAAGGACAACAAGGGCAACACCGTCATCCCGGCCGGCACGTCCTACCTCATCACCGAGCCCAAGCTCGAAGGCATGAACTACCTGGTCGAGGGCGTGATCGGCGCGACATCGTAAGCGAGACAGCCGCCAATGACGTGTGCCGTCCTCCCCATTCATATGGGGAGGTGTCAGCGTCCTACGCTGACGGAGGGGTCATGAGCCACAGATTGTCGCCTATGACCCCTCCGTCGCGGATTACCGCGCCACCTCTCCCGCAGACGGGGGAGGAGTAAGAGCATGCAGCAAACAGTCGAACGCATCGCCGTTCCGATGCTGGCGCTGCTGGCATCGGCGGCGTTGTTCGGCCTGCTGCTGGCGATCTATGCGCGCGTCGATCCGCTGGAGGCCTTCGCGCTGATGTATCAGGGGGCGTTCGGCAGCTGGTTCTCGTTCCAGAACACGCTGTCGCGCGCCGCTCCCTTGATCCTGACCGCACTGTGCACGGCATTGCCGGCGCGGCTTGGGCTGGTGATCATCGGCAACGAAGGCGCGCTGGTGGTGGGCGGCGTCGCGGCCGCGGCCGCCGGCGTGGCCGTGGGCGGCGCCGCACCGCTCGTCGTGCTGACGGTGATGGCAGCGGCGGCGATGATTGGCGGCGGCGCCTGGATCGCACTGGCTGGCGGCTTGCGGCAATATCGCGGCGTCAACGAGACGATCTCGAGCCTGCTGCTGACCTACATCGCCATCGCCTTGATGAACCATTTCGTCGAGGGCCCGTTGCGCGATCCCTCGAGCCTCAACAAGCCGTCGACCTTCCCGATCGGCGACGCCAACATGATCGGCCCGATCCCCGGCACCGACGTCCATTGGGGCCTGGTGTTCGGCATCGTGGCCTGCGTGGTCTGCTACGTCTTCCAGCGCTTCACCACCTGGGGCTTCGCCATGCAGGTGATCGGCGGCAACCCCAAGACGGCGCGCATGATGGGCCTCGATGTCCGGCGCTATGTGCTGCTGGCCTGCGCCGCCGGCGGCGCGGCGGCGGGACTCGCCGGCATGGTCGAGGTCGCCGCCGTGCACGGCAAGGCCAACGCCTCGCTCGCCGTCGGCTACGGCTATGCCGGCATCCTGGTGTCCTTCCTGGCGCGTCACCATCCGCTGGCCATCGTGCCGGTTGCCATCCTGCTGGGCGGCATCAGCGCCTCGGGCGGCCTGCTGCAGCGCCGGCTCGACCTGCCCGACGCCGCTGTCGTCGTCCTGCAGGGCATGATCTTC
Source organism: Asaia bogorensis (assembly GCA_945889625.1). Lineage (GTDB taxonomy): Bacteria > Pseudomonadota > Alphaproteobacteria > Reyranellales > Reyranellaceae > Reyranella. The sequence goes on along the minus strand of CAMDCE010000032.1, from coordinate 14,883 downwards.
GTGGCCATCCTGGCGAGCGAGACGCTGTACGGCCGGCTCGGCCGCAAAGCCGAGGGACGCTGAACATGGACAGCGGCATCGGCCTGTGGGGTGTACCGCTCGCCATGCTGGCCGGCGCCATTCGCGTCAGCACCCCGTTCATTTTCGTGAGCCTGGGCGAGTGCCTCACCGAACGCAGCGGCCGCATCAATCTCGGCCTCGAGGGCACCCTGATGATGGGCGCCATGAGCGCCTATGGCGTGGCGCTGCTAAGCGACTCGCCGTGGCTGGGTGTGCTGGTCGCCGCCTTGGTCGGCCTGCTGCTGGGCGCGCTGCACGCCGGCATCTGCCAGCTGCCGAGGGTCAACGACATCGCCACCGGCATCGGCCTGATGCTGTTCGGCACCGGCCTCGCCTTTTTCCTCGGCAAGCCCTACATCCAGCCCAAGGCGCCCAACCTCGGCGCCATCGAGTTCGGCTGGTGGAGCAGCGTGCCGCAGGTCCGCCAGGCGCTGCAGGTCAATCACCTGTTCATCGTCGGCGTCGTGCTGGCCTTCGCGCTCGCCTGGGCGCTCAAGAACACGCGCTGGGGCCTGATCGTGCGGCTGGCCGGCGAGAGCGTCGATGCCGCGCTGGCGATCGGTGCCTCGGTCGCGCGCACCCGCCTGGTTGCGACCTCGATCGGCGGCGGCTTTGCCGGCATCGGCGGCGCGTTCCTATCGCTCTACTATCCGGGGAGCTGGAACGAGGGCCTGTCGAGCGGCCAGGGCCTGATGGCGGTGGCGCTGGTGATCTTCGCGCGCTGGCAACCGGTGCGCTGCCTGTGGGCCTCGCTGCTGTTCGGCGCGGCCGGCGCCATCAGCCCCGCCCTGCAGTCGATCGGCGTCACCCAGGGCTATTATCTCTTCAGTGCCGCGCCTTATGTCCTCACACTGGCCCTGATGATCGCCACCTGCTCGCCCGAACGCAGCCTGCGCGGCGCCCCCGGCGAACTGGGCGCGGTTCGTTAGGAGATGCCGCAAATGACAAACACAACGAAGCACGTCGAGTCCCGCCCCTACCCCTGGCCGTGGAACGGCGATCTCAGGCCCGACAATTCGGCGCTGATCATCATCGACATGCAGACCGACTTCTGCGGCGTCGGCGGCTATGTCGACAAGATGGGCTACGACCTGTCGCTGACGCGCGCGCCGATCGAACCGATCAAGAAGCTGCTCGCCGCGGCGCGCCAGGCCGGCTGGACCGTGATCCATACCCGAGAAGGCCATCGCCCCGATCTTTCCGACCTGCCGCCCAACAAGCGCTGGCGCTCGCGGCAGATCGGCGCCGGCATCGGCGATCCCGGCCCGTGCGGGCGGATTCTGGTGCGCGGCGAGCCGGGCTGGGAGATCATTGCCGATCTGGCGCCGGCGCCCGGCGAGCCGGTCATCGACAAGCCGGGCAAGGGCTCGTTCTGCGCCACCGACCTCGAGCTGATGCTGCGCACGCGCGGCATCGACAATCTGGTGCTGTGCGGCATCACCACCGACGTCTGCGTGCACACCACCATGCGCGAGGCCAACGACCGCGGCTTCGAGTGCCTGATCCTCGAGGATTGCACGGGCGCAACCGACAAAGGCAATCATCTGGCCGCGCTGAAGATGGTGGAGATGCAGGGCGGCGTGTTCGGCGCCGTCGCCACTTCGGCCGCCGTCATCAGGGCGATCGCGTGACGCCGCAGTCCCAGACGATCGGTGCCGCCCCGGCGCCGCCGAATCGAGGAGCACCGTCGCTCGAGCTGATCGGCTTTTCCAAGCGCTTTGGCGCGCTCGCCGCCCTCGACGACGTGTCGGTGAAGATCAAGTCGGGCGCCTTCCATGCGCTGCTGGGCGAGAACGGCGCGGGCAAGAGCACGCTGGTCAAATGCGCCATGGGATACTACGCCGCCGACGAGGGCCAGATCCTGCTGAACGGCCGGCAGGTCGAGATCAGCCATCCGCGCCAGGCGCACGAGCTTGGCCTCGGCATGGTCTACCAGCACTTCACCCTGGTGCCGAACATGACGGTGCTGGAGAACTTCGTGATGTCGCGCGGCGATCTGCCGGCGGTGATCGACTGGACCGCCGAGCGCCGGGCGCTGAAGGATTTCTTCTCGACGACGCCCTTCGCCGTGCCGATCGACACGCCGGTCGCCGATCTGGCGGCCGGCCAGAAGCAGAAGGGCGAGATCCTGCGCCAGCTTTATCTGCGGCGAAACCTGCTGATCCTCGACGAGCCGACCTCGGTGCTGACGCCCGACGAGGCCGACGAAGTCCTGTCGACCCTGAAGAAGCTCGCCGACGACGGCCAGGTCACCATCGTCACCATCACCCACAAGTTCCGTGAGGTGAACGCCTTCTGCGACACCGTCACCGTGCTGCGCCGCGGCAAGCTGGTCGATACCAGGCCGGCCTCCGAACTCGACAACGACCGGATGGCCGAGATGATGGTCGGCAAACGCGAAAACCGCGAGACCGTGGCGCGCCAGGCGCGCGCGCCGGGCAAGGCGGTGCTGAAGATCGAGGGCCTGAGCGTCGCCGACCATGTCGGCCAGCTCGCGGTCGAGGAGCTGGCGCTGGAAATCCGCGCCGGCGAGATCGTGGGCGTTGCCGGCGTGTCGGGCAACGGCCAGCGCGAGCTCGTCGAAACACTGGCCGGGCAGCGCCATGCCGAGGCCGGCCGCATGCTGGTCCATGGCGAGCCCTACAGCGCGACGCGGCCGGAGATGATCCGGCACAAGATCGCCTGCCTGCCCGAGGAGCCTTTGCGCAACGCCTGCGTGGCCGACATGTCGGTGGCGGAGAACATGGCGCTGAGGTCCTTCGACCTGCCGCCATCGTCGCCCGACGGCATCAGGTTGAAACGTTCGCCGATGCGCGACGCGGCAACGCGGCTGATCGACGCCTACCGGGTCAACACGCCCGGCCCCGACGCACCGATCCGCAGCCTGTCGGGCGGCAACGTGCAGCGCGCCGTGCTGGCGCGCGAGCTGTCGAGCGACGGCGACCTTTTGATCGTGGCCAATCCCTGCTTCGGCCTCGACTTCGCCGCCGTGGCCGAGATTCGCGCCCGCATCGTGGGGGCGCGCAACCGCGGCGCCGCCGTGCTGCTGGTGAGCGAGGATCTCGACGAGATCCTGCAACTCTCCGACCGCATCGTCGTGATGTTCGACGGCAAGCTGGCGCTGCAGACCGACGGCGCCCAGGCCGATGTCGGCGCGATCGGCCGCGCCATGGCTGGCCACCAAAGCGCCGGCCATTGAAATGAAGACCATCGCTGCCCAGCCGTTCGACTACACGTTCGACCCCGCCCACACCGCGCTGATCGCGATCGACATGCAGCGCGACTTCATCGAACCCGGCGGCTTCGGTGCCACACTGGGCAACGACGTAAGCCTGCTCAAACGCATCGTGCCGACGGTTGGCCGCCTGATCGACGCCTTCCGCATCGCCGGCCTGCCGATCATCCATACCCGCGAGTGCCACAGACCGGACCTGTCGGATTGCCCGCCGGCCAAGCTTTCACGTGGCAAGCCCAGCCTGCGCATCGGCGATCCCGGATCGATGGGCCGCATCCTGATTGCCGGAGAGCCCGGCGCCGACATCGTGCCGGAGTTGGCGGCCAGGCCGGGCGAGATCGTGTTGGACAAGCCGGGCAAGGGGGCGTTCTACGCCACGCCTCTCGGCGAGATCCTGGCGGCCCGTGGGATCACCCATCTGGTGTTCGCCGGCGTCACCACCGAGGTCTGCGTGCAGACCACCATGCGCGAAGCCAACGACCGCGGCTTCGAGTGCCTGCTGGCCGAGGACGCGACCGAAAGTTATTTCCCTGAATTCAAAAAGGCCGCGATCGAGATGATCCGCGCCCAGGGCGCGATCGTCGGCTGGACCGCGACGGTCGATCAGATCGCCGAGGCGCTCAGGTCATAGGAGCGCGCCACTCCAGTGGCGCATTCATGAGCGCCACCAAGGCGGAGGTTACTCCGCCGCGAGTGGCGCGCTCCCTTGAGATTCAGTGCAGCGCGCGCGCGCGCGAGACGTACTGGCCGCGCCTCAGTTCCTTGAAGAAATGCGGCACCTGCGGATGCGATACCGGCTTGCCGGTTTCGTCGGGTAGCAGGTTCTGCTCGGAGACGTAGGCCACGTAGGTGGTCTGCGCGTTCTCGGCCAGCAGATGGTAGAAGGGCTGATCGCGGCGCGGGCGCACTTCCTCGGGGATCGACGCCAGCCATTCCTCGGTGTTGGCGAACACCGGATCGACGTCGAAGATGACGCCGCGGAACGGGTAAAGACGATGCTTCACCACCTGCCCGATGGCGAATTTGGCCTTGCGTGCCGCCAGGTCGGCGATGGCAGGTCCGGCAGCTTGGTTGGCGATGTCCATGACGAAAGTATTACCCCGAAAAAGCCGGCAGGCAACGCGCTCAGAGGGCGAATTGCCTCAGGTGAGTCGGCCAGTGCCGTGCAACAATACGTGAATCCGGACCTCCCTGAGTGTTACGCAAGATCGCGGCCAAATCGGTGGGCCGCGGCATCGGTTGACGGGGGCCGTCCGCCTGTGGACTCTGGCTCGTTATGGCCGATGGTCTGAAAGTCCGCTTCTGGGGCGTGCGCGGTTCGATCGCCTGCGCCGGCGCCGATTACATGCGCTACGGCGGCAACACGTCGTGCCTCGAGGTGACCGCGGGCGGCCGGCGCCTGATCTTCGACGCCGGCACCGGCATCCGCACCCTCGGGCTGGAGCTGGCGCGCCAGGCGCCGCTCGATATCGACATCTACTTCACCCATACGCATCTCGACCATATAGCCGGCCTGACCTTCTTCCAGCCGCTGTTCGACAAGCGCAATTCGGTGCGCATGTGGGCAGGCCATCTCGAGCAGCCCTACACGCTGAAGAAGGTCGTCAGCAATCTGATGGCGCCGCCGCTCTATCCGGTCAGCCTGGAGATCTTCCAGGCGAGCATCGGCTTCAAGGAATTCGCCTGCGGCTCGGGCCTCGAGTGCGGCGCGGTGGCGATGCGCACGGCGCCGCTCAACCATCCCAACGGCGCCACCGGCTACCGCGTGGAATATGGCGGCAAGTCGATTTGCTACGTCACCGACACCGAGCACCGCGAGGGCGAGCGCGACAAGACCATCGTCGAGCTGTGCCGCGGCGCCGACGTGATGATCTACGACTCGAGCTACACCGACGCCGAGTACCCTCGCTACAAGGGCTGGGGCCATTCGACCTGGCAGGAGGGCGTGCGCCTGGCCGACGCGGCCGGCGTCGGCACGCTCGCCATCTTCCACCATGACCCCAGCCACGACGACGCCTTCATGGATGGCGTTGCGCGCGAGGCGGCCGCAAAGCGGCCCGGCACCGTCGCCAGCGGCCTGCCGCGCGTGATCGTGGCGCACGAAGGCCTGTCGCTCAGCCCGTGACCGCCCCTCTCAGCCTGCGCGGACGGTGGCGGCGTCTGGCGCTCGGCCTGCCGACCGTGCTCAGCCTGACGCCGCGCGGCTGGTTCATCCCGCACCGCTATGCGCCGCTCCTGCCGCCGCCCGGTGCACAGCCGCCCTATCCCGCCATCGAGGCGCTGTTCGAGCGTCACGACGACACGTTCAAGGGCGTGCTCGATCTGGTCGATGCGCAGGCCGCGGCGCTCGAAAGCCTGGGCAGCCTGCTCGAGCAGGCATGGTTCCCCTCGCTCGACTCGGCCGTTGCCTACGCCCTGGTGCGCGAGCGCAAGCCGCAACGCATCATCGAGGTCGGCTCGGGTCATTCAACGCGGCTGCTGGCGCGGGCGCTGGGCGGCGTCGGCGAGATCCTGGCGATCGACCCCGCGCCACGCGCCGATATTGCCGGCCTGCCGGGGGTGCGCGTCGTGTCCTCGACACTGCAGGCCACACCGCTCGATCTGTTCGACGGGCTCAAGGCCGGCGACGCCCTGTTCATCGATTCCAGCCACATCCTGATGCCCGGCAGCGACGTCGACCTGCTGCTGAACCGCGTGTTGCCGCGCCTGCCGTCCGGCACGCTGGTCCACATCCACGACATCTTCCTGCCGTTCGACTATCCGCCGGTCTGGGGCTGGCGGGCCTACAACGAACAGCAGGGCGTGCTGCCGCTGCTCGCGACAGGAGCCTATCTGCCGTTGTTCGCCAGCGTATGGGCCAGGCAGCGGCTTGGCGAACGCCTCGAGCGATCGGTGGTGGCGCGCCTGCCGCGGCCGTCGGACGCGATGGCGACCAGCCTGTGGATCGAGAAACGCTGATGTTCGCCCGGCTGCGCGACTGGCTGTTTGACGGTGGTGGATCGTCGGGCCTGCCGGAACGCGTACGCGACGCCATCCGCCAACAGCAGGAACGCAGCGAGATCCTGATCGGCTGGGTGCAGCTCGCGATCGTGGGGCTGGTGAGCGCCGCCTTCCAGGGCAGCAACATGGCCCAGGGCGTCGTGCAGGAAGACTTCGCGTTCGAACACGAAGTGCTGCTGCTGTACGCCGCGATTTGCATCGCCCGCATTGCACTCGCCCACGCGAGGCGGCTCAGAACGTGGATGATCTATCTCTCGGTGGTCGTCGACATGGCGCTGCTGATGGCGCTGATCTACTCGTTCCACTACAAGTATGCCCAGTCGGCAGCCTTCTACCTCAAGGTACCGACGCTGCTTTATGTCTTCCTGTTCATCGCCCTGCGCGCCCTCCGCTTCGAGGCCGGTCCCGTGCTGTTCAGCGGTTTGTGCGCCGCCGCCGGATGGGCCTGGCTCACCTGGTACGTCTCCACGGGGCAGGGCGGGCCGCCCAACGTCACGCACAATTTCGTCGAGTATATGACCTCCAACTCGCTGCTGGTCGGCGCCGAGGTCGACAAGATCATTGCCATCCTGCTCACCACGGCGGTGCTCGCCGTCGCCATCTCGCGCGCCCGTCATCTGCTCACGCGGGCTGTCAGCGAGGGCGCGGCGGCGCGCGACCTGTCGCGTTTCTTCGATCCCGGCGTCGCCAACCGCATCCGGACGGCGGCGATGTCGGTGAAGGCGGGCGAAGGCGAGCTGCGCGAAGTCGCCATTCTGAGCGTCGATCTGCGCGGCTTCACCCGGCTGTCGACCGAGCTGGCGCCCGGCGACGTCATGAAGGTGCTGCAGGACTACCAAGGCCGCGTCTGCCCGCTGATCGTGGGCAATGGCGGCAGCATCGACAAGTTCCTCGGCGACGGCATCCTGGCCTCGTTCGGCGCCGTGGCCGCTTCGCCGACGGCGGCGGCAGACGCGTTGCGGGCCGCCGACGCGGTGATCGAGGCGGCGGACCGCTGGGCGGCCGACCGGCGGGCGGCGGGCCTCGTCCCGCTCGACATCGGGCTCGCCGTCGCGTCGGGCCGGGTCGTGTTCGGCGCCGTAGGCGACGGTGAACGGCTGGAATTCACGGTGATCGGCGACGCGGTCAATTTCGCGGCAAAACTCGAAAAGCATAACAAGGAAGAAAAGACCCGGGGGGTCACCGACGACGCCACCTACGCCCTGGCCGAGAGCCAGGGCTATCGGCCGCCGATGGTGCACGAACGCCGACCCGGGAGACCAGTGGGCGGCGTGGCCGATTTGGTCGATATTGTGGTCCTGGCCTTGCCGAGGACGGCATGAGGGCCGGGCGACGGGCTTTTCCGTTGCCTTGCCCTTTCCCTATTCGGGGCCTATGTAATTTAATGCTGGTTGGGAACGATTCAGCGCCTTGTCGCCGTTTTGCCCGAGGGGCGAAAGCGGCTTGGGCGCATGTTGGCGGAGCGCCATCGTGGGTAACAACTACGACATCATTCTGATCGGGCTGGTCGCGGTTTTCCTGATACTGCGGCTGCGTTCCGTCCTCGGCAAACGCACCGGCAGCGAACGCCCGCCGGCGCGCGATCCATTTGCCCCGCCGACGCCGCCGCCGCCGGCCCCACCGCGGCTCGGCGAGACGCCGTCCGGCAACGCCTCGGGCAACGACAATGTCGTGCCCTTGCCGACCGCCTCGGCGCCCCGTCCCGCGACCTCGGCGACCTCGGGGCCGGGCGGCATCCGCGCGGTCGTTCTGCCGGCTGCATCGGCCGGCGTCGCGGCCGTCCGTGCCGCCGACCCGAGCTTCGACCCGACCGGTTTCGCCGGCGGCGCGCGCGCCGCCTTCACGGCCATCGTCGAAGCTTTCGCCAAAGGCGAGACGGCAGCGTTGCGCGCGCTGCTCGACGGCCCGACTTTCGCGAGCTTCGAAGCGGCAATCCGCGGCCGTAGCGAACGCGGCGAGAAAGCCGAGACCACCCTGATCGGCTTTGAAGCATCCGACATTGCATCGGCAGAACTGCAGGGCAGCAGCGCCATGGTCACGGTTCGCTTCGTCAGCGAGCAGATCAACGTCACCCGCAACGCAGAAGGCCAGGTTGCCGACAGCAATCCCAATGAAGTGCAAAAGGTCGTGGATCTCTGGACGTTCCGGCGGGACACCAAGTCCGGCGATCCCAACTGGCTGCTGATCAAGACCGAAAGCGAAGGCTGAGGGGAGGCACTTCCGAATGCAATGGGCCGTCCCGGCCGGTGGCGCAGCCTTGCTCGCCGCTGCCGGCCTGCTTTCCGCGTGCGCCGGCTTTGGCGAAGCGGCCGAGAACAAGGTGGCGATGGCACCGACCTCCTTCAACGAGATCGCCGGCTGGGCCCAGGACAAGCATGGCGAGGCCCTGGTCGCCTTCCGCCGCTCCTGCCCCAAGCTCGTCACCGCCGCCGACACCAGGATCGCGACCGACGGCGGCGAGAAGACGATCACCGCAGCCGAGTGGAAGCGCATTTGCGACGTCGCCGCGGGGGTCAGGGACAGCGACAGCGTCGCCGCCCGTCGTTTCTTCGAGGACAATTTCCGCCCGCTGGTGGTGAAGGTTCCGGCCAAAATCACCGGTTACTTCGAGCCCGAGCTGCGGGGCAGCCGCGCGCCGTCGCGCCTGTCCACTGTGCCGGTCTATCGCCGGCCGCCCGATCTCAGCGACAAGCCCTACTACACGCGCGCCGAAATCGAGCAAGGCGTGCTGAAAGGCAAGGGGCTGGAGGTCGTCTGGGTGCAGGATCCCGTGTCGCTGTTCGAAGCGCAGGTCCAGGGCAACGGCCGCGTGCACCTGGCCGAGGGCCGCACCCTCACGCTCGGCTTCGACGGCTCCAACAACCGGCCCTATACCGCGATCGGCAACGTGCTGGTCGAGATGGGCGTCATGAAGCGCGAAGACGTCACCTGGCCCGCGATCCGCGACTGGTTGAAGCGCAATCCGCAGAAGGCGCGCGACGTCATGCGCAGGAACGAGCGCTACATATTCTTCAAGGACACCAGGAGCGCCCCCGCCGCCGGCGCCGAAGGCGTGGCGCTGACGGCGCAGAGGAGCCTGGCGGTCGACACCGTCTTCACGCCTTTCGGCACGCCGATCTGGATCGACACGTCGCGGCCGCTGATCGGCAAGCCCGGCGCCACGGAGATCTATCGCCGCCTGATGATCGCCCAGGACAGCGGCGCCGCCATCAAGGGGCCGGCGCGCGGCGACGTGTTCTACGGCGCCGGCGCGCAGGCCTCGGAATGGGCCGGCCGCATGAACAGCGGCGGCCGGGCCATCGTCCTGGTGCCCAATAAGGGGTAGAGCGCAATCTGCACGTGTCGGATCAACACCCCCCCTTGGCGGAGACCGCCAAGGGGGGTGTTGATCCACTCAGTTCGAACTCTGCTCCAGGTGGCCGCCGTTGAATGGAAGCGCATCGTAGGTGAATCCTCTCCATCTAAAGATCAGAGAAGGGGTGACCCTCGCCGTTCGCCCCCGCCTCGACTCGATCACTACCTACGTCCTTCTCGAGCAGGAGACCTGGTTCGAAAAGGAACTGCCGTTTCTGATGCAGTATCTGCAGCCCGGCATGACGGCAATCGATGTCGGTGCGAATGCCGGCGTCTACAGCCTGCCGATGGCGCGCGCCGTCGGGCCGAGGGGACTGGTGTTCGCCTATGAACCGGCGGCCGAAACGCGGCAACTTCTGGAGATGAGCGGCGCGCTGAACGCAGCCGCCAATCTCAGGATTGCCAGCCAGGCGTTGTCCGACGACAACCGGACAGGCCACCTGCGTCATGGGCACAGCAGCGAGCTGCATGCGCTTGACGATGACGCCGCCGGGGAGGGCGAGGCCGTCGCGGTGACCTCCCTCGACAGGCAGAGCACGGCGCACGATTGGCAGGCCGTCGATTTCGTGAAGATCGACACCGAGGGCCAGGAGGAACGTGTGTTCGCCGGCGGACGCCGGTTTTTCGCCGAACACTCGCCTCTCGTGATGTTCGAGGTGAGGGCCGGCGACAAGGTGAACGATCGCCTTCGAAAGACGGTCGAGGATCTGGGATACCGATGCTTCCGGCTGCTGCCCGGTTTGCCGTTGCTGATGTCGGTGATCGGCGAGACTCCCGTCGATGATTTTGAGCTCAATCTGTTCGCGGCCAAGCCGCAAACCGTCTCACGTCTCATCGAGCGGGGAATGCTGGTCGATGGCGTGCCCGACTGGAAGGCCAGATCGTCGGACGCCACGATGGGCCGGGAACTCTTGAACCGGCAGGCCTATGCCAAGGCGTTCAAGTTCGACCGCAGCCCGCCCTCTTTGGATGCCGACTATGAGGCAGCGCTTGCTGCCTACGCGGTATGGCGTTCTCCCTCGGAGAGCATGGCCCATCGCACCGGCGCGCTTGCCTTCTCGTTTGCCGCGTTGCGCGCACTGTGCGCTCGGGCGCCAACGCCGGCACGCCTGTCGACATGGGCGCGCGTCGCCTGGGAATGGGGCCAGCGCAGCCAGTCCGTGACGATCGTCCGCCAGTTGCTCGATGTCCTGCGGCGTCCGGGCGCCACGGTCAACGAGCCGTTCTGGCCCGCCAGCGGGCGTTTCGACACCATCGCACCCCTGGGCGATCCCGGTGCCTGGTTTGCCGCCGCCACCGGCGATCACTTCGAGGGCGCGCGGGCATTCTCTTCCAGCTTCGGAAGCGGATCTCCGATCCTGAAATGGCTATGCAACCAGCCGTACCGGACGCCGGAGCATATGCGCCGGGCCATCTTGCTGCTGGCGATCGCGGGCAAACGTCCGCTGGTGCCGGCCGAGCTTCGTCGCGACGCCGCCGGCCATCTGAACGCCGAGATTTGGCGGGCGGGGCTCGTGCCGGGAACTTCGGCTTAAAGCGCGATGACTTTCACTCGAATCGCGCCGCCGGCCCGGCTCGTGCACCGCTTCGCTGCGGGAGCCGGGCCGGCGGCTGAAGCAAAGTCATCGCACTGTAGGGCCGTTTTGCAGCGTTGAACGGCCTTTCAAGCGCTGCCATGGTCAGATCGTGTCCAGCCCATCCTCATCGGGACCCGCTTCCCAGCCCCGTCGCGTTGCGCTTTTTGTCACCTGTCTGGTCGACCTGTTCCGGCCCTCGGTAGGCTTCGCCGCCGTCAAGTTGCTGGAGCAAGCCGGTTGCAGCGTCGAAGTCCCGCCGCTGCAGGTCTGCTGCGGCCAGCCGGCCTACAATTCCGGCGACCGGGCCACGGCACGGGCTATCGCCCGCCAGGTCATCGATACCTTCGAAGGTTACGAGGCGGTAGTCGCCCCGTCAGGGTCATGCGGCGGCATGCTCGCCCATCATTATCCCGGCCTGTTCGACGACGAACCGGCGATGAAGGCGCGGGCAGAAAATCTCGCCGCCCGCAGTTACGAGCTTATGTCATTTCTGGTCGACGTGTTGGGCGTGAGCACGGTCGCGGCGCGCTACGACGGGGCCGTGACCTATCACGATTCCTGCTCGGGCCTGCGCGAGCTCGGCGTCAAGGAACAGCCGCGCCGGTTGCTCGGCTCGGTCGCCGGCGTCCGCCTGCGGGAGATGAAAACCCCGGAAGTCTGCTGTGGTTTCGGCGGCACTTTCTGCGTGAAATATCCTGAAATATCCAATGCCATGGTGGGCGAAAAATCAGCCGATATCGCCCAGTCCGGCGCCGATACGCTGCTTGCCGGCGACCTCGGCTGCCTGCTGAACATGGCGGGCAAACTGCAGCGCGAAGGCAGCCCGGTGCGGGTCCGCCATGTCGCGGAGGTGCTGGCGGGCATGGGTGACCTGGCGGCAATCGGGGAGCCGGTGGGTGGCGTGCCGCAAACCGCGAAAAGCTGATGCAGTCCACGGCCCACGACTTCAACGACAACGTCGGCCATGCGCTGGCCGATCCCAACCTCCAGGATTCGCTGGCCAAGCTGAAGGTGGGCTTCTCCGAGCGCCGCCGCCAGGCAGCCGAGCGACTGCCCGAGTTCGAGGTGCTGCGCGATCGGGCGCGCGACATCAAGAACCACACGCTGGCCAATCTCGATTTCTATCTCGAGGAGTTCGAGCGCAAGGTTCTGGCGCTGGGCGGCCACGTCCACTGGGCGCCCACGGCCGCCGACGCGCGGCGCATCATCGCCGGGCTGTGCCAGAGCATGAACGCCCGGACCGTCGCCAAGTCCAAGTCAATGGTGGCCGAGGAGATCGCGCTCAACGAGCATCTCGAAGAGCTCGGCATCGCGCCGATCGAGACCGACCTCGGCGAATACATCATCCAGCTTCGCCACGAGCCGCCGAGCCACATCATCGCACCGGCGGTTCATCTCACCAAGGATCAGGTCGCCGACACTTTCTTCGAGCATCACCGCAAGCTCGGCTTCACCAAGCGGCTGACCGAGCGCAACGACCTTGTCGCCGAGGCGCGCTATGTGCTGCGGCAGAAATTCCTCGACGCCGATGTCGGCCTGACAGGCGCCAATTTCCTGGTGGCCGAGACCGGCTCGTCGATGCTGGTGACCAACGAGGGCAATGCCGACCTGTCCAACACCCTGCCCAGGATGCACATCGTGCTGGCCAGTATCGAAAAGGTGATCCCCACGCTCGAGGACGCAGCCGTCCTGCTGCGCGTGCTGGCGCGCTCGGCGACGGGCCAGGAATCCTCGGCCTACACGACGCTCAATACCGGCCCGAAACGAGCGGGCGATCTCGACGGGCCGGAGCACTATCACGTCGTCATCCTCGACAACGGCCGATCGGCGGTGCTGGGCACCGAGATGCAGGACATGCTGCGCTGCATCCGCTGCGGCGCCTGCATGAACCATTGCCCGGTCTATGGCGCGATCGGCGGCCACGCCTATGGCTGGGTCTATCCCGGGCCGATCGGCGCGGTGCTGACGCCGCAACTGATCGGCGTCGAGGAAGCCGGCAATCTGCCCAATGCCTCGACCTTCTGCGGCCGCTGCGAGAGCGTCTGTCCGGTGCGCATCCCGCTGCCCAAGCTGATGCGGCACTGGCGCGAGCGCGAGTTCGAACGGCATCTGACACCCGCCGCCGTGCGCCACGGGCTGGCGTTGTGGAGCTTCTTCGCCCGGCGACCGAAGCTCTACCGCCGCATCACCGGGCTTGCCAACCGGGTGCTGGCGCTGTTTGGACGCAGCCGTGGGCGCTACCGTACGCTGCCGCTGGCCGCGGGCTGGACGCGCTTTCGCGATTTTCCGGCGCCGCCGCCGGGCGGCACGTTCCATGCCCAGTGGTCCAGGCATGGAGGAGCGCGAACAAAGCCATGAGCGAGGCGCGGTCTCTGATCCTGAACGGCATCCGCCGCGCGCTGCGCCGCGGCGAGGTCTCCGGCGCCCAGCGTCAGGAGGTCGAGGCGCGGCTGGCGGCGCCGCCGCGCGGTCCGGCGATCGCGCGCGCGGCGCTGGCCCAGCCTGAGAAGGTGGCACTGTTCTGCCAGTGGGCCGAAACCAACAACGCCACGGTGGTGCGCGTCGCGGCGGCCGACGTGCCGGGCGAAGTCGCGGCTTATCTGGCGCGCAACAACCTGCCGGCCGAGGCCGTCATGGCGCCCTCGCCCCAGCTCGCGGCGTTCGACTGGTCGAGCCAGAAGATGCTGGCGCTGCGCCGGGGCCGCGGCGAAGGCAGCGACCATGTGTCGATCACCGGCGCTTTTGCCGGTATCGCCGAGACCGGCACGGTGGTGACGGCGTCGGGGCCCGATCATCCGGTGACGCTCAACCTGCTGCCCGACACCCACATCGTCGTGCTGCGCGAGGACGACGTCGTGAGCGGCTATGAGGACGTTTGGGCCCGCCTGCGGGCGCACTATGGCAAGGACCGCATGCCGCGCACGGTCAACACCATCACGGGCCCGTCACGTACCGGCGATATCGAGCAGGCCATCGAGCTCGGTGCGCACGGCCCCCGCCGCATGCACATTGTGATGGTGCGCGAATGAAATCCGCCGGCGGCGCCTCCCCTGCAGGCCGTGAAGCGGACCAGCGGAGTGAGCTGCGCGTCGTCGGCACGAGCGTGACACGCGAAGTCGAGCTGTTGCTCGATCGGCTTGCCGAACTGGTCGGCCGCCGTGCGCCGCGAGTCCTGCAGGTCGGCTCGCGCAGCCTGGTTTCGGACCGTAACGAGCGCAACTGGCGGGGCCTGATCGCCAAGCGCTTTGGCCGCCGCGCCAAGTTCGTCGGCATCGATCTCCTGGAAGGGAGCAACGTCGACACCCTGCTCGACATCTGCAGCCCGCCTTGCGCGCTGAAGAGCGAACTCGGCGAGGAGCTGTTCGACCTGGTGATCTGCTGCCATGTGCTCGAGCACACGCGCGATCCACAACGGGCGGCGGCCAACATCGAGAGCCTGCTGAGGCCGGGCGGGCTCGCCTATGTCGCCACACCGTGGTCGCAGGCTTTCCACGCCACGCCCGACGATTATTGGCGCTTTTCCGTGCGCGGCCTGATGCTGCTGTTCGGCGGGCTGGAGATCCTGTCGTCGTTCTACAGCGGCGGCGATGTCGGCCTCGACGTCGCCTATCGGGTCGAACGCGACGGCCGGCCCGAGACCGATCCGCGCGCCGGGGC
>CAMDCE010000031.1 GCA_945889625.1 Asaia bogorensis | reverse complement strand
AAGGCCCACCTCAGGCGCATCGGCGCGAGAACCATCGATGCTCTCTGGAAAGCCATCGGTGACATCTGCGCCCTCTACACCGAGCAGGAGTGCTGGAACTACCTCAAAGATGCCGGCTACGCTTCCGATTAAACGCTCGGTGCTCTAGCACCTCATCTTAGCGCCTTGGTATGGAGCCTACACCGATCCGAATCGTCCCGACTGGTCGGGACGGTCGTGGCGTCCCACTGACGTGGGACGCCTTGGATGCCGATGACATCAGGGTTTTAGTCGATTCGTCCCGAAATTCCGCCTCACCCCCCAAGCAATATTTGGATAGCGCGCGGCGGCCCTAGAGAGACGAGGCGGGGCGGCTGCCGGTCAGGATCTCGATCATCGAATCGCGCAGGCCGACGTTGCTGGCCAGGATCGAGGCGTCGCCCAGAGCATAGGGCTGGCCGGCGATATCGCCGACGAAGCCGCCGGCCTCACGGACCAGAAGAAGGCCGGCCGCGACATCCCATGGCGACAGGTTGAACTCGAAGAAGGCGTCGAAGCGACCGGCCGCGACGAAGGCGAGATCGAGGGCGGCGGCGCCCCAGCGGCGGACGCCCGCGGTCTGCGCGGTCACGGCGGCGAGCTTGGCGAAATAGGCGGGATGGTCGCCCTTGCCGAGATGGGGGATGCCGGTGCCGACCAGGGCGCGCGCCGCATCCTTGCGGCCCGAGACGCGCAGCCGGCGCGAGCGGGCGGTCGGCGTGTCGATGAAGGCGCCGTTGCCCTTCTCGGCCCAGAACAGCTCGTCGGAGACCGGCTGGTAGACGACGCCGGCGATGATCTCGCCGTCGCGCTCCAGGCCGATCGAAATGGCGAAGTGCGGCACGCCGTGCAGGAAATTGGTCGTACCGTCGAGCGGATCGACGATCCAGCGGTTGCGCCCGTCGCCCTTGATCTCGGTGCCTTCCTCGCCGAGGAAGCCGTAGTCCGGCCGCGTCTTCAGCAACTCGGTGCGCAAGGTGCGCTCGGCCTTGATGTCGGCATGGCTGACGAAATCGCCCGGGCCCTTTTCGGAAATCTGCAGGTGCTCGACCTCGCCGAAGTCGCGCTTGAGGTTCTTGGCCGCAGCGAAAGCGGCGCGGATCATCACCGTGATGGTGGCCGAGCGCGGCGCCAGCGAACGGCGCTCGGGCGGGCCGGAGCGCTCGCGCCCCGGCGCCATGGGCGCACGTCCGACGCGCGCTATGGGCGCACGCTCAGGGGGGCGACGATCGGACGGCAGGGCCACTCCCTCAATCCTTGGCGCGTTCCATGTAGGCGCCGTCCTCGGTGTTGATCACCAGCCTGGTGCCGACGGCGATGTGCGGCGGCACCATCACTCGGATGCCGCCTTCGACGATCGCCGGCTTGTAGGACGAGGAAGCCGTTTGGCCTTTGACCACGGCATCGGCCTCGGTGACGGCGAGCACCACGGACTTGGGCAGCTCGACTCCCACGGGCGTGCCTTCGTAGAGCGACACGTTCACTTCCATGCCGTCCTGCAGGAAGCGCGACTGGTCGGGATCGAGCACGTCGGCGCCGACGGTGAGCTGCTCGAAATTCTCCTTGTCCATGAAGGTGAAGCCGTTCTCGTCCTTGAACAGGAAGGTGCACTCGCGCTCGTCGATATGAACGTGCTCGATCGTCTCGCCCGAACGGAAGCGCTCCTGGAGCTTGTTGCCCTCGCGCAGCGCCTTGGCCTCGATGGCCACGAACGCGCCACCCTTGCCGGGGCTGATGTGCTGCACCTTGGAGGCCACCCAGAGCTTGCCGTTGTATTCGATGACGTTGCCGGCGCGGATGGAATTGACGGGAACTTTCATGGGATTACCGGGTCTCGCGGCAGGTTCGGATGAATGGAATGCGGCCTCGCCCGCGAAGGGCGGGACGAGGCCGGCGGCGGGCTTGTAACAAAGGGCGGTAGGGCCCGCAACCGGGGCCCGGACGCCGTTCGTCTCGCCCTCTGTCAGGCTCCTCTCCCCCGGTAGGGGGAGAGGCGGGGTGAGGGGGCGACGCACGTCCTTCGATCCCCCTCACCTAGCCTCTCCCCCTAGTGGGGAGAGGAACATGAGTGGATGAACAGGTCACAGACCCAGCTCCGCCTGCCTTTTCTTCGGCAGCGCTTCTGCGATCACCGCATGGGCGCGCTTGATGTAGGCCTTCATCTCGGGCGCCGTCAGCACCTTGGGATGGTCCAGCGCCACCCACTTGGCGCGGGCGAGATACGGCGCCGGGCGAAATCCGGGGGAGCGGCTCAGCGCATCATAGTGCTCGGGTGGAGACTTGAAGCAGATGCGCCCGACCGAGTGATCGGCGGGCGCGATCAGGCAGAACATCTTGCCGCCGACCTTGAAGACGATCACGCCCTCCCATTGCACCGTCCGCGTGGCGGCTGGCAGCGTGGCGCAGAATTTGTCGATCTGTTTGGGAGTCATGACCCCTAGCCGGTGACGCCAACGACGAAAGCGAGCAGTCGATTGAGGGCGAGCATGGATGCAGCATCGACTTTGCCGATCCGAGCGCCGCAGCGGTCGCGTCGTACGGCCATGATCTTGTCGACCATGACCTGCGACGGTTGCATCAGGCCGGTTTCCCTGTTTGCGGGCAGCACGAATCGGAAAAGTGGTGCGGCGCGTATGGTCGTCGTCACCAGACAGACCAGCACCGAGTCCGTTTCCGGTAGGTGATCAGTCTGGATCACCAGTGCAGGACGGGGTTTTCCATAGTCGCCGCTCAAGGCGACGGTAACCAGATCGCCGCGTTGCACGGGATGCTACTTCTCACCGGTCCAGTCGGCTGCGGATTCGATGAAGTCCAGGGCCTCGCGCTCTTCAGGCGCTCCCCGCAACAGTCGCGCCTGACGGCGGGCCTGCTGGCGGAAGCCCGGGGCCTTCGGGTCAGGCACCCATAGACGCACCAGCTTCATGCCGCGGTCGCGTTGCGTGGCGCGATAGCGACGAAACTTGTCGAGGCCGTCCTTTCGTGCGGGGCGAGGCATGGTCATAAGGTAGCGCGCTACTTTGCCGATTTCAAGGCACGCTATAAGGTCGGGCATGACCGAGTGGCGTCCCGATAAGCTCAGCCGCCGCCTGCCGTACCTGCGGGAACGCGCGCGCCTGCAGGCGGCGATGCGCGGGTGGTTCGCAGCGCAGGACTTCGTCGAGGTCGAGACGCCGATCCTGCAGGTGGCGCCCGGGGCCGAGGTGCATCTCTCCGGCTTCGTCACCGACTGGGAGCTGCCCGACGGCGAGGAGCAGACGCGCTGGCTGCACAGCTCGCCCGAGTTCGCGATGAAGAAGCTGTTGGCCGGCGGCATCCCCAAGCTCTTCCAGTTCGCTCGCGTGTTCCGCAACGCCGAAGGCTCGGCGCTGCATCATCCGGAATTCACCATGCTGGAATGGTACCGCGCCGGTGCCGGCTACGAGACGATCATGGAGGACTGCGCGGCCTTGCTGGGCGGGCTCGGCGTGAACGAGCTGCGGTGGGACGGCGCCGTCTGCGATCCCAGAGTGGCGCCCGAGCGGCTCACGGTGGCCGAGGCGTTCGAGCGCCATGCCGGCGTCGACCTGCTGGCGACGGTGGGCAGCGCCGAGAAGCTGTCGCATGTCTCCGGCGTCGTCATGCATACCGACGACAGCTGGGACGACGTCTTCTTCCGCGTCATGTTCGACAAGATCGAAAAGCGGCTGGGCATGGGCCGGCCGACCATCCTCTGCGAGTACCCGATCTCGATGGCCGCACTCGCCCGCGCCAAGCCCGGCGACCCGCGGGTGGCCGAACGCTTCGAGCTCTATGCCTGCGGCGTCGAACTGGCCAACGCCTTCGGCGAACTCACCGATCCCGCCATCCAGCGCGCGCGGCTCAAGGCCGACATGGACGAAAAGGAACGGGTCTACGGCGTGCGCTGGCCAGTCGACCCGGATTTCCTCGCCGCCCTCGACCACGGTCTGCCCGATTGCGCCGGCATCGCGCTGGGGTTCGATCGGCTGGCGATGCTGGCGACGGGCGCCAAGCACATCGAGGACGTGCTGTGGTTACCGGTGCGCTGAAAGCGATGGCCGTGTCCTGCCTCTGTCATCCTGAGCGAAGCGAAGGATCTCACGCCCGTTCCCACAAGGAAGGACCTGCGTTTGGACGGTAGATGAGGTCCTTCGCTGCGCTCAGGACGACAGGTTTCGTTTTTCTAGGCCTTCGATGCAGAAAAGATCTCGTTGAAGGCGCGCACCGCCGCTTCGGGGCCATCTTCGTAGGTCCAGACGCCACCGGCGACCGCGAGAAAATCTGCACCGGCGGCGATCACCGGCTTGCAGTTTTCGACCGTGATGCCGCCGATCGCCACACAGGGAATCTCGAACAGCTCGCTCCACCATTCGATTATCTCGAGCGAGGCGGGCGTGGTGACGGTCTTGGTGTTCGATAGGAAGAACGCGCCGAACGCGACATAGTCGGCGCCGGCTTCAGCCGCCGTCATGGCGAAATCGCGCGAGGCCTTGCAGGTGACGCCGACCTGGCGATTGGGCCCGACGATGCGCCGCGCCTCGGCGTAGGGCAGGTCATCCTGGCCGATATGGACGCCGTCGCAGTCGAGCTTCACGGCGAGGTCGGGCCGGTCGTTCATGATGAAGGCGACGTCGCGCTGCTGGCAGACCGGTCGCAAGGTGTCGGCGGCGCGCGTGATCGCGGCATCGTCGACGCCCTTGAGGCGCAACTGGAAGGCCGCGACGTCGCCGCCATCGAGCGCTGCCCGCAGGTCGTCGGCGAAGATCGACGGATGCTCGAGACGTTCCGGCGAGATGAGATAGAGCCGGCAGTCGGCGGCCATTGCCTAGATCTGCTTGCGGTAGACGATGAAGCCCGAGCGCTCGGCCACGTTGTTGTAGAGGACCTGCGCCACGGCGTTGGTCTCATGCGTCTGCCAATAGACGCGCGAACAACCCGCGAGGCGTGCCTTCTCGTAGACCGCCTCGATCAGTGCCTTGCCGACGCCCTTGCCGCGCGCGGCCTGATTGGTGAACAGGTCGGCGAGATAGCAGTTGTATTCGATCATCGCGGTGGCGCGATGGAAGAGATAGTGGGTGAGGCCCAGCAGCTGGCCGTTCTCTTCCGCCACCAGCGCGTGGACCGGCTCGGCCGGATCGAAGAAACGCGCCCAGGTCGATTGCGTGACCGCGTCCGGCAGGACGCGCTTGTAAAACGTGTTGTAGCCGGTCCACAGCGGCAGCCACTGCGGAAAATCCGCAGCGACCGCGGGCCGAACGACGATCGTAGCGGCAGGCACTGCTACATCTTGCCCTGGTAGATGCCGATGATCTTGTCGAGCATGTCGAGCGCCTGGTCGCGCGGGCGCTGGAAGGTGTTGCGGCCGATGATCGAGCCGTTGGCGCCGCCGTCGCGCAGGCCGCGGATCTCGGTGAACAGGCCCTCGAGGTCCTTGGCCTCGCCGCCGGAGAAGACGACGATGCGCCGGCCGTTGAAGGTCGCCTGCATGACATGCTTGATGCGCGCCGCCAGCGTCGAGACGTCGACATGGGCTTTCTCGTAGGCGGCCTTCGCCTCGGGCTGCCACAGCACGTTGGTCGGCGGCTTGACCTTGATGATGTGGGCGCCGAGCAGGGCCGCCATGTGGGCGGCGTAAGCGCAGACGTCGAGTGCCGTCTCTCCCGCCTTGTCGAGCTTGCCGCCGCGCGGATAGGACCACATGACGACGGCGAGACCGACCGACTTGGCCTCCTCGGCCATCTCGCGGATCTCTTCCATCAGCTCGTACTGGTTTTCCGAACCGGGATAGATCGTGAAGCCGATCGCCGAGCAGCCAAGCCGCAGCGCGTCCATCACCGAGCCGGTGACGGCCTGGTCCTTGTTGGTCGACAGGCTGTTGGCCGAGTTGACCTTGAGGATGGTCGGGATGGCGCCGGCAAAAGAGTCGGCGCCGGCTTCCAGCGGACCCAGAGGAGCGGCATAGGCGTTGAGGCCAGCATCGACCGCGAGCTGATAGTGATAGTGCGGATCGTAGGCGTCGGGATTGGGGGCGAAGGAGCGGGCAGGGCCATGCTCGAAGCCCTGGTCGACGGGCAGGATCAACACCTTGCCCGAGCCGCCCAGCCTTCCGTGCATCAGGATGCGGGCGAGGTTGGCCTTGGTGCCGGGGCAATCGCTCTCGTAGTTGTCGAGGATCTTCTTGACGTTGCGGGTGATCTTCACTGGCCAAGCCTCCCTTTAGGGGCCGGTGATAGCGGCGGCGAGCTATTCGTTCAAGCCCCGCAAGGCGGAACCCCGCGCGATTACATGTCACGAAATTGCCTCTGCGGCGCGCCCGGGATAGTGCAGTCGGGCCATGAACCATCCCGTCGCGGCGCGCATCGCCAACCGCCTGCCGTTCTTCTTCGGCTGGGTCATCATTGCCATCGCCTTCGTCACCGTGGCGCTGGGCGTCACCGCGCGCACCGCCTTTTCGCTGATGTTCCCGCCGATCGTCGAAGAGTTCGGCTGGGAGAGGGGCCTGGCGGCCGGCGCCTTCTCCTTCGGCTTCCTGGTTTCGGCACTCGTGAGCCCGGTGGTCGGGCGGCTGGTCGACACGCGCGGCCCGCGCTTCGTCATCGAGGCCGGCGTGCTGATCACCGCCGCCGGCCTGGTGGGCGCGACGCTGATCAGCACGCCGTGGCAGCTCTACGCCACGCTCGGCCTGCTGGTCGGCATCGGCGCCAATTCCATGACCTACTCGGTCCATTCGCAGTTCCTGCCCAACTGGTTCGTGCGACGGCGCGCGCTTGCCATCGGCATCGCTTTCTCCGGCGTCGGCGTCGGCGGAATGCTGATCCTGCCCTGGCTGCAGGCGATGATCCTGCACGACGGCTGGCGCGTGGCCTGCGGCACGCTCGGGCTGATCACCCTGGTCGTGCTGGTGCCGATCAACCTGCTGGTCAGCAAGCGGCCGGAGGATCTCGGGCTCCTGCCCGACGGCCAGCAGCACGCGGCGGATGGCGCCGCGGGGAAGCGGCCGTCCAACATTGTCGATTCGCGATGGGCGGCGATCGAATGGACGGTCGAGCGTGCGATCCGCACCGGCCGCTTCTGGTGGATGGTGCTGAGCTTCTTCTGCGGCGGCTGGATCTGGTACGCAGTGCAAGTCCATCAGACCAAGTATCTGGTCGAGATCGGCTACGATCCGATGCTGGCGGCGTGGTCGCTCGGCGCGGTGGCGATGGCGGGGATCCCGGGCCAGATCCTGCTCGGCGCGCTCAGCGACCGGATCGGCCGCGAGATCGTCTGGTCGATGAGCTGCGCGGGCTTCGCGATCTGCTATGCAGCGCTCCTGCTGCTGGCGGCGGTGCCCTCCCTGCCGCTGCTGTGGGTGATGGTTCTGTCGCAAGGACTGCTGGGCTACTCCTTCACCGCGATGATGGGCCCAACCGTGGTCGAGATCTTCGAGGGCCCCCGTTTCGGTTCGATCTTCAGCCTGCTGATGGTGTCGCTGATCGGCGGTGGCGCGGTCGGGCCGTTCGTCACCGGCCTGCTGTATGACTGGACGGGCACCTACACCATCGCCTTCGCGCTGGGCGTGGCGCTCAGCATCGTTTGCGCCATCGCGGTGTGGATTGCCGCGCCACGCAAGGTGCGCGTCGTCGCCGGCAGCCTGCGTTAGGCCGGGCTACTCGTTGAGCCCCTTGCCCGGGTACGGATGCGTCGACTGCCAGTGGTTGGCGATGTCGATCCGCCGCGTGATCCACACGCCCGGTTGCTTCTGCATGTAGTCGAGCAGGCGCCACAGCCCGGCCGCCCGGCCCGGATGGCCGATAATCCGCTGGTGCAGGCCGACCGACATCATCTTGGGTGCCGTGGCGCCCTCCTTGTGGAGAACGTCGAAGGCGTCGCGGCAGAGCGTGAACCACTGGTCGGCATTGGTCATGCCGGCGGCGTACTTGCCGTCGTTGTTGGTGAGCGAATAGGGCACGATCAGGTGCGGCTTGCCCTGCACGGTCTGCCAGAACGGCAGCTCCTCGCCGTAGTAGTCCGAGTCGTAGGTGAATCCGCCATGCTCCATCAGCAGGCGGCGCGTGTTGACGCTCGGTCCATAGCGGCAATACCAGCCGGCCGGCGCCTCGCCGACAGTCTGCTTCAGGGACTTGACCGCCTTGGCGATGTGTTCGCGCTCCTCCGCCTCGGTGAGGTGGAAATGGCGCACCCAGCGCCAGCCGTGGCAGCAGACGTCGAAGCCGGATTTCCGGATGGCCTCGGCGGCGAGCGGATTGCGCTCGAGCGCCAGCGCGCAGCCGAACACGGTAAGCGGCAGGCCGCGCTCCTGGAAGGCACGCATGATGCGCCAGAAGCCGACGCGGCTGCCGAACTCGAACATGCCTTCGCCCGCGAGGTCACGACCCTTCAGGCCCTGCGACGAGGTCGACGCCTCGGTGAGGCCGGTCTCGGTATAGCCCTCGCCGTCCTGCATGGAGGGCTCGGAGCCTTCCTCGTAGTTGACCACGAAGTTGACCGCGAGCCGCGCGCCGTTCGGCCATTTGGGATCGGGCGGGTTGGGTCCATAGCCCACGAGGTCGCGTGTCGGTTGCCAGCTCATGCGGTCGGTCTCCTTACCAGTTCGGCGCCCATCTGGCGGGCGATATCGGCGATTTTTTCGTTGGGCGGATTCATCGAGATCAGTTTCACGCCGGCGCGCAGGCAGGCCAGCGCATAGCCGGGGGCATCGCCGCAATCGACGATGAGCGTGAAGGCGACATCGGGAAATTCTTCGCGCGCGCGCTCCTGCAGGGCCGCGAGATACCCTGCGCCGTAGGTGGCGGCGGCGTTCTCAGGCGTCAGCAAGATGGGTGAAGCTCCCTCGGCACGCGCGGCGTTCAACACGGCCTCCGTCTGCCGCCAGTCGCGCACCATGATCACATCAACCTTCATGCTCCTCTCCCCCGCTAGGGGGAGAGGACGGGTGAGGGGGGATGCGCACATCGTCACCCCCTCACCTAGCCTCTCCCCCTAGCGGGGGAGAGGAACATGAGAAGGGGACGAGCGCACTACTCGTTCAACCCCTTGCCCGGATAGGGATGGGTCTTGTGCCAGTGGCGGGCGATCTCGACGCGCTTGGTGATCCAGACGCCGGCATGCTTCTTCATAGGATCGAGCACGCGCTCCAGCCCGACGGCGCGCTGGTCGCCATCGGCTTGCCCCCCGGCACCAGCTTTGGGACAGTTCCGCCGGGGGAGACATGCTGAAAGGTCTGTCGACGGCCGCACTTTGGCTGGTGTTCGTCGTCATCGTCGGCGCCAACGCACACGTGCTGCTGCGCGCCTGCGGGCTGGCAACGCCGCTCGCTGTGGCGGCCTCCGACCAAGGCTGGGATTTCTGCCCCTCGACGCCGGCCGCCCTGTCGACCGAAGCCGAACGGGGCGCAACATTGGCCAGGCTGGTGCGCCAGCTCCAGCGCGATCTTTCAGATCAGGCGCTGGCCTGCGCCAGCATCCCGCCACCACCACCGCCACCGCTCGAGCTGCCGACCCATGCCGGAAAGCCTCGCCCGCAGCAGACCGCCCTGCTGAGGCCGCCGCCTCCACCTCCCCCACCACCCAAGCCGCCGGAACCGGCCAAGCCGCCGCCATCAGTGCCGGCCGACCGTTGGGAAAAAAAGGACCTGAGCATGCTTGCGGGATGCTGGCAGATCGGTCGCGATTCAATGGGGGCTTTACGTTATCCTGACGGGCGCATTGAAGACTGCTCGATAAAGGCCGGCACTATTTGTTTTGGCGACAACGGGTCGGGTCGGCGGGAAGAAAGCAGAGTATGTCCCTCCCTGGGCTCCTTCAGTTGTGTTGCCCCAGTAACGGCCACCTTTGCCAACGATGGAACACTGCGTACGACACAGCCGGAAGTTCCATGCAGTGCCCCGACCTCTTGGTTGGGGCCGCCACTAAACGATCTGACATGCCGCCGCGTCAGCGATGAGCTGGTTATGTGCAGACACCACTACGGAGGCGACTATGAGTTTCGCCGCTAGCCACGGCTAGTCTTCACTCGTCAGGCGATGCTAGCTTGATCCGGCGCGACCTTGGCTGAAGGGGATGACAATGAGCACCCTGCCGACGTTGAACTTTCTCACAGGCAGCGACGACAGCATCGACTATCGCCCGGCGATCAATTCCGCGGGCGTCGCGGTCGTCTTCGAACGGACGCCCATCAAAGGCGGACTGACGGTGCTGAACGAGGTCGGCATTCTCGACGACGCCGCCGCTCCCGCGGTGTTGCTGTCAGGGGCGTCGTCGGTCCCGCCCTCGCAGACCCGGCCCGATTGGTGCTGGACGACCGACATCATCGCGTTCAACGGGGCAGAGAAGAACAGCAGCGTCGTCAGCGTCTGGCAAGTCCCCGGCTACGGCGGCGACCCTCAGCCCATCGCCGGTACGACGGGCTGCTTCTATCCGAGATGGAGCCTCTACGGCAGCTTGTTCGTCACCGAAGACCACTCGACCTCCGCCAAGCCGCAGCCCTGCAATTCGATCTTCTATGCAAACGGCAACCAGAAATGCCCGAATATCGACGGCACTGATGCGGGACAAACGCCGCTGTTTGGCGGCATGCCGGCCGTCGGTCCGAAAGACTTGCCGCAGATCGCCTTTGCCGGACAGCCCAAGCTGGCCGGATGGGGAGATGCGAAATCCACGGTGGCCAAGTACGACGAGAACAAGAACTACATCTTCCTCAACACGTCGAGCGGCAACGGTGTGTACACCAGCGCGCCGATGGAACCGGGCGCCAGCCTGACCACCTATGATCCGAAATACCAGGGGCGTGCGCCGTCCTGGTCGCCCAACGGCAGTACGATCGTCTTCGAGTCCAACCGCGAAGGCAACGGTTACGCGATTTATCTGTACGACCTGAAAGGCAATACCGTCACGCAAGTCACCGACCCCAAGTTCGGCGGCCAGCACGCCAAGTTCTTTCCGGACGGCACAAAGCTGATCCTGTCCATCCATCACCCGGACAAGCCGAAGACGAGGGGAATCGCCTGGGTAAGCATCTGATATGAAATGTGGAGCATCCCACTGTCAGTTTTAGCGGTGGCGCCTGGATGCGCCCCGCCGGCCGCTCCGGCTGGGCCAAAACCGGATATCGATGGCCCACGCGAGGCGCGGGATGCGTGCCATGGCGACAGCCGGAACTCTCTGTTTCGACAAGAACGGTAATGGCCAGCAGCAGCAGCGTCATGAGTGTCCAATTGCTGGCGTCAATATCTGCACGGCGAGGGTCACGGCGCGGTTCGTGGGGGGTGGTAGGTTAGTCGGCGATCAGGCTGCCGGGCCTTGCGTGCCCTCGGGTTCTTACTGGGTTCCCCGCACTCTTACGTGCCGCCGGATCGACGATATGGTGGCGAGCTGCGAGGACAAGGACCATGTCGGCACCAAGCAAGTGACGCTGCGACGTGTGCAATAGTCCAAAGGGCGCGAAACCCCCGCAGATGTTTCCCCAGTGTGTCCCCGGCCCTGCCGAATACCGTATAAGAAACATTAACCCATTATAGTTTCTTGCAAAAATTACGGTCTACTCATTCAACCCCTTGCCCGGATAGGGATGGGTCTTGTGCCAGTGGCGGGCGATCTCGACGCGCCTGGTGATCCAGACGCCGGCATGCTTCTGCATATGGTCGAGCACGCGTTCCAGCCCGACGGCGCGGGCCGGCTGGCCGAGGATGCGCGCGTGCATGCCGATCGACATCATCTTGGGCGCCGTCGCGCCCTCGCGGTAGAGCATGTCGAAGCCGTCGCGCACCAGGGCGAACCACTGATCGGAGTTGCCGACCGAGCCCGAAACATATTTGCCGTCGTTGGTTGTGAGCGAGTAGGGCACCACCAGGTGCGGCTTGCCCTCGACCGTGGTCCAGAACGGCAGCTCATCGCCGTAGTAATCGGAATCGTAGAGGAAGCCGCCTTCCTCGACGAGCAGCCGGCGCGTGCTGACGCTCGGTCCATAGCGGCAGTACCAGCCGTGCGGCCGCTCGCCGGTCATCTTCTTGATCGCGGCGATGCCCTTGGCGATGTGCTCGCGTTCCTCGGCCTCGCCGAGCTCGTAGTGCTTGATCCAGCGCCAGCCGTGCGAGCAGACGTCGTGGCCCGCCTTGGCGATGGCGGCGGAGACTTCGGGATTGCGCTCCAGCGCCAGGCCGCAGCCGAAGATCGTCATGGGCAGGTTGCGTTCGCCGAACACCCGCATGATCCGCCAGACGCCGACCCGGCTGCCGTATTCGAACAGGCCTTCGCCCGCGAGATCGCGGCCCTCGATCGTCTGGCCCAGTCCCATGGCTTCGGTGAGTCCGATGTCGGTGAAGCCCTCGCCGTCCTGTACGGACGGCTCGGAGCCTTCCTCGTAGTTCAGCACGAAGTTCACGGCGATGCGCGCGCCGTTCGGCCATTTGGGATGGGGCGGGTTGGCGCCATAGCCGATGAGATCGCGCCGGACTTCGTAAGCCATGACGGCCCCCGTTCAGGGAATGCGAATGGTAAAGGGCTCGACCGGCACGAACTCCTCGTCACCCTGTCCACCGGTGCGCCACATGAAGACGGCGAAGCGGCCGGGCTTGTCGAGCACGGTCAGGCCGTGGTGCCAGGTGTTGGGCTTGTAGGTGACGCCCTGCTTGCCCGTCGCGATGAAGGCCCGCACCGCCTTGGTGTCGGGGCCGCCCGCCTTGGCGTGCGGCGCCACCACGATCAGCCAGCGCTCGACATCGATCGGCACGAAGGTCTGGGAGGAAAATTCGTGGCGTTCCAGCAGCTCCGCCTTGAGCGGCCGGTCCGGAGTCTCGGCCTTGAGGCTGAGCGACAGGCTGGGGTGTGCAGTGGGGCGCAGGTTGCCCAGCGCATCCTCGTAGTATTTGCGCCCGGCGTCGCTCGGGATGTCGATGACGTCGCCGAACGGCGCGAAGGCCTCAGCGGTCAACGGCTGCGGCTGGATTTCCATGCTCGGCGCCTAGAGCAAAGTCCGAACTGAGTAAATCAGCTCCCTCCCTTTCGCGGACTCCGCGAAGGGGAGGTGCCCGCGTCGTACGCGGGCGGAGGGGTCAGAGGCCAATGACCCCATCGTCGCGGTATGACCGCGACACTTCCCCTTGGCGGAGTCCGCCAAGGGGAAGAGAACTGATCCGACCTGATCGGACACTGCTCTAGCCCAGCTTGCCCATCGCCACGGCGGTGTCGGACATGCGGTTGGAGAAGCCCCATTCGTTGTCGTACCAGGCGACGATGCGGACGAACGTGCCGCCCAGCACCTTGGTCTGGTCGATGCCGAAGGTGGCCGAGTGCGGATCGTGATTGAGGTCGGACGAGACCATCGGTTCCTTGGTCCAGGTCACGATCTTCGACAGCCGGTTCGATTTGGCGGCAGCGATGATGGCATTGTTGACCTCTTCGACCGTGGTGGCGCGCTTGGCCACGAAACCCAGGTCGATGAAGGAGACGTTCGGCGTCGGCACCCGGATCGCCGCACCGTCGAGCTTGCCGGCGAGTTCCGGCAGGACGAGGCCGATCGCCTTGGCGGCGCCGGTCGTCGTCGGAATGATGTTCAGCGCAGCGGCGCGGGCGCGGTAGAGATCCTTGTGCATGGTGTCGAGCGTCGGCTGGTCGCCGGTGTAGGAATGGATCGTGGTCATGAAGCCGTGCTCGATGCCGAACGACTGGTGCATGATGTGCGCCATCGGGGCCAGGCAATTGGTCGTGCACGAGCCGTTCGAGACGACGATCTGGTCCTTGTTGAGCTTGTCGTCGTTGATGCCGTAGACGACCGTGAGGTCGGCATTGTCGGCGGGAGCCGAGACCAGCACGCGCCTGGCGCCGGCGTCGACATGGGCCGATGCCGTCTTCTTGGAGGTGAAGATGCCGGTGCACTCGAGGGCGATGTCGACGCCCAGCGCCTTGTGCGGCAGCTTGGCGGGATCGCGCTCGGCGGTGACCTTGATCTTGCCGCGGCCGACATCGATCGTGTCGCCGTCGACCTTCACTTCGCCATTGAATCGGCCGTGCACCGAGTCGTAGCGGAACAGATGGGCGTTGGTCTCGACCGGGCCGAGATCGTTGATCGACACGACCTCGATGTCCTTGCGACCCGATTCCACGATGGCGCGCATGATGTTGCGGCCGATGCGCCCGAAGCCGTTGATTGCAACCCGAACTGCCATGTCGTCCTCCGTTAGTGCGCGAGCCGGCGCGCCGCTTCGGCGATCGCCTCGGCGGTGATGCCGAAATGCTTGTAAAGGTCGGTCGCCTTGGCCGAAGCGCCAAACCCCGTCATGCCGACGAACGCACCCTTGCTGCCGAGCCAGCGCTCCCAGCCGAAGCCCGATGCCGCCTCGCAGGCCACCCGCACAGTGCCGTCGCCGCCCATGATCTGCTGCCGATATGTGTCGTCCTGGCTGGCGAACAACTCCCATGACGGCATGGACACAACTGCGGCCGCGATGCCGTCCCTGGCGAGCAGCTCGCGCGCCGTGACCGCAAGATGAACTTCCGAACCCGAAGCGATCAGGCGTACTGGAGCGGTAGCATCGCCCGCCAGGATGTAGGCGCCGCGGGCCGAGAGATTTTCGTCACCCGCGCCGCGAACCGTCGGCAGGTTCTGGCGGGTGAGCGCGATGACGCTCGGCGTCTTCTTCGACTCGAGTGCGATCTGCCAGCACTCGGCAGTCTCGATGGCGTCGGCCGGACGCAGGACCTGCAGGCCGGGAATGGCGCGCAATGCCGCGAGATGCTCGACCGGCTGGTGCGTCGGCCCGTCCTCGCCCAGGCCAATGGAATCGTGGGTCATCACATAGATGACCCGCAGACCCATCAACGCCGCCAGGCGGATCGAGGGGCGGCAATAATCGGTGAACACCAGGAACGTGCCGCCGTAGGGGATGACGCCGCCATGCAGCGCCATACCGTTCATGGCTGCAGCCATCGCGTGCTCGCGGATACCGTAATAGACGTAGCGGCCGGTCGCATCGGCGCGGGTCGCGGCCTTCAAGGCGGCGGTCTTGGTGTTGTTCGAGCCGGTGAGGTCGGCCGAGCCGCCCACCGTGTCGGGCAGCACCGGGTTGACGACTTCCAGCACCTCCTGGCTCGACTTGCGCGTGGCCCAGGCGGGCTTCTCGGCGGCAATCTTCGTCTTGAAAGCCGCGATCGCCTCGCCGACCGCAGCGGGGATGTCGCCGCTCTGGCGGCGGTCGAACTCGGCGCGATCGGCCTCGGCCATGGCGCCATGCCGTTTCGCCCATTTGCGCCGGGCCGACTTGCCGCGTGCGCCGACCTTGCGCCAGGCACTGAACACCGGCTCGGGTATCTCGAACGGCGGATGGTTCCAGCCGAGTTTCTGGCGGGCGCCCGCGACCTCGTCCTTGCCGAGCGGCGAGCCGTGCGTGGCGGCGGTGCCGGCCTTGGTAGGGGCGCCGTAGCCGATCACCGTCTTGCAGGCGATCAGCGAGGGCTTGTCGGTGACCTTGCGCGCCTTGCGGATCGCCCGCGTCACCGCCTCGGGATCGTGGCCGTCGACGGCCAGGACATGCCAGCCGGCGGCGGCGAAGCGCTTCTTGTGGTCTTCCGAGGTCGAGAGCGAGGTCGGCCCGTCGATCGAGATGCCGTTGTCGTCGAACAGCACGATCAGGCGGCCGAGGCCGAGATGGCCGGCCAGCGTGATCGCCTCCTGGCCAACGCCTTCCATCAGGCAGCCGTCGCCCACGATGACATAGGTATAGTGGTCGACGAGATCGCGGCCGAAGCGTTCGGCGAGCAGGCGCTCGGCAAGGGCAAAGCCGACCGAATTGCCGAGCCCCTGGCCGAGTGGCCCGGTCGTCGTCTCGATGCCGCTGGCGTGGCCGTATTCCGGGTGCCCGGCGGTCTTGCTGCCGAGCTGGCGGAACCGCTTCAGCTCGTCGAGCGTCATGTCGGCGTAGCCGGTCAGGTAAAGCAGCGAATAGAGCAGCATCGAGCCGTGGCCGGCCGACAGTATGAAGCGATCGCGGTCGGACCAGTGGGGCGTCGTAGGGTCGAACTTCAGGAACTTCTGGAACAGCACCGTGGCGACATCGGCCATGCCCATCGGCATGCCGGGGTGCCCTGAGTCCGCCTGCTGCACGGCGTCCATGGCCAGGGCCCTGATGGCGTTCGCCATGTCGCGGTGGGCGGCGGTCTGTTCGGTCATTTTATGCGTGCGCCGTACGGTTTTTGTGAGCGGCCGGCAACATGCCGGCCACCCCCCATGCCCGTCAATGCGCAAAACCTCTGGAGCAGCCAAGATATTGCGGCAGACGACGCTCCACAGCGACAAGATGTTGACCATTCACGGGCGCAACACTTATCCTTCACGGATGGAGCAGACGCAGCCTGGCGGCCAACTGCGATCCGCCGGCGGGGGGCCAATGTCCAAGGCAGCGAGTGCGAAAGACCGCGTGGACGATGCGCTCAGCCGGCTGGAATCGATGGTCGAGGAACGCCTCAGCGCGGAGACGACGCGCGCCGAGGAACTCGCCCGGCGCCTGGGCAGGCTGGAAAAACAGCACGACGAGCTCCGGAAAGTGGCGACGGACGTCGAAGGCCGGCTGGAGCGGGCGATGGAATACATCCGCTCGCTGCTGGCCGCCGATCAGAAGTGACGGCGCAGCCGTCATCCTGAGCGGAGCGAAGGATCTGGTTCACCAGAGATGCTTCGCTCAGCATGACAACGTGCAGTCTGACGGAGTAAAGTCGAAGTCCCCTCGAACGCCGATAAGGCGCAATAAACAGGAGAAGCGGAAAATGCCGCAGGTTTCGATTCAGATCGCCAATCGCACCTACGAGTTCGCCTGCGGTGCTGGCGAGGAAGACCGGGTCCAGGAACTCGCCGCCTACGTCGACGAAAAGGTCACCGAGCTGCGCAAGCAGCTTCCCGGCGCGCCCGAGGTCAAGCTGCTGGTGTTCGCGTCGTTGCTGCTCGCCGAGGAAAGCCGCGAGGCCCGCGGCATCGCCAAACAGGCGGAAAGCGCGCGGGCCAGCGCCACCGACAATGCCGACACGCTTGCCTCGGCGCTCGAGGAGCTGATCACCTCGCGCGTCGACAAGATCTCGAGGAAGGTCAGCGGAGCGGCCTAAAGCGCGATGACTTTCACTCCAATCACGCCATCGGCCCGTCACGTGCGCCGCTCAGGCGCGATGGCCAACCATCGCGCCATAGCTGCCGGAGCCGGGTCAACGGCCGAAGCCAAAGTCATCGCGCTGTAAACGCCCCTCCGGGCCGCATTGCGACGGCCCCCCCGAGCGCCTACATTGGCTGTGGGGCGGAATTCTGCGCGGTGCGTGGTTCGCTAAAAACCCCGGGGCCAATAAGAACTCCCGGGAGCTGTTCCTGGTTGGGATCTTGGTCCCGATCATACGGTGCCCACCTGCACTAGCAGGCCTTGGAGGTTCTTCGAACTACGGCCCATCGTGGAGCCGCCCCACCTTGCATCCTCCAGACATGAACCCGATCGACGCCAAGCGCACCTTGCGCAGCGCCATGCTGGCCTGGCGCGCCGAACTCCGCGAAGAGGAGCGTCGCGCCGCCGCCGATGGGCTGCTGGAGACATTGCGGCGCGAACGGCCGATCGAGACGCCGGAGGTGGTCTCGGGTTTCTGGCCGATCAAGGACGAGATCGACATCCGGCCGCTGATGATCGAACTGTTCAACCAAGGCTGCCAACTCGCGCTGCCCGTCGTGCAGGGGCGGGGCCAGCCTCTGTTGTTCCGCGCCTGGCGGCCGGGCGATCCGCTTGACGCCGGCGTGTTCGGCACGTTGCAGCCCTCGGCCAGGCGCGAGACCGTCGAGCCCGACGCGCTGATCGTGCCGTTGCTGGCCTGCGATGAAGGAGGTTGGCGGCTGGGTTATGGCGGCGGCTTCTACGATCGCACTCTCGCCGGCCTGCGGGCACGGCGCACGGTGACGGCGGTCGGCGTCGGCTTCGATGCCCAGCTGGTGCCCGAGGTTCCACACGGGCCGGGCGATCAGCGCCTGGATTGGTTGTTGACCGACCGCCGCGCTTGCGCCTTTGTCTAGTGCGGCTTCCACCCAACAGGAACCGCGTGCGGTTCCTGTTGGGTGGAAACGCG
The DNA here is from genome assembly GCA_945889625.1 of Asaia bogorensis. Lineage (GTDB taxonomy): Bacteria > Pseudomonadota > Alphaproteobacteria > Reyranellales > Reyranellaceae > Reyranella. Next base: position 42,093 of record CAMDCE010000031.1, on the reverse strand, counting down.
TTGCCCCCGCTGCCTCCTTCAATGGCATACTCCGTCCGGCTGATTGCGGCGCGTTCACGCGCCTCAGCCGGACGGAGTATGCTCTAGGCATGAAGGTTCTGTTCTGCGGCGATATCGTCGGCCGCTCCGGCCGTGACGTCGTCACCAAGCACGTCCCCCGACTGCGCCGCGAGCTCGGCCTCGACTTCGTGGTGGCCAACGGCGAGAATGCCGCTGCGGGCTTCGGCATCACCGCGAAGATCTGCGGCGAGCTGCACGAGGCGGGCGTCGATTGCATCACCACGGGCAACCATGTCTGGGACCAGCGCGAGATCATTCCCTACATCGCGCAGGACAAACGCCTGCTGCGGCCGGTGAATTTTCCGCCCGGCACGCCGGGCTGGGGCACCAACCTGTTCGAGACGGCGCGCGGTCAGAAGATCGTAGTGCTGAACGTCATGTGCCGGCTGTTCATGGACGCTCTCGACGATCCGTTCCGCGCCGTCGATGCCGAGCTGGCGAAATATTCCCTCGGCCGCTCGGCGCATTTCATCCTGATCGACGTCCATGGTGAGGCGACCAGCGAGAAGCAGTCGATCGGCCATTACTGCGACGGCCGCGTCTCGGCGGTGCTGGGCACGCACAGCCATATCCCGACCGCGGACGCCTGGGTGCTGCCCGGCGGCACCGCCTATCAGACCGATACCGGCATGTGCGGCGACTACGACTCGGTGATCGGCATGAAAAAGGACGTAGCCGTGCAGCGCTTCATCAGGAAGATGCCGGGCGAGCGGCTGTCGCCGGCCGAGGGTGACGGCACGCTGTGTGCGGCAATCGTCGAAACCGACGACAAGACCGGGCTTGCCCGGTCGATCCGCCCCCTCAGGATTGGGGGCCGGCTACCGCCCACCGAGTAGGGCGCAGCATCTTGTATCCCACAAGGCAGCTATATACCTATTAGAGGTGCCTTGAAGCCGGCGATTGACGCCCTGGGGAAAATTCGGCATCCTTTTGATGTTAAACGATTTTTCGCCGCGTTGGCGGACTGTCTTCAAGGTTAGAGGGGGCGTCGGAATCAAGGTTCCGACGTTTTTTAGCGGGGGCTTCGGCCCCCGCCTTTTTTTGTGCCGTGACCCTGTTGCACGGTCTCTAACACTCCCAAAACCCACGAGAAGTGGTATAGCCGGCCCATCGCGTCACTCAATATGGTTGTCGGGCAATGGCCGGCCATTCCCAATTCAAGAACATCATGCACCGCAAAGGGCGTCAGGACGCCCAGCGGGCCAAGATCTTCACCAAGCTGATCCGGGAAATCACCACGGCGGCTCGGTTGGGTGCAGGCGACCCCAACGCCAATCCGCGCCTGCGGGCGGCGATGATCGCGGCGCGCGAAAACAACATGACGCGCGATACCATCGATCGGGCCATCAAGCGCGGCTCGGGCAGCGACGCCGACGCCAATTACGACGAGGTCCGCTACGAGGGCTACGGCCCCGGCGGCGTGGCGCTGATCGTCGAGGCGCTGACCAACAACCGCAACCGCACCGCGGGCGAAGTCCGGTCGAGCTTCAGCAAGTACGGCGGCAACCTCGGCGAGACCAACAGCGTGTCGTTCATGTTCGACCGGCTGGGCGAATTCCGCTTCCCCCTCAAGGTCGGGACCGCCGACGAGGTGCTGGAGAAGGCGATCGATGCGGGCGCCGACGACGTGGCGAGCGGCGAGGGAGAGGACGCCACGCACGAGATCTACTGCGCCCAGGAGAACTTCAATTCGGTACGCGAAGCGCTCGAGAAGTCCCTCGGCCAGCCCTCGTCTGCCAAGCTGACGTGGCGGCCCAAGACCACGGCTGCGGTCGAGGGCGAGACGGCGCAATCTCTGCTCGATCTCATCGCCGCGCTGGAGGACAACGACGACGTCCAGAACGTCTACGCCAATTTCGAGGTGTCGGACGACGCTCTGGCGAAGTTCGCGGCCTGACGCGGCATGCCATGAGATTGATCGGCCTCGATCCCGGTCTGCGGTTGACCGGCTGGGGCGTGATCGACGTCGAAGGCAACCGGCTGCGCCATGTGGCGCATGGCGTGGTCAAGGTTGCGACCGACTGCAGCCTGGCGGAACGGCTGGCTGATCTGTTCGAGGGCGTGGCCGCGGTCGTGGCCGCGCAACAGCCGCTGGAGGCGGCGGTCGAGGAGACCTTCGTGAACGTCAATCCGGGTTCGACCCTGAAGCTTGGCCAGGCGCGCGGCGTGGTCATGCTGGCCCCAGCGCGGGCCGGTCTGCCGGTGTTCGAATACGCCACCAACCTCGTGAAGAAGTCGGTGACCGGCACCGGCCACGCCGACAAACGCCAGATCGCCATGATGGTCGGTCGCCTGCTGCCCGGCGTCGAGGCCACGGCGGATGCCGCCGATGCGCTCGCGGTCGCGATCTGCCATGCCCATCACCGCGCCCATCACAAGTTGGCGGCCAAGCGGATCGAGGCGGCGCAGTGATCGCCAAGCTGAAAGGCATCGTCGATCAGGTCGACAGCGACAGCGCCATCATCGATGTCGGCGGCGTCGGCTATCTGGTCTCCGCCTCGGCCCGCACGCTGCGTGACCTGGTGGTCGGTGGAGCGGTGACGGTGCTGGTCGAGACCATCGTGCGCGAGGACGCGATCGCGCTCTATGGCTTCCTCGAAACCGCCGAGCGCGACTGGTTCCGCATCCTGACGACGGTTCAGGGCGTCGGCGCGCGGGTGGCGTTGTCGATCCTCTCGACCCTGGCGCCGGACGAAATTGCCCAGGCGATCGCCGCCCAGGACCGCGCGACGCTCAGCCGCCCGGCGGGCGTCGGGCCCAAGCTTGCGGCGCGTCTTGCCACCGAACTCAAGGACAAGGCTGCCGCGTTCGGCATCGCCCCGGCGGCGAGGGCATCCGACGCGCCTCTGTCGGCGCCCTCCGGATCGGTCAATGAAGATGCGGTGTCCGCCCTGGTCAATCTCGGCTACCGCCGGGTCGAAGCGTTTGGCGCGGTGGCTCGGGTGACGCAGCGGCTCGGCGGCGATGCCAAGCTCGATGCGGTGATCCGTGCCGGCCTCCAGGAGCTGGCGCGATGAACGACGCGACCAAGGCTCTGGAGGGCGACCGCCTGGTGGCGGCCAAGCGCGCCGAGGAGGACGCCGCAGAGCTTGCGCTCAGGCCGCAGACGCTCGACGACTTCATCGGCCAGAAGCAGGTCCGCGAGAACCTCAAGATCTTCATCGCCGCCGCCAAGGCGCGCGGCGAGGCGCTCGACCATGTGCTGTTCCACGGCCCGCCCGGCCTCGGAAAGACGACACTGGCACAGATCGTGGCGCGCGAGATGGGCGTGGGCTTTCGCGCCACGTCCGGTCCGGTCATCCAGAAGGCCGGTGATCTCGCCGCACAGCTCACCAACCTGCAGCCCCACGACGTGCTGTTCATCGACGAGATCCACCGTCTCAACCCGGCGATCGAGGAGATCCTCTATCCCGCGATGGAGGACTTCCAACTCGACCTGATGATCGGCGAGGGCCCGGCCGCGCGCTCGGTGCGCATCGAGCTGCCGCCCTTCACCCTGGTCGGCGCCACGACCCGTTCCGGCCTGATGACGCGCCCGCTGCGCGAGCGTTTCGGCATCCCGCTGCGCCTGGTGTTCTACGAGCCTGCCGAGCTCGAGACGATCGTCCACCGTGCTGCCCGGGTTCTCAAAATGGAGATGGCGACGGATGGCGGTGCGGAGATCGCCAAACGTTCGCGCGGCACGCCACGCGTGGCCAACCGTTTGCTGCGCCGGGTGCGCGACTTCGCTTCGGTCGGTGGTCAGAAGGTGGTGGATGCCAAGGCCGCCGACGCGGCGCTGACACGGCTCGAGGTCGATGGCCGCGGGCTCGACGCCATGGACCGCCGCTATCTTGCCTGCATCGCCGAGAACTATGGTGGCGGGCCGGTCGGCGTCGAGACCCTGGCGGCGGCGCTGTCCGAACAGCGCGACGTAATCGAGGATGTGATCGAGCCCTACCTGATGCAGCTCGGCCTGTTGATGCGCACGCCGCGCGGACGGCTGCTGTCGGAGGGCGGCTATCGCCATCTCGGCCTGGCGATTCCCAAAGGGCAGAAGCAGCAACTCGACCTGCTGGCGTCCGGTGAACAGGCGGAGGAGGCGTGAGCGCCCGGTCGAACGATCCTACTTCGGGCCGCATCGTCGACGGCGCGCACGTGCTGCCGTTACGGATCTATTACGAGGACACCGACGCGGCCGGCATCGTCTACTATGCCAACTGGTTGCGCTTCCTCGAGCGCGGCCGCACAGAACTCCTGCGGCTGCTCGGCCAGGAGCACCACGTCCTGGCCGAGCAGCAAGGTGTGAATTGGGTCGTGCGACGCTGCGTCATCGATTACCTGAAGCCGGCACGGCTCGACGAAACGATCGAGATCGTCACCGGTTGCGGAGAATTGCGCGGCGCGTCGCTCGACATGGTCCAGGAGGCGCGGCGCGGCGGGGTAACGCTGGTCCGCGCCGAACTCGTCGTTGCCTGCATGGGCGCCAAAGGCCGGCCGGTGCGGTTGCCGCCGCACGTTCGGTCAGCCCTGGCCCAGGTCGTCACCTCAGTTGTCGGGGCCGACACGCCCCGCTCACGCCATATTCGGATGTAACCCTCTAGAACGGACGGAGAATACAAATGGATGCGTTTGCGCAGGTCGCCGGAACCCCTCTCGGCGGCAGTACGCCACCGCTCGACATGTCGGTCTATGGCCTGTTCCTCCAGGCCGACTGGGTCGTCAAAGCGGTCATGATCGCGTTGTTGCTGGCCTCGTTCTGGTCGTGGGCGATCATCTTCGAGAAGATGATGCGGCTGCGCTCCTTGAAGAGAAGCGCGCAGGCCTTCGAGGACACATTCTGGTCCGGCGTTTCGCTCGAGGACCTCTATGACCGTGTCGGCTCCAAGCCCGATGACCCGATGTCGAGCATCTTCTCCGCCGCCATGCGCGAATGGCGGCGCTCGGTGTCCAAGGGCCTGGCGGCCAGCGCCACCGCGCGCGCAGCACTTCGCCAGCGCATCGAGCAGGTGATGAGCGTGACCATCCAGCGCGAGATGGAGGCGATCGAGAAGCGGCTCGGCTTCCTCGCCACGGTCGGCGCCAACGCCACCTTCGTCGGCCTGTTCGGCACGGTGTGGGGCATCATGAACAGCTTCGGCCACATCGCGCAGTCCAAGAACACCTCGCTCGCCGTGGTGGCGCCCGGGATCTCCGAGGCGCTGTTTGCCACCGCGATCGGCCTGGTCGCCGCCATCCCGGCGGCCGGCGCCTACAACATCCTGTCGGGCCAGGTCATGCGCTACGCCCAGCAGCTCGAGACCTTCGCCGGTGAGTTCATCACCATCCTGTCTCGCCAGCTCGAGGAGCAGGTCTGATGGCCGGCGGCATCGTTTCTCAGGGCAGCTCCGGCGGCCGATTCCGGCGGCGGCGTTTCATCCCGATCGCCGAGATCAACGTGACGCCGCTGGTCGACGTCATGCTGGTGCTGCTGGTGATCTTCATGATCACCGCGCCGCTGCTGCAGGTCGGCGTGCCCGTCGACCTGCCCAAGACCAGCGCGCAGCAGGTCGGCGGCAAGGACGAGCCGCTGGTCGTGACGGTCAACTCCAAGGATGAGGTCTTCCTGGGCGAAACCAAGTACGAGCTCGATGCTCTCATCACCAAGCTGAAGGCGGTACACGACGAGAAGCCCGACCAGCGCGTGTTCATCCGCGGCGACAAATCGATCAACTACGGCCGCATGATGGAAGTGATGGGCGTAGTGATCGACTCGGGCTTCCGCCAGCTCGGCCTGCTCGGCGAGCAGCAGGCACCGGCCGGCAAACCAGGTGCTGCGCCGCCGGCGGCGCCCCGCCCGCAACCCGCGCCGCGCCGGTAAACGACCGGAGGACCAGCCATCGATGTTCGGCCGCTCCCCTGCAAGCATCGAGATGCGCACGCCGGCCATCGTGTCGGCGATGGTGCATGTCTTCGTTCTGGTGGCAGCGGTTCTGAACCTCGATTTCTTCGGCCGTGCGCCGCCGGTCGAGCCGGAGCCGGTGATGGTCGAGTTCGAGGCAATCGCCAAGAAGGCTGCGGCCCCCACCGTCGGCAATCCGCCGCCGCAACCCAAGGAAGCGCCGATCGCGCCGGAGACCACCAAGGCGCCGCCGCCCAAGTCGGCCGACCCACCACCGGCGCCGGAGCTGCCCAAGCCCGATCTTGCCGAGGTGAAGCCGCTGCCGCCACAGCCAACCGAGAAGCCCAAGCCTGAGCCCGCCAAGCCGGTCGAGGACCTGGTGGCGATGAAGCCCAAGGAACCTGAGCCGCCCAAGGTCGAGAAGCCGCCCGAACCGCCCAAGCCCCGGCCGGCGCCCGAAGTGAAGAAAGTCGAACCACCCAAGCCGGCGCCGCCCAAGCCTGCGCCCAAGCCCACGGTCGACTCGATGATCGACGACATCCTGAAGAACAAGGAATCCAAGCAGAAGATCCAGACGCCCGAGCAGCAGCCCAAGCCGCAACCGCAGGTCACGCGCCAGGCGCCGGCCGCACCCAATCTCGCCGCCGTCGTGACCGCGAGCGAGGTCGAAGGCGTGCGTCAGAAGATCCGGCCGTGCTGGAATTTTCCGGCCGGGATCAAGGGACAGAATGAGTTGATCGTGACGCTTGTCGTGCAGATGAACCAGGACGGCACGCCGGTGAAGGCCGACCTCAAGGACACCGGCCGCTACAACAACGATCCGACCTTTCGCGCCGCCGCCGACGCCGCCCATCGCGCAATCATGAATCCGCGCTGCCAGCCGTGGCCGCTGTCATCGGAGAAATTCAACGCCTGGCGCACCATCACTTTCAATTTCGATCCACGCGACTACTGAACGATGTCGCGCTATAGAAGCCCCCGCTCAAGAAAACGAGGTTCGACATGATGCTCCCCAGACGGCGGACGATCATTGGTGGCGTTGCACTCGCTGCCACAGGAGCGGCGGCACCGGCCCGCGCGCAGCTCACGATCGACATGACCAAGCCCAGCTTCGAGCCGGTGCCGATCGCCATCGTCGATTTTGCAGGCGACAAGGTCGGCGGCGACATCGCCGGGGTGATCCGCAATAATCTGCAGAGTTCCGGATTGTTCAGATCGATCCCGCCCAGCGCCTTCATCCAGCGCGACATCAATCCCGGCGTGCCGCCGCGCTTCGCCGACTGGCGTGGCATCGGCGCGGCCGGCGTCGTCGTTGGGCAGGTGACGCAGGTCGGCGGCAACATCAAGGTCGATTTCCGGCTGTGGGACGTCGTGGTCGGCCAGCAGGCGGCCGGACTTTCCTTCAACAGCCAGCCCGCAAACTGGCGGCGGCTGGCGCACATCATCTCCGACGCGATCTACAAGCGCGTCACCGGCGAGGAGGGCTATTTCGACACCCGCGTGGCCTACGTCTCCGAGACCGGACCGCTCAACCAGCGCGTCAAGCGCATCGCCATCATGGATCAGGATGGGGCCAACAACCGCTACATCACCGACGGCCGGACGATCGCGATCACGCCGCGCTTCTCGCCGACCCTGCAGGAAATCGTCTACATGGCCTACGGCGAGGAGCGCAGCAGCCCGCCGCGGGTCTATCTGCAGAACGTCGAGAGCAACCGGCGGGAACTGCTGGGCAATTTCCCCGGCATGAGCTTCGCGCCGCGCTTTTCGCCCGACGGCGCCAAGGTGGCCATGAGCCTCGCGCAGGACGGCCGAACCAACATCTATGAAATGGACGTGCGTGGCCGCAGTCTGCGCCGCCTCACCAACACGTCGGCGATCGACACCTCGCCTTCCTATTCCAACGATGGCGCGCAGATCGTGTTCAATTCCGACCGCGGCGGATCGCAGCAGCTTTACATCATGAGCGCTGGTGGCGGCGGAGAGAAGCGCATCAGCTTCGGCGAAGGCCGCTACGCCACGCCGGTGTGGTCGCCACGCGGCGACTACATCGCCTTCACCAAGATCACGGGCGGCAGCTTCGGCATTGGCGTCATGCGGACCGACGGCAGCGGCGAGCGCCTGCTGGCCAGTGGCTTTCTGGTCGAGGGCCCTACCTGGGCGCCCAACGGACGCGTCCTGATGTACTTCCGCCAGCAGCCCAACTCGGGCGGTCGGGCAGGCTCGGTGACGCTCGGTGCCGTCGACATCACCGGCCGGTTCGAGCGCCAGGTGCCGACGCCGACCGATGCGTCGGACCCGGCCTGGTCACCCTTGATTCCGCAATAGCGAACAGTATGATTGTTGCGTCGGCCCGAGCTACTTTGCGCTCGGGTGGAGCTTTTCTGGGGTCCCGGAACCTCTGAGCAGCGCGAGCGTCCAGACGCCGTGCGAAAGGATGGGAAGACAATGCGCTTTATCAAGGCTTTGGCGGCGACTGCCGCATTGATCTTCATGGCCGCCTGCAGCGACACCGCTGCCGTTGCCCCGGCCACCACGACCGTCACTCCCGGGTCGGTTGCCGATTTTCGCCAGAATGTCGGCGATCGGGTCTATTTCGATACCGACATGTCCAACATCCGCGAGGATGGCCGGGCGACCCTCGGCAAGCAGGCCGAATGGCTGAAGAAGTACACCAACTACGCCATCACCATCGAAGGCCATTGTGACGAGCGCGGCACGCGCGAATACAATTTGGCCCTCGGCGAGCGCCGCGCCAATGCCGTGCGTCAATACCTGGTCGCGCAAGGCATTCCGGCGGCGCGAATCAAGACCATCAGCTACGGCAAAGAGCGGCCGGAGGTCGTCGGCTCCGACGAGGCCGCCTGGGCGCGCAACCGCGTTGGCGTCACGACACTGCAGTAGGAACCTGCCGGAAACGACTTTCAGCGCCGGTCGTCCAAGGCGCGATAGCTTTCGATGCAATCTAGCCGTCGGCCCGGCTCGGGCACCGCTCAGGCGCGATGGCCGACCATCGCGCCATAGCTGCGGAGCCGCGCCGACGGCTATGGACAAAGCTATCGCGCCGGAGACGACCGGCGTTTTTATTTGGCGGCTGGGCGGTCCTGCCTGAAAATGGCCGCGTTTGAATTGAGATATCGCCTGCCATGAAGATGCTCTCCCCGCGGCTCCTGATCCTCATCGCGCTCGCCCTGCCGTCGGCAGCGGCGGCACAACGGTCCGATCCGGTCTATGTCGAAGACCGGCTCAACCAGCTGCAGCAGGCAATCACGCTGCTGACCGGCCAGGTCGAGCAGCTCCAGTACCGCAACCAGCAGCTTCAGCAGCAGATGGAGAAGATGCAGGCGGACTACGACTTCCGCCTGGAGCAGCTCGAGAAGGGCCGGCCTGGCGGTGCAACGCGTCCGCCCGCGGCGCCGGCGACGCCCGCGTCTCCGCCGCGGCAGGCGATGGCCGCCCCGCCCCCCGGCGCAGCGGGTGGCGCGACCGCGGCGGGCAGCGACCAGCTCTACCACGACGCTTTCAAGATGCTGCAGGACGGCGACTATGCCGGCGCCGAGAAGAGCTTCAAGACCTTTGTGCAGCGCAATCCGCAGCACATTCTGGCCGGCAATGCCCAGTATTGGCTGGGCGAGACCTACTACGCGCGTCGCGACTACCAGAATGCCATGGCCGCCTTCGCCGAGGGCTTCAAGGTCTACAAGGCGAGCCCGAAGGGCCCGGACAACTTGCTGAAGCTCGGCATCACGCTCGCTGCTCTGGGGCGCAAGTCGGATGCCTGCAGCGTGTTTGCCCGCTTCAACCAGGACTATCCGCGCGCCACCGATCTGCAGAAGCGGCGCATCGATCAGGAGCGCCAGAAGAACGGCTGCGGGTGAACGAGGCCGATAGGCGCCGGCTCGCGGCCCCGGTCACGGCCATCGACTTTGCGTCCCTGATGGCGCCGTTCGGGCCGTTCGAAAGCCATCCCGTTCTCGCCGTCGCCGTATCGGGCGGCCGCGATTCGCTTTGCCTGGCGCTTCTCGCACACGGGTGGGCGAGGGTGCACGGCGGGCGGATCCTGGCCTTGATCGTCGATCACGGCCTGCGCGCCGAGGCGGCAGGTGAAGCGGCGGCGACCAGCAACCTGCTGGCCCAACACGGCATCGCGAGCGAGATCCTGCCCTGGACCGGTCCGAAGCCAGCCAGTGGCCTGCAGGAGGCGGCACGCTCGGCGCGCTATCGCCTGCTGTTCGAGGCATGCCGGCGCCATGGCGCGCTGCATCTGCTGGTGGCCCATCATGCCGACGACCAGACCGAAACCGTGACCATGCGCGCCGCGCGCGGCAGCGGCCCGGACGGGCTTGCCGGCATGGCCGCCGTGATCGAGCGGTCGGAGGCGCGGTTGCTGCGGCCGTTGCTCACCGTGCCGCGCGCCCGGCTGACGGCCACCTTGCTGGCGTTGGATGTGCGCTGGATCGACGACCCGTCGAATGCCGACCCGCGCTTCGAACGGGCCCGGCTGCGCGACGCAGGATCGGGCGGGTCAACTGCCTCGGCCGGCGAGGAGAGGCGACGTGCGGCGCGCGAGCTTCGGCTTGCCCGGGCGGCGGTGGAAACGCTCGAATTCGACCTTGAAGGTGCTGCCGCCATCGACAGGGCGGGCTTTGGACGCCTCGGTACCGACCTTGGCGCCCGGCTGCTCAGCCGGGTGGTCCAGGCCGTGGGCCGCCGGGACCATCCGCCGCGGCGCGACCGCCTCGACCGGGCGACGGCACGGCTCTCGCACGCGATTGGCCGTGGAAAATCGGGAAATCTTCAGGATTTCACGCTATCGGGGTGCCGACTGATGCTGCGGCAGGCCCCGGCCGGTCGCCGGCTGCGCTGGATTGTCCGGCCCGAAAATGGCACGACAAGCTGCAGGAAAGCGGGGCAGCCCCTCGTTCCGGCTGCATTTTTTGCTTGCGGCGGACCTGCCGCGCCCCATGTAGACTGAACCTCCCACCCACGGAACAAGCCCTGTGAACCCGTTCAATCGTAACGCCGCCCTGTGGATCGTCATCGTGCTGCTGCTGGCGCTGCTCTATAGCGTGTTCCAGGGCGGAACGACCCGGACGGCCGGCAACACGATCTCCTATTCGGACTTCGTCCGGGCGGTCGAACAGCGCCAGGTCCAGGACGTCCGCATCCAGGGCAACACCATCACGGGTACCTTCCGCGAGCCCCGCAACGGGGTGCAGAAGTTCGCGACCTACGCGCCCAGCACGCCGCCCGACGAACAGCTGATGCCGATGATGATCAAGAACGTCGACCGGGTCGACGCCGGACCGGCGGAAGAGGGTGTCAATATCGGCAGCATCTTCGTGAGCTGGCTGCCGGTCCTCGTCCTGGTCGGCGTCTATATTTTCTTCCTGCGCCAAATGCAGAGCGGCACCGGCCGCGCCATGGGCTTCGGCAAGTCGAAGGCACGCCTGCTGACCGAAAAGCACGGCCGCGTCACTTTCGAGGACGTTGCGGGCATCGACGAGGCCAAGGCCGAGCTCGAGGAGATCGTCGACTTCCTCAAGGATCCGCAGAAATTCCAGCGCCTCGGCGGCAAGATTCCCAAAGGTTGCCTTCTGGTCGGCCCGCCGGGCACCGGCAAGACCTTGCTGGCGCGGGCGATCGCCGGTGAGGCCAACGTGCCGTTCTTCACCATCTCGGGCTCCGACTTCGTCGAGATGTTTGTCGGCGTCGGCGCGAGCCGCGTGCGCGACATGTTCGAGCAGGCCAAGAAGAATGCGCCCTGCATCGTGTTCATCGACGAAATCGACGCTGTCGGCCGCCATCGTGGCGCCGGCCTGGGCGGCGGCAACGATGAACGGGAGCAGACGCTCAACCAGTTGCTCGTCGAGATGGACGGCTTCGAGGCCAATGAAGGCGTGATCCTGATCGCTGCCACCAACCGCCCCGACGTGCTGGATCCGGCCCTGCTGCGGCCCGGCCGCTTCGACCGCCAAGTCGTCGTGCCGAACCCCGACATCGGCGGCCGCGAGAAAATCCTCAAGGTCCATATGCGCAAGGTGCCGCTGGCACCTGACGTCGATCCGCGCGTGCTGGCACGCGGCACGCCGGGCTTCTCCGGTGCCGACCTCGCCAACCTCATCAACGAAGCGGCATTGCGTGCTGCGCGCGTCGGCAAGCGCCTCGTCACCATGGGAGATTTCGAATACGCCAAGGACAAGGTCATGATGGGCACCGAGCGGCGCTCCATGGCGATGACCGACGAGGAGAAGAAGCTCACCGCCTATCATGAGGCGGGCCACGCCCTGGTCGCCATGCACGTGCCCAAGTCAGACCCGCTTCACAAGGTTACGATCATCCCGCGCGGCCGGGCGCTCGGCATCACCATGCAGCTCCCCGAGCGCGATCATCTCAGCCATACCAAGCAGTTCCTCGAGTCGCGCCTGGCCATCCTGTTCGGCGGCCGCACCGCCGAGGAGATCATCTTCGGACCGGAGAACGTGACGACCGGCGCGGCCAGCGACATCCAGGTCGCAACGCAAACCGCGCGCGGCATGATCACCGTCTTCGGCATGTCGGAGAAGCTCGGCCGGGTACGCTATCAGGCGAACGAGCAGGAACTTTTCCTCGGCCATGCCGTGACCCAGACACAGAATGTGTCGGAGGCGACGGCGCAGCTTATCGACCAGGAGGTCCGCCGCCTCATCGAAGAAGCCGAAAGCCAGGCCCGCCAGATCCTCACTGACCATGTCGAGGATCTGCATACGATCGCCAAAGCGCTCCTCGAGTACGAGATGCTGAGCAAAGACGAGATCGACCAGGTCCTGCGCGGCGAGAAGGTCGTGCGCGACGAGACCGGCGGGGCCGGCTCCAGTCCGGATCGCCGCCGCCGCGCCTCGGTGCCGACCAGCAGCGACCCCGCGCCAGGCGCCAATCCCGAGCCGCAGCCGGGCGTTTGACGGCTTCGTTCGGAGGCGTTGCGCTCGATCGCCCCCGAATAATGGCGATCGTCAACGTAACGCCCGACTCCTTCTCCGACGGCGGCGAACGCCTCGAAGCAGCGCAGGCCATCGACGATGGCCTGCGTTTCGTTTCGGAAGGCGCCGATCTGATCGATGTCGGCGGCGAGTCGACACGTCCCGGCTCGCAGCCTGTAACGCCCGAAGAAGAACTGCGACGCGTCCTGCCGGTGGTCAAGGGGCTCGCCGGCAGGGGCGTGATAGTGTCCATCGACACCCGCCGGGCCTCGGTGGCGCGCGCCTGTCTCGATGCCGGCGCGCGGATCGTGAACGACGTGTCGGCCCTGCGCGACGATGCCGAACTGCTGCCGCTGGTGGCCGGCAGCCATGTCCCCGTCGTGCTGATGCATCGGCGTGGCCGGTCTGAGGACAGGTATGCCGGGCCGGCCTACCTCGACGTCGTCGAGGATGTCCGGCGCTTCCTGATCGGGCGCGCCCTGGCGTGCGAGGCGGCGGGCGTCGCCCGCGGCGATATTGCCTTCGATCCGGGCATCGGCTTCGGCAAGGCCGTGCCCGAGGACGTTGCGTTGATCGCCGGTGCGGGACGCCTCGCCGAAGCGGGTTATCCCGTGCTGATCGGCGCCTCGCGCAAGAGCTTCATCGGCACGCTGACTGGCGTCGCGAAGGCTCGGGATCGCGTCTATGCCTCGGTGTGGCTGGCGGTCGAGGCAGCGCGGCGGGGGGCGGCCATCGTGCGGGTCCACGATGTGGCGGCCACGCGCCAAGCGCTCGCTGTTTGCGCCGCAATGCGATAAATTGCAGCCAATGCCCCGTTCCCTCTTCGGTACCGACGGCGTACGCGGCCGCGCAAACAGCGAGCCCATGACCGCCGAGATCGCCATGCGCATCGGCATGGCCGCAGGTCTCGTGTTCAGCCGCGGCGGCCATCGTCACCGCGTCGTGGTCGGCAAGGACACGCGGCTGTCGGGCTATATGATCGAGCAGGCGCTCACGGCGGGCTTCCTGTCGGTCGGCGTCGACGTGCTGCTGCTGGGACCGCTGCCGACGCCGGCGGTGGGGTTCCTGACGCGCTCGATGCGTGCCGATGTCGGCGTCATGATTTCGGCCTCGCATAATCCCTACGAGGACAACGGCATCAAGCTTTTCGGGCCCGACGGCTTCAAGCTCTCGGACGCGGTGGAGGCCCAGATCGGCGCGCTTGTCGCGGCGCCGTCGAACATCCGCCTGGCCGCACCGCCCGAGATCGGCCGGGCCAAGCGTCTGGACGATGCGGACGGCCGCTATATCGAGGCGGTCAAGGCCTCGGCGGCGCGCGGTCTCGACCTCACCGGACTGAAGATCGTCGTCGATTGCGCCAATGGCGCGGCCTACAAGGTGGCACCCACGGTGCTGTGGGAACTGGGAGCCGAGGTCACTGCGATCGGCGTGGCGCCCGACGGCTTCAACATCAACGGCAATTGCGGCTCAACGCACCCCGCGGTGCTCCAGGAGCACGTCGTGACGCACAATGCCGACATCGGCATCGCCCTCGATGGCGACGCCGACCGGGTCGTGCTGGTATGCGAGCAAGGCCGGCTGATCGATGGCGATCAGCTCATGGCGACCATCGCCGATCAATGGAAGCGGGACGGGCGGCTGGCCGGCGGCGGCCTGGTCGCGACGGTGATGTCCAATCTCGGGCTCGAGCGTTACGTCGGCGCGCGCGGTCTGTCTCTGGTCCGCACCCAGGTCGGCGATCGCTACGTGCTCGAGCGCATGCGCGCCGACGGCTTCAATCTCGGCGGCGAGCAGTCGGGCCACATCATCATGACGGACCACGCCACCACCGGCGATGGCCTGATGGCGGCTCTCCAGGCGTTGGCGGCGCTGATCAAGAGCGGCAAGCCGGCGAGCGAGACTTTCCGCGCCTTCGAACCCGTGCCACAGGTCCTGAAGAGCGTGAAGGTGGGCGACGCCTACGCCGCGCTCAACGCCTCTGCCGTGATCAAGGCGATCGCGGCGGCTGAAAAGCGGCTGGGCAAGAGTGGGCGCATCCTGGTGCGCAAATCAGGTACCGAGCCGCTGATCCGCGTCATGGCCGAGGGCGACGATTCGGATCTCGTGCGCACCGTCGTCGACCAGATCATCGAGGCGATCCCGCGGCAGGCAGCATGAAAGGCCGGGTCCTGATCGTCGCCGGTTCCGACTCCGGCGGTGGCGCGGGCATTCAGGCCGACATCAAGGCGGTGACGGCGATGGGCGGGTTCGCGGCGACCGCGATCACCGCGCTGACCGCCCAGAACACCGAGGGCGTGCACGGCGTCGTGACCGTCGAGCCCGCCTTCATCGCCCAGCAGATCGAGGTCGTGCTGACCGACATCGGCGCCGATGCGCTGAAGACCGGAATGCTGCACAGCGCCGAGGTGATCGCGACCGTGGTGGCGTCCTTCGG
Organism: Asaia bogorensis; assembly: GCA_945889625.1. Taxonomy (GTDB): domain Bacteria; phylum Pseudomonadota; class Alphaproteobacteria; order Reyranellales; family Reyranellaceae; genus Reyranella. Next base: position 26,780 of record CAMDCE010000031.1, on the reverse strand, counting down.
CAAGCATGCCGCCGGCGTGCCGCTGGTCGTCGATCCGGTCATGGTCGCCAAGGGCGGCCACCGGTTGCTGCTGAGCGACGCCGAAGCAGCACTTCGCGATCTCCTGCTGCCGCTGGCGGCGCTGCTGACGCCCAACCTGCCCGAGGCCGAAGTACTGGTGGGGTTTCCCGTGCGGGCCGAGGCCGACATGAGGCGCGCGGCCGGCAAGCTCGTCGAGCTCGGCGCCGCGGCGGTTCTGATGAAGGGCGGCCATCTCGAGGGCGATCGCGTGGTCGATCTGCTGCTCCATGACGGCCGGATCGAACGCTTCGACGATGCACGTATCCCTGGTCGCAACACCCACGGCACCGGCTGCACGCTCGCCTCGGCGATCGCCGCCGGCCTGGCGCAAAAGATGAGCCTCAAGGATGCCGTCGCGCGTGCGCGAACCTATGTACGGCGGGCCATCGAGACAGCGCCCGGCTTCGGCCGCGGCCACGGCCCGCTCAACCACGCCGTGACAGTCAAAGAGTCATGACCCCCTCCGTCGGCGTCTTACGCCGACACCTCCCCCGAAGACGGGGGAGGAATGACTCTGTTGCCTCCCCCGTCTTCGGGGGAGGTGGCGCGGTCATACCGCGGCGGAGGGGGTCGGGAGTCAGATCAGGCTGGCACCGGCTCCCATGGCCTGGCCGGGCGTCCATTTCCCGGCTTCGGCGAGGGTGATGAAGTTCCAGACCTCGCGGTTGAAGGCGTCGGGCTCCTCGATATTCACCGTGTGGCCGGTCTTGGCGAAGATGGGGAGCCCGGCGTTGGGCAGCACGGCCTTCAGGTAAAGGCTGGACTGCAGGCAGGGCTCGTCCTCGTCGCCGCAGACGATCAGGGTCGGCACGTCGAGCTTCTTCCATTCGGCCTCGAAGTCGTAGAGCGAGGGCCGCTTGCCCTGATAGTTCTCCATGGTGTTGGCTGCGCCTACTCCCGGATGCTCGCCGAGATGGCGGACGAACTCGGCGAAGCCGCGTGGGTCCTTCTGCATGAAGCGCGAGCGCGTCGGGTTTCTGGTCAGGCCCTCGGCATATTTGGGCATGCCTTCGGCGCGGATGCGCTTGGCTGTCACCAGTGCGCTCTTCTTGAACTGCTCGTGCCCGGCGCGGTCGGCGCCGGAGCCGACGCCGGCCAGGGTGAGCGACAGCGCGCGAGGGGCGTAGAGGCGGCCGAAGTGCGCTGTCGCGAAAGCGCCCTGCGACAGGCCGACGACGTGAGCCTTGGCGATCTTCAGGTGGTCGAGCACGTGCCTGGCGTCGTCGACCGCGTGCTGCTGCGAATACATCGCGCCGCTCTCCGGCACGTCCGAACCCGGGTAACCGCGGAAGGAGTAGGTGACGCAACGATGCTTGCGGGCGAAGAACCGCATCTGCGGCTCCCAGCTCCGCCAGTCGCCGCTGTATTCGTGCACGAAGAGGATCGGCGTGCCGCTGCCGGTCTCCTCGTAGTAGAGCTTCACGCCATCCGGAGTGGTCGCATGTGGCATGCCGTCTCCTCTTTCCTCCCCCGTCTTCGGGGGAGGAATGCTACTGGCCGAAGCGTTCAAGCCGTTCCAGCACCGCGGGAATCTTGTCGTCGCTCACGTTGGCGAAGGCCAGTCGCACGAAGCGCTCCTGTCCCGCGCCGAACATGTCGCCGGGAATGGTGAGCAGGTTCTCCTCGTCGGCGAGCCGCCTGGAGACTTCGGTCGAGCGTTGGCCGGCGAAGGGATGCTCGACGTAGGCGAAGTAGGCGCCGATGCTGACCAGCCGCCAGCGGTTGGAGCGCTGCAGACCGTCGCCCAGGAGGTCGGCACGCGACTTCAGCCCTTCGGTGTTGCGCCGCGCCCAGGGCAGCAGGTTGCGCATGCCATAGAGTGCTGCTTCCTGGCCGAGTCGCGGCGGGCAGATCGACACGCAATCCATTGCCTTTTCGATTTCGGCCATCAGCGCGGCGCCCGCGGTGACGCCGCCGACCCGATAGCCGGTGAGCGCGAAGACCTTGGAGAAGCTGTAGAGGTGCACCAGGGTGCCACGCCATGCCGGATCGCTGAAGAGATCATGCGGTCGCTCGCCTTCGGCCAGGAAATCCTTATAGGTCTCGTCGAGGAGCAGGGCGATGCCGCGCTGCCGCGCGAGCTCGTAGAAGGCGTGGATGGTGGCGCGTGGATAGACCGCGCCAGTCGGGTTGTTGGGCGAGATCAGCACGATGGCCCGCGTCTTCGGACCGATCAGCCGTACCGCATCCTCGGCGTTGGGCACGGCGCCCGAGCCGGGGCGGAAATCGAGCGACACCGGCTCGATTCCCTGCATGCGCATCCACATGTCGTGATTGAAGTAGTGTGGCCGTGGCAGGATCACCTGATCGCCGGCCCTGGCGATGCTCATGAGGGCAAGGCAGAACGCCTGGTTGCAGCCCGATGTGATCCCGACCTCGCCGGCGGTGATCGGCGCGCCATAGAAAGACGACAGGTGCGCCGCGTATTCTTCGCGCAGTGTCGGGATGCCCAGGATCGGCGTGTAGCCGTGCATGCCCGGATCGAGCAGCAATTTGCCCAGATGCTTGCGCAGTTCGAGTGCCGGCGGGTATCCGGGCACCGCCTGGCTGAGATCGATCAGGGGCCGCTCGGCGGGAAAACTGCGACCGAGCACCCAGCGTTTGGTCTCGCCGATGGGCGAGGGTTCGACGGCGGCGAGCCAGGGGTTGACGAGCGGAATGCGCTGCATCTCAGGCAATGCTGCTGGCGCCCAGGGCGCCCGCCTTTAAGACCGATTTCACAGTGTTTCCCTGCACGATGGCTCCTTGTGGCTCCTGTTCAGCGCTCCGCCGAAGCGGCGGGAGCATCCGGGGCTCGCCGCGGCCTGTCAAACCTCACGCCGAACGGCCGTATTCGAAAATGCGTTGCTTGAGTCTCGCCTTCTCAATAGCATTCGCGCAAGGCTCCACGTGAGAGTCATCGCATTGCACTGATGCGGGGAAACGATCAGCCGTCCGATCAGGATGGCGTATAGGAGGAAATTTCATGGCTGCCAGGAAAGTCAATCGTCGTCGATTCGTGGCCGGCACGGCCGCCGCGTCGACCGCATTCATTGCCGCCCCATTCGTACGCGGTGCCTACGCCGCCGGCCAGGTCTCCGTGTTCTTCTGGGACCATTGGGTGCCGGCCGGCAACGTCGAGATCAAGAAGCAGGTTGCTGCCTTCTCCGAAAAGAACAAGGTCGAGGTGAAGGCCGACTTCATCACTTCGCAGGGCCGGCAGAACCTGCTGACCATCAACGCCGAGGCGCAGGCGCGCCGCGGTCACGACATCGTCACCATCGGCAACTGGAACGTGCGCGATCACGCCGACAAGCTCGAGAATGTCGACGACGTGGTCGGCCGGCTGGTCGCCAAGAACGGCGAAGCCAATGCGGTGGCGAACTACCTGGGCAAGGTCAAGGGCAAGTGGGTCGCCGTTCCGTCGAGCTGGGGCACGCAGAACAAGGGCCCGGCGGCCCGCATCACCATGATGAAGGAATTTGCCGGCATCGACGTGGTGAAGATGTATCCGGCGGAAGCCGTTGCCGAAACCGCCGAGGCCAAGGCGTGGACCAACGAGGCCATGCTGAAGGCCGCCGAGGCCTGCTTCAAGGCCGGCAAGCCGTTCGGCATCGGCCTCGGCACGACCGCGGACAATGTCGATACGGCGGGGTCGATCTTGGCCTCGTTCGGCGCCGAGCTGGTTGACGCCAATGGCAAGATCCAGATCAAGTCGGCGGCCGTCCGCCAGGCCTTGGAATACTGCCAAAAGCTGGTGAAGTTCCTGCCGGCCGATGCGCAGAGCTGGGACGATGGGTCGAACAATCGCGCGCTGATCGCCGGCAATTCGTCGTTCATCTACAATCCGCCGTCGGCCTGGGCCGTGGCGGTGCGCGATGCACCGGCGGTGGCCGCCGACACTTGGCATTTCCCGGTGCCGTCCGGTCCCAAGGGCCGGTTCGAGCCGCACAGCATGAACTTCTGGGGCATCTGGCAGTTCGCCCAGAACAAGGGCGCAGCCAAGGACCTGATCGAGTTCCTGATGCAGCCCGACAATGTCGATGCCCGCAGCACCGCGGTGATGGGCTACGATCTGCCACCGTATGCCAAGATGTCCGAGTCGAAGGTGTGGGACAAGATCGGGCCGCCCGTCGGCACCGTCTACAACTACCCGGTGCGCAAGCAGCACAATGCGGTCGCGCATCTGGCGCACATGCCGGCCCCGCCGGAGATCGCGGTGCAGATCTACAACCGCGGCACGGCGCCGACCATGCTGGCCAAGCTGAAGGCGGGCGAGTCGATCGACCAGGTCATTGCCTGGGGCAACATCGAGCTCGAAGGCTTCCTCTGACGCATAACCAGTGCCTGACCGGCTACGGCATCGTGCCGGGCCGGTCAGGCACATTTTCTTGCGACGTGCTCGGCCCAGGGAACAGGGCGTGTCACACCTTCTCGATCGAGGAGACTTGAATGGCCGACGGTAGCACAATGGTGATCGGCTCGGGCCCGGCGGCGGCGCCCGCGCCACGCCAGGTGGGGAGCTTGAAGAAGCTGGCGCGGCGGCGCTCGACGACCGCGCTCCTGCTGTGCGCGCCGCTGATCCTGCTGATCGTCTGCCTCAAGGTCTATCCGACCTTCTATGCGATGTTCCTCAGCATGCTCGACCGCAAGATGGAGAACTTCGTCGGGTTCGATAATTTCGTCTACCTTCTCAACCGCCCGTCCTTTCAGAAGGTGATCTTCCAGTCCTGCCTGTTCGCGATCACCGCGGTGGTGTTGAAGGCGACGCTGGGCTTCATCCTGGCGCACCTGATGCACAACATCCGCGGTAAGAACCAGCGCATCTGGCGCGGCCTGCTGCTGGTGCCGTGGGTGATTCCGCTGGCACTTTCCACCCTGACCTGGTGGTGGCTGTTCGACCCGTCCTATTCGGCGTTCAACTGGACGCTCAACTGGTTCGGCTTGGAGTCCATCCCGTTCCTCGGCACCACGTGGAACGCGCGCATCGCGGTGATCGCGGTGAACACCTGGTTCGGCGCGCCGTTTTTCATGATCATGTATCTCGCGGCCCTCAAATCGGTGCCCGAGCAGCTCTACGAGGCGGCCGCCATCGACGGCGCCGGCGCCTGGCACAAGCTGATCTTCATCACCCTGCCGATGATGCGCAACATCATCCTGATCACCGTGCTTTACAGCCTGATCGTCACCTTCGCCGACTTCGACATCGTGCGCATCCTGACCAGCGGCGGCCCCCAGGACAGCACCCATCTGTTCGCCACCTACGCATTCAACGTCGGCATCGAGTCCGGCAACATTCCTCGCGGTGCGTCGGTCAGCCTGTTCATGTTCCCCATCCTGGCCACGCTGGCGTTCTTCGTGCTGCGCGATGTGCTGAAGCGCAGCAAGGAGATCTCGACATGACCAGCGTGACGGCATCCGCGGGCGAAATTCCGCGCAAGGCCAAGGTCGGCAGCCTGGCACGGCAGAACCGCTGGGCGCTGCGCGGCAGCTTCGCCGCGCTGAGCGTCTTCGTGGTGATCTTCCTGGTCCCGCCCTTCTACATGATCATGACGAGCCTGAAGTCGTCGGCCGAGATCTCGGCACAGAAGGGCACGCCGTGGATCCCGCAGAGCCCGACCCTGGACAACTTCGTCTACCTGGTGACCAACGCACAGTTCCAGCGCTACTTCCTGAACTCGGTCTGGGTCACGGGGCTGGTGGTGATCCTCAGCATGACGATCGCCATTCTCGCCGCCTTCAGCCTGTCGCGCATGGGCTTCAAGGGCAGCCAGGTGATTTCCACCGGCGTCTTCCTGACCTACCTGGTGCCGCCGTCGCTGCTGTTCATCCCGCTGTTCCAGGTCGTCGGTTCGCTCGGCCTGATCAACAACACCTGGGTGTTGGTCCTGCTGTTCCCGACACTGGCGGTGCCGTTCTGCACCTGGATCATGATCGGCTATTTCAGTTCGATCCCCCGGGAACTCGACGAGGCCGCCCTGATCGACGGCGCCAGCTATCCGCAAATTCTGATAAAGATCTTCATTCCCGTGGCCCTGCCCGGCATCATCGCCGCCACCATCTTCGCCTTCACGGTGGGCTGGGGCGCCTTCCTGTATCCGCTGGCCTATCTCTACAGCGCCGATCAGGCGGTGCTGACCATCGGCATCGTGCGCGAGCTGATCCGCGGCGACGTGTTCGCCTGGGGCACGATCATGGCTGCTTGCGTCATGGGCGCGGCCCCGCCGATCATCATCTACACGTTCTTGATGGACTACTACGTCGCCGGCCTGACAGCCGGCGCAACCAAGGGATAGACGGCATGTCGCAGGTTTCGATTCGCAAGATAGTCAAGTCGTTCGAAGGCGACGTGCAGGCGGTAAAGGGCATCGATCTGGAGATCGCGGATCACGAGTTCGTCGTGCTGGTCGGTCCGTCCGGCTGCGGCAAGTCGACCACGTTGCGCATGATCGCCGGGCTGGAGGAGATCACCTCCGGTGAAATCTGGATCGGCGGCGGCGTCGTGAACGACGTGCCGCCCAAGGACCGCGACATCGCCATGGTGTTCCAGAACTATGCGCTGTATCCGCACATGAGCGTGTTCGAGAACATGGCCTTCGGCCTGAAGCTGCGCAAGTTTCCCAAGGACGAGATCAAGCGCCGGGTCGACGACGCCGCCAGGATGCTCGACATCGAGATGCTGCTGGAGCGCAAGCCGAAAGCGCTGTCGGGCGGCCAGCGCCAGCGCGTCGCCATGGGGCGCGCCATCGTGCGCAACCCCAAGGTGTTCCTGTTCGACGAGCCGCTCAGCAACCTCGACGCCAAGCTGCGCGTCCAGATGCGTACCGAGATCAAGAAGGTGCACCAGCTCGTCCCCACCACGACCATCTACGTCACCCACGACCAGGTCGAGGCGATGACCCTGGCCGACCGCGTGGTCGTGATGAACCACGGTGTCATCGAGCAGGTCGGCGCGCCGCAGGAGCTTTATCACAACCCGCAGACCCGCTTTGTCGCCGGATTCATCGGCTCGCCGGCGATGAATTTCCTTCCCTGCCGGCTCGAGGAAGCCGCCGGCGCGCTGCGCGTGCGGCTGAGTGACAGACTGTCGTTTGCCGTGCCCGACAGCCGTACGGCCCGCTATCGCAGCCATGCCGGCAAGAGCAACCTGCTGCTGGGCTTGCGGCCCGAGCACATCATGGAGACCAGGCCGCATGCCGAGCCCAATCAGCACGATTTCGACATGATGATCGACGTCGTCGAGCCGATGGGCATGGAGACGCTGGTCTATTTCACGATCGAAGGTGTCGCGGTCTCCGGGCGGGTCAATCCCAACTCCGGCGCCACCGCCATGCAGTCGATGAAGTTGCGCGCCGATCTCAGCAACATGCATCTGATCGACGACGGCACGGGCAAGGTGCTTTGAGCCAGATCATTTCCCTCCCCATTCTTATGGGGAGGTGCCCCGTCATACGGGGCGGAGGGGTCATGAGCCACAATGAGGTTCATGACCCCTCCGTCGGCGTAAGACGCCGACACCGCCCCTGAAGACAGGGGAGGAAAATTCAACAAGAAGGAGACATCGATGGCTTCGTTGACAGGCAAGGTCGCCTGGGTGACCGGTGCTGGCTCGGGTATTGGCCAGGCAGCAGCAATCGCTCTGGCCAGGGAGGGCGCCACGGTGGTGCTGACCGGCCGGCGCAAGGAGCCGCTCGACGCCACTGCCGCCACCATCAAGGCGGCCGGCGGCAAGGCTGTCGTGAAGCCGGGCGATCTCATGAAGGCCTCGGCCGTGACGCGCATTGCCGCCGACATCGACAAGAGGTTCGGCCGCCTCGACATCCTGGTCAACAATGCCGGGCTCAACATCCTGGAGCGCAGCTGGAAGCAGCTCTCGCCGGCCGGCGCCGAGCAGGTGATCGACGGCAACCTTTCCAGCGCCTTCTATTGCACCACCGCCGCCCTTCCGATCATGCGTAAGCGCAAGGACGGCGTGCTGATCCACACCTCCTCGATGGCCGGCCGCAATGCCAGCCTGCTGAGCGGTCCGGCCTATTCAGCCGCCAAGCACGGCGTGGTGGCGATGAGCCACACCATCAACATGGAGGAATGCGTCAACGGCATCCGCTCCACGGTCGTCTGCCCGGGCGAGGTGGCGACACCCATCCTCGACAAGCGGCCGGTGCCGGTGACCAGGGAAGAGCGGGCGCGCATGGCGCAGTCGGAGGATGTCGGCGATCTGATCCGCTACATCGCCTGCCTGCCCAAGCACATCGTGATCAACGAGGTCATGATCAACCCGACCTGGAATCGCGGCTACGTCGCCAACCTGGCGCGCGCGAAGTCCTGACCCGCCTCTGACCCCCCGGCGCCTGTGAAGGCGCAAGGTCAGCGTAAGACACTGACACCCGCGCGATTTGGCCGCTGCGCGACCAAACGCTAGCCCGAAGACGGGACGGCAAAGGCTCATACTCCTCCTCCGTCTTCGGGGGAGGTGTCGCGGTCATACCGCGACGGAGGGGTCAAGACTCATGGCCCCCGGCGCCTGGGAAGGCGCATGGTCGGCGATTACGCGGCCATCTCCCCAGCAGAATGGGGAGGGAAGGGTCATCTGCGCTCAGCGTGCCCGCTGCAGCCGGTAGACCCGGCCGGCCAGCGGATCGTCGAAGGCGAGCGTCGCGCTGTAGTCCTGGCGCAGCATCGTGATCAGGGCGCGCAGCCGGGCACTGTCGACGACCGTTCCCGTCAGGTCTTCGAGGTCCCTCTGGCTGGTGTCCCACAGGCGCACCGCCAGGACGTCGTAGCCCAACGCCAGCGCGCGATCGATCTCGCCGCGGAGTGCGGCGACATGCCGGTCGGTGCTCCACTCGGGATGCACCAGCAACCCGGTGGCAAAGCCGATCCACTTGAACTTGGGCGACGCCTGCGGCGCCGGCCCGAGCGGTTCCGTCCCCGGCAGTGCGGTGCCCCAGTGCAGCGACCCGTAGACCACCGTCCAGTCGAAGTCGTGGAGGAGAAAGACGGTGCGGGAGAGATCGGCTTGGCGCTCGACACGCTCGATCGCGCGTTGCCACGCCGTGTCGAGGCCGCGCAGCGGTGCGATGCTCCAGACATTGTAGGCAAACAGCGCCACGGTCAGCCCGGCGAGGGCGGTGACCCCGCGGGCGCCCCAGCGTCGCCGTGCGGCGACGACGACCAGCGCCCAGGCGACGGTCAGCCAGCCCATGACGTTGATCTGCATCTGCGGGTCCTGCGGCTGGGAATAGACGTTGAACACCGCGCCCGCCACGAAGGTGCCGCCAAACACGGCGACCAGCGCCCGCGCCCGCGTGTCGTGCCGCGACCACCACAGCGGCGGCAGCGTCACGACCAGGATCGCCAGCATCACGGCGAGCGAACCGTAGCGCCAGATGTCCCAGCCGGGGATCGCCTCGAAGGTCGAGACGCCGGTGCCCAGCAGGTAGGCCGCGATGCCGTCCCGCAGGTAGGCGAGCTTGGCCCAGCTGAAGCCCGCGTAACCGGTATAGACGCCCTTGCCGGTCCACAGCAGATCGAACGGCCCGACGGCGCCGTCGTGCCCGCGCCAGGCCACGGCCGCGACGGCGGCCGTCGCCACCACCGTGGCGAGGAACAGGCCGATCCATCCCAGGCGCCGGACCGGCCGTGCCTCGCAGAGCCAGAGGGCTGCCAGCAGGGCGGGCAGGGTCGGAAAGATCAGCCGCCATTCGAACAGCCAGCCCAGGCTGAACAGGACGGCGACGGCCACGACGCGCACCGTCGTCGGCCGGGCAAACCAGATGCTCGCCAGAGCCATCGACGCGAAGAGCAACGTATAGCTCGGCATGATGTCCTCGTTGGTGATGGCGAGGAACAACACGAAGCTGCAGGCGATATGGAATAGGGCGGCGATCAGCGCGATGACGCGGTCGGCGGTCAGCGCCCGGACCATCAGATAGACGACGCACAGGCAGAAGCTCGCGCTCACGGCGTTCAGAACCGTCATCTGCCGACGCGGATCGCCCGCGAAGACGCCGAGCAGATCGAGCAGGCGGCAGAGCGCGCCATAGGCCGGATAAAAGAGATAGTTCGACGGATAGAGCCTGGCGTTGGCGGGATCGACGATCCAGGGCCTGAGCTCGATGCTCTTGACGATGCCGTTGCCGGTGAGCCCGCCCTGGGCGTTGTCGAACCACAGGATGAGGACGATCAGCAGCGCCGAACCGCCGACCAGCAGCAGCGCCAGGTCGGCGAGGGTGCCTCCCGATCTGGAGGCGGGAGGGGCGGAGCTGTCGGCGAAATCCAAGGAGCCTGTCTGTTGTTCAGCGCACATTAGAGGGCGGAGGTGAGACATATCAAACCATCATCGCCAAACGCGTCGGGAAAACTGTGTCGGCCGCCACTGCCCACCGTCGCGGCTTTTCCGAATCCCGGCAGCATGCTAGCGTTTGTATCGTTCCGACGGTTCATCCGGGGAATATCGGGTTATCCCTCTTCGGGATGAAATAGCCGGGATCACCGGCCAATCGCGGGGGCGACAGGCAAGATGTGGCGTTCGAGCGCAGTCGACCATCTTGCGCGCCTCGTGATGTTTTTCCGCACCGTTCCTCGTGGCCTCGTCCTCACGCTCCAGTCGCTGATCGTGCTGGGCCTTGTCCTGTGGGCCGGGCTGCCGCAAGTGCAGGAGTCGTTCGACGACTCCCGTCGATATGCGACTGTCAGCGAGTCCGATTGGGAAGGCACGAACAATGCGCTGGAGAGCGCCAGGTGCGCCCGCAAGATCGGAGTCTGGTTGTTGCGGAGCTGCGAGAACGGCCAGATCGTGCCCTTCAGCGCGGAAGATCCGGGACAACCCCTGCTGCTGAGCCTGTGGGCCCGGCTGGCCGGCAGGGACGCAACGGTGATGGACACTGCCCGGCTGAACCTCGGCATCAACACGCTCTGTCTGGTTGTCCTGATCGTCACGCTGATGACCCTCGGAGCGTTCGTGACGTCCGTTGTCCTGCTCTGGCTCGGCGCCCTGGTATTCCTGCAGCATTTCGGGACGGCGCCTCACTATTCACTGATCGGCGCTGCTGCGATCCAGATCATCCTGCCGCTGGCGCTGGTCGCGCGGGCCAGGGGCTGGCTGCGACCGGCAGCGTCGGGCGGACTCATTGCGGTCGGCCTGGTGTCGCTGGCGTTTGTCGCCTTGCTCCGCGAATCGGTTGGCTCGATGGCGCTCTTGATGACGATTTGCGCGGCCGCCTGGACGATGCGTTACGGTATCCGTGGGTCGCGCCACGTCGCAAGTACCGTGGCGATCCTCCTGGTTGCCGTGCTGGCATCGCAATCGTCGCGGCTCATTGTCGCCGCGCGGGACTGGGGCTATTCGCTCGACGCCGCCCACCTTCCCGCCACCCATGGCATGTCGCATACGCTCTATATCGGACTGGGCGGGGTGCCGAACAAATTCGGCATCGAATACGACGACGCCCTCGGACGCGCTGCGGCGTCCGCGGCGGTCCCGGGCATCGTCCACTATTCCAACGACTATTTCCGGGTGATGCGGGAACTCTACATCGGCAAATGGCGGGAAGACCCGCAGGAGGTCATTCGCATCTACTTCGAAAAGCTGAAGTTGATGTTCACCGACCACCTTTACGGCCCGGGGCACCCCGCCTTGGGAACAATACTTGCCTTGTTCGTCGCCGTTCAGCTGGTGACCGGCTACCGCCACTGGACCGCAGGCGACCGGGCAAGCGACACGCGCCTGGCAATCAACCTGGTCACCCTGGGTTTCGTCGGTCTTTTCGTGGTTCAGGGCATGCTGGCGACGCCGACGCGACTGTATGCCCTGCCGCTCTGGTCGTTCGTCCTGGTGTTGATGGGCGTCGCCATCGAAAACCTCGCCGCCTGGCTGTGGCGTTTGGCAACGCGCTCTGCCTGATAGGGCGGGCGATTCGTGCTAAAGTCTTTACCTCCCCTTTTGAATGGGGAGGAAAGCAATCGACAAAATCGGCCACTCAATGACAGAAACAACAACCATGGCGAAGTCGCCGCGCATGCTCGAGGCCGAAGCGCTTGAACGGGCCACGGCGGTGCCGTTCGTGGCCAGGGCCGATCGCGCGCCGCTCGACATGCTGTCGTTCGCCACAACCGAGACCTGCGAACTGAGCTGCGTTTTCTGTCACTTCAACGGCCCGAACGCCATCAAGAAGGCCAAGACGATTTCGCCCGAGCTCGTCGAAAAGGGCGTCCGCGAACTGCCCAAGGGCAAGATGGTCTACTTCGCCGCCACCGGCGATTTCTTCCAGGACCCCAATGCGCTCCAGCATCTGCGCACGACGATCGCGCTCGGACATCCGGTGCACGTCCTGAGCCATGGCCAGAACATGCCGCCGCCGCTGATCGACGACATGCTGGCGATGGGCGTGCGCGAGTTCCGGTTCAGCGTCGATCACATCGAGCCCCCGCAATACGCCAAGATCCGCCGCGGCGGCGAGCTACAGCGCGTGCTCGACACGATCGACTATCTGACCGGGCGCAAGGCCCTGATCCCCGACATCAATGTCGAGATCAACTGCATCCTGATCGGCGACGCCAAGGAGCGCATGGACGAGTTCGCCGAGTTCTGGCGCCATCGGTGCGACGCCATCAACTTCCACGCCGAGTACTACGACAGCCTGAAGTTCCGCAGCGTCTTCCACGTGCCGGACAAGCGCAACGACTGCCACATCCAGCCCTATGTCATGCCGTCGGGCGAGATCACGCCGTGCTGCGCCATGATGGTGAAGGCGCACGAGGAAGACCTCGCGTGGCTGCCCAACATCCGCGACGTCTCCGTGCAGGATGCCTACGACAAGCTCTGCGACATGTACGAAGACCCCGACAGCGAGTTGGGCAAGATCTGCTCGAAGTGCCAGTGGTGGATCATGTGGTCCGAGCCCAAGGACGGCGCGACTCCCTACATGAAGCAGGTCCGCTTCGATCGCCGGGCCGGATGGCTGGCCAGGACGCCGATCCTCGGCAGCATCGCGGTTTGGGCGAAGGGCGCCCTCAATGGGCTGACGGCTCGTCGGTAGGTCATCCCGACGCCCTGAAGTTTGGCGCTCCCTACGGGATTCGAACCCGTGTTTTAGCCTTGAGAGGGCCACGTCCTAGGCCTCTAGACGAAGGGAGCAGAGGCAGAGGCGACAGATAGTCGAAGGCGGCGAGCGACGCAACCCCGCCCATCAGCCGGGCTTCCGGCCGGCAATCCGCGACAGAACGCCAGGCACAAAGGGATGGACAGCGACGCCGGTGAATCCTGCATCCTGCAGGTAGCCCTTCACTTCGGACTCCGTGTGCGCCACGCCGGTGCTGCCCTGCACCGCCTCGTTCAGACCCCATAGCGCCGCCGAGAGCGGACCGCGCCGGTCGTCGTGCAGCGTTTCGCCGATCAGATGCATCTCACCGCCCGGCACGAGGGCGGCGAACGCCTTGCCGACCACGAGGCGGATCAGCGCCGGCTCGTATTGCGGCAGGTTGCTCGCCATCACCACGACGTCGACGTCCTGCGGGAAGTCGGCCGTCGTGAAATCGCCGGCCATTGCGCTCACCCGGTCAGCCGCATCGCTGGCGGCGATGTACTCGCGCGCCACGACCGCGACCGGCGGCAGGTCGAGCACGATTGCCTTGAGGCCGGGGAAGGTCTTGGTCGCGACGATCGAGTAGGCGCCCGAGCCGCCGCCGAGGTCGAGCAGCAGCTTGCGGCCGGCGAGGTCGACGCTGCGGCTGAACAGCCGTGCCGCGCCCATGCCGATCGAGTAGGTCGCGGCGTGGTAGCGCCGGGCATCCTCGACGGTGAACCCGGTGTACTGGCCGAGCTTGTTCTCCTCGCGCCGCCGCAGCCGTTCGCCGAGCTCGCCGAACGCCGTCCAGCGCGGCTTGGTGAACAGGATCCACGGGCCGGCGTAGCGCTCGCCGTCCTTGACCAGGAAGCGCTGCACGTCGGGCGCATTGGCGAAGCGCTCGCCACCCCCTTCGTCATGGCGGGTCAGCAGGGTCATGGCGACCAACGCCGTCAGCAGGCGCTCGGCGTTGCGCGGGCTGATGCCGACCGCCTTGGCTGCGGCCGGGATGGTGTCGTGGCCGTGGGCGATGGCGGTGAAGACCTCCAATTCGACCGCGGCCATCAGGGCGGCACTCTCCCAATAGGCCTGCGCCATCTTCTGCAGGCGCGTCGTATCGAGGCGCGGCTTGTTTTCGGTCATCGGCTAACCTTTCACACACAACCTCACCCTGAGGAGCCGTGCGTAGCACGGCGTCTCGAAGGGTGGGAACGAGCACCTCGTCTGCTGCCCACCCTTCGAGACACATCGCTACGCGATGTTCCTCAGGGTGAGGCGGAATGGATCATACCCTTGCACTCGGCTTGGCAAAGGTCTCGCCGCGGGCTTAAGCTTACCGTCCGTTCGCTGAAGGAACCCGCCCATGGACATGCACATCGCTCAGGATCTGCCGCTGACCGGCATCGACGTCGATAAGCTGCCGCCGGCCGAGGGCGAGGCGGTGCTGCGGCGACAGCTCGCGGCTGCCTATCGCCTGGTCGACCATTTCGGCTGGACCGAGCTGATCTACGGCCATCTCACCGCGCGCGTGCCGGGCCCCGACGCGCATTTCCTGATCAATCCGTTTGGCTTGAACTACGACGAGGTCACCGCCTCGAACCTGGTGAAGATCGATCTCGACGGCAACAACGTGGGCGAGTCCAAGCATCCGGTGAACTATGCCGGCTTCGTCATCCATTCGGCCGTCCACATGGCCCATGCGGCGCGCCACAAGGTGGTGATGCACACCCATACCCGCGCCGGCATGGCGGTGTGCGCGGTCAAGGAAGGGCTGCTGCCGATTTCGATGAACGCCACCGCCTTCCACGGCAAGCTCGCCTATCACGACTACGAAGGCCCCAGCCTCGACCTCGACGAGCGCGGCCGGCTCCTGAAGAACCTCGGCGACAACCCGGCCATGATGCTGCGCAACCACGGCCTGCTGACCACCGGCCGCACGGTGCCGGAGGCCTTCCTGCGGCTCTATCGGCTGGAGCGCGCCTGCCAGACCCAGGTCGACGCGGCGGCGGCGGGAACGCTCAACATCCTGGGCGACAACCTTGCCGGAAAGTCGGGCGCCGACATGGATCGCTTCTCCGAGGGCGATCGTGGCAGCCTCGGCGACATCGAATTCGCAGCCCTCCTGCGCAAGCTCGACAAGACCGATACCAGCTGGCGTCACTGATCTGCCCGGATCACCAACAACCTCACCCTGAGGAGCGGCCGAAGGCCCTCAGGATGAGGTCTTCGTTGTGATCTGTCGCCTTTCCACGACCACGAAGGCCGTCGAGCGAATTCGGTAAGGACCATAATCGTCGATTCGAGGTCACCGGGCGTAGAACGGGGGTAGACCCTCGTCCGCACCCCCGGTGGGTGGCGGCCGCGGTTTTTCGACGGTTTATTTAACCGCGAAGCCCTCGAAGGAGACAGCGCCATGGCCAAGTTTCACAGAGACGACGACGGCAAGTTCCAGAAAGGCAATGCTGCCGGCCCTGGCCGTCCGGCGGGCAGCCGCAACGCGACCAACCTCGTCCTCGACCGGCTCGCCGCCGAGAGCGCCGAGGGGATTCTGAGGAAGCAGATCGAGGCCGCCAACGAGGGCGATCCGCGCGCCGCCGACCAGGTGCTGAAGCGTGCCTGGACGACGCCCAAGGGCCGGCCGATCGAGCTCGACCTGCCGGCCATCGAGGAGCCGGCCGACCTGGTGCGTGCCCATGCCGCCGTCGTGGCGGCGATGGCCGCGCACACCATCACCCCGGAGGAGGCGGCGTCGGTCAGCGCCGTCCTGGAGGCCCAGCGCCGCGCTTTCGAGGTGGTCGATCTGGCGCAGCGCGTCGAGCAGCTCGAGGCGCGGGTGCATCGCTACAAGGCCGACCTGCGGTCATGAGCGGGCTCAGGCGGCGGGTGCTGGCGCTCGACCGGCAGGTGGCGTGGCTGGAGACCGACGGCATGCTGATCAACATCGAGGCGATGTTCAAAGTCCTGGAAATGAAACAGGAGATCGCCGATCGCATCGCGAGCGACCCCGCGGCGGCCGCGCGATGGGCCGAAGCCGACTATGGGCTCAAGCTGCCGCCGCCGCGCGTGACGCCGAGGCCGCCTCCAACGCCGCCACCACCACCGTCACCACCCGAGCCCGTGCGCGAGCAGCCGCCTGCAGCGGCACCGCCGGTCGCGGCAGCGCCGCTGCCACCACCCGCGCCGTCACCCCGGCCGCCGCCCGAGCCGCCGGCGCCAACCTGGCAGCCCTACGAGCCGCCCGAGCACATGCAGATCCGGCCCGTGCGCTGGCGCCTGCGCGATGTCACCGACGATCTCGACGACGACCCGCCGCGGGGTCCGCTGGGCCTCTATGAATGAGGAGTGCGCTCAGTTGAGCTTGTAGAGCGCGCGCAGCGAGACCGTACCGCCACGTATCTCGGCGATGCGCCAACCGGCCGGCGTCTTGACCAGGCTGATCGTGAGATGGCGCGGCGCACCCTGGTTCACGAACAGCACGGAGCCCGTGGCTCCGGCGGCGGTCGGCGCGGCCGCGACCTCGAGCCTCGAGATCAGCCAGTCCTTGGGATCGACGAACGGATCGGCGCTGAGCGCCGGCGGCTTGCCGGCGGCGGCGGCCTCCTTGCGGTTCTGCTCCATCGCGGCGGCCAGAACCGGCTCGAAGAAGCGCGCCGCTTCCGAGTAGGGCTGGCCCTTGAAGTTCTTGTCGAGGTAGGGCCGGTAGAGGTCGTCGAGGAATTTCTCCGGTGACGGTCCCGGTACGGCCTGGCTTGCCACCGGCGCCGGGCGGGCCGCGGGCGCGGGCGCGGGAGTGGGAGCGGGGGCCGTCGGTGGGGGCGCCGCCGGCTCGGGCGCGGGTATGGGCAGTTGCGCCTGCGCGGCGAGAGACAGCACACAGAGCAGGGCGGCGGTCGCCGCCCGTCTAAGCACGGAACTCACGCCGGTCGGTGCCGGAATAGAGCGCCTTGACCGAGCGTTCGGTGGCGTCGCGATGGGCCGCCAGCGCCGCCGCGTCGAGATCGGCCAGCGGCGCAGGTTCGGGGTCGAAGTTGCCATGCGTGTCGCGGCCGCGCACCAGCATGGCCGAGTCGCGCACCTTGAGCTGGCGGACATGGGGCGGGATGTAGCGGATGGCGTAGCCGATGCGCCGGTCGTCGGTCGTGTTGGGTCCCGATCCGTGCACCAGCAGGACGTGGTGCAGCGACATCTCGCCCGCTTTGAGCGTCACGTCGACGCCGGCGCCCGCGGGCACGTCGACGGCGATTTCCTGGCCGCGCGTCAGGAGGTTGTTGTGGTCGAAGGTGTCGCGGTGCTCGAGCTGCTTCTTGAGGTGGCTGCCCGGCCAGAACTTCATGGCGCCGCTTTCGACCGGGGCGTCGGCGAAGGCCACCCAGGCGGTGATCACGTCGTCGGTGCTGAGGCCCCAGTAGGTGGCGTCCTGGTGCCACGATACGAAGGACGGCGAGCGCGCCTCCTTGGTGAAGAAGGTCGTGCTCCAGCACAGGATGTCGGGCCCGATCATGTCCTCGACGGCGTCGAGGATGGCGGGATGGCGCGCCAGCTCGTTGGCCCAGGTGAAGAGGAGATGGACCTTGTGGCGCATATCGCCGGTGAGCGGCCCGCCCAGCGCGCGCTCCTGCGCCTCCAGCCGGTCGCGATAGGACCGCGCCTCGGCGGGCGACAGCACGCCAACCGGAAAGTGGAAGCCGTCGCGTCGGTACCGGGCGACCGCTTCGGGGCTGAGACGCTTGGCCATGGAAAACCTCCGCGGCCGCCAGTCTAGCAAGCGCCGTGGCTCAGGGCGATGCGAAGTAGAAGCCGCCCACCATGGCGGCAAAAAGCGCCAGGATGATGCCGGTGCCCAGCAGATTGGCCTTGTTCCAGCCATTGGCCGACGGCGCCAGCCACCAGCCGAACCGGTTGGCGACCCACGGCACCATGAAGCCCGTCAGGCCGACGCTGAAGATGTTGCCGATGAACAGCGCGATGGCGAAGTTCATGTTGTACTTGGCAGCCAGCACCGGCAGGCCGAACCAGATGCTCCACAAAAACACCACGGGGTAGAGCATCAGCAGGACCAGGAAATCCATCTTCCAGACGGGCGCCTGCGACGGCGCGCCCGAGCCATCGCGGAACCACTGCTCGAAGCCGGTGCGCGCCATCCTGGTGTGGAACTCCACGGTGAGCGGCGCCGCCTCCTCGACGAGCTTCTTGCGTTCCGGAGAATCGAGCCAGGCCTGCAGGTTTTCCTCGCTGTCGAAGCGCAGGATGGCGACGTAGTCCTCCTGCACGCCGGGGACAGCCGGCTCGAAGCGGTAGCCCTGCAGTCCGGGCGCCTTCGACTGGGCGGCCGCAATCTTGCGCTCCCAGACGCGGTATTCGGCTTCCTTGCCCGGCTTCACCCGCGTGCTGATCACCGCCGAGACCGGTGCGCTGCGGGCGGCGCCCGCGTCATCCTGGACGATATGGACGTCGTCGCGCCCGACCAGCATGGGCGAGGCGCCCTCGATGCGCACCTGACGCTCCGGCGATTCCAGCCAGCGCTGCGCCGACGCCCGGTCGACGAAGCGCTGCAGGATCACCCAGTCGACCTGCAGCGGCGGCTTGGGCGGCATCAGCCGCTGCTCGATGAAGCCCGGGAAGTTCGAGATGAAGTTGCTGGTCTCGCCCTGCCAGCGGGCGAAGTCCTCGGCGCGCTCCGGCCGCACGCAGGTCTGCGTCACGATGCTGACGCTGCGGGCACTGTCGCTCATGGCCGCGCAGCCAGCTTGGCGAACAGCCGATCGGGTCGGAACGGCAGGTGGGCAAAGCGGACGCCGGTCGCGTTGGCGAGCGCATTGGACACTGCCGGCGCCACCGGGTTGATGCCGCACTCGCCCTGGGACTTCGCGCCAAGCGGGCCGATCGTGTCGACCGTATTGGCGAAGAAGATGTCGGTGTGCGGCGTGTCGGCATAGGTCGGGATGCGGCAGTTGCGCAGCTGCGGGTTCACCATGTGGCCCTGCTCGTCGTGCACCACGTTCTCGATCATCGCCCAGCCGTAGCCCATCGCCACCGCGCCATCGAGCTGGCCACGGCACTGCATGGGATTGAGCGGCCGGCCGATGTCGGCGGCGTGCACGCTGTGCAGGACCTGGATCTCCCCGGTGACGCGATGCACCGCGAGCCGCACGCCCTGCACGTTGAAGGCGATCGAGCGCGGCGACAGGTAGGCGCGGCGGCTCACCATGAAGCGGTGAGCCACCTTGGCGCCCGCGGCGTGCAGCTCCTTCAGCGTGATGCGCTTGTTGCCGCAAATCACCGCATCGGTGTCGAGCCGGCACTGGTCGATCGGCACGCCGGTGTGGCGCGAGGCGAAGTCGAGGATGTCGGCCTTCATCGCCTCGGCGGTGATGTGGACGGCCTTGCCGGCCACCACCGTGCCGGTGCTGGCGAAGGTGCCGGTGTCGTAGGGACACTTGTCGGTGTCGGCGACGACGATTTCGACGTCGCTCGCCCTGACGCCCACGATCGAGGCGGCGATCTGGCGGTGGGCGTTGGCGATGCCCTGGCCCATCTCGCACGAGCCGCAGGCCAGGTGATAGCTGCCGTCAGCCAGCAGCTTCATCTCGGCGCCCGAGCGATGCTCGGTCGGCGGACCGCATTCCAGCATGGCCAGCGCATGGCCGGTGCCTTCGAGCCAGTCGTCGCCCGGCTTCTTGACCCCGTTGCCCTTCTTCAGCTCGCGCTCGACGATGTCGAGGCACTCGGTGATGCCGTAGCTGCCGAAGCTGGCGTCGCTCGGCTCCTTCCAGATCGACTCGACGTTGTCGCCGGGCTTCACCACGTTCTTGCGCCGCATCTCGAACGGATCGATGCCGAGCAGACGCGCCAGCTCGTCGATCGCGCATTCGATGGCGAAGGTGGTCTGCGAGGCGCCGTAGCCGCGGAAGCCGCCGCCCGGGATCATGTTGGTGTAGACGACCTGGCCGATGCCCTTCTTGTTGGCGCAGCGATAGGCCGCAAGCGGGCTCGCCATGGCGGCGGCCAGCGTCTCGCTGGCATGGTTGCCGTAGGCGCCGGTGTTGGACACGACATGGACCTCGAGCGCGGTCAGCGTGCCGTCCTTCCTGGCGGCGATCTTGACCTTCGAGGTCATCTGGTGCCGCGTCGTGGCGCCGGTGAACTCGTCCTCGCGCGTCCATTCCCATTTCACCGGCCGGCCGGCGAGCTTCATGGAGGCAAACAGCGGCAGGTCCTCGGAGACCATCTCCTGCTTGCCGCCGAAGCCGCCGCCCACCCGGTCGGTGAAGACATGCAGGTCGCGGGCGGGGATGCCCATCAGGTAGGCAAGCTTTGCCCGGGCAGCGAAGGGGCCCTGCGAGGAGGTGCGGACATGCCAGCGGCCGTCCTCGCCCTTGTAGGCGATCGAGCCATGCGTCTCGAGATGGACGTGCTGCACGCGGCTGGTCGAGTAGGTGTTCTCGTGAACCGCGTCGGCCTCCTTGAAGCCCTTGGCGACGTCGCCGATCTCGCCGGCCAGCGTGCAGAAGATGTTGGTGTCTTCGGATATCGTGTCCTTGTGGTGCAGGATGGGTGCGCCCGGCTCCATCGCCGCGACGGGATCGAACACCGCCGGCAGCATCTCGTACTCGACCTCGAGGGCGCGGACGCCCGCCTCGGCCTGGCCTTCGGATTCCGCCACCACGGCGGCGATGCGCTGGCCGGCGAAGCGCGCGACGTTGTCCAGCATGTAGGTGTCGTCGGGATCGACGAGGTGATCCTCGTGCAGCGCGGTGCTGTAGAGCCGGCGCGGCACGTCCTCCCAGGTGAAGACCGCGACCACGCCGGGCGAGGCCAGGGCGCGGGACTTGTCGATCTTCTTGATGCGGGCATGGGCGTGCGGCGAGCGCAGCACCTTGAGATGCAGCAGGCCCTCGAGGGCGATGTCCATCGTGTAGTGGGCCTTGCCGGTCAGGATCAGGTCGGTGAAGGGATTGGGCAGGCTGGCGCCGCACGACTTGCCGGCGATGTCCTCCTCGATGTTGCTGCGTCCGTGCAGCGCATCGTTGATCGACCGGTAGCCCGTGCAGCGGCAAAGGTTGCCCTTCAGTGCATGCGGCAGGTCTTCCTTCTGCGCGTCGGTCAAGGTCGAGGTCGTCATCATCATGCCGGCGGCGCAGTAGCCGCACTGGAAGGCCTGGGCGTCGTGGAAGGCCTGCTGGATCGGGTGCAGCTTGCCGTCCTTGGCGAGGCCCTCGATGGTGGTGATCTTCCTGCCCTCGCCGCGGAAGGCGGGGACCAGGCAGGAATGGAACGGCTTGCCGTCGATATGGACGGTGCAGGCGCCGCAGTCGCCGGCGTCGCAGCCTTTCTTGACGCCGAACACTTCGAGGTCGCGCAGGAAGGTGCGCAGGCACTGGCCGGGTTGCGGCTCGGCGGAATAAAGCCGGCCGTTGACTTCATAGTTGCTCATGCGAGTTCCGCCCGGATCTGTTCGGCAAAGAAATAGGTGATGTGCGCCTTGTAGGCTGGTGAGCCGTGGACGTCGGAGAACCAGCCGTCCGCCGGGATCTTCAGGTCGATGGCGAGACGCAGCTCGGCGGCCGACGGCACCTTGGGGAAGCGCAGGTGGTGGGGCCGCGGTGTCGAGGCCGAGATGGTCAGCAGGAAGTTCTTGCCGCCGTCCTCGACCGTGCCGACGATCAGCGCCGACGACCGGCCGATATGGGTGAGCGAACCCTGGCGCATGGCATAGCGTTTCCTCAGCGCTGCCGCCGGCAGGTGGATCGAGCGAAGCAGCTCGCCCTTCTGCAGCACGTTCTTGTGGTTGCCGGTGACGAAGTCGACCACCGGCACCTGGCGCGGATTGCCGTCGCGCGGCCACAGGGTGAGCACGCCCTCCAGCGCCGAGGTCATCGAGACCATGGCGCCCGCCGGCAGCGACATGCAGATGTTGCCGCCCACGGTCGCTGCGTTCCAGATCTTGAAGGACATCAGGAACGAGTTGATGCAGTCGCGGAACAGCGGCACGGCGCGCCACTCGGCCGGCGCCTTGAAGTCGTGCAGCTCGACCATCTTGCAGGTTGCGGCGATCTCCAGGCCGTCCGGCTTCACGGTGAGCGCCGGCCAGCCCATCTTCTCGAGGTCGATCAGCGTGTTGACGGCGACCTGCGGCTCGGAGAACAGCCAGGTGCCGCCGGCCAGCCAGGCATAGTTGTCGCGCCACGGCCCGATCTCGTCCGCCGAGGTCGGCCGCTTGACCTCGGTAATCGTGTTCAAATTCATCCCATCGCTCCCAATCTCGGTGCCATGCGGGGAACAGCAGGGATAAAGGCCCTGCTGCGCCCGGCGTGACGGGCTTGGTTGGTTCCTACTTGATGTCGTCGAGCGAAGCCGGGCCCGAGCCTCCCGAGATCAGCGCCGGCCACTGCTTGGAGCCGAACGGCACCGCCGGCGGCAGGAACGCATCCTTTCCGCGCGCCTTCATCTCCGAGATGATGGTCTTGCGGCCATCGCCTCCCATCAGCTCGTAGTCCATCAGGCGGGGCGAATTGAAGTACAGGCTGCCCACCGCGCGGTCGGAAATGATGCGCACCATCGAGGTCAGCATGTCTTCCGGCGTCGTGGTGAAGGACACGGTCTCGATCAGGATCAACCGGTCGTTGATCGCCTCGGGGCCGAAATACTGGGCCATCACGCTGAACAGAACGTTGTTCTGACGCGCGACGTAGATCGTGTTCGAGGCGCCATAGGTCTTGGCCCAGTCGGGACCGAGCATTTTCTGCCACTCGTCGAGCACGCCCATCCAGTGCTTGACCTGGGTCGAGGCCGCCCAGTTGATCGCCACCCTGAGGAACGGGCCCTGTTTCTTGGCGAAGGCCTGGGTCGCTTCCATGGTGATCACGCCCTTGGCCAGGCAGTCCTCCATGAAGGCGATGTTGTTCTCGAGGATTGAGCGTGAGTTGGCGTGCCAGTCGGCCGGCTCGTCGGCCTGATTGATGCCTTCCAGCGCGTTCTTGTGCTCCGTCACGTAGGTGCGCATCGGCGCCACCCAGGTCTTGTCGGCGGTATTATTGACATAGGGCAGCACGATCTCGGAGATCGCCATGGTGCTGTGGCCCAGGGACTTCTGGACCTGGTAGACACGCGGCACAGAGGGCGCCTCGAGCGGCGGCTGGCCGGGCCGGTACAGGATCATGCGGCCGCCGGCGCCGGAGAACAGCGCCAGGATGATCGGATGGTTGTTCATGATGTTCCGGCGGAACAGCCTGCTGGCGTTCTCGTAGTGCCCGAACATGCTGATATTGAGCTGCAGCACATTCCTGGTCGCGAGGTCGACGGGCGTCGGCGTTACCGTGCCGGTGAGCGACCGGAGATAATCCGGGATGCCGGCGGGCTGGGCGTGCGCGGCTGATGCCATCCCCAGGGTCGTGGCCGCGAGAATGCTCGCGCCCACATGCAACAATCCTCTTTTCATCACTCCTCCGTTTCTGCCCACGAGGAGGGGCAGCTGATTGGTCGCGGTTGTCATTGAGTCTCCCCTAGAAAAGCATCGTGAGGCGCATCGTCGTGGTAAGCGCACCGGGCAGTATAGGCGATAGGCCCGGCGTGGGAATGTACGTCACAGTGGGTTGAAGGAAGATCGCGGCGAACAGGCGCGCCTGGTAGTAGCCCTGGAACATCACCTCGGTGGACCTTTCGAAGAGGTTCGGGTTCATTCGGCTCACGCCGACACCCAAGCCCATCGAATCATCCTCCCGGCTACCGATCAGGCCGAAGGCCGTGACGCCGGCGCCGTAATATTGGCTTATCGGAAGTGTCTGAGAGGCATTGGCCCCAACCTGGTAGAAGACCGAAATCGAGGAGTTCTTCACGCTCGGGTTTACCCGGTACGCGACACGCTGCGAGCCGAACGCATAGAAGCCGCCGGTGCCATCCTCCGTGATGCCGCGGAACGACAGTAGGCCGGTCTGCCGCCATATGCCGATGCCGAACTGCCCGGGGTGATTGTCTTCGCCCAGCAGCCAGTTGACCCCGACCTCGCCGATATTGAAGTAGTAGCCGTTGAACATCGGCGGGTTGACGCCGGTCTGGATGCCGCGCGCGCGATTGCCGTCATAGACGCCCAGATTGACGTAGAAGTCCTTGGTCGGCGTGAAATTGACAGTCACGCCGTTGGCCGGGTTGTAGTAGCCCATCATGGCGCCGATCATCGAGGCATTGACGAAGATCGGGGACCACAGCAGGCCGCTCACCGCCGGAATGTTCTGGTTGACGTCGGCAAGTGCCACGGGGCGCAGGACGTTGCCGAAATCGTAGGTCGGCAGGCTGCGGCCGATCCGCATCTTGAGCACGTCCTTCTTCATCTCCTGCAGGTACCAGGCTTCGAGGAGTTCGGTGCGGTTGAGGGGCGGCAGGCCGACGATGCCGTTGTAGCCGGCGATGCTGCCCGCCTGTTCGTTGGTCTCGCCGCCGTTGAATTGCAGGAATTGGAAACCGAACGACGCGCCGCGCCAGTCGACCAGCTTTTCAGCATCGATGCCGAGGCCGATAAACAGGGCCTGGTTGTTCGTCCACCCGCCGGGCTGCGCGCCGCCCGCCACCACGAGGTTGGTATCGGCCAGCCACAGCCCGCCCAGCTTGATGCCCCATTCGTCCTTGAGGCCGAGCGTGCGGCCGAGCCAGCCGGTGCCGACAACCGAATAGTCCGTCGACGCCGGGTTGCCGCTGACCGAGGCGTACTTTTCCGGCTCCGGCGTCTGGGCCAGCGCGCCGCTGGCGAGGGCCGAGAGCGCCATCCAGCAGGCGGCGACGGCCTTTGCGAGCCGCCAGCCGCCACCGCTCCCAAAGCGATGGCGGCCGAGCCGCGCCCCCTCCCCAAAACCAGCCCCAAATGCCATTCTTTGCCCCGAAGACGCCGAGCGACCTCGCCACTAGGATGCCTCATCTTCGCGCGTGGGGTGTGCGTTTGGGTATCAAGAAAAGGTCAAGATTGGGCAACGCTGCTGTGGGTGTGTGACGGGTCGATGTCGATTTACGCGTTCGGTCCCTTTGTGCTCGACCCCGCCGAACGCCGGCTGACGCACGATGGCCGGCGCGTGGCCGTTCCGGGCAAGGCCTGGCAGATCCTGGCGCTGTTGGTCGAGGCCGGCGGCCGGCTGGTGCCGCACGAGACGTTCCGCGCCAGACTGTGGCCCAATGTCGTGGTCGAGGACCGCACGCTCACGGTCCATGTCTCGACCCTGCGCAAGACGCTGGGTGGGGCTGGCGCCGACCTCATCGAGACGGTTGCGGGAAGCGGTTATCGGCTGAACGCGCCGGTGCGAACGCTCGACGCGGCGCGGCAAGGCGGCCGCGGCCCCGCGCCGGCCGAGGCGCGGCCGCTCGCGGTACGACCCTTCTCGACGCGCGACCTGGCACAGGACGACACCTATCTCGGGGTCGGCATCGCCGACGCCGTCAGCACTGCGCTGGGGGCCGTGCCCGGCCTCACCGTATGGCCGGTCGGCGCGGTGGAGGATTTCGCCGGGGCCGGCGATACGGTCGCGGCCTGTCGCACGCTCGGGGTCGGGCACCTGCTGGAAGGCACCGTGCGCCGCAGCGCCGAGCGTCTGCAGGTCTCGGCACGTCTGGTCGACGTGCCGAGCGGCCGAACGCAATGGAGCGAGCGTTTCGACCAGCCCCAGATGAACGGTGTCGCATTGCAGGATGCGATCGCCTCGTGGGTCGCCACCTCACTCCCGCAATCGTCGGCCATCGACCCCGCGCTGCATAGCTACCGCCCGCATGTCGGCGAGGCCTATTTCCTGCAGCTCCAGGCGCGGGCCCACCTGAAACCCTTCACGCGGCTGCCGCTCTTGAAGGCCCTGACCCTGTTCGAACAGGCGCTGGTGCTCGATCCCGACTATGCCATGGCCCATGCCGGGCTCGGGTCGGCCTACCTGCTCATGGCGTCGACGGCGATGTTGCGGCCGCTACAGGTCGATGAGGCGATGCCGATGGCGCGCCTGTGCGCCGAGCGGGCGCTGGCGCTTGACGAGGGGCTGGCCGAGGCGTGGGCCGTGCTTGGCCGCGTGAAGATGGAGTACGACTGGGACTGGGATGGCGCCGAGGCCGACCTGGCGCATGCGGTCGCCCTCAATTCCAGCTCGGTCGAGGCGCTTGCCACCTTTGGCCAGTTCCTGAGCGCGATGGGCCGGCACGAAGAAGCGATCGAGGCCATGGAGCACGCGCGGCAGCTCGATCCGCGGCACGTCGAGACGCTGCAGCACCTCGGAATCGTCTACTGGATGGCGGGCCAGGCCGAGCGCGCGCTCGAGCTCGTGAACGACAGCCTGAAGATCGTTCCCGATTCTCCTCGGGCGCACTATGGACGCATGATGATTCTGGATCAGCTAGGCCGCCACGATGAGGCGATGGCCGAGCGTCTAATCACGCTGCGGGGGCTGAGCGTCGCACAGGGGCTTGCCGAGCACGTCGAAGATCTCGCCCGCAGCAAGGGTTGGAAGGAGGCGATGGATGCGTGGATCGCCCTGCTCGAGCGCACCAACCGCTGGGAGGGCGCGGCGATGCAATGGATGGCCGCCGGCGAGCCGTCGCGGGCGCTCGACGCCCTTGAGCACTGCGTGAAGGCGCACACCACCTACCTGTGCTTCACCGCGCAGAACCCGTACTTCCGCCGCCTCCACAATGAACCGCGCTTCCAGCGCATCT
>CAMDCE010000030.1 GCA_945889625.1 Asaia bogorensis | reverse complement strand
AACACCGCCGCCACCTTGGCGCGTTCGGCGGGAACGGCGGTCTCCTTCTCGACTATCGAGGCGAGGACCAGCGCATCGCGTCGATTGGCGAGCGGCAGGCCGGCGGCGCGCTTGCGCCAGGCCTCGTCCAGGGTCTTTTCCATCGCCTCCTTCATGCGCGACAGCAGCCCATCGCGCGTGTCGTCGCGCGAATAGAAGTAGGTCTCGGGCAGCAGGTCGCCCTCCTTGAGATCGAGCGTTATGTCGCCCGACAGGGCTTCGGTCTTGCGCAGCAACTCGACCACCTCGGAGGTCGTCATTCCCTCGGGCACGGTGAGCCGGCGCTGCACGACCTTGCCCGATTGCAGCAGCTCGACCAGCCCGCGCATGGAAAGGCGGGCCGGCACTTCGTATTCGCCCGCCTTGATGGGCTTGGGGGTGGGATCGACCATCAACGCCACGCGGAACAGGCGCGGATAGGCGATGACGCCTTCCTCCTGCAGCACCTTCGCCATGGTCGCAGGTCCTGCGCCACGCGGTATCACCACGTGCTTGGTGGTGGCGAGCGGCCCCTCGGCCGTCAGCAGCGTATGGCCGACGAACAGCGCGCCGCCCATCAAGGTGGCGAACAGGGCAATGAAGAACAGAACCCAACGGAAAAAGCTGAGCATGACTCAGCCTCCAGCGATCAGACGGGGCCGACGATCAACGAGGCGTTGGTGCCGCCGAACCCGAACGAATTGCTGAGCGCATAGCGCACCTTGCGCTGCTTGGCCTGCTTGGGCACCAGGTCGATGTCGCAGCCGTCGTCCGGCTCGTCGAGGTTGAGCGTCGGCGGAACGACCTGATCGGTGACCGACTTGATGGCGTAGATCGCCTCGATGGCGCCGGCGGCGCCCAGCAGGTGACCGGTCGCCGACTTGGTCGAGGACATCGAAAGTCTATAGGCGTCCTGGCCGAAGGTACGTTTCACCGCGCCCAGTTCGATGACGTCGGCCATGGTCGATGTGCCGTGCGCGTTGACGTAGTCGATCTGGTCGGTGTTGAGCATCGCCCGCTTCAGCGCCGCCGTCATGGCGCGCATCGCTCCGTCGCCATCCTCGGCCGGCGCGGTGATGTGATGGGCGTCGCCCGACAGGCCATAGCCGAGGATTTCGGCGTAGATCGTGGCGCCGCGTTTCTTGGCATGTTCGTATTCCTCGAGCACGACGCAGCCCGCGCCTTCGCCCATCACGAAACCGTCACGCGCCTTGTCCCAGGGACGCGACGCCCGGGTCGGCGTGTCGTTGAAATCGGTCGACAGCGCCTTGCAGGCATTGAAGCCGGCGATGCCGATGCGGCAGATCGCGGCCTCGGCGCCACCCGCGACCATGACGTCGGCGTCCTCGAGCTGGATGAGCCGCGCGGCATCGCCGATCGCGTGTGCGCCCGTGGCGCAGGCCGTCACGACGGAATGGTTGGGGCCCCTGAAGCCATGCTTGATGGAGACCTGGCCCGACGCCAGATTGATCAGCGCCGAGGTAATGAAGAACGGGCTGACGCGGCGCGGGCCCCTCTCCTTCAGGACCAGCGAGGTCTCGTAGATCGTCTGCAGGCCGCCGATACCCGCTCCGATCATGACGCCGGTGCGGTTGCGGCCCTCGTCGTCCTGCGGCTTCCAACCCGAATCCTCGACCGCCTGGTCGGCGGCCGCAACGGCGTAGATGATGAACTTGTCAACCTTGCGCTGGTCCTTGGGCAACATATAGACGTCGGCGTTGAAATGGCCGTTCGCCTTGTCGCCCAGCGGCACTTCCCCGGCGATCTTGGTCGCGAGGTCGGTGGTGTCGAAGGCTTGGATGGCGCGGATGCCGGATTCGGCCGCGATCAGCCGCCGCCAATTGGTGTCGACGCCGTCGCCCAGCGGCGTCACCATGCCCATGCCCGTTACGACGACTCGCCTCATCGTCGACATTCCTTCACGCGGGGACCGGCGTCGATCAGGACTTCGCGTTGCTCTTGATGAAGCCGATGGCGTCGCCGACCGTCTGGATCTTCTCGGCGGCATCGTCGGGGATTTCGATGGCGAATTCCTCTTCGAACGCCATCACCAGTTCGACGGTATCGAGGCTGTCGGCGCCGAGATCGTCGATGAACTTGGCATCTTCCTTCACCTGAGCCGCTTCGACCCCGAGATGCTCGACGACGATCTTCTTAACGCGCTCGGCAATATCGCTCATTTTGCTTGTCCTTCCCGTATCTTTCCAACTCGGTTCGCCTCAAGGGGGCGGCGATTTCTGGCTCTCCTAACATAGCTCGCCGGTCATTGGCTAGCGCCGAAAAGCCCACAGAATCAGGCACTTGGGGGCCATTGTCACGGTCCTTCTCGTCAGATCATCGCCATGCCGCCGTTGATGTGTAACGTCTGGCCGGTGACATAGGCCGCCTCGTCGCTGGCCAGATACACCGCGCCGGCCGCGATCTCGTCGGCCGTGCCCAGCCGATCGGCCGGCACCCGGGCGAGGATGCCCGTTCTTTGCTCGTCGGTGAGCGCGTCGGTCATCGGCGTGGCGATGAAGCCCGGCGCGATGCAGTTCACCGTAATGCTGCGTGACGCCAGTTCCTGGGCGAGCGACTTCGACATGCCGATCAGGCCGGCTTTGGCGGCGGCGTAGTTGGCCTGCCCCGGGTTACCGGTCACGCCGACGATCGAGGTGATGTTGATCACCCGTCCGAAGCGACGTTTCATCATCCCGCGCATGGTCGCCCGCGTCAGCCGAAAGGCGCCGGTCAGGTTCACCTGCAGGACCTTTTCCCAGTCCTCGTCCTTCATGCGCATCGAGATGTTGTCGCGCGTGATGCCGGCGTTGTTGACGAGGATGTCGACCTTGCCCATCGCCGCTTCGGCCTCCTTGGCCAGGCGGTCGATATCGGCCGGATCGTCCATTCTGGCTACGATCACGTGCACACGCTCGCCGAGCGAGGCCTTGAGCTGCTCCAGCGCCTCGCTGCGGGTGCCCGAGAGTGTGACGATGGCGCCCTGGCGATGCAGCGCGCGGGCGATCGCGCCGCCAATGCCGCCCGAGGCACCAGTGATGAGGGCTGCCTTGCCGCCGAGATCGAACATGGCGCTGTCTTCCTCAGACCGTTTTCAGGAAAGCTTCAATGTCGGCTGGAGCATTCAGGGCCGTGCCGGTCATCTCTCTGTCGATGCGCTTGACCAGCCCCGACAGCACCTTGCCCGTGCCGCATTCGACCAGCGCCTCGACGCCGCTCGACTTCATATATTGCACGCTCTCGCGCCAACGCACGAGGCCCGTCACTTGTTCCACCAGGTGCTGCTTGATGGCCGACGGCTGGGTCACTTCCGAGGCAAGCACATTGGCAATCAGCGGGATCCGAGGCGTGGCGAGCTCGACTTTCTCGAGCGCAGCCTTCATGGCGTCGGCGGCGGGCTGCATCAGCGGACAATGGAAGGGCGCGCTCACCGGCAGCAGCATGCCGCGTTTGCAGCCGCGCGCCTTGGCCGCCTCTATGGCGCGCTCGACGGCGGCCTTGTGACCGCTCACCACGACCTGACCGCCGCCATTGTCGTTGGCCACGGCGACCACTTCGCAAAGGGCCGCCTCCTTGCAGGCTTCCTCGGCGGGCCCGAGCTCGATGCCGAGCAGGGCCGCCATGGCGCCGACACCGACCGGGACGGCTTTCTGCATGGATTGCCCGCGCAGCTTCAGCAGCCGCGCGGCGTCTGCGAGCTTCAGCGCACCGGCTGCGGCCAGCGCCGAATATTCGCCGAGCGAGTGGCCGGCTACGTGAGACGCCAACATCTGAAGCGGCTTGCCACCGTCCTTTTCGAGGATGCGCACCACCGCCATGCTGACTGCCATCAGCGCCGGCTGGGCGTTTTCGGTGAGTATCAGCTCCGATTCGGGGCCTTCGCGCATCAACTTCGACAGGTTCTGCTTCAGCGCCTCGTCGACTTCGGCGAAGACGTCCCGGGCGGTGCCGAAGGCCGCCGCAAGGTCGGCTCCCATGCCGACGGCCTGCGATCCCTGGCCCGGAAAGACGAAAGCCCGACTCATGCGCGTTTTTCCCTCGATTTTGATGCGAATGAGGGCACTCATACCGGGGCTTGGCCCGCAGTCAAGCCGCGCCGGGAATGCCTTGATTTTGGTCAGCGGGCCTGTATAACCGCCGCTCTTCGGGGCCTAAATCGACCCCGATCTCCTTGCCGGTCCCAAGCATTTCGCGGAGGGCCGGCTAGATCCGGCCGGTTCGCGCTGAACTCCGGGTCGCTAACAGCCATAAGGAGCCGAAACTACATGGCACTTTACGAAAACGTATTCATTGCGCGCCAGGATGTCCCGGCGACGACGGTGGAGACGCTCACCACCCAGTTTGCCGATCTGGTCACCGGACTCGGCGGCACCGTCTCCAAGAAGGAGTATTGGGGCCTGCGGTCGCTTGCGTTCCGCATCAAGAAGAATCGCAAGGGTCACTACACCCTGCTCAACATCGATGCCCCATCGGCCGCCGTGAAGGAGCTGGAGCGCACGATGTCGATCAATGAAGACATCATCCGCTACATAACCGTACGCGTCGATGCGCTCGAGGAAAGCCCCTCCGCCATCATGCTGCGCTCGAGCGAGAAGTCGGATCGTCCAGGTGGCGATCGCGGCGACCGTTGGGGCGACCGCCCGCCGCGCCGCGAGCGTCCGCGCTTCGGTGACGATGCGCCGCCCGTTGCCGCCATCATCCCGGGAGAAGAAGAATGAGCGCCCAACGCCGCCCCTTTACCCGCCGCCGCAAGAGCTGCCCGTTCTCCGGCGCGAACGCGCCCAAGATCGACTACAA
Source organism: Asaia bogorensis (assembly GCA_945889625.1). GTDB lineage: Bacteria > Pseudomonadota > Alphaproteobacteria > Reyranellales > Reyranellaceae > Reyranella. The sequence goes on along the minus strand of CAMDCE010000030.1, from coordinate 55,784 downwards.
GGACGTGCGCCTTCTCCAGCGTTTCGTGTCCGAGCGCGGCAAGATCGTGCCGAGCCGCATCTCGGCGGTGTCGTCCAAGAAGCAGCGTGAGCTCGCCCAGGCGATCAAGCGCGCGCGTTTCCTGGCGCTCCTTCCCTACCTCATCGCCTAGGGGGACCGACCATGCCGATGAACGTCATCCTGCTGGAGCGCGTGCCCAAGCTCGGTCAGATGGGCGATGTCGTGAAGGTGAAGCCCGGCTTCGCCCGCAACTACCTGCTGCCGCAGAAGAAGGCGCTCCGCGCCACCAAGGACAATATCACCTACTTCGAATCGCAGCGTAAGACGCTGGAGGCGCAGAACCTCGAGCGCCGGACGGAAGCCGAAGCGGTCGGCGACAAGATGAAGGACCTCAAGGTCACACTGATCCGCCAGGCCTCCGAGGCGCTGCAACTCTACGGTTCGGTGACTTCGCGCGACATCGCCGACGGCGCGGTCGCCGCCGGCGTCAAGATCGAACGCGGCCAGGTCGAGCTCGACAAGCCGATCAAGACGCTGGGTGCGCACAAGATCAAGGTTCATCTCCACCCCGAGGTGACGGTCGACATCACCGCAATCGTGGCGCGCTCCCCCGACGAGGCCGAGTTCCTCGCCAAGGGTGGCGCCCTGGTCGCCGAGACCGAGCGCGCCCAGCTCGAAGCGGCCGAGGCCTCCCGGCGCGCCTCCGAACAGGCGGCCGCGCTGTTCGAGGCCAAGCCACCCGTCGAAGGCGAAGCCGCCGAGGCTCCGGCTGCGGCCGAAGAGGCGCCGGCCGAAAAGAAGTAACGCGCGTGCCGACCGGCACCGCAGTTTCCTGCCAACGCATGCCACCGTTCCGCGGTGGCATGCGTTTTCTTTTGGGCCGACGGTGATCTGGCGCGTCGGTGCCCTGCTGATCGCGGCACTGGTTGCGCTGCCGCTGCTCGGTGTCGCGTCGAGCCTGCTGTCATGGCAGGGCGAAGTCTGGCGGCACCTCGCCGAGACTCAGCTTTCCGACATCGTGGCCAACACCATCATCCTGCTGGTGGGCGTCGGTCTCGGCACGACGATCCTTGGCGTCGGCACCGCGTGGCTGGTCACGGTGTGCCGCTTTCCTGGAAGCGGGCTGTTGCAATGGGCGCTGCTGCTGCCGCTGGTGCTGCCGACCTACATCATAGGCTACGCCTACGCCGACCTTCTGGCGTTCGCCGGACCGTTGCAGAGCGCGTTGCGGTCCACGGCCGGCTGGGTCCGCGGCGACTACTGGTTCCCCGATTTCGGCTCAGCGGGCGGCGTCGCTGTCCTCTTCACGTTCGTTCTGTATCCTTATGTCTATCTGGCCGCCCGCGCGGCGTTCCTTGCACAATCGCAACTCCTGCTCGAGGCAAGCCGCATCCTGGGACACGGTCCGTGGCGAACCTTCCTGCGCGTCGGCCTGCCGCTGGCCCGGCCGGCCATCGCCGCCGGCACGGCGCTGGCACTCCTCGAGACGCTCGCCGATTTCGGCACCGTGCAATATTACGGCGTTCATACCTTCACGACCGCGATCTACCGGACGTGGTTCGGCCTGGGTAGTCGCGAAGGCGCGGCGCAGATCTCGCTGATCCTGATTGCGATCGCCATCGTGCTGATCGTGGTCGAGCGCCACTCGCGCGGCCGCGCCCGCTTCGCCGTCGCGTCCAATCTACGTCATCCGGCGGAGCCCGTCGTCTTGCGCCCGTGGCAAGGCTCGCTTGCGGCATTGGCCTGCGCTCTGCCCGTCCTGCTGGGCTTCCTCTTGCCGACGCTGCACCTCGCTCAACTGGCGCTCGCCTCTGGTGCTGCGCTCGACGATCGGCGTTTTCTTGGAGATGCCGCCAACAGCCTCATTCTCGCTGCCACCGCGGCCTGCATCATCGTCGGGCTGGCGCTGTTCCTGAGCTATGCCGGCCGCCTGGTGCGGCGCCGTGCGTTCAACCGGATGATCGAGTTCGCCTCGCTCGGCTATGCCATTCCAGGCGCCGTGATCGCCGTCGGAATCCTGCTGCCGCTCGCGGCAGCCGACCACGGCATCGACCGGTTGACGCGCAGCCTGTTCGGCGTGCCGAGCGAGCTCGCGCTAAGCGGTACGGCCGTCGCCCTGTTGTTGGCTTACACGGTGCGCTTCCTCGCCGTCGGCATGGCCAATATCGCACCCGGCCTGGCGGCGATCGACCCGGCGATGGATGCCAGCGCCCGTGTGCTCGGCGCCGGCCCGCGCCTCGTTCTACGCCACATTCACCTGCCGATGATGCGCGGGCCAGCTCTGACGGCAGGGCTGATCGCCTTCGTCGAGGTGTTGAAGGAACTGCCGGCCACGCTGCTGATCCGGCCGCTCAACTTCGACACGCTGGCCGTCGGCGTCTATCGCTTCGCCTCCGACGAGCGTCTGGCTCAGGCAGCCGTCGGCGCCATCCTGATCGTGGCGGCCTCTCTTGTCCCGGTGATCCTGCTCAGCCGCGCCATCGCCGCCGGGCAGTCTACTTCCAGCCGGCGCGATCCATGATCTTGAGCGCCTCGGCATTGTTCTGCGCGTAGACTCGGGCGTTGAGCTGATCTTCCTTGAAGGTGCCGAGCGACTTCAGTTCGGCCGAGAGCTCGACGCCAGCGGCGACCGGGTACTCGGAATTGCCCTCGGCGAAGTAGCGCTGCGCCGGAACCGACACGAGATATTCCAGGAATTTCACGGCGGCTTCGCGGTTGGGCGCGTGGCGTGCCACGGCCCCGCCGCTGATATTCACATGCGTGCCGCGATCGGCCTGGTTGGGAAACACCACGCCCACCTTTTCCGCAATGGCGCGATCCTCCGCCTTTTTCGAGCGCATGAGGTTCACGTAGTAGTAGGTGTTGGCGAGGCAGATGTCGGCCTCGCCGGCAGCGACCGCCTTGATCTGGTCGGTGTCGCCGCCGCGCGGCGCGCGCGCCAGATTGGCGGCGATGCCCTTCGCCCACACTTCGGTCTTCTCCGGGCCGAGGGCGGCCAGGATCGAGCCGGTCAGCGACTGATTGTAGATGTGGCCCGAGGAGCGTGTCAGCAGCCGGCCCTTCCACTTGGGATCGGCCAGGCCTTCGTAGGTCGACACGTCCGAGGGCTTCACCTTCTCCTTGTTGTAGAAGATCACACGCGCGCGCTTGGAAAAGCCGAACCAGGTGCCGTCCGGATCGCGCAAATGCGCCGGCACCGCCGCGCTGAGCGTCGGTGACGAAATCGCCTGCAGCAGCCCCATCTGGCGCGCCCGCTCGATGCGGCCGGCGTCGGTGGTGATGAGCACATCGCACGGGCTCTTGTCGCCTTCCGCCCGCAGACGCTCGACCAAGGGGTCGGGCTCGGCATCGATGCGGTTGATCTTGAGGCCGGTAACGTCGGCAAAATTGCCGTACAGCGCCTCGTCGGTGTTGTAGTGGCGCGCCGAATAGAGGGTGAGTGTCCCTGACGCCTCGGAGCGGCGCGACACGAACATGCCCGTCCCGATCACCAGTCCCGCGGTCACAAAGGCTCGTCGCTTCACTGTTCCCTCCAGTGCGAATGATTTGCAGTCACATTTTTAGCATTCACTCGATGATACTGCAAATCGTTTGCAGATGGCGCCCACCTCCTTCCAAGTCATCTCGCGAATGTAAGGAATTTACATTCGGCCCTAGGAATAATCGTTCGCCAGCCCTTTGCCTTGAAAAGGCGTGCGGGATTAACATTGAGGCCAAATTGTGAAACCAGCAGGCTAGGTTGACGATTCCCATAGCTGTTCGGGGTCAACGATGTTGTTAGCGAAGGTTCTTTCCCGAGTGCTGGGGGAGGGCCAATTGACCATCATCGATGCGACAGGGCGATCGCATCACATTGAGGGTGCCCGGAAGGGTCCCGCCGTCACCATGCGGATTCACACATGGTGGACAGGCATACGGCTGGTGCTCCGCCCGCGCTTGGCCTACGGCGAGGCCTATATGGACGGCACGCTGACCGTCGAACAGGGCGACCTCTACGATCTGCTGGATCTGCTGGGCCGCAACAGCGAGAAGTTCGAAAGTGCGCCGTTCGTGCGCTGGTCGTACGGTCTGCAGCGGGCGATCCGCGTCATCCAGCAGTACAATCCGATCGGCAAGGCCCAGCGCAACGTCGCGCACCACTACGACCTCAACGACCAGCTCTACGCCTTCTTCCTCGACCGCGACCGCCAATATTCCTGCGCCTACTTCAAGACCGGCGACGAGCTGCTGGAGCAGGCCCAGCTCGACAAGAAGCACCACATCGCCGCCAAGCTGCTGCTGAAACCCGACCTGCGCGTGCTCGACATCGGCTCGGGCTGGGGCGGCATGGGCCTCTTCCTCGGCCAGCAGTTCGGCGTCGACGTGACCGGCGTCACGCTCTCGAAGGAGCAGCATAATGTGTCCAGCCGGCGCGCCCTCGAAGTCGGCCTCGCCGACCGGGTGCGCTTCAAGCTGCTTGATTATCGCCACGAAGGCGACCGCTACGACCGCATCGTCTCGATCGGCATGTTCGAGCACGTCGGCGTCGCCCACTATGTCGAGTTCTTCACCAAAGTGAAGGAGCTGCTGAAGGATGACGGCGTCATGCTGCTGCACTCCATCGGCCGCATGGAGCCGCCGGGCGGCACCAACACCTGGCTGCGCAAGTACATCTTCCCCGGCGGCTACACGCCGGCCCTGTCGGAGGTCCTGTCGGCCATCGAGAAGGTCGGCCTGTGGACAACCGATATCGAAGTGCTCCGCCTGCATTATGCGGAAACCTTGCGGCACTGGCGCCAGCGCTTTCTCGCCAATCGCGAGACCATCAAGCAGACCGCCGGCTACGACGAACGCTTCTGCCGGATGTGGGAGTTCTATCTCGCCGGCTGCGAGGTCGCCTTCCGGTACATGAACCAGATGGTGTTCCAGATTCAGATCGCGCGGCGCCAGGACGCCGTGCCCTTGACCCGCGACTACATGGCTGATGCTGCAGGTGGCGCCAGAGTGACACGGTCGATGGCGGCAGAGTAACCCCCGCTGTCCCCCTGTTTCCCTGTGGGCATCCTTTGAGATACCCTGTTCGTTCCTCTAAGAGTTCCCCTCTCCTCCCCTCACTAAGTTAAAAGGCTCTCCATGGTGGAGCCAAAAGAAAAAGACCAAACGATCGTCGCGTTCCCGGGCGTGGAGCCGATGCCTGCCCGCGAGCCGCCGCACAATTTCGAGGCGGAGCAGGCGCTGCTCGGCTCGATCCTGGTCAATAACGCCGCCTACCATCGCGTGGCGGAGTTCCTGAAGGGCGAGCATTTCGCCGACCCGCTGCACGGTAAATTGTTCGATTCGCTGGCCCGCCTGATCGAGCGCGGCCAGATCGTGAGCGCCATCACGCTCAAGACCTACGTCGAGCAGGACGAAGCAATGAAGGAGGCCGGCGGGGCGGCCTATATCGCCAAGCTCGCCGCCGCCTCCGTGCACGTCATCGATGCCGGCGACTTCGGCCGGCTGGTCCATGACCTCTATCTGCTGAGGCAGCTCATCGATCTCGGTCAGGACGTCGTTAACTCAGCCTTCAAGCCGACGCTCGATGAGACGGCGATCGAGCAGATCGAGGTCGCCGAAAAGAAGCTCTACGACCTCGCCAGCGTCGGGCAGACCGACGGCGGGTTCAAGCCGTTCCGCGCCGCTCTGACCGAGGCGACGGCCGCGGCCGAAGCTGCCTACGGCCGCGCCGGCAAACTCACCGGAGTTGCCACGGGTCTGTTCCAGCTCGATCAACTTCTGGGCGGCCTGCACAAATCTGACCTGATCATCCTGGCCGGCCGCCCCTCGATGGGGAAGAGTTCGCTTGCCACCAACATAGGTTTCAACGCCGCCAGGGCCTACCGCGAAGAGATCGTCGACGGAAAGCCGACCGCTGCCGACGGCGCGGTGGTGGGTTTCTTCTCCCTCGAAATGTCGGCCGAGCAGCTCGCGACCCGAATGATTTCCGAACAGGCCGCCATCCCGTCGGAGAAGATCCGTAAAGGCGAACTGATCAGCGCCGACTTCGACCGCGTGCTTTCCGTCAGCCGCGAACTCGAACATCTGAATTTCTTCATCGACGACACTCCGGCGCTTTCCATAGCCGCATTGCGCACACGTGCGCGTCGACTGAAGCGAACGCGTGGGCTCGGGCTGCTGATCATCGATTATCTCCAGTTGCTCAGCCCCTCGGGCAAGTCGCGCCAGGAAAACCGCGTGCAGGAGGTTTCCGAGATTACGCGCGGACTGAAGACCCTGGCCAAGGAGCTCGACGTGCCGGTGCTGGCGCTCAGCCAGTTGAGCCGCGCCGTCGAGCAGCGCGAGGACAAGCGTCCGCAGCTTGCCGATCTGCGCGAATCGGGCTCGATCGAGCAGGACGCCGATGTCGTGATGTTCATCTATCGCGACGAATACTATCTCACCCGAGAGGAGCCCAAGCGCCGCACCGACGAGAGCGACCAGCGCTTCAACGAGCGCTACGAGGCCTGGCGCCAACGCTGCGAGCAGATGTACGGCAAAGCCGAGGTCATCGTATCCAAGCAACGCCACGGTCCCACCGGCATCGTACGGCTGTCGTTCGAAGGCCAATTCACCAAGTTCGGCGATCTGCCGGCCGACGAGGAACGGCCAGGCGGCCCCGCCTTCTAGGGGCGCGCGATGCGCTCCGCCGCCGACAACGACGCAACGCGCCGGGCCGGCGCCATTCTCACGGTCGATCTTGCCGCCATCGCGGCCAACTGGCGTGGGCTGCGCGATGCCGGACGGGCCAGCGGCAAGCCGATCGACTGCGCGGCCGTGCTCAAGGCCGACGCCTACGGGACCGGAGCCACCGTGGTCGGACCGCGGCTTGCTGCCGAGGGCTGCCGGCAGTTCTTCGTCGCCCATATCGAGGAAGGCATTGCGCTGCGACGTGTGCTGCCTGGCCTGCCGATCTATGTGCTGAACGGACTGCTGGCCGGCACCGAGGGTGACTTCGTCGAACACGACCTTACTCCGGTGCTCAACCACCTCGGGCAACTCAATGCCTGGCGTGCCGCCGCGCAGCGTTTCAACCGGCCGCTCGACGCCGTCATCCATGTCGACACCGGCATGAACCGCCTGGGCTTCGGGCCGGACGACTCGCAGGTCCTGGTCAGTGAGCGTGGCCGTCTGCGCGGGCTCAGACTGTCGCTCCTGATGAGCCACCTCATAGCGTCGGAGGAGCCCGCCAATTCCGTCAACGGCGAGCAGCTCTCCCGCTTTCGCACATTCGTCAAGGCGATGCCCGGCGCGCCGGCGTCGCTGTCCAATTCATCGGGCATCTTTCTCGGGCCCGATTACCATTTCGACTTGCTGCGGCCGGGCGCGGCGCTCTATGGCATCAATCCGTTGCCGGGCCGGCCCAACCCGATGCTGCCGACGGTGACGTTGACGGCGCGCATCCTGCAGGTCCGCCGAATTGACGCTCTTCAGACCGTTGGATACGGTGGCGCATGGCGGTCTGCCCGGCCGAGTCGTGTGGCCACGATCGCGCTGGGATATGCCGACGGTTACTTCCGTACTCTCATCAACCGCACTCACGTGCATCTCGCCGGGCACCGGGTGCCCGTGATCGGCCGCATCTCAATGGACCTGGTTACAATCGACGTGACGGACGTACCCGAGGCGGAAAGCCAGATCGGCGCAGCGGTCGAGGTGCTGGGACCGGAGATGACCGCCGACGACCTCGCCGAACACGCGCGGACCAACGCCTACGAGGTCATGACGGCGCTCGGACAGCGCTATGCGCGCCTTTACGTCGACAACCCGGAGAGCGCGGCGTGAGCATCCCCCTGATCACGATCCTCGGCCGCATGACGCTTGCCTTCCTGGTCGCCACCGGCTCAGTCACGGCCTTCGCCTTCCATGCCGTACGCCAAGTCGTGCAGCCGCCCTACTATCGCCGGCAGATCCTCGCCCAGATACTGGAGATCGGCTACTACTCGCTGCCGGTGGTGGGTCTGACCGCGATCTTCACCGGCATGGTGCTGGCGTTGCAGAGCTACACCGGATTCGCCCGCTTCTCGGCTGAAAGCGCGATCCCCAATGTCGTCGTCGTTTCGCTGACCCGCGAATTGGGCCCGGTGCTCGCCAGCCTCATGGTGGCGGGCCGTGTCGGAGCAGCGATTGCCGCCGAGATCGGCACCATGCGCGTCACCGAGCAGATCGATGCGCTGACCACGCTGTCGACCGACCCCTTCAAGTACCTGGTGGGGCCACGTCTGATTGCCGGCGTCGTCACGCTGCCGATCCTGGTACTGGTCGCCGACATCATCGGCATCCTCGGCGGCTATCTCGTCGGCGTCTACAAGCTCGACTTCAACGACACGGCCTATCTGCGCAACACGATGGACTTCCTGCAGTTCATGGACGTGTTCTCCGGCCTGGTGAAGGCCGCCGTATTCGGTTTCCTCATCACCCTGATGGGCTGCTACCACGGTTACACGTCGAAGGGCGGCGCCCAGGGCGTCGGCATGGCGACGACCAACGCGGTCGTTTCGGCGTCGATCCTGATCTTCACCTTCAACTATTTCCTCACCGAAGCCTTCTTCGCGCGCTGATCGCCCCGCCGACCCCATGGCCCTCCCGAAAATCTCCCTGCGCGGCGTCGCCAAGACTTTCGGCGCCAAGAAAGTGCTGCAAGGCATCGATCTCGACGTCGCACCCGCTGAATCGGTGGTGGTGATCGGCGGATCGGGCAGCGGCAAGTCCGTGCTGCTGAAGTGCATTCTCGGCCTGATGCAGCCCGACCGGGGATCGATCAAGGTCGATGGCGAGGAAACCGTCGATCTCAGCGATCGCGGGAGGGCGCGCGTGATGCGCAAGTTCGGCATGCTGTTCCAGGGCGGCGCATTGTTCGATTCGCTGCAGGTCTGGGAGAACGTGGCGTTCGGCCCGATCCAGAGCGACGGCATGGACCCCGAGCAGGCGCGCCAGGTGGCGATCGCCAAGCTGGGAGCGGTCGGGCTCGGCCCGGAGATCGCCGAGCTCCGTCCCTCCGAGCTGTCGGGCGGCATGCAGAAGCGCGTGGCGCTCGCCCGCGCCATCGCCCGCGAACCCGAGATCATCTTCTTCGACGAGCCGACCACCGGTCTCGACCCGATCATGGCCGACGTCATCAACGAGCTGATCGTGAAGTCGGTCAACGACCTCGGCGCGACGGCCGTGTCGATCACCCACGACATGGCGAGCGCGCGCAAGATTGGCCATCGCATCGCCATGCTCTACGAGGGCAGGCTGATCTGGCAGGGTCCGGTTTCCGACATCGAACGTTCCGGCGACGCCCATGTCGACCAGTTCATCCATGGCCGCGCCGAGGGGCCGATCCAGATGCAGGTGCGGAAGCTCTGACCATGGCGCGCCCGCCCAGCCTCGCCGAGGCTCGTCGCCGGTTCGCCGAGGAACTGCGCGTCGTGGGCCATGTGCTCGACGGGCGGGTGATCGCGGCCTTCGCATCGGTACCGCGCGAGCGCTTTGTCGGCGACGGGCCCTGGCGCGTGCTCCACATGTTCGATGGCTACTGGACGACACCGGACGCCGACCCGCGCTGGCTTTGCCACAACGTGCTGATCGCCCTCGACGAAAGCAGCGGACTGAACACCGGCGAGCCGTCTCTGTGGGCACACCATTTCGACCGCCTTGGCATCGAAGCGGGCGATCGTGTCCTGCAGATCGGCACGGGCTCGGGCTACTTCACCGCCATCCTGGCCGAACTCGTCGGACCCGCGGGACACGTGCTCGGCCTCGAGGTCGACGCGCGGCTCACGACGGAGGCCGAACGCAACCTCCTGGGCTGGCCGCAGGCATCGGTGCGCCTTGTCGAGGGGGTCTCACCTGTCGATGGCCGATGGGATGTCGTTGTCGCGTTTGCCGGTGCGACCGCACCGCCCGCCGCATGGGTCGACGCGCTCGACGACGGCGGTCGCGCGCTCATCCCGCTCACCGGCAGCGAACGTTGGGGTTTCATGTTGCGCCTCGATCGTCGCGACGCGGAAATCGACGTACGCTCCGCCGGGCGCGTCGGCTTCTTTCCCTGCGTCGGCGCACGCAACGACCAGGAAGCCGAGGTCTTGTCCCGCGCACTTGCCGACACCGTCGGCCAAAAGGCGATCAAGTCTCTACGCCGCGATCGGCACGATGCCGACGAATCGTGCTGGCTGCACGGCGACGGCTGGTGCCTGTCGAAACGAAAGCTGCACTGATGGCCCGCCCGATCAAGCGCTTCGTCTGCCAGTCCTGCGGCGCCGTCGCCAACAAGTGGAGCGGCCGCTGCGAGTCGTGCGGCGAATGGAACACCATCGTCGAGGAAGCGGCTCCCGCGCCAGGTCCTGCGGGCGGCGGGCTGGCGCGCGGCGGCAAGGGGCGTCATCTCGAATTCGCCGGCCTCACGGGCAGCACCCCGCAGCCGCCGCGCTACAAGAGCGGCATTGCCGAGTTCGATCGCGTCTGCGGCGGCGGCCTGGTGGTCGGCTCCGCCCTGCTGATCGGCGGCGATCCCGGGATCGGCAAATCCACTTTGCTGCTGCAGGTCGCCGCCGCCCTGGCGCGCCAGCATACGGCCTGCGCCTACGTCACCGGCGAGGAGGCGCTCGACCAGGTACGCCTGCGCGCCGATCGGCTGGGCCTCGGCGACGCTCCGGTTCAGCTCACCGCCGCCACCTCGGTGCGCGACATCGTGGCCACGCTCGAGCGACCCGATGCACCGAAAGTGGCGGTGATCGATTCCATCCAGACCATGTGGCTCGACACCGTCGACAGCACGCCGGGTACCGTCACGCAGGTTCGCGCCTCGGCGCAGGCGTTGGTCGAGCTTGCCAAGCGCCGCGGCATCGCGGTGCTGCTGGTCGGCCACGTCACCAAGGACGGCGCCATCGCCGGGCCCCGCGTCCTCGAGCACATGGTCGACACGGTGCTTTATTTCGAGGGTGAGCGCGGTCATCAGTTCCGCATCCTGCGCACCGTCAAGAACCGCTTCGGCCCGACCGACGAGATCGGCGTGTTCGAGATGTCGGACCGCGGCCTCAGCGACGTCGCCAATCCTTCCGCCCTGTTCCTCGGCGAGCGGCGCGGCCATGTCTCGGGAGCTTGCGTCTTCGCCGGCATCGAGGGCACGCGGCCGCTGCTGGTCGAGATCCAGGCACTGGTGGCGCCGTCCTCCTTCGCCACGCCGCGTCATGCCGTGGTCGGCTGGGACACCAACCGGCTGGCCATGGTGCTGGCCGTGCTCGAGACGCGCTGCGGCGTCAGCATCGGCGCCAACGACGTCTACCTGAATGTTGCAGGCGGCCTCAGGATCAGCGAGCCGGCCGCCGACCTGGCGGTCGCAGCAGCCGTCGTGTCATCGCTCGCCGACGAGCCGGTGCCGCCCGAAATGGTGGTATTCGGCGAGATTGGCCTCGGCGGCGAGGTTCGCCCCGTGGGCCAGCGCGAGGCGCGACTTCGTGAAGCGGCCAAGCTTGGTTTCCGCAGTGCCCTGGTGCCGCGCGGACGGGCCGGTTCGGGCCCTTCGCCGCGACCCCCGGAAGGCATCGCCATTGACGAAATCGAGCATCTGGCCGACCTTGTGGCGCGCTTTCAGCCGGCCGATGGCAGGCCCAGCAAGCGGCCGCGCCGCGAAGGTGCTAAGGAACGCAGGCGCGAGTAGGTCACGAGGCGTACGGGGTCGATGGATCAGCTGGGCATTACCATTTTCGACGTCGCCGTCATCGCCGTGGCGCTGTTCGGAGCCGCCATCGGCATGTCGGCGGGCTTTGCCCATGCCGTCCTGTTCATCGCCTCGTGGATCGGCGCCGGCTACGTCGCTTGGCGGTTTTCCAAGGTTATTCAGCCCGAAGTCGAGCAGCTCGTCGGCAGCACCGAACTCGCCTATTTCGTCTCGATGCTGGCGGTGTTCGTCGGTGCCTTGATCGTGCTGGTCATGCTGACCAATGCGCTGTCGCGCTCGATCAGGTCCAGCCCGCTGGCCAAGCCCGACCGCATCCTGGGGGCGGGTTTCGGCGTGCTGTGCGCCTGGGTGGCCGTAGGCACTGCTTTTCTATTTTACACGTACCTTGGTCCGCGCCAGCTGCCGCCGCCGGTCGAAGGCGGGGCGACCTTTCCATTGATCAAGGAAATGGCCAATTTCGTCGAGCCCAACCTGCCGCCCGGCTTCCGCACCCGCCTGCAGCGGCCCGGCCAGGACAGCGGCTCGGTGCCGTCGACCTCGCCGGCCGAAGACGCAGACAAGAAGCAGCAGTAGGGCTCCGGGCACCGCGGCCATTGGCATACTCCGCCCGGCTTATGCCGGCCGGGCGGAATATGCTCAAGATATCCTTGATGACTAGTCGGCGGCGCCCACATATAACGCCGCCGTGTTGACCGCACCCCTGCGCCCCGACCGCGACCTCGACAAGTTTCACGAGGAGTGTGCGTTGTTCGGCATCTACGGGACATCGGACGCCGCTGCCCATACCGCGCTTGGCCTGCACGCGCTCCAGCATCGCGGCCAGGAGGCCTCCGGCATCGTCACTTTCGACGGCCGCCACTTCCACGACCATCGCGCGTCCGGCCTGGTCGGCGATATATTCGGCGAACAGCCGGTCATGGCCAGGCTCAAGGGCTACTCGGCGATCGGGCACAATCGCTATTCCACCACCGGCGGCTCGTCCGACCGCAACATTCAGCCGATCTTCGCCGACTTCGACTTCGGCGGCCTGGCGCTGGCCCACAACGGCAACCTGACCAACGCCTATCTGTTGCGCAAGGAACTGGTGCGGATCGGCTGCCTGTTCCAGTCGACCGCCGACACCGAGGTGATCAACCACCTGGTCGCCCGCTCGAACTATTCCACCGTGGTCGACCGCCTGATCGACGCGCTCGGCCGGGTCAAAGGCGCCTATTCGCTGCTGCTGCTGACCAACGAGGCGCTGATCGGCGTGCGTGACCCGCTGGGCGTGCGACCGCTTTGTATCGGCCGCCTGGAAGACGCCTGGATCGTGACGTCGGAAAGCTGCGCACTCGACATCCTGGGCGCCCGCTTCGTGCGCGACGTCGAGCCGGGCGAGATCGTCATCGTCGACGGCAGCGGCCTGCGCTCGATCAAGCCTTTCGCCAAGCAGCCGCGCCGCTTCTGCATCTTCGAGCACATCTATTTCGCCCGCCCCGACAGCAAGATCGAAGGGGTCGGCGTCTACGAGGCGCGCAAGCGCATCGGCATGCAGCTCGCCAAGGAGAGTCCGGTCGACGCCGACGTCGTCGTGCCGGTGCCCGATTCCGGCGTGCCGGCAGCGATCGGCTATTCTCACGGCTCGGGCCTGCCGTTCGAACTGGGGATCATCCGCAACCATTATGTCGGCCGCACCTTCATCGAGCCGGCCGACCACATCCGCCATCTCGGCGTGCGCCTGAAGCACAACGCCAACCGGGCGTTGATCGAAGGCAAGCGCGTGATTCTGGTCGACGATTCGATCGTGCGCGGCACGACCTCGATGAAGATCGTCGAGATGGTGCGCCAGGCCGGCGCCCGCGAAGTCCATATGCGGGTCGCCGCCCCGCCCACGACCAATCCCTGCTTCTACGGTATCGACACGCCTGAGCGCGACAAGCTGCTCGCCTCGCACTACGACGTCGCCGGCATGGCCAAGTTCATCAAGGTCGATTCGCTCGCCTTTGTGTCGATCGACGGCCTCTACCGCGCCATGGGCGAGCCGGGCCGCGACAGCAACCAGCCGGCCTTCTGCGACGCCTGCTTCACCGGCGACTACCCGATCCCGCTCGACGACCAGCTGGGCGTCGAGGATCGCCAGCTTTCCTTCCTCGCCGAACCGGCTTGAGGCGATGAGGCTGAAAGGCCGCATCGCGCTGATCACCGGCGCCTCGCGCGGCCTGGGCGCGGCAACAGCCCTGGCCTATGCCAGGGAAGGCGCTCACGTCGTCCTGGTGGCACGCACCGTGGGCGGGCTGGAAGCCCTCGACGATCGCATCAAGGCCGCCGGCGGCAGCGCCACGCTGGTGCCGCTCGACATCACCGACGGCCCCGGCATCGATCGCCTGGGGGCGGCGCTCCATGAGCGCTACGGCAAGCTCGACGTACTGCTGGGCAATGCCGGCGTGCTGGGCACCCTCTCCCCGGTTGGCCACATCGAACCCAAGACCTTCGAGCAGGTCATGGCAGTGAACGTCACCGCCAACTGGCGGCTGATCCGCTCGCTCGATCCTCTGCTGCGCGCCTCGGACGCCGGCCGCGCGATCTTCGTGACCTCAGGCGCCTCGCGTCGCGTCATTCCCTACTGGGGCGCCTATGCCACGAGCAAGGCGGCACTGGACATGCTGGTCGGCATCTATGCCGCCGAATGCGCGCACACCAACGTGCGGGTCAATCTCTACAATCCCGGCCCGACCCGCACCGGCATGCGCGCCACGGCCTTTCCCGGCGAGGACCCGCAGAGCCTTGTCCCGCCGGAGGCACATGCCGAGCGCTTGATCCAGCTGGCGCTGCCGTCCTGCACGATGAACGGCCAGTGGGTCGCCGGAGATCAGGCGCTGCCCTCCTGAGCTGCCCTGCTGGCAGGTGCGCAAAGTGCAGAAACTACCGCTGCTTCTTGGCCCGTGATGCGAACGGATTCCTGGCCTTGCGCATGTTGAGACGGATCGGCACGCCCGGCATGGCGAAATCATCGCGCAGGCGGTTTACCAGGTAGCGGATGTAGTCGCCGCCGAGCTCGTCGGCCTGGCTGGCCGAGAGGATGAAGGTCGGTGGCCGGGTCTTGATCTGGCTCATGAACCGCAGCCGAATGCGCCGTCCCTTGGCGAGCGGCGGCGGATGCAGCACCTCCATCTCGCGCAGCCAGCGATTGAGCTTGGGCGTCGGAATGCGCTTGTTCCAGATGTCGTAGGTCTCGATCACCTTGGGCATCAGGCGCTCGACGCCGCGGCCGTTGAGCGCCGAGAAGCCGACGATCGGCACGTCTTTCACCTGCGCGAACGAGGCTTCGAGCCGGTCGTTGAGCTTGCGCCAGGCGCGCGTGGCGTCGCCGCGATCGTTCTCCAGGAGGTCGGTCTTGTTGACCGCGATCACCAGCGCGCGGCCCTCGTCGACCACGCGGCCGGCGACGGTCAGGTCCTGCTTTTCGGCCATGTCGGCGGCATCGAGCACGACGACGACCACGTCGGCCAGGCGAATGGCATCGAGCGTGTCGGCGACCGACATGGCTTCCAGCCGGTGGTCGATGCGGCTGCGCCGGCGCATGCCGGCGGTGTCGATCAGGCGGATCTTGCGGCCACGCCATTGCCATTCGACGCGGATCGCGTCGCGCGTCGTGCCGGCCACCGGCGAAGTCAGCACGCGCTCCTCGCCGACCAGCCGGTTGAGCAAGGTCGACTTGCCAACATTGGGCCGGCCGACGATCGCGAGCATCAGCGGACGCCGCGCCGCCGCAGCGGCAGCCGCCTCGGCGGGCTTGTCGCTCAACTCGTCGGCGATGTCCTCATCGGGTTCTTCTTCTTCGGGCGCGGCCGGAATCAGGCGCGCCATCGCCTCATGCAGGTCGCTCAGCCCCTCGCCGTGCTCGGCCGAGACCGGGATCGGCTGGCCGAAGCCCAACGCGTGCGCCTCGGCAAGGCCGTTCTGGCCGGCGCGGCCCTCGCATTTGTTGGCGACGACGATCACCTTGTCATGGCGCTTGCGCAGCCAGCTCGCGAAGGCCTCGTCGAGCGGCAGGACACCCGCCCGCGCGTCGATCAGGAACAGCACGGCATCGACCGTGTCGATGGCCCGCTCGGTGAAGCGGCGCATGTGACCCTCGAGCCGGGCGATGTCGGCGGTTTCCCAGCCGGCGGTGTCGAGCAGGGTGAACTTGAGGTCGCCGAGCTGCGCCGGACTCTCGCGCACGTCGCGGGTCACGCCCGGCGTGTCGTCGACGATGGCGTGCCGGCTTCCGGCCAGGCGATTGAACAGCGTCGACTTGCCGACATTGGGGCGGCCGACGATGGCCACCCTCGGGGCCACCCTCGGGGCCACCCTTGGTGTCGGTCGCCTGTCGTCAGCGGAGGGCAATGAGACGGCCTGAGTCGGTGAGCACATAGATGACGCGGTTGGCCACCACCGGCCCGAGACGGATCGGGCTGCCGATCGCCAGCTTGCCGATGATCTCGCCGGTGTAGGGCGAGAGGGCCAGTAGATCGCCGGTCGAGCCGCCGATCAGCAGGCGGTCGCCGGCCAGCACCGGGCCCGCCCACAGGATGGGCTTGTGGCGCTTCGCGTCGGCGTACTGGGTGAGCGGCGTCACCCACTTCACCTTGCCGTCGGCGCGGTTGAGGGCGGCGACGTCGGCGCCGCCGGTGACCACGAACACGAACTGTCCGGCCACCCACGGCGTCTGGTTGCCGCCGATGTTGCGCTCCCACTGGCGCTGGCCTGAGCGCAGGTCGATGGCGGTGAGCGAGCCGGCCGAACCCATGGCGAAGACCACGCCGCGGTCGATCACCGGACGGCCACGAATGTCGGCCAGGTTGCCGAAGGCGCGGGCCTCGCGGCGCGGGCCGACCAGCGATTCGTTCCAGACCGGCCGGCCGTTATCCAGCCTGAAGCTGGCGAGCTCGCCCGAGGTGAACGGCGCCACGACGAAATCGCCCGAGCCCGCCGGGCTGCTGCCGCCGACATAGCCCGCGGTCTCCGACAGGCCGGTGAACGACCACAGGTCCGAGCCGTCGACCGCGGCCATCGCATGCAGCTTGTTGTCGATCGAGACGCAGAACACGCGATCGCCGAACACCAAAGGCGCGCCGCGCACCGGCGCGCTCGTCGTCGAGAACCAGATCTCCTTGCCGTCGGCGGGATCGAGCGAGAAAATCTCGGCAAACCCCGTGGTCACGAACAGCCGGCCGCCGTAGTAGGCCAGGCCGCCGCCGAACTCGTCGGTGTCGCGCGCCTTGTCGGGCTTAAGCGTGACGCTCCAGATCCGCTGGCCGGTGTCGGCGTTGTAGGCCGAGACGGTGCTCTGGGCGTCCTTGGCGAAGACCTTGCCGTCGGCCACCACCGGCGGCGTGGTCAGGACGCGCGAGGACGAAGAGCCCGCGCCGATGTCGGCGCTCCAGATGACCTGGGGCGCGTCACCGACCGCCAGGTGCTGCATGGCGTAGTTGGCGAAGCCGCCGGACTGCGGCCAGGAATCGTTGACCGCCGGCGCCGGCAGCACGACCTGGATATTGGCGGCTTCCTTGTCGGGCTCGAGCTCACCGCGATCGGCGAACACCGCGACCCTCTCGCCGGCCAGCGGCGTCTTCCGCTTGCCGAGGATGCCGTCGAGCATATCGCCGGCCGAATCGCAACCGGTGAGCGATACCGCGAGCAGTGCGACAGCGATGGCAACGCGCAGCATTTCCTACTTGGTCCCCGGCACGGCCTGCGGCTCGGCGTAGAGATTGAGCAGCGCCTGGGCACGCTGGGCGGCGCCTTGCGCGACGACTTGGTCCTTGAGGATCTCGTTCCACACCTCGCGCGCCTTCTTGACGTCGCCCTTGCGCAGGGCGGCCAGCGCCTGCAGCTCCAGCACGCTGGCATGGAACGGCCGGTCGGGCGCGGCCAGCGGCGCCAGCCGCGCGATCGTCTCGTCGGCCTTGTCGGTGTCGAGGCTGTGGAAGGCTGCGATCACGATGGCGAGGTCGGAGAGTTCGGTGGTCGGCAATTTGGGCGCCACGGCGATCAGGGCGGCGATTTCCGCGCCCGGCGGGTCGAGGAGCTGGGCGGCGGCCAGCGCCGCCAGCGAGCGGTAGGGCTCGGGCGCGCTCACCGCCTGCTTGTCCAGCTCGACCCGGGCACCGGCATTGTCCGTCCCGATCCTGGCCAGCGCCGCGGAATAGGCGGCACCGGCGACCTCGCGCTGGCCATTCTCGTACTTGCGCCATTGCATCAGGCCGATCACGGCGGCCAGCATGACCACGACGGCGACGATCAGGAGGGTGCCCCAGCGCTTCCACCAAGCCGTAAGATCGTCCTGGCGGACGGCATCGTCGACTTCCTGAAAGGCAGCCTGGTCGGACACGCGGGTACTCCGAGATTATTGCGAAATATCAACAGCTTCAGCGGCGGTTCATAGCGGCCCACCCGGGATTTGGCAAACCGTGGACGGGTCTTGACGGAAACGCCTCGTACAATGCGTTTCCACTGAAATGGAACCGCTGCGCGGTTCCATTTCAGTGGAAGCCGCTCTGACGTTCTGCAACAATTGGCCGCAAGGCATGACCAATCTGTACCGTCTGGCCGATCAGAAGGCGCGTCGCCGGATCGTTTCCTTCGACCGCCGCGAACTCAATCGGCTGCTCAGTCTCTACAGCGTGCGGGTCGCGTCAGGCGAATGGCGCGACTATGCCATCGACTTCCGGCCGGGCATGGCGATTTTCTCGATCTTCCGCCATGCCGCCGAACAGCCGTTGTTCGCCATCGCCAAGATCCCCGGCGGCGTCAATGGATCAAACGGGGGCGGCAGCTACATGGTCTACAACGGCCCGCGCAAATTGGCGCACGGCGACACGCTCGAAGACGTGCTCGCCGTCTTCGACCGCAAGCTTCGCCTGCTGCTGGGTTAGCCGTTCGGAAACGGCAGCAGCGGTTGTGAAACCGCCTTAGTCGCCCTGCTTGGGGGCGGTCGCGGCGCCGATGGCAGCACCGGCCACGCCGCCGGCGATGATGGGAAGCACCAGCGGCCAGCCGGCGATGGCGCCGACCGCAAGGCCTGCACCGGCGCCGATTCCGCCGCCCGAGGCAACACGCTCGACCATCGATTCGCCGCACGCACCGAGCGACAACGCCAACGGCAGCGCGAGGAGCGCAACAATCCTGGATTTCATGACACGCACCTTTTCGAGGGGGATGGACCGAATATCTTGGTCCGCTTCATTATTCATTTACTGAGGAGGTAAAGTCGCTAAATTCATAAACAACGTCAAGATAATCTTTCAAGTAATTGAAAAACAATGATAATATTGTTTCATGTACTGTAACCGGAAAGCGGCGAAATCATGAGGGCGGTGATCGCGGCGTTGGGCCCCCTGGCCGGCATCGTCTTCCTGGGCTTCCTGGCCGTCGGCATCCCGATCGCGGCCCTCTCGCTCCACGTCAACCACCGTCTGGGCTTCGACCCGGTGGTCGTGGGCATCGTGATCGGCCTGCAATCTGCCGCCACGGTGCTGATACGCCACCAGGCAGGCACGGTGAGCGACCGGGCGGGACCGCGCCGGGCGGTGCTGCTCGGCCTGCCGCTGGCCGCCCTCTCGGGCGTCCTCTACCTGCTGTCGGATCTCGCCCCGTTCGGCCCTACCGTGAGCCTGCTGATCATCCTGGTGGGCCGCGTGGTGATGGGTGTGGGCGAGGCGCTGTTCATCACCGGCTGCCTGGCCTGGGGCATCGCCCGGCTGCCGACCCGGACCAGCATCGTGATGTCGTGGCAGGGCATCGCCATGTTCGTGGCGCTGGGCGTCGGCGCGCCGATCGGCCTCAGCGCCCAGCACCTCTGGGGCTTCGACAGCGTGGCCCTGCTCACGGTCGCTGCCCCCTTGCTGGCGCTGCTGATCGCCGTGGCTCTCCCCGCCGTGCCGGGCGGCGGCGGCGAGCGCGTGCCGTTCTATGCCGTGCTGGGGCTGATCTGGCGGCCCGGCGTCGTGCTGGGCCTCGCCACCGCGCCCTTTGCCTCGATCGCAGCCTTCCTGGCGCTCGACTATCACCAGCAGGGCTGGGGCGGCGCCGGGGCGGCCATCGCAGCCTTCGGCGCGGGCTACGTCGCGGTCCGACTGGTGGCCTCGCACCTGCCCGACAAATATGGCGGCGTGCGCGTGGCGGCCGTCTCGCTCGCGGTCGAAGCGGTCGGCCAGTGCCTGCTGTGGCTGGCGCCCAGCGTCGAGGTGGCTTTTGCCGGCGCTTGCCTGACCGGCGCGGGCTTCTCGCTGATCTTCCCGGCGATGGGCGTCGAGGCGACCAGGCGCGTGGCGCCCGAGCAGCGCGGCCGCGCCGTCGGCAACTTCACCGCCTTCTTCGATCTGGCGATCGGCCTCACCGGCCCGGTGGTCGGCCTCGCCGCCGGCCCCTTCGGCTATCCCGCGGCGTTCTTCATCGGCACGCTGGCCGCGCTCCTGGCGCTGGCGATGCTGCCGGGCGTGCGGGCGAAACCGACGGAGTAGCGCTCAAGCTTCCCTCCCCTGTCTTCAGGGGAGGTGTCAGCGTCTTACGCTGACGGAGGGGTTCGAGACTCATGCCCCCTCCGTCGCGGTACGACCGCGACACCTCCCCCGAAGACGGGGGAGGGAAAGACTCTAGCGGAACGCCTTTTCGTACTGCTCGGGCTTGAAGCCCACGAGCAGCTTGCCGCCGGCCTCGAGCACCGGCCGTTTGATCATCGACGGCT
The DNA here is from genome assembly GCA_945889625.1 of Asaia bogorensis. Classification (GTDB taxonomy): domain Bacteria; phylum Pseudomonadota; class Alphaproteobacteria; order Reyranellales; family Reyranellaceae; genus Reyranella. Next base: position 35,394 of record CAMDCE010000030.1, on the reverse strand, counting down.
GGGCCAGCATCAGCGCGATTGCCTTCTTTTCGCTCAAGCCCTCCTTGTCCTTGTCGGAGAGCTTGCGGAAGGTCGTGCCGGCGCGGTTGAGCAGGACCTCCCAGCCGACCGTGCCCGCCCAGCCTTCGAGCTGGCCGCGCGCGACGCCTGCGGCCTTGTAGTCGTGGAAGGCGTAGGCCACGCCCTTCCTGTCGAGCCAGGCGCGCGCCTTCTTCATCGTGTCGCAGTTCCTGATGCCGTAGATGACCGTCGTGGTCACTTCCTGCTCCTTGCCGGCGGCGTCACGCGATTCTGCAGCCAGACGGGCAGCTCGCAACTATGGTCGTGCCGGCCGCGCCGCGCGTAGCGCGCATCGCGTTCGAGATCGATGTAGTCGTCGCTGTAGTAGCGATCGGCCCAGGCCATGCCGTCGCGCACCATGGCGGCGCCGAGGTCGTCGCGGCCGTCGGCCTTGCACACCGCCATCATCACCCGGTTCTGATCCCTCTCGCGCGGCACGCAGACGACCGACTGCCGGCCGGCCATCAGCCCGGCCAGGGCGCGGATCGCCTCCAGGCCGATCGGCCAGCCGTCGTCGCAGAGCTGCTTGGCCTCGGGCCCGGCGATGCCCCACAGTTTGTAGAGCGTGCCGTCGACGTACATCGAGCCGCCATCGACGATGTCGACCTTCTGGGCGGCCGCGGGAGATGCCAGCAGGAAGGCGAGGATGACGACGAGAAATTTTGAGCGGAGCTTCATGGCGCGGAAGGTCTCCCGGTTTCCCACGTCCGTGAGACGTGTTGGATGCCGATGGCGTCGAGCTTTTCCGGCAGTTTCCCACATTCCCGCCACAGCCCGCCTGCGCGGCGCGGCACCTCCTCACGAGTCTCTTGCGGTCCTGCCGAAAACGCCTGCTCGTTCAGGCACTTGCGTCGATTTTCGGGAACGATCCGCGAGCCTCGCGAGGGCTCGCGAATCGGCAAACGTGCCGCAGACCGGTTGGCAGCGACAGCGATCGTCAGGGTGGTCCGGAGCATCATGCCGCCCATCCTACGCCCGACCGACCTGAACCGACGATTATGGTCCTTACCGAAGTCGCTCCACCGGTCGCGGAGAGCCTCCACGGTTAAATAAACCGTTGGATAACCGCGGCCGATGCCCGGCACGCAGACGGCTCGCATCATCATCGGCTGACTATAAGCCCAACCGCGTCGATCCGACGATTATGGTCCTTACCGAAGTTGCTACGCCCTGCACGCAACTGAAGACATGGTGTCTTTCCGGCTGAGACATGTCTGGCGCCCGGCAGGCTGGTTGTATATTGCGATGCCGTTAATCGGCCCCTTCGGATGACGATCGATGTCGAACGACACTCCCGGCCTGCCGGCGGCGCGATATGGTCTGGCAGCACTCCTCGTCGTCGCCACTTTCGCCGGGCTGGCGGGCCCGCTGGCGTCCCAGGAGCTCAACCTCGCGCCCGTGGTCGACGCGCTGGAGGCGGGCAACGGCCCGCACCCCGGCTTCCGGCGCAATCACTCCAAGGGCGTGTGCCTCGCCGGCTGGTTCGACAGCAACGGCGCGGGCGCGCGGCTTTCCCGGGCCTCGGTGTTCACGAGCGGGCGGCGGGTGGAAGTGTCGGGCCGCTTTGCGCTGGCGGGCGGCCTGCCGACGATGAGCGACGGGCCCAATTCGGTGCGCAGCATGGCACTGAGCTTCGCGCTGCCGGACGACGAGACGTGGCGCACCGGCATGAACGCCGTTCCCGTCTTTCCGGTCCGGGATGCCCAGGGCTTCCACGACAATGTCATCGCGATCACGCCCGATCCGGCCACCGGCAAGCCCGATCCCGGGAAGATCAAGGCGCTCCTCGGGGCGCGACCCGAAACGGCCAGGGCGCTCCTCCTCATCAAGGCGCATGTCTTCTCGTCGGGCTTTGCCAATGCGACCTACAACAGCCTCAACGCCTTCCGCCTGATCGACGGGGCGGGCACGGCGACGGCGGTGCGCTGGTCGATGGTGCCGCTCGATGAATTCGCGCCGCATCCGCCCGACAAGCCCGAGGCCAGGAACTACCTGTTCGACGCCCTGGCCCAGCGCATCGCCCGGGGTCCGATGCAATGGCGTCTCGTCCTGGTGGTCGGCCAGCCCGGCGACCCGACCGATGACGCGACGCTGCCCTGGCCGCCGGGCCGCGAGAAGATCGACGCCGGCACGCTCACCGTGACGGCCCTGCAGAGCGAGGCGGCGGGCAACTGCCGCGACACCAATTTCGATCCGCTGATGCTGCCGGTCGGCATTGCGCCGTCGGACGATCCGCTGCTCCAGGCGCGGTCCGCCGCCTATGCCGTGTCCTTCACGCGGCGCGCGCGCGAGGCCAAGACGCCGAGCGCGGTCCAGATCGGCAAGTGACTTTCCGCACTTTGCGCACCTGGTTCTAGAGTCTTTCCGACGAGCGTCGAATCGCTTTCCTCCCCATTCATATGGGGAGGTGGCGCCGTCTGGCGGCTTGTAACCAAGCCGCATAGGCGTCGGAGGGGTCAGAGGTCTCAGTCCATGACTCATGACCCCTCCGCCCGCGTAAGACGCGGGCACCTCCCCAGCAGACTGGGGAGGAAAGGCTTGAGTCAATCGCCGCCGGAAAAACCCTCGTCCTAGCCCGCCCGCCGCCGCCATGCCGACGGCGGAACGCCCACCATCTTCTTGAAGGCGCGGCTGAAGGCGGCCTCCGAGCTGTAGCCGGTCTCGTTGGCGATGGTGGCGATGTTGACGCTGCCGCCGCTCAACAGGCCCGCGGCGATCTGCATGCGCCATTTGGCGAGGTAGTGCATCGGCGGCATGCCGACCAGGTCGTTGAAGCGCTCGGCCAGCACCGAGCGCGAGAGGCCGACGTCGCGCGCCAGCTCCTCGATCGTCCAGGGCCGCACCGGGGCGGCGTGCATCGCCGACAGCGCCTTGCCGACGAAGGGATCGCGCAGGCCGGCCAGCCAACCCGCCTGTTCGTCCGGCAGGGTCTCGATGTAGCGCCGCACCACCTCGATGAACATCAGCTCGCTGAGCTTGGCCAGCACGCCCTCGCCGCCGGCGCGCTTGTTCTTCGATTCCATCGTGGCGAGCTGGATGAACTGGCCGAGCCACGGCGCGTCGTCGCCCGCGGCCTTGCCCGACTTGATGACCGGCGGCAGGTTGTCGAGCAGCGGATTGAAGGGCGCGGCATCGCAGGCCAGGAACCCGCAGGTGAGCTTGACCGAGGCCGGCCCCTCCTCGCCCAGGGTGCGGAAGAACGGCAGCGGGCCCGCCGTCGCGAATGCGACCTCCTCGGGCGTCACCGGCTGGGCGCGCATGCCGGGATGGCTCGACACGACATGCGGATCGCCCCGGGTGAAGACGATGACCTCGCCCGCCTCGACCGCGAACTGCTCCTCATTGAGGAGGCCCGCGAAGCAGCGGCCCTCGGTGACCAGGTGATAGGAGATCAGGTGCTCGGCGCCGGGCAGGACCTTGGGCAGCACCATCTCGCGCGTCGGCTGCTCGGCGCACCACGGATCGCGCGCCACGACGTCGAAGAAGGTGGCGCCGGTCAGCCGCACGGTTCGCAGCACGTCGGACAGGGCATCGGAGGCCATGGCGACAGGACTCGGCAGATTCCGACGCCCTGTCAAGCGACCCGGACGCCCGGTCATTCGCCCCCGGCCCGGCAGCGCCTAGATAGCGGCTGTCAGCACAAGGAGTACGCCTCATGGATCTCTACGTCATCCGCCGCCCGAGTGCCTGGGCGACCGCGCCGGACCTCGAAACCGCCGGCGCCAAATCGGCCAAGGTCGGCAACGAGGAGATGTCCGACCGCGTCCGCTGGATCCGCAGCTACGTCGTCAAGGAGGCCGACGGCCGCCTCGGCACCTTCTGCATCTACGAAGCGCGCGATCCCGAGTCGATCCGCGAGCACGCCCGGCGCGTCGGCATGCCGGGCGACCAGATCTTCCCGGTCGTGAACACGGTAGTCGTCCGCGACGACCCGGCCCCGGCCAGCGCCGCGGCCTGAACCCAGCAACCGACAACAGGAGACAAATACCATGAACATCCAGACAGCCATCCCCGCGGCCATCGATCTTGGCACCATCAAAGGCCGCCAGAAGGTCGCCTGGGGCTCCGGCGACTACGCCGTGATCGGCAACACCCTGCAGATCGTGGGCGAGAGCCTGTGCGAGGCCGTCGACCTGCGCAGCACCCAGCGCGTGCTCGACGTCGCCGCCGGCAGCGGCAACGCGACATTGGCCGCCGCACGGCGTTTCGCCGAGGTGGTGTCGACCGACTATGTGGCGTCCCTGCTCGAGCAGGGCCGCGCGCGGGCCGCCGCCGACCGCCTGGCCGTCACCTTCCGGGAAGCCGACGCCGAGGCGCTGCCGTTCGACGATGCCAGCTTCGACATCGTGCTCTCGACCTTCGGCGTGATGTTCACGCCCAACCAGGAACAGGCCGCAGCCGAGCTGCTGCGCGTCTGCCGCAAGGGAGGCAAGATCGGCCTCGCCAACTGGACGCCGGAGAGCTTCATCGGCCAGCTCTTCAGGACCATCGGCAAGTACGTGCCGCCGGCACCCGGCGTCAGGTCGCCGGCGCTGTGGGGCAACAAGGCCCATCTCGACGGGTTGTTCGGTCCAACGGCGAGCGTCGCCGCGACGGCCAGGACCTTCATGTTCCGCTACAAGTCGGCGGCGCACTGGATCGAGATTTTCCGCACCTACTACGGCCCGGTCCACAAGACCTTCGCCGCGCTGGATGCCGCCCACCAGAACGGCCTCGAGAACGATCTGCTGGCGCTGTTGACCAGGTTCGACCTGGCCAAGGACGGCAGCCTGGTCGTGCCCAGCGAATATCTCGAAGTGGTCGTCACCAAGAAGAGTTGAGCGTCCAACCAGGGAAAACGCCATGTCGTTGTCGACCTTCACATCCGTGCATGTCGTCCTCAGCCTGATCGGCATGGCGTCCGGCTTCCTCGTCCTGGCAAAGATGCTGGGCGCGGCGGGGGCGCGGACGCCGGCGGCCCTGACGGCGCTGTTCCTGCTGGCCACGACCGCGACCAGCGTGACGGGCTTCATGTTTCCCCTCACGCGCATCGGCCTCGGCCAGATCGTCGGCGCCCTGTCGCTGGCCGTCCTGCTGCCGGCGATCGTGGCGCTTTACGTCTACCGCCTGGCCGGCCCATGGCGCCGCATCTACGTCTTCGGCGTGGTGACCGCGCTCTACCTCAATGTCGTGATCGGCGTGGCCCAGTCCTTCGGCAAGATCGAGGTGCTGCGCGCACTGGCACCGACGCGCTCGGCACCGGCGTTCCTGCTGGCCCAGCTCGCCGTCCTGATGATCTTCATCGTGCTGGGCGCGCTCGCCGCCCGGCGCTTCCACGCGCCGATTGCGGTCCGCCCGCCGGCGCTCGCCCCGGGCTGATCGTTCCTGCACTTCGGGAGGCACAACCTCGTCCTGAGGAGCCGCGCATGGCGCGGCGTCTCGAAGGATGGACAGCAAACGTGGCGCTTGTTCCCACCCTTCGAGACGCGCCCTGCGGGCGCTCCTCAGGGTGAGGTGGATGCTGTTCTGACCGCTTCGCGGTCACTCCCACTCGATCGTGCAGCGATCACACGTGGCAGCAGCCTGGCGCATGTCCATCGAGGCTCGGCTGATCGCCTGCGGCCCCCGTCCCGGCTATGATCGCCGTGCGCCGGCCGGCAACATCGCACAACAGGGAACAGGACCATGCCCAGCACAGTTCGCCTTCATCGAGTCCTCGCGACGAGCCCTGAGAAAGTCTACCGCGCCTTCATCGAGGCCGATGCGATGGCGAAGTGGCTGCCACCGAATGGCTTTGCCTGCACCGTCCATCATCTGGAGGCGCGCGTCGGCGGCACCCACAAGATGTCCTTCCGCAATTTCACCACGGGAGACAGTCACTCGTTTGGCGGCAAATACCTCGAGCTCGTGCCCAACGAACGCCTGCGCTACACGGACAAGTTCGACGATCCCAACCTACCGGGTGAGATGACGGTCACGGTCACCCTGAAGAAGGTCGTCGTCGGCACCGAACTGAACGTCGTCCAGGAAGGTGTGCCGGACGTCATCCCCGTGGAGGGCTGTTACCTCGGCTGGCAGGAATCGCTCGACAATCTGAAGAAGCTCGTCGAGCCGGATATCAGGTCATGACCCAAACCGAATACCTCATCCTGAGGAGCGAGCGAAGCGAGCGTCTCGAAGGATAGGCACCAGGCAGGTGCTCGTTCCCACCCTTCGAGACGCGGTCCTACGGACCGCTCCTCAGGGTGAGGTCGATTGGTTCGACCTGATTGGTCTGTGCTCTAAAACATCTCCGGTGTGATGACGTTCTGCGGCCGCGGTCCGACCAGTGCCGCGCGCATGGTTTCCGCCGCCTTGAGCCTGGTGTCGTCCCAGGCCTCCGGCGTGAAGAAAGCAGAATGCGGCGTGATGATCAGCCGCCCCTCGCACCACGGCTCGCGCGCCCGGTAGGCGCGCAGCAGCTCCGGGACGGGTTCGACCGGCGGCTCCACCGGAAGAACGTCGAGTCCGACCCCGGCAAGGTGTCCGCGTTTCAGCAGGTCGGCGAGCGCGTCGACGTCGACGATCGGCCCGCGCGCGGTATTGACCACCACGCCTCCCTTCGGCATGCGCTCCAGCATGGCGCGCGAGATCATCCCGCGGGTGTCCGGAGTGAGAGGTGCGTGGATCGACAACGTATCCGTCTGCTCCATCAGTGCCTCGAGCGAGCGCACGCGTTCGACGCCGACGCCCAGTTCGGTGCCGTTCGGCATGTAGGGGTCGTAGGCGATGACGCGGAACTGGAAAGCCTTTGCCCTGAGTGCCGCCGCCGTGCCGATGCGGCCCAGACCGACGATGCCGAAGGTCTGCACCCCGTTGCGCCGGAGCAGCGGGTCGCGCACGTAGCTCCACGGCGCAGGCTGCGGCCGGCGTTGCGCCTCGAGGTGGAGCGCGATGCCGCGGCGGAGCGAGAGGGCAAGGGCCAGCGCGTGGTCGGCCACCTCGGTGGTGCCGTAGTCCGGCACGTTGCACACCATCACCTTTCGCTGGGCGGCTGCCTTGCGATCGATCTTGTCGTAGCCGACACCCATGCGCACGACACAGGCGAGCCTGGGGAATCTGGCCAGGTATTCGGCGGTCACCGCGTGCCGCATCACCATCAGGCCGTCGATCTCGGCGCAGTCGCGCTCCTCGAGCTGCGACAGGTCGGCGACGTTGCGCCACACCACGCGCACGTCGGACCCGAACACCTCGCGCTCGACCTTGTCGTTGTCGTAGAGTTTTTCCGCATACAGGACCGTCTTGACCATCGTCGCGTATCTCCTCATTGACTGTCGTCCTGAGGCGAAGCCGAAGGACCTAAGGCTTCAACACCGCGCTGTCGCGAACGCTAGGTCCTTCGCTGCGCTCGAGGCGGAGTTTACTCCGCCGCTGACGACAAAGTAGCCTACTGCGCCGTCATGCCGCCATCGATCACCAATTCCGAGCCGGTCATCCAGGATGATTCGTCGGACGCCAGGAACAGCACGCCATTGGCGATGTCCTCGGCGGTGCCGAGCCGCCCCATCGGCGTGCGACCGATCAACTCCTTGCGCACCGCCGGATCGCTGAAGCGCTTCTCGGTCAGCGGCGAATCCGCATAGCCCGGATGCACCGAGTTGATGCGGATATTCTCCTTGGCATATTGCAACGCCGCCGACTTGGTGAAGAGCGTGATGGCGCCCTTGGCGGCGGAATAGGCCGGCGACGTGGGACTGCCGACGATGCCCATGACCGAGGAGGTATTGATGATCGACCCGCCACCGCCCTTGCGCATGGCCGGGATCGCCGTGCGGGTGCCGAGGAAAACCCCCTTGGCATGAACACCAAGCTCGCGTTCCCAGATCTCCAACGTGATGTCCTCGACCTTGGCTTGAAAGGCGACACCGGCATTGTTGAACAGGATGTCCAGCCGTCCGTGCGCCGCCATCACCGCGTCGACCACCTGGGCCCAATTCTGTTCCGATGTCACGTCGAGATGCAGGTAACGCGCATCATGCCCATCGGCGCGCAGGGCCGCGGCTGCGCGCTCGCCCAATTCATCGCGGATATCGGTCAGCACCACCTTGGCGCCCTCGCGCACGAACAGATGCGCCGCCGCGCCACCGAAGCCCATCAGCTCGCCCTTGATCCCCGCCGCCGCGCCGGTCAGCAGCGCCACCTTGCCCCGCAGTCGCATCCTGTCCTCCCATTTCAAGGTCTAGGGTATGACACATCTCTAAATCGGGCTCCTCTCCCCCGCTAGGGGGAGAGGTTGGGTGAGGGGGATGCGCACGTCGTTGCCCCCTCACCTAGCCTCTCCCCCTAGCGGGGGAGAGGAACATGAAGATGTGTCCACACCGTAGGTCTCAAGGCGTCGGAACACCGATGGATTTCAGCCGCGCATGGGCGCGACGCCGGCGAGCCCCTACTCCGGCGCGCGGTCGAGGATGGCCTGCAGCGTCTTGGCGCCGTGCGCGTCCGGCGGCGGCGCCTGGCCGGTCTCCGCGATCCGGCGCCGCTGGGCGTCCTCCCAGTGACGGCCGTCGAAGAACCGTTTGGGCGTCAGGCTCGGCCCGTCGATGTCGTCCAGGCAGCGGGCATTGACGCTGATCCGGTGCGGGTTGGCGCGCGGGATGTAAAAGGCGTGCATGCCGCATTGCGCGCAGAAGGTGTGCTGCGCGACGCCGGTGCCGAAGGTGTAGGCCTTGAGCGCGGTCTTGCCGCGCAGCAGCTGGAAGGTGGCGGGGTCGGTCCCGAGGTGCAGGATGCCCTTCTTGGTGCAGATCGAGCAGCTGCAGGAGGACAAGAGGTCGAGATCGACCTCGGCGCGGAACCGCACGCGGCCGCAATGACATCCGCCTTCCCGTGTTTCCAGCATGCGAGCCTCCGTAGTGTGTACCGTCGGGTGAGCTATTGTAACCTGTCTTCCCTGAGGGGACGATGACGGCAACCGAAGGAGAACCTGCATGAGAGCGATATTCGTGACGGTCCGCATGAAACCGGAATACCGTGACCAGATCCTGAAAGGCGCCCTCGAGGATGGGCGCGGCTCGCGTGAAGACGAACCAGGCTGCCTGCGCTTCGACGTTATCCAGGACGACAACGACCCGAACACGATCTACTTCTACGAGGTCTATCGGGACGACGCCGCGCTCCAAGCCCACCGCGCGTCGCCCCACTATCCCGCCTGGAGCAATCTGCCCGCCGAGTGGTTCGTCGGCCAGAAGGCGGTTGCCATCCGCGGCACGATGATCGCGCCGTCCGAGGCCAAGTACAGGTAGGCCAGGTACCGCTAGAACAAGGCCATGCCCGTCATCGACGTACAGGTCCATCCCTTCGATCGGGACCATCCGGGTCGGCCGTGGGCCAGCCCTTCGCATGGGCTCCTGTCCGCCACGGGCGAGGAAATGGTCGCGGCGATGACCAGTGTCGGCGTCGACGGCGCGATCATGGTGTCGTCGTTCGCCGCCTACAAATACGATCCGAGCTACGCGCTCGAAGTCTACAGCGCCTGGCCCGACAAGTTCCGGGTCGTGACGCCGGTCGACGCGACCGATCCCGCGATCGACGACGTGGTGGCGCGGTGGGCGAAGACGCCGGGCGCGCGCGGCATTCGCATCCGCATGGGCCAGGACAGGGGCAAGGACCTGCCGATGGACGCCGACCATTCCGGCCTGCACCGCGCCTTCGCGGCCGCCGGCCGGCACGGCCTGCCGGTCAACCTGCTGTGCTGGGGCATGCTCGACAAGGGCCTGCCGCATATCCAGCGACATCCCGACACGGTCATCGTGATCGACCATCTCGGCCTGCTGCAGCCCATGCGCCCGCCGGTTCCCGCCGATGTCTGGGCCGACCTGCCGAAGCTGCTCGGACTGGCGCGCTATCGAAACGTCCGGGTGAAGGTGAGCGGCGCCTGCACGATGTCGGACCGGCCGTTCCCGTACGACGATATCTGGGCGCCGGTGCTGCGGATCATCGATGCGTTCGGGCTGGATCGCTGCATGTGGGGCACCGACTGGACCCGCACGATCGGCATGCTGACCTATGAGCAGGGCGTGGCACCATTCCGTGACAGCCAGCGCCTGTCGGCCAGCGACAAGGCGGCCCTCATGGGAGGAACGCTGCAGAAGGTCTACAAGTGGTGAGGCCCGGGCTTTCGCGGAGCAGGAGAAACACGATGCCGGCCGTCCATCCGCAGGTCCAGAAAGCGCGCGATCTCATGTCCCTGATCGCCGCGGCCGCGGACGAACACGACGAAATCCGGGAACTCACCAAGCCCGTCATCAAGGCCCTGGTCGATGGCGGGTTCTTCACCATGCTGAAGACGAAATCCGTCGGCGGAATAGAGCTCAGGCCCTCGACCTTTGCCCAGGTGACTGAAGCGCTCGCCATTGCCGATGGATCCACCGGCTGGGTGGTGTGTCAAAGCAACGGCTGCTCGACCACGAGCGCCTATCTCCCTCCGAAAATTGCCCGGGAGATTTTTGGCAAGCCGGATGGAATCGTCGCCTGGGGACCTCCCGGCTCGCCCTACGAAGCCACGCCCGTGGAAGGTGGCTATCGCATCACCGGCAAATGGCGCTTCATGAGCGGCAGCCAGAACGCCACCTGGCTTGGCGCGCATCTGCGGGTGGCGGGCACGAAGGAAACGAAAACCTTCCTGTATCCCCGGTCGAGCGCCACCTTTCACGATATCTGGTACACGCTGGGACTGCGCGGCACGGCCAGCAACGAGTACTCCGTCGACAACCTGTTCGTTCCGCACGAGCGCGCCATCTGGCGCGACGATCCGCGCGACCGCCGGAGCGACAGCCCGCTTTACCGCTTCACCAGCAACCAGCTCTACTCGATCGGGTTCGGTGGCGTCGCCCTCGGCATCGCCCGTGGCACGATGGACGCGTTCCTGGGCCTGCCGCGGGAGAAGACCCGCCGTGGCGCCGGCAAGCCGATGGTGGAGAACAACGTGGTCCAGAGCCACGTGGCGCAGTCCGAGGCGAGCTGGCGGTCGGCGCGTTACTTCCTTCACGCTGCGGCAGACGAAGCGCTGGAAACGATCGAGGAACAGGGCGAGATGGACCTCGATCAACGGACCCGGCTGCGTCTCGCTTCCACCTGGGCCATCCAGTCGTCGCGTCAGATCGTCAATACGCTGTTTCACGATTGCGGCGCGATGGCGGTGTTCGAGGAAAATCCGTTCGAACGCCGTCTGCGCGACATCGACACGGTCGCGCAACAGGGCCAGGGGCGCATACTGCACTACGAGACGGTCGGCCAGGTCATGCTTGGCGTGTCGCCCGAGAACATTTTCTGACTTTGGACATTGGGGAGGCAAGCCATGGGACCACTGAGCGGTATCCGCATCATCGACCTCACATCGATGCTGTCGGGGCCCTGGGCGACGATGATCCTGGGCGATCAGGGCGCCGACGTGATCAAGGTCGAGATGCCGGGCCAGGGCGACCACACGCGCGCCGGCGGCAATCGCAGCAACGGCATGGCCGCGTCGTTTCTCAACCTGAACCGGAACAAGCGCTCGATCGCGATCGATTTGAAGACTGCCGACGGCGTCGCTCTGGTGAAGCGCCTCGCCGCGAGCGCGGATGTCCTGGTGCAGAATTTCCGTCCCGGCGTCGTCGAACGGCTTGGCCTCGCCGAGGACGATATCCGCAAGTCCGCTCCCGACATCATCTATGTGTCGATCAGCGGCTTCGGCGAGCGCGGGCCGTGGATCCACAAGGGCGTGTACGATCCGATCGTCCAGGCGCTCTCCGGTCTCACCACCGTGCAGGCCGGCTCCGACGCCGAGCGGCCACGGCTCGTGCGCACCGTGCTCCCCGACAAGCTCACGGCCGTCACGGCGGCACAGGCGATCAGCGCGGCGCTCGTCGCCAAGCTCAGGACGGGCAAAGGCCAGCATGTCCGGCTGTCGATGCTGGATGCCGTGCTGGCCTTTCTCTGGGCCTCGGACATGGGCGGCCAGACCTATGTCGGCCGCACGGTGTCGGCGCAGACCGCGGCGAGCTTCATCGACCTGATCTATGAGACTAAGGACGGGCACATGACCGTCGCCGTCATGAGCAACAAGGAATGGGCCAATCTGGCCGCTGCCTTCGAGCGGCCGGAATTGCTCGACGATCCGCGCTTCAAGACGCCGGCGTTGCGCGACCAGAACATCGATGCGCGCCTTGCCCTGATCCAGGAGGTGCTGAAGACCCGGACGACGGCCGAATGGATGGCGCGCCTCGAGGCTGCGGATGTCCCCTGCGCGCCGGCCCTGACCCGCGGCGAGGTGATCGAACATCCGCAGGTGCTGGCGAGCGAGATCCTGCTGGAAAGCGACCATCCCGTCGCCGGCCGCCTGCGCCAGACCCGCCCCGCCGCCCGCTACTCGAAGACCCCGCCCGAACTGAGCCGTGGCGCGCCCCTGCTGGGGGAGCATGGCGACGAAATCCTGCGCGACCTCGGCCTGTCGCGCGACGAGATCGGCGACCTGCAGCAACGCGGGGTGGTGGCAAAGCAGAGTGGCGTGAAGGCGGCCGCGTAGAGCGACAAGGCGGTCCAGCCAGCGTTAGATCGTTCTGCGCGATTCGAGTGCAACGCACTCGATTGCGCCTATTCGCTCAAGGCGGAGGTTACTCCGCCGCGGATGACAAGAATAAGAGCGCGACTGGAGTCGTGCTGTTCTCTTTCATGGGCGCCCCCTACCCGTTTGGGTGAAGACCCGGCGCTTCCTGGCCCGTCCGCGCCACATATTCCGTGTAGCCGCCGCCGTACTGATGAACGCCCTCGGGCGTCAGCTCCAGCACGCGGTTCGAGAGCGCGGCCAGGAAGTGGCGATCGTGGCTCACGAACAGCATGGTGCCCTCGAAGTCCGCCAGGGCCGCGACCAGCATCTCCTTCGTCGCCATATCGAGATGGTTCGTCGGCTCATCGAGCACCAGGAAGTTGGGCGGATCGTACAGCATCTTGGCCATCACCAGACGCGCCTTCTCCCCGCCCGACAGCACGCGGCAGGGCTTCTCGATATCGTCGCCGGAGAAGCCGAAGCAGCCGGCCAGCGACTTCAGCGCGCCCGTGCCTGCCTGCGGGAACGATTCATCGAGCGACTCGAAGACCGTATCGTCGCCGTCCAGCAGGTCCATGGAGTGCTGGGCGAAATAGCCCATCCTGACGCTGGCGCCGAGCGTGACAGTGCCCCGGTCCGGCTCGGTCGCGCCGGCCACCAGCTTCAGCAGCGTGGATTTGCCCGCGCCGTTGACGCCCAGGACGCACCAGCGTTCCCGGCGACGCAGGCGGAAGTCGAACCCCGCATAGATCGGCTGCGTGCCATAGCCCTTGTGCACGTTCCTGAAGCTCACGACGTCCTCGCCCGAGCGCGGCGGCGCGCGGAAGTCGAACTGGACGGACTGGCGGCGCCGCGGCGGTTCCACCTTCTCGATCTTGTCCAGCTTCTTCACCCGGCTCTGGACCTGGGCGGCGTGAGACGCGCGCGCCTTGAAGCGCTCGATGAACTTCAGCTCCTTGGCGAGCATCGCCTGCTGTCGCTCGTATTGCGCCTGGCGCTGCATTTCGCCGAGCGCCCGCTGCGCGTCGAAGAAATCCAGATCGCCCGAATAGGTGATGAGCGAGCCACCGTCGATCTCCACGACCTTGCCGATGATGCGGTTCATGAACTCGCGATCGTGCGACGTCATCAGCAACGCGCCCTCGTACTTCTCGAGGAACTCCTCCAGCCAGATCAGGCTTTCGAGGTCGAGATGGTTGCTCGGCTCGTCGAGCAGCATGCCGTCGGGCCGCATCAGCAGGATGCGGGCGAGCGCCACACGCATCTTCCAGCCGCCGGACAGCAGGCCGACGTCGCCGTCCATGCGTTCCTGGCTGAAACTCAGACCGCCCAGCACCTCGCGCGCCCGCGCCTCCAGCGCATAGCCATCGAGCTCCTCGAAGCGCCCCTGCACCTCGCCATAGCGCTCGACGATCGCATCCATGTCGGCGGCCCCATTACCAGCCAGTGCCGGATCGACCATCGCCGCCTCGAGCCGGGCCATTTCGGTGGCGAGCGCGCTCACCGGCCCGACGCCATCCATCACCGCCGCGACCGCGCTCATGCCCGACATCTCGCCGACATCCTGGCTGAAGTAGCCGATCGTCATGCCGGGATCGATCGTCACCTGGCCGTCGTCGGGCTGCTCCTCGCCCGCGATCATCCGGAAAATCGTCGTCTTGCCGGCGCCATTGGGCCCGACAAGCCCCACCTTCTCGCCCTTCTGGAGGCCCATCGACGCGTCGATGAACAGGATCTGATGTCCGTTCTGCTTGCTGATGTTATCGAGACGAATCATGGGGCTGTGCTGGCTGGAAAGAGCCGGCGATGCAAGCCACAGTCAAACCACAATGTTGCGGCTGATTGTCCTCTCCACGCCCGCCCGATCGTGCCGGGCGGTTGAGATTCAAGGAATGCGAATGACTACAGTGTAGACCTGCGGAGAGGTTGTCTTGAAGGAATAGTCTGACACCCATTTGGCGTCATCTAGTTCAATGCCGAGCTTCACAAAGATTACAAACAGCAAAATTCCTACATTCGCATTTCGTGAGTAAAATCTTGAAAGGCCATCAAGCGTCTTAACGACTTCAGCCTTTTTCCCGGTGCTATCGACAAACTTCATCTCAACGATCAAACGGCCCTCAAACAGATCGAAGTCCGCGGACTTTTTTTGATCGTCGTACCGAATCGTCACCTGCTCTCGCCCGATGCCCGGCAGCCAAGGCTTGACCACCGTGAAAAACAAATCCTGACAATCGTACTCCGACGATAGTTTTACAGTCCAACCACCTTTCGCGACACCGCGCTGACCTAGCTGATCGCCACGGAAAATCATCCGCCGCGCGATATCAGCTAAGTAAATTGCTGCCTTTGCTAGAGAATCCCCGATGTACGGTTCGGTCGGAAGACCAAGACTCTCGATGCGCTTGAATTTCTGTTGCCAAGCTAGGTCGACCACCGGACCGTCCGGCAGTCCCGTCGGCACAAAATCGACCAACGCCGATGTTCGGAATGTCCAATCTCCTGAAATCGGGAACGAAAAATTTTCAAATCCAGCTTCTCGACTCCAAAGTTTCACCGCATCCAGCTTAAGAACTAACTCTTCAAAACTCGTTGCGTAGACAAAGCTATCGTTTGCCGCACTTACCGCCCTTGCCTCCGTACACAAAAATAGGTCAAGCGCGGGACATCTTGCGGACGCAAATTCTCTTAGGCTGCTACTCTTAATGTCTGCTTGAGGAAGGGCACGTACGAGGACATCGCAATCAGATCTAGGACTACCTGTTCCATAAGCTCGAGATCCAAAGACATAGAGTTCTGTGATCGCCAGTTCTTGACCGACAAGATCACTTAGGAGTCTCTTAAGATCATAGTTGATATATTGCTTCATAAGAACTTGGAGGCAGTCACGGAACAATCTCACCTTCGGACGCTTTGGCTATGTTGTCATCGATAGAGAAAAGAGCACAATACAATTCTCATACACGCTCAGCGTAAGGAGCATCATCTGGGCCCCTTAGTGCAAAGATCAAAGCTGTTCGTAAGAGGAAGCAGTGAAAACCCGTGGATCACCACTACGTTCCGCAGTTCTACTTGAAACAATGGGCCGAACCGGACGGCCGAGTGCCGAACTACCGCTGGATTAAAGACCGCGCAGTCTTTGGCCGCATTCCATCGACCAAAGGCACTGGATTTGAGCCCGACCTCTACGCACGAGAGCATGTGCCGCCCGAAGAGAAGCACAAGGTCGAGACAGGCTTCTTCCAGGTCCTAGACAGCAAGGCGGCGATCATCCACGCACGGCTCACGCGCCAAGAACGTTTCACCTTCACCGTCGAGGAGCGGATGGACTGGGCGATGTTCCTTGCCGCGGCAAACGCCCGAACGCCCGACAAGATTGCCCACTTCAAGGCGACTCTGCCAGAGTCCGTGCGCGCCAACCTTCGCAACACCGCCCCGGAGGAATTAGAGAAAGCTCTCGGCTACAAACCGCCATTTACCCTCCTCGAATGGACAGAACGGAACTTTCCCGATCAGATCGCCAACTTCCATCTGCGGATGCTCCTCAAGTTCGTCACCCGGGACGACTTGATCCAACAGTTCATGGATATGGACTGGACGGTGCACAAGGTCCGCTCCCGCCACAAGGAGCTCCTAACTTGCGACAGGCCGCTCTGGTACTTGGAGAATCCGCAGCATCGCAAGTTCACGATGATGATGACGCTATCGCCTAGGACGGTGTTCATCGCTGCAAAGAACACTGACCTCGCAGACAAGATGGCTGCTACGCCGTCGATGAAGCTCGCCCGTCTCATCAATGAGTCAGTGTTCAATCGCGCCTACGAGCGAGTGTATGGGCGCACGACGATTGAATACGCCCAGAAGAGCTTTCGCCTCTCACGTCGGAACCAGCAGCGTCGCGATAGAATGGGCGCAGTGCTGTAGCCTCACGGAATATCCTTCTTGGAATTATTGAGCAAAAGCGACCAACGTAAGGTTGGCCGGCGATATCTTAGTATTTTTCTCCGTCCTTAAACGCCCCGGCGAGATTTTGTGCCCGCTCCGTTAGCGTCCCGCCGATTTTCTCGATCCGATCCCGCGCGGCGCCATAGTCAAGAAATGGTGCCAAGTCCCTCTGCTTCAACGCCTGGTATGCTCCCCTATTGCTACTTGTAACGGTGCTTGCGAGACGTTCGAGAACCTCGAGCAGTCCTTCATCTGTCACTATGTGGCTTTCCATAAGTATTCTCGGAGCAGTTTCGTCACCACCCTGTTGCCATGCAAAGAGCAGATTAAGAGGGCTAATCACGGCAAGGACTTGCGTCGCCGACATTGATCGATAGCGAGCAAGCATTATCGCTGTAACACGATCTAGTTCCGGATCCGTTATGAACCAGTCCTCTTCGGGGCGTTGACGAGATCCATAGCGTCCATGCGCAAATGTCTCACGCCGAAAGAGCTCGGTCAGCCAGCTGATAGCGCTTCCCTCACGAAACATTGCGTCCAATGTCGATCGTCTTTCATCGGTGCCGAGCCGTGATAGCAGGATCCGCACCAAGCGCTCAGCTCTATCCCAAAGAGAGGCTACCCAAGAGATATCAAACGATCGCACGTGATAGGCCCGATCCATCACGTTCGAAAACGCGACGAGAAATGCTTGGCATTGCCGCTGAGTCAGCAAATCTCGATTTCTGTTAAAAAGCCTTTCGAGAAAGATGTCGGCTTTACTGAGAGAACCGGCTCCGCCTTCCCCGTGCCAGCGCAAAAGCAGATCTTCAACTTCGCCAGCCCCTGTATCCGCAGCAGACCACATGGCGTTGAAATTGGCTTGAGTTAGGGCATGTGACGGACCGGCAAGAGCGAAATAGAGTCGGTAGTGGTCAGGGCTTGCAAGTCTCCGACTTCCAATCGCCGCATTGCGCTTCTCTTCGCCTACTTGCTGGAACAATTTGAAACGCCCGCCGTCGTTCGAATAGTCGACTTCAAAACCCGGAAGTTGCTCCGCGAAGTAGTATCGGTACATGAGGTCGTCAAAATGACCGCCGCCGACGCTTTCAAGAAGGTCAGTTAAGGTCTTCGCTCGCTCAACATCCTCCACTCTTGCCGTGCCGAGGGCGAGCAGTGCTGCGGTGGCACAGTAGCCTTCAATCCACCGGTACAGGCGCGGATTGCCATCTTTAATGAGCTGCAACCAAACCAAGTCTGCCAAATCAGCTTGCGCATCTCGCAAAGGAGGCCAGAAGAATCGGATTGAATCGAGCGCTCTCACGACTGCACGCGGTGACTTCAGTTGTCGCCCACCTTCGTAGTCGACTACTGATTTCAGCCGAGACAACTCGTCATCGCTCTTAGTAGACGCGACATCGTGTAGTTCGTCACCAAACCACTTGCGCAGTTGAAATGGCTCAGGCTGCGGAACCATTACCGTCAGTTGGACGATTTTCTCGAGATAAGCACGTCCGCTCTCGACTTTCGTCGCCACCTCGATGCTGTGAGACAAGATTCCATTATCGTAGCAAAGCAAATAGATCACATTTGGAAAATCAGCGACAGAGCGCGCCAGTCTCAAGACTTCGACGACCTCCCGTGGTTCAAGCCGATCGACATCGTCGATAGTAATGATGAAGCGATGTCCAAGATCGCTAAGAGATTTAGTCAGTTTATCCTTCAGTTCGCTGAGCGGCGGATCGACGGCTTTGTCATTCGTCAGGGCGCCAAGTCCTTTCAATCCACGGCCCAACCATTTCACTGATGAGATGCCGGTCGCATCTCCGGCAACCTCAAGTGCATCGCCGGCCTTACTAAGACCTGACACAAATTTCCGTAGGGCTTCGGCTGCGTCTTTCGCCTTGCTCACAGTAGCCGGCGATGCATCCCCGGCCTCCAACGCCACTCGATCAATCTCTTTCCTCAGGGACGCAAACAGGTTCGCAAGGAGAGCGTCGCGATTGCCTAGAAGCCAAGGACGAAAATTGACGACTGAGGGGCGTTGCTCCTTCGGAAGCTTTGTTAACTCATCTTCTATGAGAAACAGTAGGCTCGACTTGCCTGAGCCCCACGCACCTTCGATACCCACAACTAGGCCATCTTCGGATGCACGATCTACCAGAGAAGCTGCAATTCTCGCGGCGACTTCTCGAAAGCCAAGCTTGTCCTCATCGCCAGCGCGAAGTGCCCGATCGCCCTTCACCGCCCCCGAAGACATGGCGATCACCAGTTACTTAGTGGTGTCGCTAGACACCAATGCTGATGGCCCCTTACTCCCACTCAATCGTCCCCGGCGGCTTTGACGTGATGTCGTAGGTCACGCGGTTGATGCCGCGGCATTCGTTGATGATGCGGGCGGCGACGCGGCCGAGAAATTCGTGCTCGAAGGGATAGTAGTCGGCGGTCATGCCGTCGGTCGAGGTGACGGCGCGCAGCGCACAGGCCTGGTCGTAGGTGCGGCCGTCGCCCATCACGCCCACGGTGCGCACCGGCAGCAGCACGGCGAAGGCCTGCCAGATCTCGTCGTAGAGGCCGGCCTTGCGGATCTCGTCGAGATAGACGGCGTCGACCTCGCGCAGCAGGTCGAGCTTCTCCCGCGTGATGTCGCCGGGGATGCGGATGGCCAGGCCCGGACCGGGGAACGGATGGCGGTTCACCAGGTCGGGCGGCAGGCCAAGCTCGCGGCCGAGGGCGCGCACCTCGTCCTTGAACAGCTCGCGCAGGGGCTCGACCAGCTTCATGTTCATGCGCGCCGGAAGTCCGCCGACATTGTGGTGGCTCTTGATGGTGACCGACGGGCCGCCAGTGAAGGACACCGATTCGATCACGTCGGGATAGAGCGTGCCTTGCGCCAGGAACTGAGCACCGCCGATCTTCTTCGCCTCTTTCTCGAAGACGTCGATGAACAGGCCGCCGATGGTCTTGCGCTTGGTCTCGGGATCGGTGACGCCGGCCAGTGCCTTCAGGAACAGCTCCGAGGCGTCGGCATGGATCAGCGGGATGTTGTAGGAGTCGCGGAACAACTTCACGACCTGGGCGCCCTCGTCCTTGCGGAGCAGGCCGTGGTCGACGAACACACACTGCAGCTGCTCGCCGATCGCCTCGTGCAGCAGCACCGCCACGACGGATGAATCGACGCCGCCGCTCAGCCCGCAGATCACGCGGCCCTTGCCCACCTGGGCGCGGACCTGGGCGATGGCGCGCTCCTTGAAGGCGGCCATGGTCCAGTCGCCATCGCAGCCCGCGATCTTGAGCGCAAAGTTGCGCAACAGCTTGGCGCCGTCGGGCGTGTGCATGACCTCGGGATGGAACTGGACGGCGTAGTAGCCGCGCTTCTCGTCGGCGATGGCGGCGAAGGGCGCGTTCTCGCTGGTGGCGACGACGGAGAATCCCGGCGGCAGCTCGGTGACGCGATCGCCATGGCTCATCCAGACCTGCTTGCGGTCGCCCGGCTTCCACACGCCGTCGAACAGCCTGTTGGCGGCCTTGACGTCGACATGGGCGCGGCCGAATTCGCGGTGATGGCCCGACTCGACCTTGCCGCCGAGCTGCTGGGCCATGGTCTGCTCGCCGTAGCAGATGCCCAGCACCGGCACCTTGGCGGTGAAAATGGCGGGATTGGCCGACGGCGCCTCGCCCTCGATCACCGAGGCCGGCCCGCCGGACAGGATGATGCCTTTGGGATCGAAAGACTTGATTTTGGCGGCGTCGACCGACTGGAACGGGTGGATTTCGCAGTACACCCCGGCCTCACGCACGCGCCGGGCAATCAGTTGGGTGACTTGGGAACCGAAATCGACGATCAGCAGGCGGTCTGATTTAGAGGAGGCGGCCATGGGGGGATATAAGGGCCTCGCGGTCGCCACGCAATGTGGATGACAGTCCCCGACCCCCTCCGTCGGCGTAAAACGCCGACACCTCCCCCGAAGACGGGGGAGGATCATGAATCCCTCCCCCGTCTTCGGGCTAGCGTTTGGCCGCAGGCCAAATCGCGCGGGTGTCGCGGTAATCCGCGACGGAGGGGGTCAGTGCGTTGTCCAATCCGGCGCCAGCCGTCTTCGCACCAGCGGCGCGTCGAGGTCGCGCCAGGCGTAGGCGATCTCCTCGACGTCCTTGCCGGCACTGCTGCTCATGACCCCTCCGCCCGCTTCAGCGCCTTCACAGGCGCTTTCGCGGGCACCTCCCCAAGCTTCACTTGGGGAGGCATGCGTCGTCCTACGCGGCGAGGTCGAAGCGGTCGAGGTTCATCACCTTGGTCCAGGCGGCGACGAAGTCCGTCACGAACTTCTGCTTGGCGTCCGAGGAGGCGTAGACCTCGGCGAGCGCGCGCAACTGGGAGTGCGATCCGAAGATCAGGTCGACGCGGGTGGCGGTCCATCTGACCTCGCCCGTCTTGCGGTCGCGGCCCTCGTAGACGCCGTCGGCGCCGGCGGCCGGCCGCCATTCGGTGGCCATGTCGAGCAGGTTGACGAAGAAGTCGTTGCCGAGCATCTCCGGCTTCTTGGTGAAGACGCCGTGCCTCGACTTCGCGGCATTGGCGCCCAGCACGCGCAGGCCTCCGACCAGCACCGTCATCTCGGGCGCCGTCAGGGTAAGCAGCTGCGCCCTGTCGACCAGCATCTCCTCGGCCGACAGGCGCTGCGTGCCGCGACCGTAGTTGCGGAAGCCGTCGGCGAGCGGCTCGAGGGCGGCGAAGCTGTGCACCTCGGTCTGCGCCTGCGACGCATCCATGCGGCCCGCCGCGAAAGGCACCGTCACGTCGAGCCCGGCCGCCTTGGCCGCCTTCTCGATCGCGGCACCACCGCCCAGCACGATCAGGTCGGCCAGCGAGACCTTCCTGCCGCCAGAGGCCGAAGCGTCGAATTCCTTGCGGATCGCCTCGAGCGCCTGCAGCACCTTGGCCAGCTCGGCCGGCTGGTTGGCCTCCCAGTCCTTCTGCGGCGCCAGACGGAGGCGCGCGCCGTTGGCGCCGCCGCGTTTGTCGGAGCCGCGGAACGTCGAGGCCGACGCCCAGGCGGTCGCGACGAGCTGGGACACCGACAGGCCGGCGGCGAGGATCTTCGCCTTGAGATTGGCGATCTCCGGCTCGCCGATCAGCGGATGATCGGCCGCGGGGATCGGGTCCTGCCACGACAGGGTTTCCTTCGGCACGAGCGGGCCGAGATAGCGCACGATCGGTCCCATGTCGCGGTGCGTCAGCTTGAACCAGGCGCGGGCGAAGGCGTCGGCGAACTGGTCGGGATTCTCGTGGAAGCGCCTGGAAATCTTTTCGTAGGCCGGGTCGAACCTCAAGGCGAGGTCGGTGGTCAGCATCGAGGGCGCGTGACGCTTCGACTTGTCGTGCGCATCGGGTACCGAATTGGCGCCCGCTTCATGCTTGGGCCGCCACTGATGGGCGCCGGCAGGGCTCTTGGTCAACTCCCAGTCGTAGCCGAACAGGTTCCAGAAGAAGTTGTTGCTCCACCTGGTCGGCGTCGTGGTCCAGGTGACTTCGAGGCCGCTGGAGATCGTGTCGCCGCCCCTGCCCGTGCCGAAGCTGCTCTTCCAGCCCAGGCCCTGCTGTTCGATGGGGGCGGCTTCCGGCTCGGGCCCGACCAGCGCCGCGTCGCCGGCGCCGTGAGTCTTGCCGAAGGTGTGGCCACCGGCGATCAGCGCCACCGTCTCCTCGTCGTCCATCGCCATGCGGGCGAAGGTCTCGCGGATGTCGCGGGCCGCCGCCAGGGGATCGGGATTGCCGTTGGGTCCTTCCGGATTGACGTAGATCAGGCCCATCTGCACGGCGCCCAGCGGATTGGCGAGATCGCGGTCGCCGCTGTAGCGCTCGTCGGCCAGCCACTTGCCTTCGGAGCCCCAGTAGATGTCCTGGTCGGCCTCCCAGACATCCTTGCGTCCGCCGCCGAAGCCGAAGGTCTTGAAGCCCATCGATTCGAGCGCGACGTTGCCGGTGAGGATGAGCAGGTCGGCCCATGAGATCTTGCGGCCGTACTTCTGCTTGATGGGCCACAGCAGCCGACGCGCCTTGTCGAGGCTCACATTGTCCGGCCAGCTGTTGAGCGGCGCGAAACGCTGCTGGCCCGATCCGGCGCCGCCGCGGCCGTCGCCGACACGGTATGTGCCCGCGCTGTGCCACGCCATGCGGATGAAGAACGGCCCGTAGTGACCGAAATCCGCCGGCCACCACTCCTGGGAGTCGGTCATCAGGGCATGGAGGTCCTTGATCACAGCATCAAGGTCGAGGCTCTTGAATTCCTCGGCGTAATCGAACGCGTCGCCCATCGGATCGGACAGGGTGGAGTGCTGGTGCAGGACCTGCAGGTCGAGCTGGTTCGGCCACCAGTCGCGGTTGGTGTGGCTGCGGCCACCTCCCGTGAACGGGCACTTGCTGTCGTCTGGCATGATTGCCTCCTGGGCCGCTCGTTCGGCATGCCGCATTATTTTAGAACAATTCTTATCTAAGCCTCACTCTGCCATTGTCAATCCGCATGCGGTGACAGATTTGGCGTCTGTCCGCCTCCTCAGGGTGAGGTTGCTGGTTGCGTCGCCCTAGTCGTCCGGCGCGAGCCGTCTTCGCACCAGTGGCGCGTCGAGGTCGCGCCAGGCGTAGGCGATCTCCTCGACGTCCTTGCCGGCCATGGTGTCGATGCGCTCGCCGACATGGGCGCCACCCAGGCCTTCGTAGAAGAACCGCGTCGGATTGGCGGCGAGCATCCACAGCACGACGGTGTCGCAGCCGTCGGCCTTGAGCTGGCGGAACAGCGCATCGAGGATACGCCGGCCGAGCCCCTGGTTCTGGAAGTCGGGCTCGACATAGAGCGTGTAGACCTCGCCCACCCGCACCTCGGTGCCGTTCAAGCCCTCGGGCGGATCGCGCACCGGCCCGCAGCTGCCGAAGCCCACGACGCCCATCTCCTCGTCGTCGGCCACGAAGATGCCGCGCGCCTCGTTGGCGTCGCTGAGCGCCCGCGACCACCAGGCCGACTGGCGCACGTCCGACATCGCCGCCAGCATCGAGTCGGGCAGCAGGCCGGCATAGGCCGCCTGCCAGGTCTCGACATGGATCCGGCCGATCGCCGCCGAATCGCTGCGGGTGGCGCGGCGGACCGTAATCACGAGTCTCTTCTCCCTCCCCCGTCTTCGGGGGAGGTGTCGCGGTAATCCGCGACGGAGGGGGTCGGAAGCTCCGACCCTTGACCCCCTCCGTCGCCGTATGACGGCGCCACCTCCCCCGCAGACGGGGGAGGGTCATGAATTCCTCCCCCGTCTGCGGGGGAGGTGGCGCGGTAATCCGCGACGGAGGGGGTCATGGCGCGTCGCACCAGGGCGGCGGCAAAGAAGCCGTCGGTGCCGTGCTTCAGAGGCGACAGGCGGAGATAGGGACTTTCTGCAATTTGCTGAGGTGGTTCGCTGGCGATCACGTCGCGCCACAGCTCGGCCACCGGCACGATGGCGAACTCGGGGTGGCGTTCGAGGAAGGCCTCGATCTGCCGCTCGTTCTCCGGTGGCAGCACCGAGCAGGTGGCGTAGATCAACCCGCCGCCCGGCTTCACCAGGCGCGCCGCGGCATCGAGGATGGCGGCCTGCTTGGGGACCAGCTCGGCGAGATCCTCGGGCTTGAGCGTCCAGCGGCCGTCGGGATTGCGCCGCCAGGTGCCGGTGCCGGTACAGGGCGCATCGACCAGCACGCGGTCGAAGGCGCCCCTCTGGCGCTTCAGCCACTTGGCGTTGTCGGCGGAGCCATCTTTGCTTGGTAGCGCGCGGCGCTCGACATTGTGCGCCCCGGCGCGGCGCAGGCGCAGTGCCGAGCGCTCGAGGCGGTTCTCGTACACATCCATGGCCACGACGCGGCCCTTGTTGTTCATGCCGGCGGCGATCGCCAGAGTCTTGCCGCCGGCGCCGGCGCACTAGTCGGCGATCTGCATGCCCGGCTTGCCGTCGACCAGCGCGGCCACAAGCTGCGAGCCCTCGTCCTGGATCTCGACCAGCCCGTCCCGGAAGGCGGCGCCGGACACGACCGACAGGCGGCGCTTCAGCCGCAAGCCATTGGGCGCATAGCGCATGGCCTCGGTGTCGATGCCCTCGCGCTGAAGGGCTGCCTTGGCCTGCTCGACCGTAGCCTTCAGGCGATTGACGCGCAGGTCGACCGGCGGCGGATTTTCCAGCGCGGCGATCTCGCGGCCCCAGGCGTCGCCGTAGGCTTCCATGAGATGCGGCGCCACCCACTCCTGGACGTTCAGCCGCACCCAGTCCGGCTGCTCGGGATGGGGCAGCGAATGGCCTTCCATCTGGCGCAGCGCGCGGAACTCGGCCTCGTCGAGCGGCGCCGGCCGGTAGCGGCCGCCGTCGAACATGGCGCCGACCTGCTCGAGGTTCATGCCTTCGACCAGCATCAGGTCGGCCGAAACGATGGCGCGTGCGGCGCGGCTCGAGTGCCGCGCCCTGTCGAGCCACCAGGCGAGCTGGCCGTAGCGCCGCAGGATGCTCCAGACGCGGTCGGACACGGCCCGGCGGTCGCCGCTGCCGATGAAGCGCCTCGAGCGAAAATAGGCGTTGGCAACGAGATCGGCCGGCCGCTCGGAGTGGCCCGTGATCTCGTCCAGCAGCTCAATGGTGGCGGCCACCCGCGCGCCCGGTGTCACATCAATTCCCGGTCTTGTCCCTGTTCGGCCCCTGCCGCTACGATGAAAATGCCTCAGGCGCAACGATTCCTCACCGCTGGCGGCTGGCGAAATTTACCCCTATTGAAAAGACCCCTCTTGAGAAACCGTCGTGCCGTCTCCCGCCTTTCATCCCCTGACCAAGGCTCAGCGCCCCGAGTGGCTTGTCCGGCTCGGCCTCGTCCTCGGCTCTCTCATCGTGGGCCTGCTGGCCCTGGAGCTCGCGCTGCGGACCTCCTACGGATATCTGCTCCTGTGGCCCAACTTCGTGGTCAGTGCCCGCACCGTGCTCGCCGACCGCGACAGCAGCCGCTACGTCCATGACGGCCTGCTGGGCTACGTGCCAAGGCCCGGCTCCTTCGGGCCCGACTACTCCGGACCGGGCGCCGTCATCGAGGCGGGCGGCCTGCGCCGCACCGGGGACCTGCCCCCTGCGGCGACGATTGCGACGACGGTCGCGGAGACAGCCCGACCCATCCTTGGCCCCATCCTGGCAGTCGGCGACTCCTTCACCTTCGGCGATGAGGTCGGCGATACCGAGACCTGGCCCGCGCATCTTCAGCGCCTGACCGGCCGGCGCGTGCTGAACGGCGGCGTGAGCGGCTACGGCTTCGACCAGATCGTGCTGCGCGCCGAGGCCCTGGCAGCAGCGCTGCGACCCCAGGCGATCGTCGTCGGCTTCATCGCCGACGATATCCGCCGCACCGAGATGCGCCGCCTGTGGAGCGCCGACAAGCCCTGGTTCGACCTCGAGGGCGACCGGCCGGTGCTGCGCGGCGTGCCGGTGCCGCCACGCGCCGAGCCGCGCTCGACACTCAATTTCTGGCAACGGACGCTCGGCTACTCCTTCCTGTTCGAATTCACCCTGCGCCATCTCGACCTGCTGCATGACTGGTTCGGCGATCACCTGCGCGCCGGCCCGTCGGGATCGGGCGAGCAGCTCGCCTGCCGGTTGACGGGACGGCTGGCCGAGCTGCAGAAAAAAAGCGGCGCGCGCCTGCTGATCGTGGCGCAATACGATCCGGTGGTCTGGCAGGACCCCGCCTTCGCCGCCGAGCAACGGCGCATGACCGCCCAGCTGCTGGGCTGCGCCAGGCAGGCCGGGCTCGAGACCCTCGACAGCTTCGACGTCATGGCGGCGCGCGCCGGCAAGGAGGGACCGCGCGGCTTCTACGGCCTCTGGCACATGAACGACAGGGGCAACCGGCTGATCGCCGATACCGTGGCGGCCGCACTCGGCAAATCAGACATCGGCAAGCACGACAAATGACATGACCGGCCGTCTCTCACTGGTTCTCGGCTCGGTCCTGCTGACCCTGGTCCTGCTCGAACTCGGCTGCCGCCTGGTCCGCGGCGGGCCCGACGCGCTGCTGCGCTGGCCCAACCTCGTGCTGCAGGCGCGCATCGGTACCGACGGCGAGAACCGCGAGCGCCGGTTCACCTACGATGCCAGCCTCGGCTACGTGCAGCGTGCGGGATTTTCTTCGTCGAACATCCACTACGACGCCCAGGGGTTTCGCCTGATGCCGCCGCTGGCGGCCGGCAACACTGGCGCCAACGGCTCGCCCGCGGCGCATCTGCCGCCCGTGCTGGCAACCGGCGATTCCTACACCCAGGGCGACGAGGTCGCCGACAACGAAACCTGGCCCGCCTACCTGCAGGGGTTGATCGGCCGCCGCACCATCAACGCCGGCGTGGCGGCCTACGGGCTCGACCAGACCGTGCTGCGCACCGAGCGGCTGGCCGCCGAGCTCAAACCCGCCGCCATCGTCGTGGGCTTCATTGCCGACGATGTCCGGCGCAGCGAGATGAGCCGGACCTGGGGCACCGAGAAGCCCTACTTCGACCTCAAGGACGGCAAGCTCGAGCTGCGCAACGTCCCGGTCCCGCCGTCACCCGACCCGCGCGATACCTTGTCGCTGCTGCAATGGGCGGTCGGCTGGTCGGTGCTGCTCGACACCGTCCTGCGCCACCAGGGCTGGCAGTATGAGTGGTCGGTCGACCACGTCCGCGCCACGCCGCGCGGCACCGGCGAACGGATCGCCTGCCCGCTGATGCAGCGTCTGGCGGCGCTCAGGATTCCGACGCTCGTGGTGGCGCAGTACGATTTCTATCTCTGGGAGGACCCGGAGTTCGCGGCCGAGCAGCGGCGCATCTCGCAGGCCGTCCTGCGCTGCGCCCGCGAGGCCGGCCTCGGCGCGCTGGACCTCTATGACGACACCGACCGGGCGGTGCGCGAGCGCGGCCGAAACGCCATCTACCTCACCTGGCACCCCAGTCCCGAAGGCTACCGGCTGACCGCCGAAGCCATCGCCGCGGAACTCAAGCGGCGGGGCATCGTTCGCTGACGCTCATTGTTCCTCCCCCGTCTTCGGGGGAGGTGTCGCGGTCATGCCGCGACGGAGGGGGGTCAGGATCTTTCGCTGTGACTTATGACCCCCGGCGCCTGTGAAGGCGCAAGGTCGGCGCAAGACGCCGACACCTCCCCTGAAGACAGGGGAGGGAAGCTTCCTACATGTTGCTCCGGTAGTTCGGTGCCTCGCGCATGATCTCGACGTCGTGCACGTGGCTTTCGCGCAGGCCCGAGCCGGTGATGCGCAGGAACTGGCGCCTGGTCTGCATGTCCGTGATGGTGGCGTTGCCGGTGTAGCCCATCGACGCGCGCAGGCCGCCGACCAGCTGGTGGATGATGTTGCCGACCGAGCCCTTGTAGGGCACGCGGCCCTCGATGCCCTCGGGCACCAGCTTCAGCGTGCTCTCGACCTCGGCCTGGAAGTAGCGGTCGGCCGAGCCGCGCGCCATGGCACCGATCGAGCCCATGCCGCGGTACGACTTGTAGGAGCGGCCCTGGTAGAGAATCACCTCGCCCGGCGCCTCGTCGGTGCCGGCCAGCAGGGAGCCGATCATGGCGCAGTCGGCGCCGGCGGCGATCGCCTTGGCGAGGTCGCCGGAATATTTTATGCCGCCGTCGCCGATCGCCGGCACGCCCGCGGCATGGCACGCCTCGGCGGCCTCGAGGATGGCCGTGAGCTGCGGCACCCCGACACCGGCCACCATGCGGGTGGTGCAGATCGAACCCGGGCCGATGCCGATCTTGACGGCATCGGCGCCGGCGTCGATCAGCGCCTGGGCGCCCTCGCGGGTGGCGACGTTGCCCGCCATCACCTGGCAGTAGTTGCTGAGCTTCTTGACGCGTGTGACGGCATCGAGCACGCCCTTCGAATGGCCATGCGCGGTGTCGACGACGATGACGTCGACGTCGGCGTCGATCAGCAGCTGGGCGCGGCGCAGGCCATCCTCGCCCACGCCAGTCGCGGCGGCGGCGCGCAGCCGGCCCTTCTCGTCCTTGCTGGCGCCGGGAAACTTGTTGGCCTTCTCGATGTCCTTGACCGTGATCAGGCCGACGCAGCGGTAGTCGCCGTCGACCACCAGCAGCTTCTCGATGCGGCGCTGGTGCAGCAGACGCTTGGCCTCGTCGGAGCTCACGCCTTCGCGCACCGTGACCAGCCGCTCCTTGGTCATCAGCGCGCTGACAGGTGTTGCATTGTCGGTGGCGAAGCGGACGTCGCGATTGGTCAGGATGCCGACCAGCTTGCCGTTGCGCTCGACCACGGGGATGCCCGAGATCTGGTGCGCCGCCATCAGCGCCAGCGCGTCGGCCAGGGTCTGCTCGGGATGGATGGTGACCGGATTGACCACCATGCCCGATTCGAATTTCTTGACCCGGCGGACCTCGTTGGCCTGCGCCTCGGGATCGAAGTTCTTGTGGATGACGCCGATGCCGCCGGCCTGGGCCATGGCGATCGCCATCGGCGCCTCGGTGACGGTATCCATCGCCGACGACATCAGCGGGATGCCGAGATTGATGGTGCGTGTCAGGCGGGTGCGTACATCGGTCTGGTTGGGCAGGACCGCCGAGGCGGCGGGCTTCAGGAGGACATCGTCGAAGGTGAGCGCTTCCTGAAACTGCATGCCAACCTCCGAAAAGGTGAAAAAAAGGCGGCCCCTGGTTGGGGACCGCCGGGTTGGCGAGCCGTTATACACACTACGGCGCATAAGCCAAGGCCGATGCGGGCGCCCTTGTGCAAAGCCTACATATAAAGCCCTTACAGGCCGCCCCTCATAGGCCGCCTATGAAATCCCGTTTCCCGATCTCGACACCCGCCTCGCGCAAGATTGCGTGGGTCGTGGTGCAATGGAAATAGAAGTTCACCATGGCGTAATGCAGCAGATATTGCTCGCCCGTCAGCTTGAGCGGGTTGCCGCCGATCGTGAGCACGATTTCGCGAGCGTCGCTGCCGTTGATCTGGTCGGCCTTGAAACCCTTGATATAGCCCAGCACGGCATCGATGCGGCCGCGCAGCTCGCCCAGGGTCTTTTCGGCGTTTTCCGGCGCCTTGGGGATCTCGGCGCCGGCCAGGCGGGCGATGCTTTCCTCGGCGAAGCGGCAGGCGATCTGCACCTGGCGGCTGAGCGGCAGCATGTCGGGGGTCAGGCGCGTGCCGAGCAGCACCGCTTCGTCGACCTTCCTGGCGGCGGCCCAGGCCGAGGCTTTCTCGAGGATCCTGGATATGGCGCCGAGCTGGCGCTGGTAGACGGGAACGGACGCAGAGTACATGCCGATGGCCATGGGTGTTTCCTTGGTTCAGTTGTGAAGCCGGCACTCTAATCTCAAGGTCCCTCCCCCGTCTCCGGGGGAGGTGTCGGCGTCATACGCCGACGGAGGGGGTCGGGGCGTCTTGCATGAGAGCCATGACCCCCTCCGTCGCGGATTACCGCGACACCTCCCCCGCAGACGGGGGAGGAGAAGAGTCATATCCCTCCCCCGTCTGCGGGGGAGGGTAAGAAAGCTCGCACTGCGACTTTGGCGGCGCTTCCCCCCGGCCGGTCGACCGATTAACAAGGCTCTCAATGAAGGCGATTCTCAAGAACCTCGTGCTGTTGGCCGGCGTGCTGGTCTTCTGCGCGCTGGCGCTCGAGGGAATGACGCGTCTGATCGTCGACGACGGCATGTCCTACGAGCTCGAGATGTGGAAGTACGCGCGCCTGGTCAAGATGCGCGACCCCGAGATCGGCCATCGTCATCGCCGCAACAGCTCAGCCGGGCTGATGGGCGTGCCGGTGCGGACCAACGACTTCGGCCTGCGCGGGCCGGCGATCGCCGACACGCCAGCTCCCGGCGTCGCCCGCATCGCCTTCGTCGGCGATTCGATCGCCATGGGCTGGGGCGTGGCCGAGCAGGAGACCTTCGCCCATCGCGTGATCGCCGACCTGGTCGGCCAGGGCCGCAAGGTCGACGGCTTCAATCTCGGCGTCGGCAACTACAACACCACGCAGGAGCTGGCGCTGTTCCAGGCGGTCGGCGCACGCTTGAAGCCCGACATCATCGTGCTGGCCTATTTCATCAACGACGCCGAGCCGATCCCGACCTATCCCAGGGAGAGCTGGCTCGACCTGCATTCGGCGGCGTGGATCGTGCTGAAGTACCGGATCGATTCGCTCGTCCGCCAGTCCGGCTCGCAGCCCGACTGGAAGCAGTACTACCGCGGCCTCTACGGCAGCGATGCCGCCGGCTGGACGAACACCCAGCGCGACATCGGCCGCTTCGCCGAGCTGGCGCGCAAGCTCCATGTGCCGCTGATCGTGTTCAACATTCCCGAGCTGCGCGAGCTCAGGCCCTATCCCTTCGCCGACGTCACCGCCAAGGTGCGCGCGGTCGCCGAGGCCCAGAAGCTGCCCTTCGTCGACCTGCTGCCCACGGTCGAGGCTCTCGCTCCGCCGAGTCTGTGGGTGACGGTGCCCGACCCGCATCCCAATGGCGCCGCCAACGCTGCGTTTGCCAAGGGTATGACGCAGGAGCTGCTGCCGGTGTTGAGGGAGTTGTGCAGCAAGCAGTCGAAGGGCTGCTGACCCCCTCCGTCGCGGTATGACCGCGACACCTCCCCCGCAGACGGGGGAGGAATGACTCCTTCTTATCCCTCCCCCGTCTTCGGGGGAGGTGTCGCGTCATACGCGACGGAGGGGGTCATGACGCTTTCTTGCAGTCGAAGCGGATCTCGCGCGGCGGGGTGGTGAAGGCGGGATGGGTGTCGGCCATCTCGGGCACCGGCTTGGGCCATTCGCCGCTCGCCAGCTTCTTCTCGATGATCGGCACCAGCTGCTGGAGCTGGATCCAGGCGCGCAGCTTCACGCCGGCCGGGGTGTTGTGGATGGCGTCGCTGAACAGGTTGGGGTCGTAGGGCATGTAGCGCGCGACATCGATGAAGGGCAGCCCGTGCACCTTGTCGTACTTCTCGAAGACGCGGTTCTCGAAGGCGGTCAGGCGTTCGAGGTCGCGGTAGAGGTAGGGGAAATAGCGGATGTTGAGCGTCTCCAGGATGGGCTTGTGGTGGACGGCGTTCAACACCAGCCCCTCCTTCGCCAGCCAATGGAAAGACGCCACCGACAGTTCGCCGCCGACCTTGGCAAGGTCGGCGCGGATCGAATCGAGATCGCCGATGATCGTGCTGAGATGGACCGGCAGGTCGGGCCGCGCCAGGTCGGGGTCGAATTCATCCAGGCCCTTCGGCCAGGCGATCTCGTAGGCGGGCTTGGGCCATTCGCTGCCGACCGTCAGGCCTTCCGCGCGGCGCGCCAACGCGGAGTAGGTCGCAGCCTCTCTCAGCCAGCGCGCCAGCCAGCCACCGGGCAGCGGCACGCCCTTGGGCACTTCCTTGACGACGGTGGCGAGCTGCAGCTGGTTGCCGCCTTCGTAATAGACCACGAGGTCGGGACGCAGCGGCGCCACTTCCTGGCGGACGATGGCGGCGAGGTCGGTCGAGTTGATGCTCTCGCGCCCGGCGTTCATGACCTCGAACTTGAGGTCGAGCTTCCTGGCCTTGGCCCACAGGTTGAGCCAGTGGTCGAGATATTCCGGACCCGAGTAGGGATAGGGATGGATCTCGGCCACCGTCGAGGCGCCGACGAAGACGATGCGGATCGTGCGGGCTGCCCGCTTGAAGGGCACCGGCGGACCGCGCCAGCCGTAGGCGTTGGTCACCAGCCCGTCCGGCACGGTGGCGCTGGGCAGGAACCGGAAGGTCGGTCGCGGCTTGCCGTCGGGCGGATCGTAGACCCACAGCCGCCCCGGCGCGCCGCGGAGATAGTCGTGCTTGCAGGGATCGCCGACGAAGACCGCGTTCCACGCCTTGAACATGTCCCAGGGCAGGAAGGGATTGGCGAGGCCAGTCGGGCCGAACTGCGGCGCGCGCTGGATCTGCTTGTCGAGCTCGATCCACTCGGCGGGCGGCGGCGTGCGGTTGGGCAAGGGCGGCGGATCGGCGAAGAACCAGGCGCGCTCGACGCCGTCGGCGCGCGGCATCTTGTCGAGATGGCCGCCGGTCGTGTCGACGCCCAGCGAGCCCGCCACCTCAGGCAGCATCAGGGCGATCGGCGACTGGCCGTCGATGAGGCGCACGATGCCTTCGGCCAGCACGATGCAGACCACGACCGAGACGACCATCAGCAGCGTGTTCGCCAGGAAATTCCGCACTGCCCGCACTTGCTACCCCGCGTTTTGCCGAAGCCTTATAGTCGAATCCCCTAGCCGCGGAAGCCCGTGCCGACGACGTACATTTCCGCCGAATCGGCCCGGCTGGCCGCGGGCTTGACGTGGCGGACCCTGGCGAAATCCTTCTTCAGCCGGTCGAGCAGCGTGCGTTCGGTGCCGCCGCGCAGCACCTTGGCGACGAAGCTGCCGCCGGGTTTCAGCACGACGCGGGCGAAATCGTGCGCCGCTTCGGCGAGGCCCATGATGCGCAGATGATCGGTTTGCGGATCGCCGGTGGCCGAGGCCGCCATGTCGCTCAGCACGACGTCGACCGGCCCGCCGACGAGCCCGGTCAGCACAGCGGGCGCATCGGCATCGTAGAAATCCTTCTCGATCACCGTGGCGCCGGCGATCGGCGGTACGGCCGTGATATCGATGCCCACCACCACGCCGCCGCCCTTCTCCGCTTTCACGCGTTCGACGGCGACCTGGGTCCAGCCGCCCGGTGCGGCGCCGAGATCGACCACCTTGGCGCCGGGCTTCAGGAAGCGGAACTGGTCGTCGAGCTGCAGGAGCTTGAAGGCGGCGCGCGAGCGGTAGCCGCGCTTCTTGGCTTCGGCGACATAGGGATCGTTGAGCTGGCGCTGCAGCCAGCGCTGCTGCGACACGGTACGGCCGCGCGCCGTCTTGACGCGAACGGTGGCGCGCCGGCCGGTCGGCAGGCTGCTTTTCCCCTTGGCCATCGAGCCTAGGCGCCGCGTTTGCAGTTGGGATCGGCGTCGCGGTCGGCCTGGCGCATCAGCTCCATCAGCACGCCCTCGCGCAGGCCGCGGTCGGCCACCCGCACCATGGGCGCCGGCCATTGCCGGCACACCGCCTCGAGGATGGCGCCGCCGGCCAGCGCCAGGTCGGCTCTATCGTCGCCGATGCACGGCAGATGGGTGAGCTCGGCCACCGACAGCAGCGAGAGCTGGTCGCAGATCCTGAGGATGTGCTCGCGGCCGATGCGCGAGCCGTCGACCAGGGTACGGTTGTAGCGCTTCAGCCCGAGGTGATGGGCGCTCACCGTCGTCACCGTGCCCGAGGCGCCGATCATCTGGACCTCGCCGCGGGCGATCGCCGGAGCGATGCCGTGGCGGGCGCAGAACGGCCGGAGGTCGCTGCGGATGCGCTCGACCATGTCGTCGTAGCAGGCGCGGCTCACCGCGCGGTCGCGCTGCAGGCCGCTCACACAGGATTCGGTCAGCGTAACGACGCCCCACGGCACCGAGGTCATGTCCAGGAGCTCGGTCGCGACACCGCCGGCGCGATCGTCGCGGCGGCCGATCTTGATCCAGCTCACTTCCGTCGAGCCGCCGCCGATGTCGATCAGCAGGCCGTAGGGGATTTCCGGGTCGAGCAGATCCTCGCAGCTGGCCAGCGCCAGCCGCGCCTCCTCGGCCGGCTGGATGACCTCGAAGCCGAGTCCGGTGCGCTGCCTCACCAGCGTCAGGAAATCCTCGCCGTTGCAGGCGCGCCGGCAGGCCTCGGTGGCGATGTGGCGCGCCCGCGTGACGCGGTGGCGACCGATCTTGGACGCGCAGACGTCGAGCGCCCCCAGCGTGCGCTCGATGGCATCGCCGCACAGTGTGCCGTTCAGCGCCACGCCCTCGCCCAGCCTCACCGGGCGTGAATAGGCGTCGATGACATCGAAGCCCTCGACCGACGCCCGTGCCACCAGAAGCCGGCAATTGTTGGTGCCGAGATCGATGGCAGCGAAAGTGTGCGCGAAACGACCGCTGTGCCAGCCTCCCCTGTTCCCTGCTTGCGGCGTGGAATCCCCGGCCATTTGTTCTCTTTCCTTGGCCCGATGGTAACCGAGGACGGGCCGGGGGGCGAGGCTTTGACGGCCCATCCTCGGAGGATCAGCCGAACCCAGCGCCCCCTTATATATAGTGGCACCTTGCCAAGCGGAGCGGCGGTCGCTAAATCCTGCCGCCGGCCCGCTTGGGGGATAGTTTAACGGTAGAACTCTCGGCTCTGACCCGTGCAGTCTAGGTTCGAATCCTAGTCCCCCAGCCAGCCAGTGGTGCGTAATCCTCTCCGCACGACAGTGCTTCCAAATTCTCCGCGACTTTTCCGCCGGTTAGCTCGGATGAGCGGACGGCCGAGCGCCCAGAATGGAGCGCGTATGGGTCCCAAATTGGGGCAACCTGGGCTCTTTTCTCCGGGCACGATTTCGGCACTTACGCTTCGTGCTTGGCAACATCGGAACGCGATACGTTATGTATTCAAAATGGTGGCAGGAATGTCACAGCAAGCGCGTTTACGGGCGGAGCTCATCCATCGACATTTGCTGGCGAGCTCCTACAGGAACCCGAACGTTTGGCGCTGCTGTTTCCAACTCAAGGGGATTCGCCGTTCCGTCAGGTCAGCAAGGCTAAGGCGGACTGGCTGATTGCCCTGCAGGATGGCTTCGATGATATCCGGTGCCAGGTATGCCAGCCTGATCATGCTGCTCACGTACGGACGAGTGCATCGATCCTCTCGCGCCAGATCATGCAGCCCGACATCCCCACCCCGCTCCAGACGATCGCGGAGGTCGTTGGCCCGAGCGACTGCCCTCAGCAATGCGCGTTCCGGACGGGCCACCACGATACGGT
>CAMDCE010000029.1 GCA_945889625.1 Asaia bogorensis | reverse complement strand
CGGCTTCGCCGCGACCGGCGCCCGGAGGGCGCCTAGCTCTACGGCACCGCCGGCGCGAGCTGCGCTCGCGCCTAATAAGTCTCGCCCGTCCCCGTCAGCGTCGGCCGCCGGGGACCGCCGGCCTGCTGCGGGCCGCCGGCGTTGGGGTCGCCGGCCCACGGGGCCGAGCCGTCGAGCGGCGCCAGGGCGCCCTCGCTGCCGGGCTCGGTGCCCGGCCGGAAAACCTCGTCAATCGCGCCGCCCTCGTAGGTCATGCGCACCATGCGCAGGCCGGGCGGGATGCGGAACGGGGTCGGCGGCTTGTCCTTGAACACCACCTTGGCGATGGCCTCGTAGATCGGCACGGCGTTGCCGCCGCCGGTCTCGAGGTTGCTTGGGCCCAGGGTGCGTGGCTCGTCGAAGCCGATGTAGATGCCGATGGTGAGGTCGGGCGTCGAGCCGAGGAACCAGTTGTCGCGCGCGTCGTTGGTCGTGCCGGTCTTGCCGGCGATCGGCCGGCCGAGCGCCGCCAGCCGTCCCGCGGTGCCGCGCACCGTGACGCCCAGCATCATGTGGACGACCTGGTAGGTGGTCGCCGGATCGTGGAACGGCCGGCGGCCGTCGACGATCTCGGGCGCTGCGGGCTTCTGACCGGGTGCCGCCTCGCCGCAGCCTTTGCAGGTCCTGGGCTCGTGGCGGTAGATCGTCCTGCCGTTGCGGTCCTGCACGCGGTCGACCAGCGAGGGCGTGATCTCGTGCGCGCCGTTGGCCAGCATGGCGTTGCCCATGGTCATGCGCAGCAGGGTGGTGTCGCCGGCGCCGATCGACATCGGCAGATACGCGCCCATGTTGTCGGAGATGCCGAACTCCTTGGCGACCGCCACGACGCGCTTCATGCCGACCTGCTGGGCCATGCGCACGGTCATGAGGTTGCGCGACATCTCCAGCCCGCGCCGCACCGTGGTCGGGCCGAGGTAGTCGCCGCCGTAGTTCTTGGGCGTCCAGATCGGCTGGCCGTAGCCGGGGTCGTAGCTGAACGGCGCATCGAGCACGATCGAGGCCGGCGTGAAGCCCGCATCCATGGCCGCGAGATAGACGAAGGGCTTGAAGGCCGAGCCGGGCTGGCGCGAGGCCTGCACCGCTCTGTTGAACTGGCTGAGGCCGTAGGACCAGCCGCCCGACATCGCCAGCACGCGGCCGGTCTGCGGGTCCATGGCCACGACGGCGCCGTTGACGTTGGGCACCTGGCGCAGCGTGTAGGTGCGCGGCGGATAGGGTTTGGCGTTCGCAGCGGAGCCGATGGGCTTGTCGACCTTCTCGACGGCGATCACGTCGCCCACATTGAGGACATCCTTCGGCGTGCGCGGCGGATTGCCGACGCGCTGCTCGGGCAAGGTCGGGCGCGCCCACTGCATCTCGGCGAAGGGAATGGTGCCCTCGCCCGAGCCGTCGACCGGCGGCAGGCCGGCGATGGTCACCGACTGGGCCTCGAGCTTGGTGACGACGGCGAGCTGCCACGCCGGCGGGCCGAACAGCGGCCGGCGCTGGGCGATCCTGGCGAACTCGGCCTCCCATGTACCCTCGGTCATGTCGGCAATCTTGCCGTGCGGGCCCCTCCAGCCGTGGCGGCGGTCGTACTCGACCAGCCCGTCGCGCAGCGCCCGGTCGGCCGCCTCCTGGATGGCGGGGTCGAGCGTGGTGGTGACCGACAGGCCGCCCTCGTAGAGGCCCTTCTCGCCGTAGGCCGCGAGAAGATTGCGGCGGACTTCCTCGGCGAAGAACTCGGCCTGCACCGTCTCGGTGGCGCCGCGCCGGCGATAGGCCAGGCGCTCGGCCTTGGCCGCCTGGACTTCAGCGGCGGTGATGTAGCCATCCTCCTGCATGCGGCCGAGCACGTAGTCGCGCCGCCAGTAGGCTTCCTTTTCGTTGCGCACGATGTTGTAGCGGTTGGGCGCCTTGGGCAGGGCCGCGAGATAGGCGATCTCCGACAAGCTCAATTCGCCGAGCGACCGATCGAAATAGTTGTTGGCCGCCGAGGCGACGCCATAGTTGCCCGAGCCGAGGTAGATCTCGTTGAGATAGAGCTCGAGGATGCGCTCCTTCGAATAGGTCTCCTCGATG
Source organism: Asaia bogorensis (assembly GCA_945889625.1). Classification (GTDB taxonomy): domain Bacteria; phylum Pseudomonadota; class Alphaproteobacteria; order Reyranellales; family Reyranellaceae; genus Reyranella. The sequence goes on along the minus strand of CAMDCE010000029.1, from coordinate 59,043 downwards.
CGGAAGGCGAGGATCGCCTCGCGGATCTTGCGCGACAGCGTGGCCTGGTTGGTGAGCAGGAAGTTCTTGGCGACCTGTTGCGTTATGCCCGAGGCGCCCTCCAGCTTCTTGCCGGGGTTGGTGAGGTTGGTGATGGCGGCACGCGCCACGCCGATCACGTCGATGCCGGGATGGGAGAAGAAGCGCTGGTCCTCGGACGCCACGAAAGCCTGCAGCACGCGCTTGGGCATGGCGGCGACCGGCACGAACACCCGCTTTTCGTGGGCGAATTCGGCCAGCAGGCGGCCGTCGGCGGCGTAGAGGCGCGACACGGTGGCGGGCTGGTAGTCGGCGAGCTGGTTGTGGTCGGGCAGGCCGTGGCTGAAATGCCAGAACAGGCCCGCCACCGTGCCGGTGCCGACGATCAGCAGGGCCAGGGCGAAAGCCAGCGAGACTTTGAACAGGGTGAGCACGGTCATCTTTCTACGATGAAAGATAGCCGGGACTTAAGCCTTTCTTGTGGCAGTCCCCCGACCCCCTCCGCCCCTGATTACAGGGGCACCTCCCCCGCAGACGGGGGAGGAATGACTCTCTCTTATCCCTCCCCCGGCTGCGGGGGAGGTGTCCGCGTCTGCGCGGACGGAGGGGGTCATGGCTCTCATAGGTTGCATAAACTGCCCTATTTACGCCAACGTGAATTGGCCAACTGCCGAGATGAACCGTTTCGCCCGCGCGCTGCGCAAGAACGCCACCGACCCCGAACGACTCCTGTGGAATCACTTGCGACGCCGCCAGCTGGGCGGCTTCAGGTTCAGGCGACAGCGCCCCTTCGGGCCCTATGTCTGCGACTTCATCTGCCTGGAAGCATCGATCGTTGTCGAACTCGACGGCAGCCAGCACGTCGAGCAGTTGACCTACGACAAGCGGCGGGACGATTTCTTCAGATCCTACGGTTTGCGGGTTCTGCGATTCTGGAACGGCGACGTGCTGGCGAACATCGACGGCGTGCTCGAGACCATCTTCGAGGCGTTGCATCGCAAGGGGATGGACGGACGATTCGATTGAATCATGACTTCCCGACCCCCTCCGTCAGCGTATGACGCTGACACCTCCCCCGAAGACGGGGGAGGAATGACGCCCTCTTATCCCTCCCCCGTCTGCGGGGGAGGTGTCGCCGTCCTACGGCGACGGAGGGGGTCAGGCTCTCTTTACCGCAGCGCCCGCCGCGAAATAGGTCTCGACCGAGGCCCGCAGCGCCCGGGCCAGCGCCATCTGGTGCTGGCGCACGGTGAGCAGCTTCTCGTCCTGTGGATTGCTGAGGTAGCCGAGCTCGACCAGGGCGGCCGGGATGTCGGGCGAGGTCAGCACCGCGAAACCGGCCTGGCGGTGGCTGCGCGGCAGCAGCCTGACGCCGCTCTTGCCGAAGGTCAGCACCATGGTCTCGGCCAGGCGGCGCGAATCGTTCACCGTGCCGCGCTGGGCCATCGCCACCAGGGTGCGGGCGACGGCGCCGGGCAGCGGCTTGGCCTCGCCGCGGTTTTCGCGGGCGGCCAAGGCCTCGGCCTCGCGGTCGCTGGCCTCTTCCGACAAGGTATAGACCGAGGCGCCGCGCACGCCCGGGTCGGGATGGGAATCGGCGTGGATCGACAGGAACAAGTCGGCCTTGGCCGCCTCCGCCCGCGCCACCCGCTCGCGCAGCGGCACCAAGGTGTCGGAGGCGCGGGTCAGCATGACGCGGTATTTGCCCGAGGCCACGAGCTGCTTCTGCAGCTCGCGCGCCACCGCGATGACCACCGATTTCTCCTGCGTGCCGCCCACCCCCAGCGCCCCCGGGTCGCTGCCGCCATGCCCGGGATCGAGCGCGATCAGCCGCGGCTTGGCCTTGGGCGGCGCCGCCGGCTTCCTGGCCAGCTGCTGGTCGGCCCGCGCGCTCACCCAGGTCGACGCCACACCGACGCCGAAGGTGGCGGCGGCCAGGGCCGAGGTAATAAGGTCGCGGCGACGGAGGTGGGTCATGGCTTCAGTTAATCTAAATACACAAGAGACGAAATAATTTCAATGTAATTCAATAAGTTATCGTTCTTTTCTAATCTGGATCAATCTTTTGATTGTGGCGCTCCTGGCAACCCCGTATGTTGCGTGCCGCGAGCAGTCGCCGTCGTTCGTAGCGCCCTTTTCGAGGTCGCGCTCCGACGGCAGTCCTCCCGCCGCGCCCCGTTCAATTGGCGCTGGTCGACGGATTGTCAGACAGGCGGTGGCTATTAGGAACCTCGAGGTCGGCAGGGCCCAGTCGTGGCCCGGCAGTGCGATGCTTCCCCGTCTTGGCCCTGTTCTGGCCGTTCGACGGGTCGATGGCGCACCGTCCCCCTCGCGCCAGAGAGGCGGCTTGGCCGCCGGTCGCTCGCGCCGGCTGGGACCCAACGCCTCGGGAGCGAGCCCATGGCAAGGCGCATGCTCATCGATGCCAGCCACCCGGAAGAAACCAGGGTGGTCGTCGTCGATGGAACACGACTCGAAGAATTTGATTTTGAAACGGCGTCACGCAAGCCGCTGAAGGGCAATATCTACCTGGCGAAGGTCATTCGCATCGAACCGTCGCTGCAGGCGGCGTTCGTCGAGTATGGCGGCAACCGCCACGGCTTCCTCGCCTTCTCCGAAATCCATCCGGACTACTATCAGATCCCGGTCGCCGATCGCGAACGGCTGATCGCCGAGCAGCAGCGGCTGCACGCCGAGGCCGACGAGGATCCCGAGCCGCGGCGGCGCAACCGCGTCGACCGCACCGACATCGAGGATGTGCGGGCGGAGCGCCAGGTCGAGCAGGCCGGCGAACAGCCCATCGAAGGCGAGGCGGCGGTCGCGGAAGCAGCACCTGCCGAGACACCCGTCGAACCGGTGGCCGTCGAAGCGCCCGCCGAGTCGGTCGTCGAGCCGGTTGCCGAACCTGTCGTGGAAGCGCAGCCGGCGGAAATCGCCGTCGAGCGCGTCGATGGCCCCATCCTGGTGGAGCCTGTCGAGGCGTCGGCACCGAACGATATTCCGGCCGAAGTTCCCGAAGCAGCGACCGAGGTGCCGCAGCCCGAGGTCGTCGTGGAAACGCTGGGCGGCGACGATGCCGGCGAGGAGCGCGAGACGCGCGAGCGCCGCCGCCGCCATCCGGTCCGCCAGTACAAGATCCAGGAGGTCATCAAGCGCCGCCAGATTCTGCTGGTCCAGGTCGTCAAGGAGGAGCGCGGCAACAAGGGCGCCGCGCTCACCACCTACCTGTCGCTGGCCGGCCGCTACTGCGTGCTGATGCCCAACGCCGGCCGCGGCGGCGGCATCAGCCGCAAGATCTCCAACCCGACCGACCGCAAGCGCATGAAGGACATGCTCTCGCAACTGGAAGTGCCGCAGGGCATGGGCGTGATCCTGCGCACTGCCGGCCTGGAGCGGAGCAACATCGACATCAAGCGCGACTACGAATACCTCTCCCGCCTGTGGGACTCGATCCGCGAGATCACCATGCGCTCGACGGCGCCGGCGCTGATCTACGAGGAAGGCGACCTGATCAAGCGCTCGCTGCGCGACGTCTACGACACCGACATCGCCCAGGTGCTGGTCGAGGGCGAGGCGGGCTTCGAGGCGGCCTCGGGCTTCATGCGCCAGCTGGTGCCGCACCAGGCCACCAAGGTCGAGCTCTACAAGGAGCCGATCCCCCTCTTCCACCGCTACCAGGTGGAGGCGCAGTTCGACGCCATGCACTCGCCGACCGTCCAGCTCAAGAGCGGCGGCTACATCGTCATCAACCCGACCGAGGCGCTGGTCGCCATCGACGTCAACTCCGGCCGCTCGACCAAGGAGCGCAACGTCGAGGAGACGGCGGTCCGCACCAACATCGAGGCGGCCGAGGAAGTCGCCCGCCAGGTCCGCCTGCGCGATCTCGCAGGCCTGATCGTCATCGACTTCATCGACATGGACGAGTCGCGCCACCAGCGCCAGGTCGAGCACAAGGTCAAGGACGCGATGCGCACCGACCGCGCCCGCATCCAGATCGGCCGCATCTCGGCGTTCGGCCTCCTGGAAATGTCGCGCCAGCGGCTGCGGCCCAGCCTGCTCGAGCATTCGACCGAGATCTGCCCGCACTGCGCCGGCAGCGGCCGCATCCGCTCGATCGAATCGGCGTCGCTGCACGCGCTGCGCGCCATCGAGGAGGAAGGCGTGCGCCGCCGGGCGAGCGAGATCGCCGTCAGCGTGCCGCCCAACGTCGCGCTCTATCTCCTGAACCAGAAGCGCCACACCTTGTCGGAGATCGAGAAGCGCTACGGCTTCACCGTGCTGATCGAGGCCGACGAGGACATGCACGCCGCCGACTGCGAGATCGAGCGCGTGCGCTCGAGGCGCGGCGGCGACGCCGAGCGTCCCGGTCCGGAACTGGCGCGCGCCAGCTACGACGTGGCCGAGGGCGAGGCGCCGCCGGCCGGCGAGGCAGGCGATCCTGAAGGTGGTGGCGAGGTCCGCGACGGCGAGCCGGAGGGCGATCGCTTCATCGAGCGTGTCGGCGAACGCGGTGGCGAGCGTACGACAGGCGAACGCGGCGACGAGGATGGCAGCGGCCGTCGTCGGCGCCGGCGCCGTCGGCGCGGCGGCCGTCGCGATGACGACCGGCCGGATCGGCCGCACGCCGCAGGCAATGGTGCGACCGAAGAGTTTTCTGCCGACGGCCCCGCGACCAATGGCGCCGCCGATCCCGGCGTGGACGGCGAGCCCGTCGACGCCCCGGATGCCCGTGAGCCCATGGGCGAACGCGGCCCCGACGATCGACCCGCCCGTGCGGATGGTGAACGCGGCAGCGAGCGCGGCGAGGGCGACGGACGTCGCCGGCGCGGCCGCCGCGGTGGACGCCGTCGGCGTCGCGAGAATGGTGAAGCCGAGCCAAGCGATCACGCGCCGCGCGAGCACGCGTCGCCTGAGCAGGCGCCGCAGGACGAGACCAGCTGGGACCGCCCGGCCGAGCTCAGCCCGGCCCCCGTGCCGATGGAAGGCACGCCGGTCGAGCGCATGCCCCACGAGAGAGCAGCGGTCGAGCGCGCGCCCTACGATCCGGCGCCGCCGCCGGCTGCGATAGAAATGCCACCGCCTCCCCCGCCGCCGGCCCCTCCGCCGCCGCCGGTCTACGCATCGGCGCCGCAGCCCATGCCGCCCGCCCCCGAACCGCCGCCGCCGCCCGTCATCCCGGCGATCCTGGCCGACGCGCCACCCGAGAAGCCCAAGCGCGGCTGGTGGCGTCGCTAAGACTTCCGACCCCCTCCGTCGCGGTATGACCGCGACACCTCCCCCGAAGACGGGGGAGGAGTAAGAGGGCGTCTTCTCCCTCCGCCGTTTTCGGGCTAGCGTTTGGCGCGAAGCGCCAAAGCGCGCGGGTGTCGGCGTCATCGCCGACGGAGGGGGTCATGACCCGACGCCGCGCGTCCCCCAGGCGCGTCAATATGGGCATCGATCCTGCTTGATACCATCCGGGGGATCACCATCTCTGGACTAGCGCTGTGTACCAGCCATCAGGCCAGGCACGGGCGCGCGTCCGAAATCCGGAAATTTGAAGGAAACGCCATGAAATTCAGGCCGTTGCACGATCGCGTGGTGATTCGCCGCGTCGAGGAAGAGGGCAAGACCACCGGCGGGATCATCATTCCCGACACCGCCAAGGAAAAGCCGATGGAAGGCGAGATCATCGCCGTCGGTCCCGGCGCGCGTAACGAGAGCGGCGCCCTGGTGCCGCTCGGCGTCAAGAAGGGCGACCGCATCCTGTTCGGCAAGTGGTCCGGCACCGAGATCAAGCTCGATGGCGAGGACCTTCTGATCATGAAGGAAGAGGACATCATGGGCGTCGTCGAAGCCGGCCTCTCCGCCGTCCGAAAAAAGGCGGCGTAGCGCCAAGGCGACGATTACCGATCTCCAGAACAAGGAAGAACAACATGGCTGCCAAAGAAGTACGTTTCGGTGCCGACGCGCGCGCCCGCATGATCCGCGGCGTCGATGTCCTGGCCGACGCAGTGAAGGTCACGCTCGGCCCCAAGGGCCGCAACGTCGTGCTCGACAAGTCCTACGGCGCGCCGCGCATCACGAAAGACGGCGTCACCGTCGCCAAGGAGATCGAGCTTGGCGACAAGTTCGAGAACATGGGCGCCCAGATGGTGCGCGAGGCCGCGACCCGGACGTCGGACACTGCCGGCGACGGCACCACGACGGCGACGGTGCTCGCCCAGGCAATCGTGCGCGAGGGCGCCAAGTCGGTCGCCGCCGGCATGAACCCCATGGACCTCAAGCGCGGCATCGATCTCGCAGCCGAACTGGTGATGGACGAACTCAAGGCTCGCTCCAAAAAGGTATCGACCAGCGAGGAGATTGCGCAGGTCGGCACCGTCTCGGCCAACGGCGACAAGGCGATCGGCAACATGATCGCCAAGGCGATGGAGAAGGTCGGCAAGGAGGGCGTGATCACGGTCGAAGAGGCCAAGAGCATGGAGACCGAGCTCGAGGTCGTCGAGGGCATGCAGTTCGACCGCGGCTATCTCTCGCCCTACTTCATCACCAATGCCGACAAGATGATCTGCGAACTCGAAAACCCCTACATCCTGATCCACGAGAAGAAGCTCGCCAGCCTGCAGACGTTGCTGCCGCTGCTCGAGCTGGTCGTGCAGGCCAACCGGCCACTGCTGATCATCGCCGAGGACATCGAGGGCGAGGCGCTGGCCACCCTGGTCGTCAACAAGCTGCGCGGCGGGCTCAAGGTCTCCGCCGTCAAGGCGCCGGGCTTCGGCGATCGCCGCAAGGAGATGCTCGAGGATATCGCCATCCTGACCGCCGGCCAGGCGATCAGCGAGGATCTCGGCACCAAGCTCGAGAATGTGACGCTCGACATGCTGGGCACCGCCAAGAAGGTGCGCATCGACAAGGACAACACCACGGTGATCGACGGCGCCGGCAAGAAGAAGGACATCGACGGCCGGATCGCGCAGATCAAGGCGCAGGTCGAGGACACGACCTCGGACTATGACCGCGAGAAGCTGCAGGAGCGGCTGGCGAAGCTGGCCGGCGGCGTGGCCATCATCAAGGTCGGCGGCGCCACCGAGGTCGAGGTCAAGGAGCGCAAGGATCGCGTCGAGGACGCCATGCATGCGACCAAGGCCGCGGTCGAGGAAGGCGTCGTGGCCGGTGGCGGTGCTGCGCTGCTCTATGCGACCCGCGTGCTCGAGGGCAAGAAGGGCGCCAACCACGACCAGCAGGTCGGCATCGAGATCGTCCGCCGGGCGCTGCAGGCGCCGGTTCGCCAGATCGCCGAGAACGCCGGCTTCGACGGCGCGGTGGTCGCGGGCCGGATGCTCGATCAGAAGGACGTGAATTTCGGCTTCGACGCGCAGAAGGCGGAATACGTCAACATGATCAAGGCGGGCGTCATCGATCCGACCAAGGTCGTCCGCACGGCGCTTCAGGGCGCGGTGTCGGTGGCCGGGTTGCTCATTACGACGGAGGCGATGGTGGCCGAGAGGCCGGAGACGAACGCCCAGCCTGCAATGCCAGGCGGTGGCATGGGCGGTGGCATGGGTGGTGGCATGGGCTTCTAGTCGCTGACCGAGGGCTTGAGCCCGTAAACGATGAAGAGCGCCTCCGCGGCGGAGATTACTCCGCTTCGGGAGGCGCTCTTTTCGTTTCAGGTCTGCGCAACTGCCCCGGGTGCCTCCGGTTGATCGGAGCCAAAATGCGCCGATGCCTGCAAAGTCGCGCGGCGGTGCGCGACCCTGCGAATGGTTGCGCGGTGCCCCCGGTCACTGTCGTGTCGCCTCGGTCGTCAAGCGTCCATTGGGCCGAACCATTGCTGTCCGATATTGAACAGCGAGAGCAGTGGAACGGCGGGATGCTTGGCCCAGGAACTGCCAAGGCATGTATCGGCGTAACCTGGCAGATGTCCGCTCCCGGCAGCGATGAGATGGCGGTCCAGTAATTGTTGCTGGGGAAATGAGGACACTATGCCCGCGAAAACGCCGCGCTTGGCGCGGTCCGCCTGGCGCCCGGAGATCGACGCATGATGGCAGCGCAGACTCGAGGCAGCGCCTCCCCTTGGTTCTGGTGGAAGGCCGCGGCCATCCTCACCATGGTGTTCGGCTTTTCGGTTCTGATCGCGGTGACCGTCGAGGCCTACCGCAAGGCGCCGCCCATTCCCGCACGGGTCGTCGACGCTGCCGGCGCCGTACTCTTCACGAGCGAGGACGTGGCTGCGGGCCAGCAGGTCTTCCTCAAGCACGGCCTCATGAACAACGGCACGATTTGGGGTCATGGCGCCTATCTCGGCCCGGACTTCTCGGCTCAGTATCTGCACAACTGGGCGCTCGACGTCGCCGACCAGGTCGCGCAGGAGCGGTTCCGCCGTCCCTATGCCGACCTCACGGCCGAGCAGCAGGCCGGGATCGATGGCGGCGTCGCCCGGACGATGAAGCAGAACCGCTACGACCCTTCGACCGGAACCTTGAGCTTCAGTCCGGCAGATGCTGCCTCGTTCAAGCGCCAGATCGCCTATTGGCGAGACTACTTCGTGACGCCCGCCAGGAATGGCGGGCTGAGGGCGGGGGCGGTCGCCGATCCGCAGGAATTGCACGAGCTGACCGCGTTCTTTGCCTGGACCGCCTGGGCCTCGACGGCGGCCCGGCCCGGTCTGTCCCATTCCTACACGAACAACTTTCCCTACGATCCGCTCGCCGGCAACGTGCTGACCGGCGGGGCCGTGATCTACAGCGTGCTCAGCCTGGTGTTCCTGCTGGCGGGCACTGCCATCGTGCTGCTGGCCTTTGGCAGGTTCGCTCACCTCGGATGGCATAGCCCGCCGTCGCGCCCGCCCCACGCGGCGGTCTTCGTGACGACCGAAACGCAGCGCGCCGCGCTCAAGTTCATGGTCATCGCCGCGTTGCTCTTCCTCGCGCAGGTGTTCGCCGGCGCCGGCCTCGCGCATTACCGCGCCGAACCCGGCGACTTCTTCGGCGTCGATCTGTCGTCTTTCCTGCCGAGCAATCTGCTCCGCACCTGGCATCTGCAGCTTGCCATCTTCTGGATCGCGACGTCCTATGTCGGCGGCGCGCTGTTCGTCGCCGGCATGCTGGGCCGCAACGAACCGGCCGGGCAGCGCCCCGCCATCCATCTTCTGTTCGGCGCCATCGTCTTCGTCGCCGTCGGAAGCCTGCTCGGCGAATGGGCCGGCATCGCCCAGCTGTTGGGCAAGGCGTGGTTCTGGTTCGGCAACCAGGGCTGGGAATATCTCGAGCTCGGCCGTGCCTGGCAGATCCTGCTCGCCATTGGCCTCATCTTCTGGTTCGTCCTGCTGTGGCGCAACGTGGCGCCGGCGTGGGGCGATTCCGAACGTCGCGGGCTCATCAGCTTCTTCCTGATCGCGGCGGCGGCCATACCGGTGTTCTATCTGCCGGCGCTTTTCTACGACGGTTCCACCCATTTCACGATCGTCGACACCTGGCGGTTCTGGATCATCCATCTGTGGGTCGAAGGCTTCTTCGAGCTGTTCGTCACCGTCGTCGTCGCCATTATTTTCTACGAACTCGGGCTGGTCGAGCGCGACACGGCGCTCCGCGTCATCTACCTCGATCTCATCCTGGTGTTCGGCGGCGGACTGATCGGCACCGGCCATCACTGGTATTTCAACGGCCAGACCGAATTCAACATGGCGCTGTCCTCGGCATTCTCGGCGCTCGAGGTGGTTCCCCTGACGCTCATCACGCTCGATGCCTGGGACTTCGTCAGCGTGACCCGCGAGGGTGAAACCCGCGCGGGCAAGACCGCCGACACACGCGCGGAGCCGTTCCGGCACAAATGGACGTTCTATTTCCTGATGGCCGTGGGATTCTGGAACTTCACCGGCGCCGGCATCTTCGGATTTCTCATCAACATGCCGATCGTCAGCTACTTCGAGATGGGCACCAACCTCACACCCACGCACGGCCATGCCGCGATGATGGGGGTATTCGGCATGCTGGCCGTCGCGCTGATGGTGTTCGTGCTGCGTCAGACGGTCAGCGACGCCACCTGGCCGCGCCTGGAGCGATACATTCGCTGCGGGTTCTGGGGGCTCAACGTCGGCCTCGCGATGATGGTGGTGCTGAGCCTGTTTCCCTCGGGAATCCTGCAGCTGCACGACGTCATCACGAATGGCTATTGGCACGCGCGCAGCCTCGCCTATACGGCGGGCACCGTGCCGCGGTTGCTCGAATGGCTCCGGATGCCGGGCGACCTGGTGTTCATCTTTCTGGGCGCCCTGCCAATCGCGATTGCCATGTGTTTGGGTTATCTCGACCTATGGAAGACGAGCAAGTCGGCGGTCGTGCCACGACCGGTTTCGGCCGAGTGAGCAAGAACGCAGATGCGCAGGATCGAGCAGCCAAGCTACTAGAGGTTAGTTGAGCATCGACTTGCGCCCGATGGCCCGGGCCTCCACCATGAAAGCGCACAAAGGAATTGGGGGGTCGGCCATGTCGGACGCGTTGGTCAAGGTGCTGCGGCGCTTCGAGGAGCGTTTGGTGCGTCTGGAAGCCGAGGTCGAGGCGGGGGCCAAGCACTGGAAGGCGGTTCACCTGCACAAGGCGCTGGCGGCGCTGCCGGACGACCACCTCGCGGCCGGCCTGCATCTCGACGAGCTGGACCGTGCGGTGCTCGCCCGCGAGTATCCCGAAATCGCAGAGGCCCAGGCGCCGACGGTCGAGGAGATCAGGTCCCGTTTCGCCACGATCGCCGGCGGAATGATCTAGAAGGCATTGCGGCCGAGCGTGCCCCTGGGATGGCCATGGACCTGAGCGGAATCGCCCCCTGATGTCGCCCGCCCTTCGGCGGCAGGGTCTGGCGATCGTCGCCACCCTGGCCACCGCCTACGTCGCCAGCCATTTCTTCCGGGCGTCCAACGTCACGATTGGACTGGACCTGATGCGCGACCTGCACATCGGGCCGGAAGCGCTGGGCGCCTTGACGGGCGCCTTCTTCTTCGGCTTTTCGGCCATGCAGATTCCCTGCGGCTTCTTCTTCGACCGCTACGGCCCGCGCCGCACGGTTTGCGGGATGCTGCTGCTGGCGGTGGCGGGCGCGGCGCTGTTCACGCTCGCGCCCAACTGGCCGCTGCTGCTGACCGGCCGGGCGCTGATGGGCGCCGGGTTCGGCGTCATGCTGATCGGCAGCATGGTGGTGATCTCGCGCTGGTTCCCGCCCGACCGGTTCTCGACGCTGTCGGGGATCGTGCTGTCGATCGGGCTGGTCGGCAATCTGCTCGCGACCACGCCGCTCGCCTGGGGCACCGAGCTGATCGGCTGGCGTGGCGTGTTCGGCATGGTCGTCGTCTTCGCCGGTATCACCGCGCTGGCCGTCTGGCTGATCGTGCGCGATGCGCCGCCCGGCCACCCGTTCCTGGAGCGCAAGGCAGAGACGCCCGCCGAGATGCTGCGCGGCATGGCGGAGGTGCTGCGCAATCCGATGCTGCCTTTCATCCTGGTGCTCAGTTTCTGCAACTACGCCTGCAGCTTCACCGTGCAGGGATTATGGGGCGGGCCGTTCCTCCGCGAAGTCCACGGCCTCAGCCGGATCGAAGCCGGCAACGTGCTGCTGGCGGCGGTGATCGCCTATCAGATCGGCATGCTGGTGTTCGGCCCGCTCGATCGCCTGCTCGATACCCGCAAGTGGATCGCCATCGCCGGCACGTCGCTGATCGCCGCGATCCTGGGCCTGCTCGCCCTCTGGGGGCAGGCGCCGCTCTGGCTGGCCATCGGCGCGATCGTCGGCATCGGCTTTCTCAGCGCCTCCAGCACCATGATCATGACGCATGGCCGCGGCATCTTCCCCGATCGCCTGATCGGTCGCGGCATGGCGACCATGAACACCGCCGTGATGCTGGGCGTCGGCTGCATGCAGACCCTGTCGGGAGTCATCCTCGGCGCGTTCGAGCCCCTGGCCGACGGCGCCCGAACGGAGGCATCCTACCGGACCTTGTTCGGCTTCATGTGTCTGGTGCTGCTGGTCGCGGTCACCGTCTATGGCCAGGCGGCCGACGTAAAGCCGAGCGACGAACTGCGCGACAGGCAACGGGCACGCCGCTAAGAGTCTCAGACGAGCAAGATCACGCGGCCCTGCAGAAGCGTCACATGAAATCGGACAGTGTGGACATCGTCGTCGTGGGCGCTGGGATCGTCGGGATCTCCTGCGCCTACTACCTGGCTCTCTCCCGCCGTCATCCGAGGATCGCCATCATCGATCCACTGCCGCCCATGAGCCTGACATCGGCGGCGTCGGGGGAGAACTACCGGAACTGGTGGCCGCACAAGGTGATGACCGCCTTCACGGACTACAGCATCGACCTGATGGAAACGCTCTCACAGGAGAGCAACGACCGCTTCCACATGACGCGCCGCGGCTACGCCCTCGCCACCCGCCACGCCAGGCCCGACGCCTTGCTGCGCCAGCTGCATGAGGGCTACGGCGCCGATGGCGCCGGCAGGATACGGGTCCACAGCAAGGGCTCCAGCCCGACCTACCGGCCGGCCGTCACGGCTGCGTGGCGCGAGGCGCCGGAGGGCGTCGACGTCATTCAGGACCGCGCCCTTCTCGATGCCTGCTTTCCCACCTTCGACAAGGAAGTTGCGACCGTCCTGCACATCCGCCGCGCCGGCGACCTGAGCGGCCAACAGCTCGGCAGTTTCATGCTCGAGCGTATTCGCGCCAAGGGCGGTTCGGTCATCAAGGGGCGCGTCACGCACATCAACCGGACTCGGAGCTTCACCCTGGGCGTGTCGAGCGACGACGGTCCGCGCTCGATCACCGCGGACGTCATCGTGAATGCGGCTGGACCGGCGGTCGGTGCTGTCGCGCGTTTGCTCGGCGAGGATCTTCCGGTCTTCAACGTCTTCCAGCAGAAGATCGCCTTCGAAGATGCACGAGGCGCGATCAGCCGGCAGATGCCCTTCGCCATCGATCTCGACGGACAGGTGATCGACTGGACGCCGCAGGAGCGCGCGCTTCTCGCCGAGGATCCCGCAACGGCATGGCTCACAGAGGCGATGCCCGGGGCGATCCATTGCCGCCCGGAAGGCGGCGATCATGGCAAATGGCTGAAGCTCGGCTGGGCGTTCAACGCGACTCCCTCCGAGCCGAGCACCGATTTGCCGCTCAACCCGGATTTTCCCGAAATCGTGCTGCGCGGCGCCAGCCGGCTCAATCCCGGCCTCAAGGCCTATTACGGTCGCCTGCCCGCTCGCCTGTCCCACTATGGCGGCTACTACACGATGACCAAAGAGAACTGGCCACTCATCGGTCCGATGAACACGGATGGCGCCTTCGTGGCCGGTGCGCTATCGGGTTTCGGCACGATGGCGGCCTGTGCAACGGGCGCTCTCTGCGCGAAATGGGTCGGCGAAGAACCGTTGCCCGATTTCGCTCACTCACTCAGCCTGGCGCGCTATGGCGACGAGGCCCTGATGAAGCCCCTGCTCGAGAGCGAAAGCACCGGCGTGCTGTAGCGCGCCGCGGCAACGTCGACGTCGCCATCAACCTCGGCCGACATGGGAGAAGTCTATGCCTTGACCTCGGCGCCCAGCCAGTCGATCGCGGCCTGCGCGCCGCCGCGGCCGTGCGGGATGCCGAGCGCCGCGAGGCTCATCTCGATCACGCTCAAGGTACCCAGCACCATCGGGGCGTTGACGTGGCCCATGTGGGCGACGCGGAAGGCCTTGCCGCTCAGCTCGCCGATGCCGTGGCCGAGGATGACGCCGCACATCTTGTTGCAATAGGCGCGCAGCGCCTCGGGATCGTGGCCGTTGGTCAGCACGCACGTCACCGAATCGGAACGCTCCTCGGGCTCGATGATGTTGAAGCCGATCGCCTGGCCTTCCGCCCACACGCCGACGGCGCGGCGCACCGCTTCGGCCAGCAGCCGGTGGCGCCGGTGCACCTTGTCGAGGCCCTCCTCGAACAGCATGTCGAGCGCCGCGCGCAGGCCGAACAGCAGGTGCTCGGGCGGCGTGCCGGCGTATTTCTGGTAATGCTGCTCGCCCTCGCGGTCGGTCCAGTCCCAGTAGGGCGTGCGCAGGCCCGCCTTCTTGTGGACCTCGCGCGCGCGGTCGTTGGCCGCGACGAAGCCCAGCCCCGGCGGCGTCATCATGCCCTTCTGCGAGCCCGACATCGCGACGTCGACGCCCCAGGCATCCATCTCGAACGGCATGCAGCCGAGCGACGCCACCGCGTCGACCATCAGCAGCGCGTCGTGCCTGGCCGCGCGCATCGCCTTGCCGATCGCCTCGATGTCGTTCACCACGCCCGATGCGGTGTCGATCTGCGCCACCAGCACGGCCTTGATGGTGCCGGCCTTGTCCGCCTTGAGTCGCGCCTCGACCTCGGCGGGGCGTACCGCGCGACGCATGTCGCCCTTCAGCACCTCGACCTCGACGCCCATGCGGCGGGCGCCATCGCCCCAGCCGATGGCGAAGCGGCCGCTCTCCAGCACCAGGATCTTGTCGCCCTTGCTCAGCACGTTGGTCAGCGAGGCTTCCCAGGCGCCATGGCCGTTGGAAATGTAGATGTAGGCGCGGCCCTTGGTGTTGAAGACGCGAGCAACGTCCTTCAGCAGGCTGTCGGTCAGCGCCAGCAGCGGGCCGGAGTAGATGTCCACCGCCGGGCGATGCATCGCCCGCAGCACCTCGTCGGGCACCGTCGTCGGCCCTGGAATCGCCAGAAACTCACGTCCCGCACGCACGCTCATCCGTCACAGTCCTCCGTTGGCCGCTCGGTTGCACAGTAGCATGTCGGCGGCGGGCGGAAACGCGCTCGTCGCTCGATTGTCTCCGCTGCCGCCGCGTTGCCCCTAGTCAATGTCGGGCGCGCCGACAGTTTCCCTAATGGGCTGTTCCGCGCTTTTGGTCACAAGAGAGGGGCGGACCGTTACCGATCCGCCCCGTCTGTCGTCGATCAATCTTGGCGATCGAGGATCTAAATGCCCATACCGCCGCCCATGCACCGCCCGGCATTGCGGGTTGGCCGTTGTTGTCCGGCTTCTCGACCACCATCGCCTCCGTCGCAATGAGCAATCCGGCCACCGACACCGCGCCCTGCAGTGCGCGGAATTTCAAGGGAGGTAGCGATGGACGATCTCGACAAGGACAACGCGCAGGCCAATCCAGCCAGTGTCTTCGACAAGCCGGCAGACGTCGTCGTTGCCAAGGAGCTGACGTCCAAGGAGAAGAGCAAGGTGCTCCAGGAATGGGAACTCGATGCCCGCCTGCTCGAAGTTGCCACCGAAGAGGGCCTGAACAAGAAAGCCAAGCCCAGCGTGCTGCCCGAAGTGAAAGAGGCCCAGCGCAAACTCGGCGCCAAGCCGATCGCGGGCGACGGCTCGCCGACGAAATTCCGACCCCGGGCGGCATACGCCGCCAGGAGGAAACCCTCACCTAGAGCACGTTCCATCCGGCCTAGGCGCGTAAAACGCGCCGCGGGCGCATAAACGCGCCGCGATCAGACGGACGGAACATGCCACTGAAGGAAATGCTTCGTACAACGCGCTTCCAGGTGACCGGAAGCCGCTCTAGCAGGCAAAGCTTGTCAGGTCTGCTGGATCGCCGACAGGATCCACTTGCCGCCGCGGCTGCGCAGGAAAGTCCAGACCTCCGTCGCCTCGGTTCGCTCACGGTCGCTGCCGTCGACAATCTTGCCGTCGGCAATCGTGCGGGTCACGTCGATCATGCTGAAGCGCATGGCGACGGTGGCGTAGTCGAGACCGGCTTCGCTCCAGGCCTCCGACAGGTCGCCCTGCTCGAGCTTCACCGCCTCGACCCTGTTCTCGATGCCGCGGCTGGCGTTGCCGGAAAGCTGTTCCGAGAAATAGCCAAGCATCTCCGGTGTTACGAGGCCACGCAGCCTGGTGAGGTCGCCGTTGCTATGAGCGGCCTGGATGTCGCTCAGCAGGGACTCGAAGCTCGTGTAGTCCTCCGCCGTGATGGCCAGGCCGACAGCCGGCTGCGCCGACGCGCCGCCCGCCAGAAGCGGCCCGCCTGAACGTGCCATCGGCGCGTCGCGCGTCACAGGCGCCTCGACCATCCTAGGCGCGGCAGCGTAGGCATGGGCCGCGCCCGCCGGCTGGGCCCGTGCGGCGCTCCAGCCGCGGAACAGCCGGACGGCGAGGTAAGCCAGCCCGCCGATCAGCAGAAGCTGCAGGAGCAATCCAAGCATGCCGGCACCGCCGGCGAGGCCGCCGCCAAAGCCGCCGCCGAACATCATGCCGATCAGGCCGGCGCCGAGCATGCCGCCCATCAGGCCGGACAGGAACGGATTGCGCGCCATGAAACCGCCGGATTGCGGCGCGGCCGTCGCAGGCGCAGTCGTTGCGGATTTTGGCGCCTGTTGCGGCGTCGTGCTGCGTTCCACGGGTTTGGCGGTCGGCGCGGTCTGGGTCGGGGGAGGCGCCTGGTTGGTCTTGCTGCCGCGGCTGCCGGAACCGCCGCCGCCGCCGACGCGTGCCTCGGCCAGTGCCGGCGCCACGAGGATCACCGCGGCAACCACCGCAAGCCAACGACTATTCTTCATTAGTGAACATCCCTGTTGTACCAAGCCAACGACGCCATGTTAGGCGCAAAACGCGGCCATTCAAGGGATCGGCCTGCGATTTGCGCCCCCAATGCCTTCGGCTAGCTGAAAAGATGGCAAGCGACCATGCGGCCCTCGACGCGGGCCAGTGCCGGGGCCTCCTGGGCGCAGCGCGGCATGGCGTGCGGGCAGCGCGGATGAAAATGGCAGCCGGAGGGCGGATTGAGCGGGCTCGGCACTTCGCCGGTGACCACCACCTCCTCGCGCCGCTCGTCGGGATGGCTGGGCAGCGCGGCCGAGAACAGCGCCTTGGTGTAGGGATGCAGCGCGCTGTTGGCGAGCGTGCGCGCGTCGCCGCTTTCGACGATTTTTCCCAGGTACATGACCACTATCTCGTGGCTCATGTGGGCGACAGCGGCGAGGTCGTGGGCGATGAAGAGGTAAGAGAGGCCGAGCCGTGTCTGCAGATCGCGCAGCAGGTTGAGGATCTGGGCACGGATCGAGACATCTAGCGCCGAGACCGGCTCGTCGAGCACCACCAGCCTGGGCGACAGGACCAGCGCGCGGGCGATGGCGATGCGCTGGCGCTGGCCGCCGGAGAATTCGTGCGGGAAGAGATCGGCCGAGCGTTCCGGCAAGCCGACCAGATCGAGCAGCTCCAGGGTGCGTTGGCGCACGTCGGCGGGCTTGGTCGTCTCGTTGGTGATCAGCGGCTCGGCGATGATGGCGCTGATGCGCATGCGCGGGTTGAGCGAGGCGTAGGGGTCCTGGAAAACCGCCTGGACGGATTTGCGGTAGTGCCGGCGGCCGGCCTTGTCGAGGCCGACCAGATCGCGGCCCTCGAAGAGGATGGCGCCGCCGGTCGGCGATTCAAGTCCGAGCACGAGCTTCGCGGTCGTGGTCTTGCCGCAGCCCGACTCGCCCACCACGCCCAGCGTCTTGCCGCCCTCGATGGAAAAAGTGATGTCGTCGACCGCGCGCACCACGCCGCGATCGGCGCCGAAGATGCCGCGCCGCGCCGGGAAATGCTTGCTGAGGCCGGCCCCGACCAGAACGGCGGTCATGCCACGCCACCCTGCATCGCCGCGGCCTTGGTGTCGGAACCGGGAGCGACGAGCCAGCAGCGCGCGGTGCGGCCCTCGCCCAGGGCAATTTCCGGCGGCGCCTCGACATGGCAGCGGGCGAACGCCGCGGGGCAGCGCGGCGCGAACGAGCAGCCGGGCGGCAGGGACGCAAGATCGGGCGGCTGGCCCTCGATGGCGGTGAGATGCTCGCGATTGTCCGTCATACGCGGAATCGAGCCCAGCAGCGCCTTGGTGTAGGGATGGGCCGGACTGGTGAAGATGCGCGACACCGGCCCCTGCTCCACCACGCGCCCGGCATACATCACCGCGAGCTGGTCGCACATCTTGGCGACGATACCGAGGTTGTGGGTGATGAAGATCAGCGCC
The DNA here is from genome assembly GCA_945889625.1 of Asaia bogorensis. Classification (GTDB taxonomy): domain Bacteria; phylum Pseudomonadota; class Alphaproteobacteria; order Reyranellales; family Reyranellaceae; genus Reyranella. The sequence goes on along the minus strand of CAMDCE010000029.1, from coordinate 41,026 downwards.
AGGCCATGCTCGCGCTGCAGGTCGCGCAGCAGGTTGAGGTACTGCGCCTGGATGGTGAGATCGAGGCTGGTGGTCGGCTCGTCGGCGATCAAGAGGCGCGGTTCGCAGGAAATGCCGATGGCGCCGACGATGCGCTGGCGCATGCCGCCCGACATCTCGTGCGGGAACTGCGTCACGCGGGTTTTGGGCGAGGCGATGCGCACCGACTTGAGCAGGCCGACCGCGCGCTCCCAGGCGCTGGCGCGGCTGGCGCCTTCGTGGACGCGGATCGGCTCGCCGACCTGGTTGCCGATTGAAAACAGCGGGTTCAACGAGGCCATGGGGTCCTGCAGGATCATGGCGATGCGCTTGCCGCGCACGTGGCGCATCTCGGTATCCGACTTATCGAGCAGGTTCTCGCCCTCGAACATCATGCGGCCGCTGACGATGCGCGCCGCCGGCGGCAGCAGGCGGAGGATGGTGAGCGCCAGCGTACTCTTGCCCGAGCCCGATTCCCCGACGATGCCCAGCGTTCCACCGGCCGAGAGGCTGAGCGTCACCTCGTCGACGGCGCGCACCACGCGGGCGCCCTGCTGGGAGATATAGTGGGCGGAAAGGCTTTGCAGCGACAGCAGCGGTTCCTGAGACGGCAGCATGGCTTCCTTCACAGCTGGCGCAGTTGCGGGTCGAGCTTCACGCGCAGCCAGTCGCCGAGCAGATTGGCCGACAGCACCATGAGCATGATGCAGATGCCGGGCAGCACGGTGAGCCACCAATAGCCGACCATCAGCCCCTTCTTGCCGTCGGCCATCATCAGGCCCCAGGCGGGCTTGGGCGGCGGCACGCCGACGCCGAGGAAGGACAGCGAGGCTTCCGTTACGATCACCACGCCCAGCATCAGCGTGGCGAGCACCACAGCGGAGTTGATGACGTTGGGCATGATGTGGCGCCACATGATGATGCGCTTGGAACAGCCGGCGACGATGGCAAGGCGCACGAACTCGCGCTGCTTCAGCGACAGCACCTCGCCGCGGATGACGCGGGCGTAACGGGTCCAGTAGACCAGGCCCAGGATGAGAATGATGTTGAGCTCGCTGGGGCCGACGATGGCGGCGAGGAAGATGGCGAAGGTGAGCGCCGGCAGGGCGAGCCAGGTGTCGGTAATGCGCATGATCACCTGGTCCGCCCAGCCGCCGAGATAGCCGGACAGGATGCCGAGCAGGGTGCCGATCCCGCCGGCCACCAGCACGGCGGTGATGCCGACGATCATCGACACGCGAGCCCCGAAGATCAGCCGCGACAGCACATCGCGCCCGACATGATCGGTGCCGAGCAGATAGGCCATGCTGCCGCCTTCCTGCCAGGCCGGCGGGCGGAAGCGGCGGGCCAGGCTGCCGACCTGCGGATCGTAGGGCGCCAGCAGGTCGGCGAAGACGGCGACGAAGGCGATGAGCAGCAGGATCAGCACCGGGATCAGCGGAAAGCCCTGCAGCCGCCAGAGGGCGGCGGGCGGCCTGGGGTCGGTGGCGACGAGAGGTGGCGAGGTAACAGTCATGATCGTCAGCTTTCCAAACGAATGCGAGGATCGATCAGCGCGTAGAGAATGTCGACGAACAGGTTGACCAGCACGATCATGGCGCCGCCGATTATCACCACGCCCTGCACGATGGGGAAGTCACGGAAGGTGATGCCTTCGTAGAGCAGCCGGCCGATGCCGGGCCAGGCGAACACCGTCTCGACCACGACTGCGACATTGATCATCACGACCAGGTTGATTCCGGCCAGCGTGATCACCGGGATCAGCGCGTTCTTGAGCGCGTGCTTGCCGATCACCATGGCCTCGGGCAGGCCCTTGAGCCGCGCCAGCTTGACATATTCGGAGCCTAGCACCTCGAGCATGGAGGACCGCGTCAGGCGCATGTGCGCGGCGGCAAAATACCAGCCGAGCGTGAAGGCCGGCATCAGCAGATGCAGCGTGCTGCCGGAACCGGAGGACGGCAGCCAGCCGAGGTAGACGGAGAAGAACAGGATGAGCACCAGCCCGACCCAGAAGGAGGGCAGCGACAGGCCGAGCAATGCGAAGATCTTGCCGGCGCTGTCCCAAAACCCGCCGACGCGCACGGCGGCCAGAATGCCGCTCGGGATGCCGATCAGCAGGGACAGGCCCATTGCCACCACCGCGAGCAGCAGCGAATTGGGCAGGCGCTGGAAATAGAGCTCCATCACCGACGTGCGATAGTAGAAGGACTGGCCAAGATCGCCCGCGGCGAGGCTCGCCATGAAATGCCAGTACTGCTCCCACAACGGCCGATCGAGACCGAACTGGCGGCGCATGGTCTCGATGTCCTCCGGACTGGCGCCGGGTTCGACCAGCAGGCTCACCGGGTCGCCCGTAACGCGCACGAACAGGAAGATCACGAGCGACAGCAGGAACAGCGACACCAGGGAATAGCCGATGCGGCGAAGGATGTACTGTTTCATGGCGCGTCCCTAGGCCTTGCCCTTGAGGGTGAGCTCTTCATAGGGCGCGGTGTAGACGAAGCCCTTGATCAGCCCGAAACCCGATTGCCCGACCTTCGGGCCGACGCCGGAAATGAAGGCGAGCTGCCAGATCGGCGCGAAGATCGTCTTGTCATGCACCAGCTGCTGCAGGCGTTGCAGGATCGCCTCGCGCTTGGCGCGGTCCATCTGCACAGCCTGCTCGGCAAACAGCGCATCGATGTCGGGATAGTTGCCGTAGGCATAAGTGCCGCCCTTGACCACGAAGGCCTCGGCGCGCGTCGCGCAGTTGCCGAAGGCGCCCGAGGCGCCCTGCACGATGTTCTTCAGCTTCTTCTCGGAGTAGGCCTTGAAGAAGGCGGCGCGCTCCAGCGGGCGCAGCTTCACGCGGATGCCGACTTCGCGCAGGTTGTTCAGCACGACCTCGCCGATATTGGCATAGGAGGCGTCGCAGTAATAATCCCCGGCGTCGAAGCCGCGCGCGTGGCCGGCCTCGGCCAGCAGCTTGCGCGCCGCCGTCGGGTCATACACCGGATCCGGCGGCCGCCAGTAGAATTCGAAATTCTCCGGAAACACGCTGCCGGTCAGGCGCGAGTAGCCGAGCGTCAGCGCCTGGTTGATGGTCTTGAGGTCGAGCGCGAGATTGGTCGCCTGTCGCACGCGCCGATCGTGCCAGGGCGACTGCGGATCCCACTGTTCGGGGAAGTAGAGCCAGAACGGCGCCGATCCCACCGCCGGCTTGATGGTCAGGCCGGGTGTGCGCACCAATTCGTCGGCCAACTCGCCGCGGATCGAATAGGCGATGTCGAGCTCGCCGCGCTGGAGGGCCGCCAGCCGAGTCGCCTCGTCGGGGATCACCTTGAAGACCAGCCGCTTGATGGCCGGCGCCTTGCGCCAGTAGCCCTCGAACGCCTCGCACACCAGCTCGACGCCGGGCGTGAACGACACGAACTTGTAAGGCCCCGCCCCGACCGGCGCCTTCTTGAAGCCGTCCTCGCCGACCTGCTGGACGTATTTCTTCGGAACGATCCAGCCTGCGCCGGTGGCGCTGGCATAGAAGGTCAGGAAGTCCGGCCATGGTTCGTTCAAGCGGATCGTGAGGCGGTGTGGATCGTGGATGTCCACGCCCGCCACGCGCTCCTTCAGCGTCTTGCTCGAGGCGCCGCGATAGCGCTCGAGGGAGAATTTCACATCCTCCGCCGTCAGCGCCTCTCCGTTGTGAAACAGCACGCCCTTGCGCAACGTGAAGGCATAGCTCAACCCGTCGGGCGCCATGGTCCAGGATTCGGCAAGGCAAGGCGCCATCGGGTTGCCCGGCATCGCCTTCATCATCGCATCGTGCATGGCATAGAGCATCATGAAGGGCGTGATGATGCCGGAGGTCTCGGCCGGATCGAACCAGGTCGGAGCCAGCGATACATGCGAGCCGATGCGCAACTCGCCGTCCGGCGCCGCCCGGGCGGGCTTGGCGCCGAGGGCCAGAACACCGAGGGCGGCAACGCCCAGCAGTTCGCGGCGCGTCGTGCGCGCTGCCGCGCCGCCCGAGACGGGATCGTCATGGTCACGTTGGAACGAGAGCATGCGGTTACTCCCTGTTGCCCGCGGTTGTGCGGCCCGCGGGTGGTGACGCAGTCGTGCTACTTCTTGAGCGTTACGTCCTCGTACGGTGCGGAATAGGCATGGCCCCGGATCAAGCCGAGGCCAGATTCGCCGACGCGCTTTCCCTGGCCGTTGATGAAGGCGAGTTGCCAGATCGGCGCGTACATGCTGCGCTCATGCACCATCTGCTGGATGCGGTGCAGGATCTTGGTGCGTTTGGCCACGTCGAGCTCGATCGCCTGCTCGGCGAACAGCGTATCGATCTCGGGGTAGCTGCCGTAGGCATAGGCGCCACCCTTGACCACGAAGGCGTCCAGACGCGTCGCGGCGTTGCCGAACGCGCCGGAGGCGGCTTGAATGACGTTCTTCAGCTTCTTCTCGGCGTAGGCGCTGAAGAAGGCGGCGCGCTCCAGTGGGCGCAGCTTCACGCGGATGCCGACTTCCTGGAGGTTGTTGAGCACCGCCTCGCCGAGATTGGAGTAGGAGGCGTCACAGGAATAATCGCCGGCGTCGAAGCCTTTGGGGAACCCCGCTTCGGCCAGCAGCTGCTTGGCCTTCGCCAGGTTGTACACCGCCGCCGGCGCCTTCCAGTAGAAGTCGAAGCTGTCAGGAATGATGCTGTTGGTGATCGGCGAATAGCCGAGCGTCAGCGCGTCGGAGATGGACTTGTAGTCTAGGGCCAGCCGCGCCGCCTCGCGGACGCGCTGGTCGTGCCAGGGCGATTTCGGATCCCATTGTTCGGGGAAATAGAGCCAGAACGTGCCCTGGATCACCACCGGCTTCAGGCTCAGCCCCGGCGACTTGCGCAATTCGTCGGCCAGCTCGCCGCGGATCGAGTAGGCGATATCGACTTCGCCGCGCTTCAGCGCCGCCAGCCGCGTCGCCTCCTCAGGCACCACCTTGAAGACCAGACGCTTCACGGCGGGCGTCTTGCGCCAATAGCCGTCGAAGGCCTCGACCACCAACTCGACGCCGGGAGTGAAGGAGACGAACTTGTACGGTCCCGCGCCGATCGGCGCTTTCTTGTACCCGTCCTCGCCCACTTCCTGGACGTATTTCTTCGGCACGATCCAGCCCGCGCCGGTGGCCGAACTGTAGAATGTCAGGAAATCAGGCCACGGCTTCTTCAGCACGAAGCGCACGGTCTTGGCATCCGGCGTCTCCACCGCCGCCACCCGTTCCTTCATCAGCGCCGCCGAGGTGCCGCGATAGCGCTCGAAGGAGAACTTCACATCCTCCGCCGTCACCGGCGCGCCGTTGTGGAACTTCGCGCCTGCGCGCACGGTGAATTCGTAGCTGAGCCCGTCCGGCGCCATCTTCCAGGCTTCCGCCAGGCACGGCTCGGCGGCGTTGCCCGGCATCGGCTTCACCATGGCGTCGTGCAACGCGTACATCAGCAGGAAGGGCGTGATCATTCCCGGCGTCTCTGCCGGGTCGAACCAGGTGGGTGCCAGCGAAAAATGCACCGCCCAGGTCAGTTGGCCCTCAGGGCTCGCCGCCAGTACCGTCCCCGGTCCGGCCGCGGCGATCCCCAACGCCGAAAGCGCGAACAGGTCGCGACGGGTGAGGCCGGACGGCACTGCGCCACGCGCGTTCTTGCCGTTGCCTCGGCCGTCGAAAGAGTCGGTAGTTGTCTTCCCGCCCATCGTTGCCTCCCATTGGACTTTTTCACAGAGTCCCGATTTCACTTTCGGAGTCGTCGTCACCGGACGTCGCCCCAGAGGGCGGCATCCACCGAATGTGTGCTGACGGGTGCGCCGAGTTGCGCGAAAAGCCTTCGGGCTTCGCGGCGGACCAGTCGAGCGTCTTGCCCGGACGTCGCCCCTGAAAGGATGGGCGATCATCCGGCTCTGGATGGCTTGGACCTAGTCTCGTTCGCGGAGTGTCTTCCTTGCGTTCATCGTTGCCTCCCTGTCAGTCATCGCCCGCTTTGCGCTGGACGGTGGTCCGCGGTGGGACCTTGGCGCCGACGTTAGGGACAAGCCCGAGGCCGAGGAACGAAATTCCGCCAGACAGCTGGCAAATCTCATGGCCTTTCCTGCCGCCGGCTGGCACACAAAGCCATGTCTCTGGCTTGGACGATCGACACTGAAAACCACCTGATGGTCGCGGTGGCCGACGGCGAGGTGACACGCGTCGATGTGGAGAATTACCTCGACGCGATCATCGCCAACCAGGCCCTGACCTATCGAAAGCTGTTCGACGCCAGCAAGGGCGCTACGGCAATGACCGCCGACGATCTGCTGCCCCTCGGCGTGCGCATGCGGGCGTTGCATATGTCAGGCGAGATGGGGCCACTGGCGGTCGTCTTGGCGCCGGGCAAAGGCAAGAGGCTGGCCCGAACCTTCGGCATGCTGGCCGTTGCGGACAGGCCGATGCAGGTGTTCGAGCAGGTCACGCAAGCCTACCGATGGATCGAGAAGCAGGCCGAGTTCACGTCAAAGTCCCCACCTCGCACACGACCTCGGCTCGGGCGACCGCCGGTCAAGATGTGAACTGCCGGCACGTCGGACGATATACGTTCTAGGCGGCGTACTGGCTGGTGCTGAGCGAGGACCACAGAGCCTGCGGGCCGGCCTTGGCGTAGGCCTCGCCGATCTTGGTGCCCCAGAAGCTTTCGCTGCCGAAGTCGCGGCGCCACACCCAGAGCCGTCTCGTGTAATGGTGCAGGATGTGCTCGTGGGTGAAGCCCATGGCGCCCATCGACTGGTGCGCGATGGCCGCGATCCGTTGGGCGAAATCGGAGGCCTGGGTCTTGGCGGCGGCGATCGAGAAATGGCCACCATCGGCCAGCCCGCCCTCGTCGGCGTCGCGCGCGGCCGCTTCGGCCGAGGCGATGGTGGCGGCCACGCAACTGGCGAGCTCGGCCAGCATGTGCTGGATCGCCTGGAAGGTCGAGATCGAGCGGCCGAACTGCACGCGCTGCTTGGAATATTCGACGGTCGTCGCCAGCACCCTGTCGGCAGCACCCGCCATCTGCATGGCACGCATCAAGGCGGCGAGCTCGAGCGCGCGCTCCTCGGTTGCCCCCGATACCGCGGCGAATTCGCAAACCGCGTTGTCGAAGCTCACCATGCCGTAGGGCTCGCCGGCAGGGCTGGGCTTGGGCGTGACCTTGGCATTGGCCTTGGCAACCACGACCAGAACGCCGCCGACGACCGCGACAAAGCGGTCGGCGACGCCGGCGAAGGGCACGCGCTCGACCCGGCCGCTGATGCGCCCGCCCGCGAGCCTGAGCTTGCCCAGCACCAGGGCCGCGGGGCTGCTGGCGGGCGTGCCGCCGGCCGACGCGATCAGCAGATTTCCCAGCGCCGTCTCGGCGAGCGGCACCGGCACGGCGTGCGATCCGGCAAGACGCAGCAGCGCCATCATGTCGCCCAACGTGCCGCCGGCGCCGCCCTTGTCTTCCGGCACGGCGATCAGCGGCAGGCCCATCTCTTCGATCTCCTGCCAGAAATCGGCCGGCCACACGCCCTTCTCCACCCCGTTCACCACGTCCTTGCCGGAGCGCTCGGTGAAGAAGCGACCGGCGGTGTCGAGCAGCATGTCGCGCGTTTCGCGGTCCATCGTCGGTCTCCTTCAGCGCAAACCCAGGCCGCGGGCGACAATGCCGCGCAGGACCTGGGTGGTGCCGCCCTGGATCGTGTACGACGGCGCCATCATGGTGGCGTACTGCGCGACGTCGAGAAAATCGGCCATGTCCTCCTCGGTCGTGGCGTCCGATTCGGCAAGCACGCGGGCGATCTCCGGCAGGTCCTGCTGGTAGATGGTGCCGAGATCCTTGACCAGCGCCGCCTCGATCGCCGGCGACTTGCCACCCTGCATCATGCCGGCGACGGCGACCGACATCTGCCGCAGGGTCCACAGGCGGGCGATGATGCGGCCGAGGATGGCGGCGGCGCGCTTGGCCGGCTGGCGGCCGAGCACCCGCACCAGCTCGCGCAGCACGTGGAAGTTCTGCATGAAGCGCTCCGGACCGCTGCGTTCGAAGGCAAGCTCGCTGGTGACCTGCAGCCAGCCGTCGCCCTCGTTGCCGATCAGCGCACCCTCGGGGACAAAACAGTCGTTGAACGTCACCTCGTTCCAGTCGTGGCGGCCGGCGAGATTGATGATCGGGCGTATCGTGATTCCAGGCAGCTTGAGATCGATCAGAAGCTGGCTCAACCCCTTGTGACGGTCGCCGTGCTGGCCCGAGGTGCGCACCAGCGTGATGCAGTAGTGATTGCGGTGCGCGCCCGAGGTCCAGACCTTGGTGCCGTTGACCCTGAAGCCGCCCGGGATCGGCTCGGCGCGGGTGCGCACCGAGGCAAGATCGGAACCGGAGTCGGGCTCGCTCATGCCGATCGAGAAATAGCACTCGCCCTTGGTGATGCGCGGCAGGATCGACTGGCGCTGGTCCTCGTTGCCGAAGCGCAGCAGCAGCGGACCCGACTGGCGGTCGGCCACCCAGTGCGCACCGGCCGGCGCGCCGTTGCCCAGCAGCTCTTCGGTGACGACGTAGCGGTCGAGGAAAGAGCGCTCGCTGCCGCCATACTGCTTGGGCCAGGTGATGCCGATCCAGCCCTTCTTGCCCAACGCCTGGCTGAACTCAGGCGAGCGCGTGTTCCAGCTCGAGAAGCGGTCCTCGGTCTTGAGCTTGGGCAGCGTCGTCTTGAGGAACTGCCGCACCTCGCCGCGCAACACCTCGGCCTCGAGCGGCAGGTGAAAGGGCGGAAATTCCAGCTTGGGGATGGACATGGTGTTCTCGGCGGTTGGATGCGTCTTCTGTGTCGGCTAATCCTAGGCCGCGCAACCACCGAGTTTCGAGGGTCGAATGCCCCGCCGCCCGCCCCGCCTGCCGCCTCTCCTGGCGGAGTTCGACGACGAGGAACGCGACGCCGTCGTGGCGGCCAACCGCGCCTTCTACCGTGCCTTCAACGATCGCGATCTCGCGGCGATGGACCTCGTCTGGGCGCCGACCGGTGCCATGGTCTGCCTGCATCCCGGCCGGGCGCCGCTGCACGAGCGGGCCGACATCATCGCAAGCTGGCGCGCCATCCTGCAGCATCCCGAGTCGCCTCGCGTGCGCTGTACGGCTGAATGGGTGGTGGGACGCCCCGGCCTCGCCCTCGTGGTCTGCCGCGAGATCCTGGCCGAGGGCCAGCTCATGGCGACCAACAGCTTCGTGCGCCTTGCCGACGGCTGGCACATGGTGGGACACCATTCCGGCCCGGTGCCGCCGCTCGAGACGCGGCCGGCCGCTACCGCCGCCGCACCGACGCGCGACCGCCGCAAGCTGCACTGACGGCGCTCCTCAATCCCGTCGCCACGCCTTCAGGCGTTGCACCGCCTCTTCCATCTCGGCCGTCGAGCCGGCGAAGGAGATGCGCAACGTGCCGGCGCCGCGCGCCCGGTCGAAATCGACGCCCGGCGTCGTGGCGACACCGGCCTCGCTGAGCATGCGGCGGCAGAAATCGCGGCTGTCATTCGTCAGATGGGCGACGTCGGCATAGAGATAGAACGCACCCTGCGCCGGCGCGAGGCGGTCGAGACCGACTGACGGCAGGCCTGCCATCAGCAGGTCACGATTGGCCTTGTAACGCCGGACATGGCCGTCGAGCTCATCGCGGCACTCGAAGGCCGCAAGTGCTGCGTACTGGCTGAGCGTCGGCACGGAGATGAAGAAATTCTGCGCCAGCCGCTCGATCGGCCGCACCAGGTCGGGCGGCACGACCAGCCAGCCGACACGCCAGCCGGTCATCGAGAAATATTTCGAGAAGCTGTTGACCACGATGGCCGTGTCGGAGACCTCGACCGCCGACGCAGCCTGCCCGTCGTAGACGATGCCGTGATAGATCTCGTCGGAGATCAACCGCACGCCCCGGCCGTCGCACCATTTGGCCAACGCGCCAAGCTCGGCGTGCGTCACCATGGTGCCGGTGGGATTGGACGGGCTCGCCACGATCAGGCCGGAGATGGGCCCGGCTTTCTCCAGGGCGTCGACGGTCGGCTGGAAGCGGTCGGCGGCGGAGGTCGGCAGGTCCACCGCCTCGAGATTGAGGGCCGCCAGGATGTTGCGGTAGGCGGGGTAGCCAGGCGCCGCCAGCGCCACCCTGTCGCCGGCATCGAAGCTTGCGAGAAAGGCCAGCGGAAAGCCGCCCGAGGAGCCGGTCGTCACGATCACCCGCTCGGCCGGCACTTGCGCTCCGTAGGCATCGCGATAGTGCCGCGCGATGCGCTCGCGCAGGCTCGGGATGCCCAACGCCGCGACATAGCCGATGCGGTCGGCGTCGAGTGCGGCATGTGCAGCGGCCAGCGCTCCCTTGGGCGCGGGCGTGCTGGGCTGACCGACCTCGAGATGGATGACGCTCTCGCCGGCGGCCTCCTTCTCGGCGGCAGCCGCCATCACGTCCATGACAATGAACGGATCGACCGCGGCCGCGCGGCGCGACACCTTGTGCGCCATGCCGGCCGCGCTCAGCGCGGGGTGGCGAGCAGCGCCAGCCCCGACCCGGCCGGATCGATTCCGCCCTGGCAGGTCGAGCCGCCGCTCCTGATGCCGTCGGGACAGGCAATGGCGTTGACGTAGCCGCCCTGGCCGCCGCGCGCGGCGAGTACGGCGGCAACGAGCTTCCTGTCCTGGATCGCGGCGCGCGCCACCGCGCCGGTCGCATAGGCGGCGTTGGGCGAACCGCCGCCGGCTCCGGCGAACATGACCTCGCCGTTGCCGGGATTGCCGATGACCATCGGGCTGATGGCCGTGCTGTCGGCGGTCAGCGCCCCCAGCAGGATACCGGTGCCGGGGACGACGATGCGGGCGCCGAAGAGCTGCCCCATCGACAGGCTGCAGGCGGCGGCGCCGCCCTTCGCGTCGATCGCCGCGAAGCCCGAGATGCCGTTCGAATTGGTCGGCGCACCCGTAGCCGGCGGCGCCGGCTGGCCGTTCCAGCCGGCGAGCACGCTGGCGCCGGCCATCGGCGGCGGCGCGACATAGACGCGATAGCCGCCATGGCTTTGGCCCGCCGGTGGGCCCGATTGCGGGATTGAATTGCGCAGCGTGTCGAGCGGCAGGCTGCCGCCCATCTGCGCGATCTGCTCCGACAGCAGGCGCGCGAAACTGCCCGAGAAGAATTCGGCGCCGCCACGCAAGCGGATCACGCCCAGGGTGGCAGCGAGGTCCGATTGCGCCCAGTTTTCACCCTCCGTCACCGCTGTGCCGCTGCCTTTGCCGAAGATACGGCGCGCTTCGCCGTCGGAGCCCAGCATCGACGCTCCGGCCTGCAGATCGCGCGAAAGTGCGCGCGATACCGGCACGCCGGCGCGCGCCATCCGCTCGGCCAAGGCGACGGCGTGCTCCCAGCGCAACTGGCCGTGGCGAATGTGCATCAGCGTCATGGCCCGCACGCCGGTCGGCACGGTGAACGACACGCCCTTGATGGGGCCGGGCGCGGCGATCGGGGCGAACACGAAGGCCTCCGCGCCGCGGCTCTTGGAATTGTGCAGCACGCAAGCGCCCGATGCGCCGAGGCCCGCCGCCGATGGCAGGGTGACGGCCATGGCGAAATACATGGCGACTGCGGCGTCGGTGGCGTTTCCACCGTTCTGCAGGATGTCGCGCCCGACCTCGGCCGCCCGGCTCTCGTCGGCCGACACCGCGGCGAAGGCCACGCCGCCGCGCAGCAGGGCATTGAGAGGTGCCCGATTGGGGGCGACGCCTGTAGGATTGGTCAGGTTTTCGGGTGCTGTCTCACTTCCGCCACAAGCGGACAGCAAAAGCACGGCAACCAGCGTCAGGCTGCGCAATTGACGTCGCGGCCTCGCGTTCCTAGCCTGCCTGCAACCAATGTCCGCCGTGTCCAAACGCATCATCGCCCTCTTTTTTTCGCTCCTGGCGCTTGCGGCGCTATCAGCGCCATTGGCGCTGCTGCCGCTTCGTGCCGCGAGCGCCCAGCAAGGTCAACGCCTCAATCTCATACGCGACGCCGAGATCGAAAACACCATCCGCGTCTTCGTCACGCCAATCTGGAAGGCGGCGGGTCTGGACCCGAGCGCCGTCGAGATCATGATCGTCCAGGACGGCTCGCTCAACGCTTTCGTGGCCGGCGGCCAGCGAATCTTCATCAACACCGGCCTGATCATGCGCACCGAACGGCCCAACCAGCTGATCGGCGTGATGGCGCACGAAACCGGCCACATCGCCGGCGGGCATCTGGCGCGTCAGCAGGAGGAATTGCGCAACCTCACGACGCTGCAGATTCTCGAATCCATTCTCGGCGCCGGCGCGGTGGCCGGCGGGGCGGTATCGCGCGGCGGCGTCGGCAGCCCCGGTCCGACCGGCCCGGGCAGCACGCCGGTGCCGGGTTCGCTGCTCTCCTTCCTGAAGTATACGCAGACCCAGGAGCACTCCGCCGACCAGGCGGCGATCACCTTCCTCGAGCGCACCCGCCAGTCGCCCAAGGGCACGGTCGAATTCCTCAAGGTCCTGCAGCAGCAGGAGCGCATGTCGATCAACGCCCAGAGCCCCTACCTGCGGACCCATCCGCTGACCCCCGATCGCATCGCGATGTTCGAGCAGGCGATGGCGCGTTCGCCCTACGCCAACACGCCCGACACGCCGCAGTTCCTCGACCTGCATGGCCGCATGGTGGCCAAACTCTACGGCTTCATCGCGCCCGAAGTGGCGCTGCAGCGCTTCAGCGAAGCCGATCGCTCGGTGCCGGCGCGATACGCCCGCGCCATCGCGCTCTACCGCAAGGCTGCACTCGGTTCGGCCCTGCTGACCATCGACGGGCTGCTGAAGGAATCTCCCAACGACCCCTATTTCCACGAGCTGCGCGGCCAGATGCTTTATGAGAACGGCCGCGCCGCGGAGTCGCTCGCCTCCTACCGTCGCGCCGTGCAGCTGCTGCCCGCCGTGGCGATCGTGAAGATCGACTATGCGCGTGCCCTGCTCGAGACCGACAAGCCGGACAACGACCGCGAGGCGGTGCGCAATCTCGAACTGGCCTCGCAGGCCGAAGCGGGCAGTTTCGAACTGTGGCGCCTGATGGCGACGGGCTACGCCAAGCTCAACAATCCCGGCATGACCTCGCTCGCCCGGGCCGAGATGGCGATCCTGCGCGGCAAGCGCGCCGAGGCGCAGTCCCATGCCGCCACCGCCGAACGCACTTTGCCGGCCGGCAGTCCCGCGTGGCATCGCGCGCAGGACATCAAGGCCTATATCAACTCACGGCCGCGCAAATAGCCGCCCCCTCAGCAGCCCTCGTGGAGTCAAAGACAATGCGTTCCTTCCTTGTCCTTCTGGTCGGCGGCCTGCTGGTCATCGGCGCGCTCCTCGCCGCGGGCTTCACCGCCCCCGACCGGCTCGTCACCACGGCGGACGCCGCCGGTCCGCCCGACAAGGCGGCGCTGGGCAAGAGCATCCGCGCCTACCTGATGGCCAATCCCGAGGTGCTGGTCGAGGCCATGCAGGAGCTCGAGCGCAAGCAGGACAGCCAGCGCGACAGCGTCGCCCAGAAGGCGATCCAGCAGTACGACAACGAGCTGCTGCGCGACCCCGAAAGCCCGGTCGGCGGCAATCCCGCCGGCGACGTCACCATTGTCGAGTTCAGCGACTACCAGTGCCCCTATTGCAAGCGCGCCTACGCGGCGGTGAAGTCGGTCGTGGCGGCCGACGGCAAGGTGAAGATCGTCTACAAGGATCTGCCGATCCTGGGCGAGCCGTCGCGCATCGCGGCCCTTGCAGCCCTTGCCTCGCGCGCCCAGGGCAAGCACGGCGCGCTCCACGCCGCGCTGATGGAATTCAGCGGCAAGCTCGACCGCGACCGCATCCTGGAGATCGCCCAGAAGGTCGGCCTCGACGTGGCGCAGCTCCAGAAGGACATGGAAGATCCCAAGCTGAAGCAGATCATCGAGCGCAACTCGATGCTGGCCGGCGCGCTCGGCGTGCGCGGCACGCCCGCCTTCGTCATCGGCAAGCAGTTCGTGCCCGGCGCCGTCGACCCCGCCGCCCTGAAGCAGCTGATCGCCGAGGCGCGCAAGGGGTAGAGTGCCGGCCCTACCGCGACAGCGTCGCCGATAGCCCCAGCACTTCGACAAGGTCCGGTCCGGGATTCTGCAGCAGGCGGATCTTGTCGATGCCGAACGGCGGCTCCGGCCTGGCGTCGAGGGTGAGCTTGCCGCCCTGCTCGACGAAGCGCGCCGCGGTGTCCAGCAGCTTGGTCAGCTCCTCGGTGATCAGCACGCCGGCCGGCTGGAAGCGCCGGATGTCGCGCGCCAGGTTGGACCGCGTCACCGCCACCGTCTGACCGGTCGCGGCGGCCAGCGCCCTGAGCGAGCGGTCGAGCAGGCTCTTGTCGGCGAGCACCAGCCGGGCCGAGCCCAGCGCTGCCTTGGTGTCGGCGAGCAAGCCGGTGTCGCCGCTGTCGATCGCGGCCCAGAACAGCGGGTCGAGCTGGACGAGCTTGCCGGTGAGGTTGATTTCGCCGAGTTCGACGCCTTCCAGCGCGCAGCGGTCGATCGTCACTTCGCCCAGCCGGCGATCCTCGAGGCCGGCGCACTCGAAGCCCAGCCTCAGGTCCTTCAGCCCCATCGACGTCAAGGCCAGCCGCACCTGCAGGTTTTCCATGCCGCGCAGCGGCGGCGCCAGCACGAACCCATCGACGCGCAGGCGCCCGCGGCTGACCTCGGCGCCTTCGCGGACGGTGTCGTAGGTGATGCCGCCGAGCGAGACGCCGTAGCGCGAAAAAAGCTCGCCGCCGAAGCCCGCGGCACTTGCCGCTTCGAGGCCGGCGCCGCCCATCGGATAGCCGGGCAGCCATGACGCGGCGGACAAGGCGGCCACGACCCGGCCGAGGTCGAGACCCGTGGCCTTGGCCTCGGCCATCCTGAGGGCAGGTTCGTGTCCGTCCCGGGCGGCCGCCTCCAGATTGGCGATCGCGATCGATCCGATCCGCCCGCGCTCGAAGCGCTCGACGGTCAAGGCCCCGATGCCGACGGTGTCGCCCGTGAGCGCCGCGGAATAGATGAGGTTCTTTTGCTCGAGGCGACGGAACGACAGGGCGCCCGCCAGGCGCGCCACCAGCATCGTGTACAAATAGGGGCCCGCGATTTCGCCGTCATAGCGGGCGAGATCGAGTCCCTCGACCACCAGCTGCTCGACGCTCCAGGCAGCGCCTCCCGCCGGCTCTGCCATGCGGACGTCGCGGAGCTCGATGCGGCCCGCCAGCAGCGGATCTCCCAGGCGGAAGCCGGTGAGCGGCGTGCGGCCCGCCAGCAGTTCGCTGAGCGGCCAGTCCAGGCCTGCGGCGTCCCAGCGGCCGATGCTCAGCGTGCCGCCCATCCGCCCGGATCGAAGGCCGACGAGCGTCACGCGGCGAGCGAACAGGCCGACCTCGACTTCGGCCACCTTGGCCGTGCCGTCGCGTTCGATCTCGGCCTTGATCTGGCTCGCCGCATACTTCTCCAGCAGAGGCACGGCGGCGACGGCGAGCCCGACCAGGGCCGCGACGACGACGATCGCGACGACGCGCTTTCTCATCACTCGGCGTCCGGCTGCTTGTCGGGCTGGGCGGCGTCGAAGGCCGGATGTTTCATGCAGGTGGCGTAGATGCGCTGGATCGTCGGGTATTTCTTCATGTCGACCTTGAAGCGGCCGGCGTTGAAGACCTGCGGCACCAGACAGAGGTCGGCGATCGTCGGCGCATCGCCGTGGCTGTAGGCGCCGGTCTTGGGGTCCCTGGCGATCGATGCCTCGTAGGCGTCGAAACCGGTTTCGATCCAGTGGCGCGACCAGGCAAAGGCGCCGTCATCGTCCTGGCCGTAGTGCTGGCGGATGTAACC
Organism: Asaia bogorensis; assembly: GCA_945889625.1. Taxonomy (GTDB): domain Bacteria; phylum Pseudomonadota; class Alphaproteobacteria; order Reyranellales; family Reyranellaceae; genus Reyranella. Next base: position 25,129 of record CAMDCE010000029.1, on the reverse strand, counting down.
CATCACCCGCATGTTCTGGATGGGATGCACGTCAGCGGCGAGGATCAACGCCAGCGCACGCACACGCGCCCGGCCCACCGGATCCTTGGGCAACAGCGGCGGATTGGGCTTGGTCTCCTCGAGATATTCGAGGATGGCGAGCGATTGCGTCAGCACCTCACCCGAATCCAGCACCAGTGCCGGGATCAGCTTCTGCGGATTGATCGCGGCGTAGTCCGGCGAGGCCTGCTCGCCCTTGCGCAGATGGCGGTAGGCGTGCGCGGCCTCGATGCCCTTGAGATTGAGCGCGATGCGCACGCGATACGCCGCCGACGACCGAAAATAACCGATGAGTTTCATGGACCGCCTCCGCTCCGCTTATACCCGTCACCCCGAGCGAAGCCGAGGGGCCTGTTCTTCTCGCCGACTCCCCAAAGGTCCCTCGAATACGCTCGGGATGACGCCTACGGCGTCATATAGCGCACGACCATCTGGTCGATGGCGCCGAAAATCGACTTGCCGGCACGGTCGAGCATTTCGATGCGGATGTGATCGCCGAATTTCATGAAAGGCGTGAGCGGCTTGCCGCCGTCGATGGTCTCGCGCACCCGCCGTTCGGCGATGCAGGAGCAGCCGACGCCGGCGTCCTTGTTGGCGACGGTGCCCGAGCCCACGACGGTGCCGGCCTCGAGATGGCGCGTGCGGGCGGCATGGGCGATCAGCTGGCCGAAGTCGAAGGTGAGGTCGGTGGCGGCGTTGGGATGGCCGAATTCCTTGCCGTTCAGCGTCGAGACCAGCGGCAGGTTGAGCTTGGCGCCGTCCCAGGCGTCGCCCAGTTCGTCCGGCGTCACCGCGACCGGCGCGAAGGCGGTGGCAGGCTTGCCGTGGAAGAAGCCGAAGCCCTTGGCCAGCTCGGTCGCGATCAGGTTGCGCAGCGACACATCGTTCAGGATCGTCACCAGCCTGATGTGCTTGCGCGCCGCGGCGGGCGAGATGCCCATCGGCACGTCGTCGACGACGACGGCGATTTCGCCCTCGAAATCGATGCCGTGTGCCTCGTCGACCGCCTCGATCTCGTCGGTCGGCCCGATGAAGGAATCCGAGCCGCCCTGGTACATCAGCGGATCGGTCCAGAAGGACGGCGGCATCTCGACGCCGCGCGCCTTGCGAACCAGCTCGACGTGGACGACGTAGGCCGAGCCGTCGGCCCACTGATAGGCGCGCGGCAGGGGTGCCGCCAGCGCCGAGGTCTCGAGCTCGAACGAAGCGGGCGCCTTGTCGTCGCGGAGCTGTTCGGCGAGCGCTCGCAGCCTGGGCGCGGCGACGGCCCAATCGTCCAACGCCTTCTGCAACGTCGGCGCGATGGCGCTGGCGCGGACCGCGCGCCTGAGCTCACGGTCGACCACGATCAGCGTACCGTCGCGGCCGCCTTCCTTCAGAGAACCGAGTTTCATTGTCTACTTCCCCTCCCTCGTCATCCCGAGCGGAGCCGCACAATTCGCGCGGGGGAATCCCCGCGCTTTGGCGGCGTAGTCGAGGGATCTCTTCTTTTGGATGCGACCGCCAGAATAGGTTCCTCCGCTTCGCCTCGCTGCGCTCGGCTCCGGTCGGGATGACGGTTGCTGTGTTTCCCTACTCCGCCGCCTGTTTCACCTCAGCCGGCCGCCACGACTTCACGTAGCCCTCGAATTCGACGCCGGCCGGCAGGGCAGCCACGTCGACCGCGTCGCGCGTGTCGATCATCACCGCCACTTCGTCGGTTTCCGTCCTGCCGCCCTTGGTGGCGGCGTCGAAGGCCTTGGGGTGCGGCCCGTGCGTGAAGCCGGTGGGATGCACCGTCAGCATGCCGGGATGGATGTTGTCGCGGCTGAAGAAATTGCCCTTGTGATAGAAGATGATCTCTTCGTAGTCGTCGTTGTTGTGGAAGAACGGCAGCTTCAGCGCCTCCGGATCGCTTTCGAACGGCCGTGGCACGAAGGTGCAGACGACGAAACGGCCCGCCATGAAGGTGGTGTGCGCCGAGGGCGGCAGATGGACGCGATGGCTCATCACCGGCCGGATGTCCCGCCAGTTGATGCGCACGACGCTCAGGTCGCCATGCCAGCCCACCGCGTCGAGCGGATTGAACGGGAAGGTCACGGTCGAGAGCTGGTTGCGCCGCTTGACCGACACCCTCCAGGTCCGCTCGTCCTGCTGCGCCTTGAAGGCATCGTCGATGCGCGGCGTGTCGAGCATCGCCGGATCGAAGATGGCGTGACGGCCGACCAGGCCCTTGTCGGGCAAGGTGAAGCTCTCGTTAGTCGCCTCGACCATCAGCGACAAAGTGGGTTTGCCGGGCGCGAGCCGCCACATGGTGCCGCGCGGGATCACGAGATAGTCGCCGTCGCGATATTCGAGGTGGCCGTAGTCGCAGAACAGGGAGCCGGCCCCCTCATGGATGAACAGGAGCTGGTCGCCGTCGCTGTTGCGCGCCAGCTCGGTCATCGCAGACTCGAGGCGCCACATGCGCATCTGCATGTGGGGATTGCTCATCACCAGTTCGGCCGACCAGGGATCGGTCTTGGCTTTGGCGAGCTTGTTGAGATCGAGCGCGCGCGGGCGGATCGGCCCGTCGAACTCCACCCAATCGGTCGGCTTGTGCTTGTGATGGAACTGCGACGAGGGCCCGAAGAAGCCCTCCTTGCCGATCTCGCGCTCGTAGGTGCCCGCGGGCAGGCGGACGTGGGCCTGGCGCGAGGCGGTGCCTTCGACTTGACGCAGCGGAATCCAGTTCTTGGCCATATGGTCCTCCTCTTCCACTCCCTCCTCCGTCTTCGGGGGAGGTGTCGCGGTAATCCGCGACGGAGGGGTCATGAATCCTTGCCCCCTCCGTCAGCGTAAGACGCTGACACCTCCTCCGAAGACGGGGGAGGGGAAATGACTAACTCTTCAGCACGCCGCGCCGGATCTGGTCGAGCTCGATCGATTCGAACAGGGCGCGGAAGTTGCCCTCGCCGAAGCCCTCATTGCCGCGGCGCTGGATGATCTCGAAGAAGATCGGACCGATCACGGTCTGGGTGAAGATCTGTAGCAGCAGCCCTGCCCCCTCGGTCGGCGCGCCATCGATCAGGATGCGGTCGGCGGCCATGCGGGCGACATCCTCGCCGTGGCCCGGCAGGCGCTGGTCGACCTGCTCGTAATAGGTATCGGGCACGGTCTGGAACGGCACGCCCCTGGTGCGCAGCGTTTCGACCGTTTCATAGATGTTGCCGGTGCCGAGCGCGATGTGCTGGATGCCCTCGCCGTGATAGGCCGAGAGATATTCCTGGATTTGCGACTTGTCGTCGGAGCTTTCGTTGATCGGGATGCGGATCTTGCCGCACGGGCTGGTCATCGCCCTGGACTTGAGCCCGGTCAGCTTGCCCTCGATGTCGAAATAGCGGATCTCGCGGAAATTGAAGAGCCGTTCGTAGAACGACGCCCACTCGTCCATGCGGCCGCGATGCACGTTGTGGGTCAGATGGTCGATATAGGTAAGGCCGACGCCCTTCGGTACGGGCTCGACACCCGGCAGGAAGTCGAAATCGACGTCGTAGATACTGCCCCGCTCGCCATAGCGGTCGACCAGATAGATCAGCGAATCGCCGATGCCCTTGATGGCCGGGATGTTGAGCTCCATCGGGCCGACCTTGTTCTCCACACCCCAGGCACCGAGCGACAGGGCGCGCTTGTAGGCGCGGGCTGCGTTCTTCACGCGGAAGGCAATGGCGCAGACGCTGGGACCGTGCACACGGGCGAACCCTTGGGCGAAACTCTCGGGCTCGCCGTTGACGATGAAGTTGACGTCGCCCTGGCGGAACAGCGAGACGTCCTTGGAGCGATGCCGCGCCACACGCACGAAACCCATGCTCTCGAACAGGGCGCCGAGCGCCGCCGGATCGGGCGCCGTGTATTCGACGAACTCGAAGCCGTCGGTGCCCATGGGATTGACGGGATCGATCTCGAAGGACTTGGGGTCGGCTACCACGGCCATGTTGACCTCCCAATTGACGTCGGGGGCTAATTAGTTTCATATGTAACTATTATGTCGAACGCTTTGCAAGCCCCTTTGGCGGCGCTTGAACTGGAGAATTTTCTGCCCTACCGGCTGTCGGTCCTGGCCCAGCTGGTGAGCGAATCGCTGCACGATCTCTACGCCGGGCCCTTTGGCCTCAGCGTCACGCAATGGCGGGTCATGGCGGCCCTCGGCCGCTTCGCGCCGCTCACCGCTTCTGAGGTGGGGCATCGCATCGTCATGGACAAGGTGGCGGTCAGCCGGGCGGTCGCCGGCCTCATGAAACGCGGCCTGGTCGAGCGCGCCACCGACCGCGCCGACCGCCGCCGCGCCTCGCTCAGGCTGAGCGCCCGCGGCCGCGCCATGCATGCCCGCATCGTGCCCCTGGCGCTGGGCTACGAGGAACGACTCTATAAGGCACTCGGCAGCAACGAGCGGCAGGCCTTCGACACGCTGTCGGATCGGCTGTTTGCCCATGCCAAGCAGCTTCGCGACAGGCCCTGAGCCCTGCCTTGTGAGCCCGAGTCACCGTGCTATAAGGCCGGCGAGTTGTGAAATTGCTATTCTGGTACTGGGGAGGCAGGCGTGGCCGCGAAGGCCGCCCGGCGCCTGCCGGCGTCCAAGCCGGTGCTGGTGCTCAACGGGCCCAATCTCAACATGCTGGGCAAGCGTCAGCCGGAGATTTACGGCCGCGAGTCCCTTGCCGACGTCGAAAAGGCGTGCCGGACCGAGGCGACGCGTCTCGGACTCACGGTGGAATTCGCCCAGAGCAACCACGAGGGCGTGCTGGTCGACCTTATCCAAGCGGCGCGCGAAAAGAACAGCGCAATCGTCATCAATGCCGGCGCTTACACCCATACATCGGTGGCCCTGCTCGACGCCCTGAATGCCGCCGAACTGCCGGCCGTCGAGGTCCATCTTTCCAACATCTACAAGCGTGAAAGCTTCCGCCACCGCTCCTATATAAGTCCGGCTGCGATCGGCGTGATCGCGGGGCTCGGCACCCAGGGCTATCTTCTCGCCCTTCAGGCGCTGGCGCGCCGGCTGGCACGCTGATTTTCATCCGGGAGCGTTTCTCCATGGCAAAGTTCGAGATGGATACGGAGTTCATCCGCAAGCTGGCGAAGCTCCTCGAGGAGACCCATCTCGGCGAGATCGAAATGGCCAACGGCGAGCAGCGCATCCGGATTGCCCGACCGACCGTGACCTACGCCTCGGCCCCGACCGCAGGCCCTGCGCCGGCGCCAGCCGCACCCGCGGCAGGCCCGGCCGCCGCGCCCGCCAGCGATCATGCCAAGCATCCCGGCGCGGTGAAGTCGCCGATGGTTGGCACAGCCTACTTGTCACCCGAGCCCGGCAAGCCGGTCTTCGTCTCGATCGGCGACAAGGTGACGGCGGGCCAGACGCTCCTGATCATCGAGGCGATGAAGACCTTCAATCCGATCAAGGCCCCCAAGGCCGGCACGGTGGCGCAGATCCTGATCGACAATGCGCAGCCCGTCGAGTTCGGCCAACCGCTGATGATCGTCGAATAGGAGGCGGTCTGGCGCGATGTTCGAAAAGGTACTGATCGCCAACCGCGGCGAGATCGCGCTCCGCATCCATCGCGCCTGCCGCGAGTTGGGGGTCCAGACCGTGGCCGTGTATTCGACCGCCGACAGCGACGCCATGCATGTCAGGCTGGCTGACGAATCGGTGTGCATCGGCCCGCCGCCGGCACGCGACAGCTACCTCAACATTCCGGCGATCCTGTCGGCCGCGACCATCACCGGCGTCGACGCCATCCATCCCGGCTACGGCTTCCTGTCGGAAAACGCCCGCTTTGCCGAAGCCGCGGAAGCCCACGGCTTCACCTTCATCGGCCCGACGGCCGAGCACATCGCCATGATGGGCGACAAGATCGTGGCCAAGCAGACTGCCCAGCAACTCGGCCTGCCGCTGGTGCCGGGCTCGCCCGGCCCGGTCGGCTCGATCGAGGAAATCGTGACGCTGGGCGCCAAGATCGGCTGGCCGGTGCTGATCAAGGCGGTGGCCGGCGGCGGCGGTCGCGGCATGAAGGTGGTCGAGGACGAGGACAGCGCCGCCGAGGCCTGGGGGCTGGCGCGCAGCGAAGCGAAGGCCGCCTTCGGCAACGACTCGGTCTATCTCGAGAAGTACCTTCCGCGGCCGCGCCACATCGAGATCCAGGTGCTGGGCGATGGCCATGGCGAAGGGGTGCATCTCGGCGAACGCGACTGCTCGCTGCAGCGCCGCCACCAGAAAGTCCTGGAAGAGGCGCCCTCGCCGGCGCTGAACGCCGAGCAGCGCAACCGCATCGGCGAGCTGGCGGCGGCGGCCGTGCGCAAGCTCAAGTACCGCGGCGCCGGCACCATGGAGTTCCTCTACCAGGACGGCGAGTTCTACTTCATCGAGATGAACACCCGCCTGCAGGTCGAGCACCCGATCACCGAGGCGGTGACCGGCATCGATCTGGTGCGCGAGCAGATCCGCATCGCCGCCGGCGGCCCCCTGGGGCTCAGCCAGAAGGATATCGTGATCCAGGGCCACGCCATCGAGTGCCGCATCAATGCCGAGCACCCCGAGACCTTCGTGCCCTGCCCCGGCCGCGTCACCGACTATCATCCGCCGGGCGGCCTCGGCGTGCGCGTCGATTCGGGCCTCTACACGGGCTATGTCATGCCGCCCTACTACGATTCGATGGTGGCCAAGCTGATCGTGAGCGGTCCGACGCGCAACGAGTGCCTGATGCGGCTGCGCCGCTCGCTCGAGGAGTTCGTCATCGGCGGCATCGACACCACGATCCCACTGCACCAGCGCGTCATCCGCCAGCAGGCATTCATCGACGGTGAATACGACATTCACTGGCTGGAGAAGCTGGTCGGCCTCAAGAAGTAGCGATCGGCATGCTGGAGATCACGCCCGACCTCCTGCTGCAGGCCTACCGCATCGGCGTCTTTCCCATGGGCGAGCGCCGCGACGATCCCAAGCTCTACTGGCTCGATCCCCGCCTGCGCGCCGTGCTGCCGCTCAACAGCTTCCACTTGCCACGCCGGCTGGCGCGCACCGTGCGCGCCGGTCATTTCGAGGTCACTGCCAACGCTGCCTTCCTCGATGTCATGCGCGCCTGCGCCGAGCCGCGTCCCGGCCACCCCGAAAGCTGGATCAACGAGCCGATCCTCGACCTCTATGCCGAGCTCCATGGCCGCGGTCATGCGCACAGCGTCGAATGCCGGGTGGCCGGACGTCTGGTCGGCGGCCTCTACGGCGTGACGGTGGGCGCCGCCTTCTTCGGAGAAAGCATGTTCAGCCGCGAGCGCGACGCCTCGAAGGTGGCTCTGGTCCACCTGGCGGCGCGGCTGATCAAGGGTGGCTTCCGGCTGCTCGACTGCCAGTTCATGACCGAGCATCTCAGGAGCTTCGGGGCCGTCGAAGTAGCGCGCGAGACCTTTCGCGAGTTGCTGGCCGATGCGATCGACCGCCCGGCGGCGTTTCAGCGCGAGCTGGGCGGTGAGGATCCCTGCGCCATCCTGCAGGCAAGGACGCGCACATCGTAGACGCCGTGGTCGAGGGTCGACAGCGATGGCGTGGAGGCAAACATCCAGCCGGCAAACAACTTTTCCTCCACCTGGCCCGGCTTGCGGTCAAGGATGGTGAGATAGGCAGCCGATTCGGGCGGCGCGTCCGGCGTGTTGACCAGGCAGTCGCCGACCTTGATCTCGAGCGTACCGAAACGCGTTACTTCACCCACCGGCGCATAGAAGCGCTGGGTGCGGGCCGTCACCTTGTCGAGGCCCTGCAACTCGGCGACCCGCTTGCCCGGGCCATCGGGGATGGCCCGCAACGTGACATTGCTGGCGGTCGGCGGTTGCTGCGCGTTGGCCGCGCCAATGCTGGCGGCAAAGACCGCGAGAAGCGCCAAGCCGCGCATGCCTAGTCTTTGGCCTTGGCGCGAGGAGGCGCGAGCCCCTCGATCAGCTCGTGCAGGGCCGCCTTGATCTGATCGGCGTCGCATCCCATCAGAACTCCGTCCTCCAGCGCGTCGGCGCAGAGGGTTTCGATTTCCTGGACGTTCTGGTTCAGGACTTTGATCTTTTCGAGGCAGGACACCGGCTTGCCGTCGGACTGCCGCCAGACCGGCGGCGCTTTGGGGGTGCGCGCGTTCATCACTTCTGCCCCGTTCCACCGAACATGAACTTGGCGATCAGCTCCGACAGCGGAACCGCGCCTTGCGTGTTCTGGATCTCTCCGCCAGGCCGCAGCGCCTGCTTGTCGGCGCCCGGCTCGAGGATCACGACCATGCCGCCCAGCAGCGATTCGCTTACGACCTTGGCGTTGGTGTCGGCCGGCAGGCTGACGCCCGACGCCACCGACATGCGGACCACAGCCTGGTAGGTTTTGCGGTCGAGGTCGAAACCGGTGACGCTGCCGACCTTGACGCCGCTCAGGGTGACGTCGGCGCCGCGCTTCAGCCCGTCGACGCGGTCGAAGCGCGCCACGATCTCATAGCCGTCGGACCCGGTGCGGTCGGACTTGGCGAACGCGTAGAATACAAAGACGCCGGCCACCACCAGGACCAACGCACCCACGATCGTCTCGACGATATTGCGGCCCACGCCCTTCCTCCTCCGCTGCCGACCCTCTTCACGCCCCTTCAGCCCGGGCGCCATGCCTCATAAGCCGGTTTCGGCTTGTCGCTGCCGCTCGCGAGCGTGTGGCCTGGCGGACGATACGCAAGGTCGGTGCCGCTGAGATTGCGCAAATGGTCCTTCTGCCACGCCTTGCGCGGCAAGCCGCCCTGCGGTGGCAGCGCGTCGGTCGTGTGGTGCAACCAGCCATGCCAGTCAGGCGGCACGCGCGAGGCTTCGGGCTCGCCGTCGTACATCACCCAACGCTTGCGCCGACGGCCGGCAAAAATCTTCTTGTCCTGGAAGTAGCGATTGCCTTCGGCATCGGTGCCGACCTGCTCGCCGCGCATTTTGGTGAAGAGCCAAGTACCGAGCGTCATGAGCAAACCACTGTTCTCGAAACCATCGCGCCGCTTGTACGCGTGCCCTTATGGACACGCAACGCGACGGCTGTGAGCGGGCGATCCGTATCGTTCGTCGTCATGCGATTCGAGCGATTCCCGACCCTGTTGCCCGCTTGCATCATCTAGTACCATCAACACGTAGGTCTACAAAATGTAGTTGCGCACACAAGATTTTGTAATTTACTATCATCATGTGCCTACATCTGCGTACTCGATTGCGATCGAGCGCTCCCGCGACAGGAACAAATGACGGGAATTGGGCACGGGGGATCGTCGATGCGCTTCGAGCGCCGGTACACGCAAGCAGGAAAATCGCCATTCGTCGCGATGGCGTTTCGTGCTGCCGACTCCGAAATCCGCAATCCCGATGGAACGATCATCTTCCGGCAAGCCGCGATCGACGTCCCGGCGGAATGGTCGCAAGTCGCCGCCGACGTGCTGGCCCAGAAATATTTCCGGCGTGCCGGCGTGGCGCTGCGCCTCAGCAAAGTCGCCGAGAGCGATGTCCCGGAGTGGCTGTGGCGCTCGGCGCCCGACGAAGCGGCATTGGCCGAGCTGCCGGCCGAGCAACGCTACGGTGGCGAGAGCAGCGCGCGCGAGGTGTTCCACCGCATGGCCGGCGCCTGGACCTACTGGGGCTGGAAGGGTGGTTACTTCGACAGCGAACGGGACGCCCGCGCCTTCTACGACGAGCATTGCTACATGCTGGCGGCGCAGATTTGCGCGCCCAACTCACCGCAGTGGTTCAACACCGGCCTGCACTGGGCCTATGGCATCGACGGACCGGGTCAGGGTCACTGGTATATCGATCACCGCGACGGCGTGGCCCATCCATCCGAATCGGCCTACGAGCGGCCGCAGCCTCATGCCTGCTTCATCCAGAGCGTTTCCGACGATCTGGTGGGCGACGGCGGCATCATGGACCTGTGGGTGCGCGAGGCACGTCTCTTTAAATATGGCTCGGGCACCGGATCGAACTTCTCGAAGCTGCGCGGCGAAGGCGAGCGGCTGTCAGGCGGTGGCCGGTCCTCCGGCCTGATGTCGTTCCTCAAGATCGGCGACCGCGCGGCGGGCGCCATCAAGTCGGGCGGCACGACCCGGCGCGCCGCCAAGATGGTGACGGTCGACATAGACCACCCGGACATCGAGGACTTCATCGCCTGGAAGATGCTCGAGGAGCAGAAGGTGGCCGCCCTGGTCGCCGGCTCCCGGTTGGCCAACCGCCACCTCAATGCCGTGATGGCCGCCTGCCTCGACGACAGAATAGAGAGCGCCGACGCCTTCGACCCCAAACGCAATCCCCGGCTACGGCGCGAAATCGTGGCCGCCCGCCAGGCGGAGTTGCCCGAGAACTACATCCAGCGCGTCATCCAGTTTGCCCGGCAAGGCTATCGCCATATCGAATTCCCGGCCTTCGACACCGACTGGCAGTCGGAGGCCTACGCCTCGGTGGCCGGCCAGAATGCCAACAACTCGGTCCGAGTCACCGACACCTTCCTGCGTGCCGTCGAGGCCGACCGCGACTGGGCGCTCACCGAACGCACGACCGGCAACGTCGCCAAGACGGTGAGCGCGGCCGGCCTGTGGGACCGCGTCGCCGAAGCGGCCTGGCATTCGGCCGACCCCGGCGTGCAGTTCGACACCACGATCAACGACTGGCACACCTGCCCGGCCTCGGGCCGCATCAACGCCTCGAACCCGTGCTCGGAATACATGTTCCTCGACGACACGGCGTGCAATCTGGCGTCGCTGAACCTGATCCGGTTCCGCAAAGCCGACGGGACGCTCGACGTCGAGGGCCTCGAGCATGCCACGCGGCTGTGGACGGTGGTCCTCGAGATCTCCGTCATGATGGCGCAGTACCCCTCGCGCCGGATCGCCGAACTCTCCTATCAATACCGCACGCTGGGGCTGGGCTATGCCAATCTCGGCGCGCTGCTGATGGCCTCGGGCCTCGGCTACGACACGGCCAAGGGCCGCGCGATCGCGGGCGCCGTGGCCGCCGTCATGACCGGGGCCGCCTACGCAACTTCGGCCGAGATGGCGAAGCTGATGGGTGCCTTCCCCGGCTTCGACGCCAACCGCCAGGCCATGCTGCGGGTCGTCCGCAACCACCGTCGCGCCGCCTACAACGAGCGCGCCGACTACGAAGGTCTTGCCATTCACCCGGTCGCACTCGACGCGGCCAACTGCCCCGACGCCCCCCTCGTCGCGGCGGCAAAGCGGGTGTGGGACCGTGCGCTGGCCCTGGGCGAGCAGCACGGTTTCCGCAACGCCCAGGTCTCGGTAATCGCCCCCACCGGCACCATTGGCCTGGTGATGGACTGCGATACCACCGGCATCGAGCCCGATTTCGCCCTGGTCAAGTTCAAGAAGCTGGCGGGCGGCGGCTACTTCAAGATCATCAATCAGACCGTGCCGCTGGCGCTCGAATCGCTGGGTTACGACCAGGCATCGGCCGAACGCATCGTGGCCTACGCGGTGGGTCATGGCAGCCTCAGGGGTGCCCCGGCGATCAACCACGACACGCTTGCCGCTCGCGGCTTCGATGCAGCGACACTCGAACGTATCGAAAAGGCGCTGCCGACGGCCTTCGACATCCGCTTCGCCTTCTCGCCCTACACCCTGGGCGACGACTTCTGTCGCGAAGTTCTGGCGCTCGACGATTCAGCGCTCACCGATCCGCAGTTCGACGTTCTGACACGCCTCGGCTTCTCCAAGAGCGACATCGCCGCGGCGAACACCCATGCCTGCGGGACGATGTCGGTCGAAGGCGCGCCTGGCCTCAAGAGAGAACATCTCGCGGTGTTCGATTGTGCGAATCCCTGTGGACGAGATGGCACGCGCAGCTTGTCTGCGGAGAGTCACATCCGCATGATGGCTGCAGCTCAGCCATTCATATCGGGCGCGATCTCAAAAACCATCAACATGCCCAACGCCGCTACGGTCGAGGATTGCCGCAAGGCCTACGAGATGTCGTGGAGGCTTGGCCTGAAGGCCAACGCGCTCTATCGCGACGGCTCGAAGCTCTCCCAGCCGTTGTCGGCGATGACGCTGGGCGACGGCGCGAATGGCGAAGATAGAGCGGCCAACGACGACCTCGCCGAACTGTCGCCGGCCGCGCGGGCGCCGATCATCGCCGAGCGGATCGTCGAACGCATCATCGAGCGCGAAGTGCGCGCCGGCCGCGAGCGACTGCCGCAGCGCCGCAAGGGCTATACGCAAAAGGCCATCGTCGGCGGGCATAAGGTTTACCTGCGCACCGGCGAATACGAGGACGGCCGGGTCGGCGAGATCTTTGTCGACATGCACAAGGAAGGTGCGGCCTTCCGCAGCCTGATGAACAATTTCGCCATCGCGATCTCGATCGGCCTGCAATATGGCGTGCCGCTCGAGGAGTTCGTCGAGGCCTACACTTTCACGCGTTTCGAGCCCTCCGGGCTGGTCGAGGGCAACGACGCGATCAAGATGTCGACGTCGGTGCTCGACTACATCTTCCGTGAGCTGGCGATCTCCTATCTCGGACGCAACGATCTCGCGCATGTCGAGCAGGCCGACCTCAGGCCCGACGGCGTCGGCCGTGGCGAGGTCCAGGGCGAGCTGCCCGGCTCCGGCACCGATGCGGCTCAGGCTGCGGCGGCTGCCGTGAGCCGCATCGCCAGCGTCGGCTACATGCGCAGCAATCTTTACGTTTTAAGCGGCCGGATGGCCGGCAATGTCGCGGTCGCCGAGGCGATCGCTGCCGGCCCCGAGCCTCAAGGACTGACGGACGGCCCAGCCGTCGTTTTGGCGCCCATCGCCCAAGCGGCCGTCGTCGGCGTCGCGACCGGAGTGGCATACACCACGAAGCTGAAAGGCTTCGAGGGAGATGCCTGTCCGGAATGCGGCAACTTCACCATGGTCCGCAACGGGACGTGCCTCAAATGCACGACCTGCGGCGGCACCACTGGCTGCAGTTGAGCATGCGTGGCGAAGCGTACCCGCGTAAGCCGGGGCCTCAGCGGTTGGGGACCTCACAGCTAACCATAGGAGACAGTTATGGCTGCTAAGAAAAAGGCTGCGAAGAAGAAGGCTGCTAAGAAGAAGAAGCAGTAGTCAGGAAAGGGCGTAGGCCAAAGTTTTACTTTGGCCCCTCTAACCAAACGCCTTTCGGCTTCCGAGTGGGTGCCCTCATGGGCCCCACCGGAAGCCACCTTGAATTTGAGCATCTAAGCCAATGCGACGCCTCCGCTTGCGGAGGTGGAAAGGCGAAACTGTTGAACGTCCGGCGACTTCGGTCTGCCGGACTTTTTTTGTTTGCCCTCATGCTGGCACGATTCGCGCTATGCTCGGCCCATGCCGGACGACACCCCGACGATCGGCCTGCGCGTCATCGACACGCTGGCCGCGATCGATGCAGCCCAGTGGGACGCCTGCGCACTGGCGCCGGGATCGGCCGGCAACCCCTTCCTCAGCCACCGGTTCCTGAAGGCGTTGGAGGATTCCAAGTCGGTCGGACGGCGCACCGGCTGGCAGCCGCAATATCTGGTGGCCGAAGCTGGCGACGGAACCCTGCAGGGCGCCGCGCCGCTCTATATGAAGAGCCATAGCCAGGGTGAATATATCTTCGACCATGGCTGGGCCCAGGCATTCGAACGCGCCGGCGGCCGCTATTACCCCAAGCTGCAGCTTGCCATTCCCTTCACCCCGGTGCCCGGCCCCCGCCTGTTCGCCCGGCCCGGCCCGCTCGAAGGGGCCGTGCGCGACGCCATGATCGACATGCTGGCGGGCATCGCCACCGACAACGGCATCAGCTCGGTCCACGCCACCTTCTGCACCGAGGCCGAGTGGAAGCGCTTCGGCGAGCGCGGCTGGCTGCTTCGGCTCGGCCAGCAGTATCACTGGCAAAACGAAGGCTACGGCAGCTTCGACGATTTCCTGGCGGCGCTGGCTTCGCGCAAGCGCAAGGCGATCCGCAAGGAACGCCAGTCCGTGCGACGCGAGGGCCTGACGGTGCGCGCGCTCTGCGGCGATGAGATCAGGCCGGAGCACTGGGACGCCTTCTTTGCCTTCTACATGGACACCGGCGGACGCAAGTGGGGTACCCCCTATCTCACGCGCTCGTTCTTCGAGATCCTGGGCGACACCATGGCCGACAAGGTAGTGCTGGTCATCGCCGAGGCCGACGGAAGGCCCGTCGGCGGCGCGCTCAACCTCAAGGGCGACGACACGCTCTATGGGCGCTACTGGGGCTGTCTGGAGAGCCACGCGTTCCTGCATTTCGAGGCCTGCTACTACCAGGCCATCGACTACGCCATCACCCATCGCCTGCAGCGGGTCGAGGCCGGTGCCCAGGGCGATCACAAGATCCAGCGCGGCTACCTGCCGGTGCCGACCTTCTCGGCCCACTGGATCGTCGACAAGAGCTTCCGCCGCGCCGTCGACGACTACCTCAAGCGCGAGCGCCCTGCGGTCGAGCAGGAAATCGAGGGGCTGAAGCAGTACTCGCCATTCAGGAAAGAGAATGAATCCTAGGCGGAGCCTATTTCTTCCCGCCGACCATCAGAACGCCGCAGAAGAACACGACGAAAAAGACCAGCGGCTCGGTGAGAAAGGACAGACCGAAGGGCACCTGCCAGCCGGTCTTGTCCACGATGGTGAGCAATGCCCAGAACACCGCGGTGGCGATCGCCGCGGCACGGAAGGCGAGCCAGAGAGGTCGGAACATTATTCCGCGAGCACCGGTTCCTGATTAGCCGGCGGCAGGACATCGCGCTCCGGCGGCAGGAAGGTGAAGGCGAGCTTCTGCGCCTCACCCGTGCCCTCGACATCGACCCGAACGGTGCCCCCGGTCGACAGCTTGCCGAACAGCACTTCCTCGGCCAGCGGCTTCTTGACGTGCTCCTGGATGACGCGGGCGAGCGGCCGGGCGCCGAACGTCCTGTCGTAACCCTTCTCGGCCAACCAGCGGCGCGCGCCGTCGCTGAGCTCGATGAACACCTTGCGATCGGCAAGCTGGGCTTCCAGCTCGGCCACGAACTTGTCGACCACCCGGTTCATCGTCTCCGGTCCCAGGGAGGCGAACTTGATGGTGGCGTCGAGGCGGTTGCGGAACTCGGGCGCGAACAGGCGGTTGATCGCCTCATCGTCCTCGTCGTGCCGTTGCTCCCGACCGAAGCCCAGCGCCGGCTTGGCGATGTCGGCCGCACCTGCATTGGTGGTCATGCACAGGATGACGTTGCGGAAATCCACCGTGCGGCCGTTGTGGTCGGTGAGCTTGCCGTAGTCCATCACCTGCAGCAGCACGTTGAAGACGTCGGGATGGGCCTTCTCGATTTCGTCGAGCAGGATGACGCAATGCGGATGCTGGTTGACCTGGTCGGTCAGCAGGCCGCCCTGATCGAAGCCGACGTAGCCCGGCGGTGCACCGATCAGGCGCGAGACGCTGTGGCGCTCCATGTATTCCGACATATCGAAGCGGATCAGCTCGAGCCCGAGCAGCCGCGCAAGCTGGCGCGTCACCTCGGTCTTGCCGACGCCCGTCGGGCCGGCCAGCAGGTAGGAGCCGATCGGCTTCTCCGGCGAGCGCAGGCCGGCGCGCGCCAGCTTGATCGCCGAGGCGAGCTGGCCGATCGCCTTGTCCTGGCCGAACACTACCGTCCTGAGGTCGCGGTCGATGTTGCGCAGCAGCTCGGTGTCGTCCTTGGACACGCTCTTGGGAGGGATGCGCGCGATCTTGGCGACGATCTCCTCGATGTCGTGGACCTCGATGGTCGACTTGCGATCCTCGGGTTTGCGCAGCATCTGCGCCGCGCCGACCTCGTCGATCACGTCGATCGCCTTGTCGGGCAGCTTGCGGTCGTGGATGTAGCGCGACGACAGCTCGACCGACGCCTTGATGGCGTCGTCGGAGTAGCTCACGTGATGGTGCTTCTCATAGACCGGCTTGAGACCCTTCATGATCTCGATGGCATCGCTCATCGAGGGCTCCGGCACGTCGATCTTCTGAAAGCGACGGACCAGGGCGCGATCCTTCTCGAAGTAGTTGCGATATTCCTTGTAGGTGGTCGATCCGATGCAACGCAGCTCGCCCGACTGCAGCGAGGGTTTCAAGAGATTCGAGGCGTCCATCGAGCCGCCCGAGGTCGCTCCGGCGCCGATGATGGTGTGGATCTCGTCGATGAACAGCACCGAGTTGGGCTTCTTCTTGAGTTCACCCAGCACTGCCTTCAGCCGCTCCTCGAAGTCGCCGCGATAGCGCGTGCCGGCCAGCAGCGCGCCCATGTCGAGCGCATAGATCACCGACTCCTTCAGCACGTCCGGCACGTCGCCCTCGACGATCTTGCGGGCGAGGCCCTCGGCGATCGCCGTCTTGCCGACGCCCGGCTCGCCGACATAGAGCGGATTGTTCTTGGTACGACGGCACAGCACCTGGATGGTACGCTCGACCTCATGTTCACGGCCGATCAGGGGATCGACCCTGCCGTCGCGGGCCTTCTGGTTGAGGTCGACGCAATAGGCGGCCAGCGCCTCGTTGCCCTGCTTGGCCGGCGCCTCGCCGCCATTCTCCTCCTCGGAGCCGGAGACCCGGCGGGCCCGCGCGCGACCCGGCACCTTGGCCTTGCCGTGGCTGATGTAGTCGACCGCGTCGAGGCGGGACATGCCTTGGTTCTCGAGGAACGACACGGCATGGCTGTCGCGTTCGGAGAACAACGCCACCAGCACATTGGCGCCGGTCACTTCCTTGCGACCCGACGACTGGACGTGGACGGCGGCGCGCTGGACGACGCGTTGGAAGCCCGCTGTCGGCAGCGGCTCACTCGGTGTCTGGGTGACGATGCCCTTCAGCCGGTTATCGACGAAGGCTTCGAGATCGTGCCGCAGGCGATCGATGTCGACGCCGCACGCCTTGAGAACCGGCGTCGCATCCTCGTCCTCCGTCATCGCCAGCAGCAGATGCTCCAGCGTGGCGTATTCGTGCCGCCGTTCACCGGCCAGCGCGAAAGCGCGATGCAGGGACTTCTCGAGGTTCTTGGACAACATGGACATCGAACCACCTCGACTGAAAAACGAACTACTCTTTCTCCAACGTGCACTGCAGCGGATGCTGATTCTTGCGCGCGTAATCGACCGTTTGCGTCACCTTGGTCTCAGCGACTTCGTAAGTATAGACGCCGCATATGCCCACGCCCTTCTGATGGACATGGAGCATGATCTGCGTCGCCTCTTCGCGGGTCTTCTGGAAAATATGCTGCAGGACGTCGACCACGAACTCCATCGGCGTGTAGTCGTCGTTAAGCATCAGAACCTTGTACATCGAGGGCTTCTTGGTCCGCGTTCGCGTCAGCGTCAGCGCCCCGGTCCGGCCCTCGTCGTTGCCGTCCCCGTTGTCGCGACGCTCCGGCGGCTGCGGCGGGCCGCCCGGCGGCTCCTTGGGGCCACCCAGCCGGCCGCCGTCCTGGCGCCATTCGTTTGCGGTACGCAGAGTCCCCATCACCTCGATCAAACCCTCTCTCGCAGCCACGCCTGAATTATATAGGTAGCGCAGGCGATTCCGCTACCTCGGCCGCAGGGCATCCTTGCCCACAACCAGCATCCAACGATCCCCTCGGCTATCGATACGCCCGCGCGGCGCCAGTGGATCGCGGCGCAATTCCGCAGGTTCCAGCTTGCGCGGCCAGTTGATCGCCACTTTCACATTGTCCCAGCCAAAAAGCTTCTCGGCGAACTTCACATTTGCGAAACCATCGGTCGGATAGTGATACGCCTGAAAGCCCCAGACGCCATTGCGGCAGGAGGCAACCGTCCACCAGAAGTCGTTGTCGGGCAGGCGCAGACCATCGCGCGGCGGGCCGAAGGCAGCGCTTGCTTCGAGCAACCCCAAGAGGTCGCGGGTTTCTGCCGCATCGAGAAGACGCTCGCCCTTCTTCATGCGCCACGGTCCCGTGATGTCGCCGGGCGAACTCAGCAGCAGTTGGACTACATTGCCCTGGTCAGCCAACACGCCGATGGTCATGCCGGCGGTGCCGTCGGGCTGGAGAAAGATCTCGTAGGTACGGACCTGCTCCTCCCAAAGAGCATTGTAGACCAGCCGAACGCGGTTACGGCCGCCGGGTTTGCAGGCGGCCCGGATATCGTCGCCGCCGACATAACCGAACCAGTTCACACTGCGTACGACCGGCTGCTCGACAGCGCGGTCCGGTCGCTGGGCCGACGCCATCGAGGCAGCGGCGAGGGTAAGACCGATTGCCGCGGCGACTATCATTCTCATTGGTACTCTCCCGGGTTCCATGCAGTTTGCGAACCAACTGGGGCAGTAGCGCGGCGAGGAGAAGTTGCATACCCCCACAAACTTTAGTATTGTCTTAGAAATTGCCTTTAACCTATTGGTGAGGCACGTAAATATATCATCGAGAGTAATGGCGTTCTTGAGATGACCCTCCTCATCAAGCGCTGTGCGGCAAGCCTTTGCGGGCTTGTCGTCTGCACCTTTGTTGCCGCAACCCTCACTCCCTTCACCGCCGACGCGCAAAGCGCGGCGACCAAGATGCGCGCCGCGCCACCGGCAAAAGTGCGCTTGCCGGCCAAGAGGGCAATCCGCACCCCCTCGCCATGGGCGCCCAATCCCGGCGTCAATTCAAGGGATTCATATCTGATTGTCGATGCCATGAGCAGCCGGGAACTCGCCTCCGACCGACCGGACGAGCTGCGCCATCCGGCATCGCTCACCAAGCTGATGACGCTCTATCTCACCTTCTCGGCGCTCGACTCCGGCAGGCTGTCGCTGGGCGACGGCCTGGCGGTATCGATCAACGCGCTGAACACCCAGCCGACCAAGATGGGCGTGACGCCCGGCGGCGGCATCACGGTGCGCGACGCCGTCATGGGACTTGTCACGCGCTCGGCCAACGATGCTGCCGTCGTCCTCAGCGAGGCGCTGGGCGGCGACGAAGAAGGCTTCGCGCAGCAGATGACCCAGAAGGCGCGCCAGCTCGGCATGGGTTCGACGGTGTTCCGCAATGCCTCGGGCCTGCCCAACCGCGAGCAGGTCACGACGGCACGCGACATGGCCAAACTCGCCCATGCGCTGCTGCGGGATTATCCGCACTATTATCCGGTGTTTTCGGTCCAGAGCTACTTCTACCGCGGCCGTCCGCTGGAGAACCATAATCGCATGCTGGCGAGCTACGCTGGCGCCGACGGTCTAAAGACCGGCTATACCGCGGCGTCAGGCTTCAACCTCGTGATGTCGGCGACGCGCGACAATCGCCGTCTGATCGGCGTGGTCATGGGCGGCGACAGCGCCTTCCAGCGCGATCGCCTGATGGCCGACCTGATGGACCGTGGCTTCGCCACCGGCCAGACAATGGCGTTGTCGCCCTGGACATCGCCTCGCAAACCCCCGTCGGCGCGCTACGCCGCCGCCAACTTCGCGACTGGGACGTCCATTCCCGATGCGCCACCCAGGGTCATCCGGGCCGAGCCGGCTGCTGTGCCCGCGGTGCCGCCACCCGCCGCCGCGCCGCTTCGGGTCGCCTCGGCCGCCCCAGCCGCAGCGCCTGCCGCCGACACAGGGGCACCATCGGTTGGAAGCTGGGTCATCCAGATCGGCTCGTTCGGCGATTCGCGGGCGGCGCAGCTCGCCTTGGAGCGCGTCTCATCGGCCCTGCCTGACGCCATCCGATCGCACGGCGCGATCACCGTCGACGAAGTGCAGATGGCGCAGAAGACTTTCCACCGGGCACGGGTGATCAATCTTTCGCAGGATGAGGCGATCGACGGCTGCAAGCGCCTGGAACAGCGCAAGATCTATTGCGCGGCGATCCAGGTCACAGCCTGGAATACCCCCGGCGCCCGTTAAGGGCTCGCACCAGCCGGCCGACAAAGGATCGCTTATCTTGGCGCTGCCAGAGCGCCAGGCTCCACGGCTGATCGGTCGGCTTCAGCTTGCTGACCACGGGCTCGAATACCGAGACCGTGCTCAGTGTCCCGGCCACCCTCACTTTGAGCGATGCAATCCGGTAGCCCGGTCCCTCGAAAGCAGCAAGCCGCGCCACGTCGCGCGTGCTGAGACCGCAAACAGTCGCGCCAGAAACTTCGCCCCGCAGGTCCGGAACCGAGATCGGATAGCTCCCGCGCTGGACGCGCCAGCGCGAATGACCCGGCAGGGTCGCTGGAACAAATGCCTGCGGCGGCAGACGCCGGCCCAGCACCAGCGCCATGACGTCGCGATCGAGCAGCGTGCCGTAGAAGAAGAACCGCATCAGTGGCCCGCCGAGGCCTCGTCGGGTAGGCTGACACCGCTCGCCGCCAGCGCAGCCTTCAACTCGCCCTTGAGGCGCTCGAGACCCGCCTCGTTGGTGCTTTCGCAGCGCGCCACCAGGACAGCCTGGGTGTTGGAAGCGCGCAGCAGCCACCAGCCGTCGGGCGTGCTCACCCGCACGCCATCGATGTCGATCAGCTTGGCACCGGCCTTCACAAGGCGCGCCTTGACCTCCTCGACGATCTTGAACTTGCGCGCCTCGTCGCATTCGAAGCGCAGCTCCGGCGTGTTGACGAGCTGGGGCAGGCCGTCGCGCATCTCGGCGAGACTTTGCGTGCCTGTGGTGACGATGTTGAGCAGGCGAAGGCCACAATAGAGCGCGTCGTCGAAGCCGTAGAATGTGTCAGCGAAGAAGATGTGGCCGCTCATCTCGCCGGCCAGCGGCGCCTTGAGCTCGGCCATCCGCGCCTTGATCAGCGAATGGCCGGTTTTGTACATCACCGGCTTGCCGCCGGCGCGGGCGATCTCGTCGAACAGCACCTGGCTCGCCTTGACGTCGGCGATGATGGTCGCGCCGGGATGGGTCTTCAGCACGTCGCGTGACCACAGGACCAGGAGCTGGTCGCCCCACAGGATGCGGCCCTTGCCGTCGATCGCACCGATACGGTCGCCGTCGCCGTCGAAGGCGATGCCGAGGTCGCAGCCGTGCTTGGCCACCTCGGCCTGCAGCTGCTTCAGGTTTTCCGGCACGGTCGGGTCCGGGTGGTGCGAGGGGAAGGTACCGTCGACCTTCTCATTCAGCACGAAATGCTCACCCGGCAGCTTGTCGACCACGGCGCGGATCGACACGCCGACGGCGCCGTTGCCGGTATCCCATGCGACCTTGAGCTTCTTGCCGGGCTTGACGTCGCGCAGCAGGCGAGCGGCGTAGTCGGCGAGCACGTTCTTCTCGCTGAGTGCGCCCTGCCCGCTCTCCCAGTCGCCCTTGCCGGCCATAGCCCCCAGCGTCTGGATGTCGGCGCCGAAGAACGACTTCTTGCCCATCATCATCTTGAAACCGTTGTAGTCCGGTGGATTGTGCGAGCCGGTGATCATGATGCCGCCGTCGGCCTCGAGGTGGTAGACGGCGAAGTAGAGCATGGGCGTGGAGACGAGGCCGATGCCGACGACGTCGACACCTGCCGAACGCAGGCCCTCGATGCAGGCCGCGGCCAAGCCAGGCGAACTCAAGCGTCCGTCATAGCCCAGCGCCATGCGCTTGCCGCCGTTACGGCGGACCAGCGTGCCGAAGGTGCGGCCGATGGCGCTCGCATCGGCCACGTGCAGCGTGCCGCCAACGATGCCGCGGATGTCGTATTCGCGCAGGATCGTAGAATCGAACTTGTGGGCCGTCTGGCTCATGAAACGCTCCGGAAACGACGAAATGTCAGGTACGCGGCCGTGGCCGGCCAATTCCCTCGTAGGCAAAACCCAGTCCGCGCATCTCCTCGGGATCGAAGATGTTGCGCAGATCGACGATGCGGGGCTGCCGCATGGCCTCCTTGAGGCGCCGCGGGTCGAGGCCACGGAATTCATGCCACTCAGTGATCACAACCAGCACGTCGGCACCGGCGGCGGCCTCGTAGGCAGTCTTGGTGAAGGTAATGCCCGACAGCAGCTTGCCGGCTTCCGCCATGCCCTCGGGGTCGAATGCCACGACCTTCGCCCCAGCGGCCTGCAGCGCCGGCACGATGTCGAGCGACGGTGCGTCGCGCATGTCGTCGGTGTTGGCCTTGAAGGTAAGCCCGAGCACGCCAACCGTAAGTCCGGCGATCGAGCCGCCGCAAAAATCGATGATCTTCTTCGCCATCTTCTTCTTGCGGGTGCTGTTTACCTCGATGACCTGCTCGACGATGGTCTGCGGCGCATTGGCCTCGCGCGCCGTGTAGGCCAACGCCAGCGTGTCCTTGGGAAAGCATGAGCCGCCGAAGCCCGGACCGGGATGGAGGAACTTGCGGCCGATTCGACCGTCAAGCCCAATGCCACGTGCGACGTCGTGTACATCGGCACCGACCTTCTCGCAGAGGTCGGCGATTTCATTGATGAAGGTGATCTTGGTCGCAAGGAAGGCGTTGCCGGCGTATTTGGTGACCTCTGCGGTCTCGATGTTGGTGAACACCATCGGCGTCTGGATGAGGTTGAGCGGCCGATAGACGGCAGACATCACGTCGCGCGCCCGCTGGCTTTCGACGCCGATCACCACGCGGTCGGGCTTCATGAAATCCTCGATCGCCGCGCCTTCGCGCAGGAACTCGGGGTTCGAGGCGACATCGAACTCGGCGGACGGACGCGCCTCGCGGATGATGCGCGCCACCTCGCGGCCGGTGCCTACTGGCACGGTCGACTTGGTGACAACCACGGTGTAGCCGCGAATCGCCTCGGCGATCTCGGCGGCAGCGGCGTAGACGTAGCTCAGGTCAGCATGCCCATCGCCGCGCCGCGTCGGCGTGCCGACGGCGATGAACACCGCATCGGCGGTCGCCACCGCGTCGCCAAGGCTGGTGCTGAACGAGAGGCGGCCGGAGCGCGAATTGTCGGCGACCAGCCGGTCCAGTCCGGGCTCGTAGATCGGAATCTCGCCCTTGCGCAGGCGCTCGATCTTGGCGGCATCCTTGTCGACGCACACGACATCATGGCCGAACTGCGCGAAGCAGGCTCCCGATACCAGCCCGACATAGCCCGAGCCGACCATGGCGATACGCATGCGATCAGCCTTTCAGCAGGCGGTCAAGCAGCGCCCGCGTTTCCGCCGCCGTATCGGCGCGATGCAGCGCCACGGCGACATTGGCCTCGAGGAAGCCGATGCGGCTGCCGCAATCGTAGCGCTGGCCGCTAAAGCGCAGCGCGTGGAACGGCTTGCCGCCGATCATCCTGGCGAGCGCGTCGGTGAGCTGGATTTCGCCGCCGGCACCCGCCTCGTGCTTGTCCAGATGGTCGAAGACCTCGGGCAGCAGCACATAACGGCCGATCAGGGCGAGCGTCGAGGGCGCCTCTTCCGGTTTGGGCTTCTCGACGAGGCCGGTGATCTCGGCGAGCCCGTCCTTCTCCGTCTTGATGGCGGCAATGCCGTAGCTCTTGGTCTGCTCGCGCGACACGTCCATCACAGCAATGACGCTGCCGCCGGTCTTGTCGTGCGCGGCGACGAGCTGGGCAGTGCAGGTCGGCGAACCGATGGTGAGTTCGTCGGGCAACAGCACGGCGAACGGCTCGCGGCCGATCCAGGGCTTGGCGCACCACACGGCATGGCCGAGACCGAGCGGCTTTTGCTGGCGGGTGAAGATCGCATTGCCGGCCTTGATGGTGGCGTCCTGCGTCTGTTTCAGCTCGGGTCCCTTGCGCCGCTGCTCGAGCGTCGCCTCGAGTTCGTAAGCGGCGTCGAAATGGTCTTCTAGGGCGCTCTTGTTGCGGCCGGTGACGAAGATGAATTCCTCGATCCCGGCAGCCAGGCATTCCTCGACGGCGTACTGAATCAGCGGCCGGTCGACGACCGTCAGCATCTCCTTGGGCATCGCCTTGGTGGCAGGAAGAAATCGGGTGCCCAACCCGGCAACCGGCAGAACGGCTTTGCGGACACGCTGGCCCATACTCGTCGACCTCATTCAGCAGGTGAAATTCTATCGCTGAATCAATGATTTGACAGAAATCGTCCGGCTCCAAACCAGCGGGTCGGCGTAGATGCCACGACGATGCCGGCCCTGGCAAGGTTATACCCCCAACAGCACGTCCTTGGCCCGGTTGATCCGGGCCGCCAGATCAGCACTGCCGCCGACGTCGGGATGCATGCGCTGGATCAGCCGGCGGTGCGCGGCACGGATTTCCTCATCGGTCGCCCCTTCGGCGAGACCCAGCACGGCCAGCGCCTCCCCGCGGGTCATGTCGCTGCGCGGTCCCGGCGGCGGACGGCGGGCACCGCGCCAGTCCGCGCCCAGGCGGCGATCGAGGTAAGCATCTAGGATCTTGAGTGAGTCCGGGTCGCTGGTGCAGTCGTTCCTCAACTCCAGCAGCTCGGTATCGGCCAGGCTATCGAGCGTGCGTCCGACAAAGCGGCCTCCTAGGACGCTGCCGCCGACATCCCCGGTGGCGTGATCGAGCCAAGCTTGGAGGAACGCGGTGCGGACCTCCGTGCGCTGGCCAGTGCCCGGGGCACTGAAGCCGCCCGACGTCCGTTTGCGCACCGCACGCGCGACCAAACCCGCAATGACGACGCCGGCGAGGCCCATAATCTCCGGTAACAGGCTCGGCAGGAAGCGCACGCCAAAGATCAGCAGCCCACCAACTCCGATGCCGCCCAGCACGACCATGACGTATCGCGCCATGCGCGCGAGGCCCGATGGATTGGCGCGCAGGAACCAGGCAACGCCGAAGGCGATCGCCGCCAGCAGCACGAAGGCCAGGAGAACCGCCGGCATGGTTCACGGCCTGGCGGGCGCCGCCGGTGGCGGCGACGACGGTGCCGGTGGCAGGCCCTGCTCCAGACGCTGACGCTGGATGTCCCTCCAGCGCGCGACGTTGCGATTGTGGTCGGCTAGCGAAATGGCGAAGACGTGACCACCCTGCCCGTCGGCCACGAAATAGATCGAACGATCACGCGGCGCGGGATTGGTGGCGGCCAGGATCGACGCCCGCCCCGGATTGCAGATCGGCCCGGGCGGCAGGCCTACGACCGTATATGTGTTGTAGGGCGAGGTCGACTGCAGGTCGGCGCGCGTCAGTTCGCGGCCGAACGTTCCCTTGCCGCCGGTGAGACCGTAGATCGTCGTCGGGTCGCTCTCGAGCTTCATCTTGAGCCGCAGGCGGTTGATGAACA
>CAMDCE010000028.1 GCA_945889625.1 Asaia bogorensis | reverse complement strand
GACATGCCGTCATTCCCCAGGAAGTGGCTGCTGGTCATCATCGCCCTGGCGGTCTTCGTGCCGTTGCTGCACCCGGTGTTTCCCGACACCATCTCGGACTACCGGCTGTTCCTGGTCAGCACGATGATCATCGCCGCGATCGCCGTGCTGGGGCTCAACCTGCTGACCGGCTTCAACGGCCAGATCTCGCTC
Source organism: Asaia bogorensis (assembly GCA_945889625.1). Classification (GTDB taxonomy): domain Bacteria; phylum Pseudomonadota; class Alphaproteobacteria; order Reyranellales; family Reyranellaceae; genus Reyranella. Next base: position 61,525 of record CAMDCE010000028.1, on the reverse strand, counting down.
GGCCATGGCGCCTTCTACGCCGTCGGCGCCTATACCGCCGCGGTGCTGATGGACCACCTCAACATGCCGTACTGGCTGACCGTGCCCGCTGCGGCGATCGTGTGCTTCATCGTCGGCTATCTGTTCGGCCTGCCGGCGCTCAAGCTGGAGGGCCACTACCTGGCCCTTGCCACCTTCGCACTGGCGCTCGCGGTGCCGCAGATCCTGAAATACAAGTGGCTGGAAGGGCTGACCGGCGGGGTGCAGGGCATCGTGCTCAACAAGCCGGAGGTGCCGTTCGGCCTGCCGCTGTCGGAAGACCAGTGGCTCTACTACTACTGCCTGATCGTCATGATCGTCCTGTTCTGGGCGGCCCATAATATGCTGAACAGCCGCAGCGGCCGGGCCATGATGGCGATCCGCGACTACCACATCGCGGCCGATACGATGGGCATCGACACCGCCCTCTACAAGACGGTGACCTTCGGCATCAGCGCCGCCTACACCGGCATCGCGGGTGCTTTGTCGGCTTCGGCCATCGCCTTCGTGGCGCCCGACAGTTTCAACATCTGGCTATCGATCAAGTTTCTGATCGGCCTGGTGGTGGGCGGCATCGGCTCGCTGACGGGCTCGGTGGTCGGCGGCATCTTTTACGTGCTGGTCGACAATTCGGCGCAGGCGATTACGCTTTTCGTCAAGAACGACCTCGGCCTGCCATTCGACCTCTCGGCCTACACCATCTTCGGTATCCTGCTGATCCTGCTCATGTATCTCATGCCGATGGGCATCGTCGGCGCCACCTATCTTGCCTTGCGGCGGCTGCGCCGCGGCTAAGGGTCTTGCCTAAATTTCAACATAGCGGTGTAGTCAAAGGCGCGATCTCTATCTTTGGGAGGACAATCATGAAAGCCAATAGACGTATGTTCGTGACTGGAGTTTCGGCTGCCGCCGTGCTTTCAGGCAGCAGGATGGCGTTTGCACAAAAGAAGTACGACGACGGAGCGACCGACAAGGAAATCAAGATTGGCAATACCAATCCCTATAGCGGTCCGGCGTCTTCTTATGGCGTCATCGGCAAGTGCGAGGAAGCCTACTGGAAGTCGGTCAACGATCGCGGCGGCATCAACGGCCGCATGGTGAAGTTCATCACCCTGGACGACGGCTATTCGCCGCCCAAGACCGTCGAGCTGGTCCGCCAGCTCGTCGAGCAGGAGAAGGTGCTGGCGATGTTCCAGACCCTTGGCACGCCGACCAACACGGCGATTCACAAGTACATGAACCAGAAGAAGGTGCCGCAGCTCTTCGTGGCGACCGGAGCGTCCAAGTGGGGCAAGCCCAAGGAGTTCCCGTGGACGATAGGCTACCAGCCCGACTACCACACCGAAGCCGTCATCTACGCCAAGCACATCCTGGCCAACGTCAAGGACGCCAAGATCGCCGTACTGATGCAGAACGACGACTACGGCAAGGACTATTGGGAGGGCTTCAAGGATGGCCTCGGCAAGGACGCCGGCAAGGTCGTCAAGCATGTGACCTACGAGGTGACGGATCCGACGGTCGATTCGCAGGTCATCCAGATGAAGGATTCCGGCGCCAACGTCTTCTTCAACATCTCGATTCCGAAATTCGCTGCCCAGTCGATGCGCAAGGCAGCGGAAATCGGCTGGAAGCCGGCCCAGTACCTGAACAACGTGGCGGCCCAGGTTTCGACCACGATGAAGCCATCCGGCTTCGAGAACGTGCAGGGCGTCATCACCGCGGCCTGGCTCAAGGATCCCACGGACAAGCAGTGGGACAACGACCAGGAGATGAAGGACTGGCGAGCCTGGATGGGCAAGTATATGCCAGGCGGCAATCTGGCCGACGTGAACTACGTCTACGCGTGTTCGGTCTGTTTCCTATTGGAACAGACGCTCAAGAAGTGCGGCGACAACCTGACGCGTGAGAATCTCATGCGCCAAGCGGCCAACCACCAGAAGCTGCGCGTGCCCGGCCTGCTGCCGGGCATCACGGTCAGCACCAGCCCGACCGATTTCTATCCGGTGCAGGCTGTCCAGTTGCAGCGCTTCAAGGGCGAGACCTGGGAGCTGTTCGGCGACGTCCTGGCCGCTGAGAGCAGCTGATCGATATCAAATGGACGAAGAAAAGGCCGCCGGACTCCGGCGGCCTTTTTGCGTCGCGCCCAAAGCGCGATGACTTTCACTCGAATCGCGCCGTCGGCCCGGCCGCAGCGCGATGACTATGGTCATCGCGCTGTAGTGCACCGCTTCGCTGCGGGAGCCGGGCCGACGGCTGAAGCAAAAGCTATCGCGCCTTAGCGGTCGAGCCGGGCTGTATCGGCGGGCTTGCGCCGCAGCGCCTGGCGGCACTCGGCCGTGGTGATGCGGCCATCCTTGTCGAGGTCGCAGCGGGCGAAGTTGCGCTCGACCTGGGCCAGGAACTCGGCCTGGCTGACAGAGCGATCCTTGTCGGCGTCGAGCAGCTGGAAATAGGTCGACTGGCGGCGGACCTGGGCGTCGGTCGGCAGCACAGTGCCGCCGGCCGCCGGGGTGCGGGCGAACAGCTCGTCCTGGGTGAGCTTGCCATCCTTGTCGGTGTCGAGCTGCCTGAAGCGGGTCTCCTGGCCCGCGGTCCATTCGGCGCGGTCGACGAAGCCGTCCTTGTTGGCGTCGTAGCGCATCATGCCCGTCGTCGCCTCGCGGATGGGCTTGGCCGGGGCAGGCGCTGTTTCGGCGGGCGGTGCCGCCAGGGCGGGAACGGCCAACAGGAGGGCGGCGGCAATGGGGATGAATTTCAGCATGGGTGAATGTCCTTCAGGTTGTATCAGGAGATGGAAATACACGTCCCATTTCCCTTACCGGCGCGTTTAAGCGCCGATATAGTCTGCCGCGCGACCGAAATATGGCCGTGTTGAGGTTTTGTTCTCGCGGCAGTTCGAAGGTTATCCACCCTCAAGGTATCCAAATGGCATACGACTACGACCTCTTCGTCATTGGCGCCGGCTCCGGCGGTGTCCGCGCCTCGCGCATCGCGGCGGGCCACGGTGCGCGGGTCGGCATCTGCGAGGACTACCGCGTCGGCGGCACCTGCGTGATCCGCGGCTGCGTGCCCAAGAAGCTCCTGGTCTACGGGTCGAAGTTCGCGCACGAGTTCGAGGACGCCGCCGCCTACGGCTGGACGGTGCCGGCGCCGGCGCATTCCTGGCCGACGCTGCGCGACAACGTGAACAAGGAAGTCGACCGGCTGAACGCCGTCTATCTGCGGCTGCTCGAGGGCGCGGGCGTGAAGCTGCATATGGGCCGTGGCCGGCTGATGGATCGCCACACCATCCAGGTCGGCGAGGCGACAGTCACCGCAGAGAAGATCCTCGTCGCCACCGGTGGCCATCCTGTCGTGCCGGAGATTCCCGGCAAGGAATTCGCCGTCACCTCCAACGAGGCGTTCCATCTGCCGGAATTGCCTAAGCGCATCGCCATCGTGGGCGGCGGCTACATCGCCGTCGAGTTCGCCGGCATCTTCAAGGGGCTGGGCTGCCACGTCGATCTCGTGCTGCGGCGCGACCGCGTGCTGCGCGGCTTCGACGGGGAGTGCCGCACGGCGGTGCACGAGGGGTTGAAGGACAGCGGCATCAAGATGCGCACCGAGATGCAGGTCGGCCGCATCATGGCCAGCCCAAGAGATTCGAAGGGTGGCAAGGCGCCGTACGAAATTCACACACCGCTCGGCGGCATGATCGAGACCGACCTCGTGATGTATGCCACCGGCCGCACGGCCAACACCGCCGGTATCGGCCTGGAGAAAGCGGGCGTGCAGCTCGACAAGGCGGGTGCCATCGCCGTCGACGAATGGTCGAAGACCACGGCGCCGAACATCTGGGCGGTGGGCGATGTCACCGACCGCATCAACCTCACGCCGGTGGCCATCATGGAAGGTCACTGCTTCGCCGACACCGAGTTCGGCAACAAGCCGCGCAAGGCCGACCATCGCGACGTGCCGTCGGCGGTGTTCTGCCAGCCCGAACTCGCCAATGTCGGGTTGACCGAGGAAGAGGCGAAGCTGCGTCTGGGCGAGGTCCGCGTCTTCACCGCCACCTTCCGGCCGATGAAGTACACCCTGTCGGGACGCCACCAGCGCACCTTCATGAAGCTGATCGTCGAGGCGGCAACCGACAAGGTGGTGGGCGTCCACATGGTGGGCGACGATGCCGCCGAGCTGATCCAGGGCCTCGCCGTGGCCGTGAAGGCCGGCGCCACCAAGGCTCAGTTCGACGCCACCGTGGGTATCCATCCCACGGCCGGCGAGGAATTCGTCACCATGCGCACCGCGCGGCCCGAGCCCGCACCCAGCCGCAAGGCGGCGGAGTGACGGGCCGCGCCCGTCATCCCGAGCTTTTGCGAGGGATCTGAGACTGAAGGTCCCTCGCCAAGGCTCGGGATGACGGCCACGGGCCGTCGCTGGCAATTTATCCACAGCGCGTATAGGTTCACCCACCCCGAAAGCCGGACCACCGGAAGGGGTTTAGGAGGAGTTGATGACGGCGATTCAGGGCCCGTCGAGGACGGCCGCGAAGGCGCAGTCCCGCAGTTCGAGTGCCGCCGACTGGACGCCCACCAGTTGGCGCGGCCGGACGGCCCAGCAGATGCCGGTCTATCCCGACGCTGCCGCATTGGCCGGCGCCGAGGCGCGCCTGCGCCGCTATCCGCCGCTGGTCTTCGCCGGCGAGGCGCGCAAGCTCAAGGCAGCGCTGGCCAAGGTCGCAGCCGGCGAGGCGTTCCTGCTGCAGGGCGGCGACTGCGCCGAGAGCTTCGTCGACTTCACCGCCAACAACATCCGCGACACCTTCCGGGTGCTGCTGCAGATGGCCGTCGTGCTGACCTACGGCGCAGGCGTTCCGGTGGTGAAGCTCGGGCGCATGGCAGGCCAGTTCGCCAAGCCGCGCTCGTCCAATGTCGAGAAGGTGGGCGGCATCGAGTTGCCATCCTATCGCGGCGACAACGTCAACGGCTTCGAATTCACCGCCGACGCGCGCCAGCCCGATCCGGAGCGCATGGTGCAGGCCTACAACCAGTCGGCCGCGACGCTCAACCTGCTGCGCGCCTTCGCCCAGGGCGGCTACGCCGACCTGCACGAGGTCAACCGCTGGAACCTCGACTTCGTGCGCAACTCGCCGGCCTCGGAGCGCTACCATGACCTGGCAGCGCGGCTCGACGAGACGCTGAACTTCATGGCCGCCTGCGGCTTGAACTCCTCGACCACGCCGCAGATCTCCGAGACCGACTTCTTCACCAGCCACGAGGCGCTGCTGCTGCCCTACGAGGAGGCGCTCACGCGCGTCGATTCGACTTCGGGTGACTGGTACGACTGCTCGGCCCACCTGGTGTGGATCGGCGACCGCACGCGCCAGCCCGACGGCGCCCACGTCGAGTTCCTGCGCGGCGTGCGCAATCCGCTCGGCCTCAAGTGCGGGCCGTCGCTGTCGGTCGACGACACGCTCAGCCTGCTCGACACGCTCAACCCGGCCAACGAGCCCGGCCGCATGGTGATGATCGTGCGCATGGGCGCCGACAAGGTGGCGGAAAAGCTGCCGCCGCTGATCCGGGCCGTGAAGCGCGCCGGCCGTTCCGTGGTGTGGTCGTGCGATCCCATGCACGGCAACACCGTGACCGCCTCCAATGGCCGCAAGACCCGCCATTTCGACGCCATCCTGAGCGAGGTGAAGGAGTTCTTCGCCGTGCATCGCGCCGAAGGCACGCACCCCGGCGGCGTTCACTTCGAGATGACCGGCCAAGAAGTGACGGAATGCATCGGCGGCTCGACCGACATCACCGTCGAGAACCTGAACGAGCGCTACGAGACGCAATGCGATCCCCGGCTCAACGCCAGCCAGGCGCTGGAACTCGCGTTCCTGCTCGCCGAGCAGCTGAAGTCGGAGCGTCTGTCGGTGCAAAGGGCGCGTCCGGCAGTCTGACGGCTGCCGGCGACATTCGGACTCACCAATCGGACCCGGGGAGGCCGATGACACATCCCGCCAACGGCGAGATCGAACGCTACACCGATCACTATTTCAATCGAACGAAGAAGGTGATCGGTAAGTTCGGCGACAGCCGCGTGACCTACGCCATCTTCATGCGCCGCCCGGTCGTGTTCGCGCCGCGGCTGGCGCTCGAGTGGCTGCAAGAGACCGGCAGGTCGCGCAACACCGAGGTTGAGGTCGACCTGCGCTACAACGAAGGCAAGTGGGTCGGCGCCGGCGAGCCCATGATGTACATCTCGGGTTCGTTCTTCCATCTGGTCGATCTCGAAACGATCTTCCTGCAGAAGCTCGGACCAGCCTGCGTCGCGGCCTACAACGCCTGGACGATGTGCGCCGACATGCCGAAGTCGGCGTTCCTCGCCATGGATGCGCGCCACTGCGCCGGCCAGGAGATGGCTGAGATGATGGCCTATGCCGCCTCGGTCGGCTCGGCGCGGGCCAAGCGCAAGGTGGGGGCGGTTGGCTTCATCGGCAACGCCACGCACGCAACGGCGCATTTCTTCGGCCGCGAGCAGGGGCTCGGCACCATGCCGCATGCGCTCATCGGCTATGCCGGCTCGACCCTCAGGGCCGCCGAGATGTTCCACGAGACTTTTCCCGACGAGCCGATGACGGTGCTGGTCGACTATTTCGCCCGCGAGGTCTCGGATTCGCTCGACGTCTGCCGGCGTTTTCCCGAGCTTGCCGCCAAGGGCATGCTGTCGTTCCGGCTCGACACCACCGGCGGCCGCTACATCGAGGGCCTCGACCCCGCGTCGTCCTATGCGGTGCTCGAGCGCTTCTCGCCCGAATCGATCCGCGGCTATCGTAGCGAAGAAGAGCTGCGCTACCTGGTCGGCACCGGCGTGTCGGCGGCGGCGATCTTTCATCTCCGCGCCGAGCTCGACCGCGCCGGTTTCAGCGCCGTGAAGATCGTGGCCTCGTCGGGCTTCGGGCCGGCAAAGTGCCGCATCATGGCCGAAGCAAAGACCCCGATCGACGTGGTCGGCTCGGGCTCGTTCCTGCCCTTGAACTGGACGGAGACCTACGCCACCGCCGACATCGTCGAGTATGACGGCACCAAGCGGGTCAAGATCGGCCGCGAGTTCCTGCACCGCGTGCGGCCCAACGGCGCCAGCAAACCGCTTTGAAGGACAAATTGTCATCCTGAGCGAATAGGCGCAGTCGAGTGCGCAGCACTCGAATCGCCCAGAAGGATCTCGCCCCGCAACAGGATCGATGGTCGTTCTGTTAGGTCCTTCGTTTCGCTCAGGACGACAGAGAAAGGGAGATTGCAATGTTGAAGCTCTACTACGCCCCCGGCGCCTGTTCGACCGCCTCGCATATCGGGCTCGAGGAGAGTGGCGCAAAGTTCGACGCCCAGGCCCTGTCGTTTGCCAAGAACGAGCAGAAGTCGGCCGAGTACCTCAAGGTCAACCCGCGCGGCCGCGTGCCGGCGCTGGTGATCGACCAAGGCACGATCGTGGAGAACACCGCGATCCTCGACTATGTCGCAGCCAAATATGCGCCGCAGCTCATGCCCAAGGATCCGGAGCAGCGCGCGCGGGCGATCTCGCTGATGGCCTGGTTCTCCAACAACGTGCATCCATCCTTCACTCACATCAGTCGGCCGGAGCGTTTTGCCACGGACACGTCGGTGCACGAGCACCTGAAGGCGGTCGGTCGCGAGAACTTCCACACGGCGCTGAAGGAGATCGACGGCCTGCTGGCCGGCAAGCAGTGGCTGATGGGTGACCAGTTCACCGTGGTCGACGGCTATGCGCTGGTCTTCTACGGCTGGGGCAAGCGCATCGGACTGCCGGTGGCCGAACTCAGGAACTACACTGCCTGGAAGGACCGCATGCTGGCGCGGCCGGCGGTCAAGCGCGTGCTGGAGCGCGAGCAGAACGTCCTGGTCGCCGCCTAGGTCTAGGCGACGAAGCTCTGGTACATGAACTTGAGATCCTGCGTTTCCTGCGGCGTGATCTCGCCGTCGAGCACGCGGGCTTCCCAGTTGCGCAGCTTGCGCTTGATATCGGTCGGCGTGCGCGGACTGAGCAGCACCATGAAAAACTGCTCGTGCGGCGACAGCTCGCGGTCACGGCGGTAGCCGAACGGACCGCTGCCGGCCGGTCGGCCGGCGGCCGCCGGAAGGTCGGCTGCACGGGGCTGGATATCGCGGACCAGGATCTCGTCCCAGGTGAGGCCTGCCTCGCGAACCATGGCCGAGGCGAGCTTGGCTGCGGCCAGCGCCTCGCCGGCGTGGCTGCTGTCGAGGATTTCCAGGACCTTCGCCAAGGTGGCGCGGTTGAATGTAGTCGTCATCTTCTTCCCGCTCCGCCATCGCCGCGCATCCGAGGGGACGGAAGGCACGGCTATGTGTCTTTGAAAGCGCACAATGGCATTCATTGCCATCGTGCGTTATTGGATGAGCAAGCGGCACTAAGTGCCTACAAGATATAGTCGGTTTCCCTTTCAGGCAAGTCGCGTTCCCATGGCCTCTCCTCGCAACGCCTTCCCGGCCTATCTGGCCGGCCTGACGAGCTGGTTCGTGCCGCTCGGCATCCAGATGGTGCTGTTCCCGTGGCTGGTCGCGGTCGTGCTGCACATGGACGCCTTTGCCGTCGGTGTGGCCCAGATGGCCATCATGGTGCCGGCGCTGCTGTTCCTGCCGTTGGGCGGGCTGGTCGCCGATCGCGGCAACCCCCGCCGGCTGCTGCTGCGCTATCACGTGTTCTATGCCCTGCCGCCGTTGGCGCTGGCGCTCATGCTGTGGGGCGGCGGCCTCAGCTACCCGCTGCTGATCGTCTACGGCCTCGCCGCCGGATCGATCGCAGCCTTTGCCGTTCCGACTCGCGATGCGCTGCTGCCGGTCCTGGCGCGGGGCAACCTGCCTCGCGCCGTGGCGCTCGTGACGGCGTTGCAATCCACCGGCCAGCTCGTGGGCATGGCCTGTGCGTCGACCGCCGACCGCTTCGGCGCCGAGCCGCTCCTGCTGCTGCAGGCAGCGCTCGTGCTGGCCGGGTTCGTGGCGGTGTGGCGACTGCCCGATCCGCCGCCCCATCCGCCAGTCGAGCATCCGAGCTTTTGGCGGAGCGTCGGCGAGGGTGTGTCGGAGGCGGCGAGGTCCGACCAGATCTGGCCGGTGCTGCTGATCAACATCGGTATCGGCGTATTCTATGTCGGGCCGTTCATGGCGGTGCTGCCCCTGGTCGTGCGCGACGTCTATGGCGGCAGCTCGGCCGAGATCGCCTACGTCAACCTCGCCTTCTGGGCGGGCACGATCATCGCCGCCATCGCCTTCGCAGGGTTGGCGCGCCGGCTGACGCTGCGCGGACGGCTGGTCGTATCGGCCGTCAGCATCGGCTCGGTGATCCTGTTTGCCATGGCCCTGCAGCCGCCGTTCGCCGGGCTGGTCGGGCTGTGCTTCGTGTGGGGGCTGGGCGCCGGCATCACGCTGACGCAAGGCCGCACGGTGGTCCAGATCGTTGCGCCGCCGACGCATCGCGCGCGGCTGATGTCGCTGTTCCAGCTTGGCCTGGGCGGCGGCGGACCGATCGGCGCGTTTCTGGCCGGCACGCTGGCGGCCGTGTGGGGGCTGAAGATGGCGATGGTGATCCCGGCGCTGGCGATGGCCGTGCTGATCGGCTTCGTGCTGGCATTTTCGCGCATCTGGACGATGCGCACGGTCGAAGGGGCGCCGGCGCCCGTTGCCTGACTACTCGGCGGCGGCGCGCAATCCCAGACCGAGCGTCTGCCAGACGTCCTGGAGAGCGGCCACCAGGCGTGTCATGTCATCGTCGCTGTGCAGCGGCGTCGGCGTCAGCCGCAGCCGCTCGGTGCCGCGCGGCACTGTCGGATAGTTGATCGGCTGCACGTAGATCGAATGGCGATCCATCAAGAGATCGCTCGCCTGCTTGCACAGCGCGGCATCGCCCACGGAAACCGGCACGATGTGCGTGACCGACGGCATCACCGGCAGGCCGGCCGCCGCGAGACGGCGCTTGAGCGTCGCGGCCCGCTCCTGATGGCGCACGCGCAACTCGGAATGGCTGCTGACGTGACGGATGCTGGCAAGCGCGGCGGCGGCGATGGCCGGCGGCAGGGAGGTCGAAAAGATGAAGCCCGCGCCGCAGGAACGGACGAAATCGACCGTGGCTTCGGTCGAGGCGATGTAGCCACCGACCACGCCAAAGGCCTTGGCGAGCGTGCCCTGGACGATGTCGACCTTGTCGAGGGCGCCGTCGCGTTCGGCGACGCCGGCGCCGCGCAACCCGTACATGCCCACGGCATGGACCTCGTCGAGGTAGGCCAGTGCGCCGTGGCGGTGCGCGATGTCGCAGATTTCGCCGATCGGCGAGATGTCGCCGTCCATCGAATAGACCGATTCGAAGGCCACGATCTTGGGTGTCCTGCGGTCGGCTGCCGCCAGCAGCTGCTCGAGATGGGCCGTGTCGTTGTGGCGGAATATCTTGCGCGCCGCGCCGGAGTGGCGGATGCCGGCGATCATCGAGGCGTGATTGAACGCGTCGGAATAGATCTCGCAGCCCGGCAGCATGGCGCCCAGCGTCTGCAGGGTGGTCTCGTTGGCGACGTAGCCCGAAGTGAAGACGAGGGCGGCTTCCTTGGCGTGCAGGGAAGCGAGTTCGCGCTCGAGCGCCACGTGCAATGTGTTGGTGCCCGAGATGTTGCGCGTGCCGCCGGCGCCCGAGCCCTGGCTGCTGATGGCGGCCTGCATGGCCTCGAGCACGGCGGGATGCTGGCCCATCGCGAGATAGTCGTTGCTGCACCACACCGTAACGTCGCGGGTTCTGCCGTCCTGGTAAAAACGCGCGCGCGGGAAGGCGCCGACGATCCGCTCCAGCTCGGCGAACACGCGGTACCGGCCCTCGTCGCGCAGGCGGCCGAGGTGGCCCGCAAAAAATGCCTCGTAATCCATTGTGATCTTGTCTCCCGCACCGCCGATCTTAGTCGGCTTGCCTGTCGTCGAGCAGGCGCATTTTGGTCGCGGATCTTGGCGGCCGCTGACACGAACGCGTGAGTCTTAATTTAGAGTGCTTCTCATTCGCGATGTATGGCGATCACCTCGCCGCTACGCGCGCCAAGCGTCACTGGATGCAGCGCTCACGCAGGCGTGTCGCGCAAAGCCCGCGGCGCTCACCGACACTTGCGCCTGCGTGGCCCATCCACCACGCATCTTCCACGCGTAAGGGCGGTCGAGGGCGGGGCAGTCGCTCCGCTCCACCCACCGAACGAGGAGAACCACGTGTCCCAATCCATCGACCTTCGCCGCCGCGGCTTGCTGCGCGCATCCGGCGTCACCGTCCTGTCGGCGTCAGCCGTAGCCCTCCTGGCCGGTTGCGAAAAGATGGCGGGTGCCCAAGCCGCCAATCCCGCCGGCGACGTGCAGATCCTGAACGTGGCGCTGGCCCTCGAGAACGAGGCCATCAGTGCCTACCAGCTCGGCGCCATGAGCGGTCTGCTGCAAAAGCCGGTACTCGAGGTCGCGGTGCTGTTCCAGACCCATCACAAGGAGCATCGCGACGCGTTGATCGCCACCATCCGCAAGATGGGCGGCACGCCAGTCGCCGCCAAGAGCGATGCCGAAGTGGGCGCTGCGCTCAACGCCGCCTCGCTCAAGACCCAGGTCGATGTGCTGCGGCTGGCGCAGCGCCTCGAGAAGGGCGCCGCCAATGCCTATATCGGTGTCATCCCGTCGTTCGGCGAGCGCGGGCTGGCGCAGATCTCGGCGCGGCTCGCCGCCGACGAAGCCATGCATTGGACCGTGCTGTCGCAGGTCCTGAAGGACCCGCTGCCGGCCAAGGCGCTGAGCTTCGGCGCCTGAAGCGCGATGACTTTCACTCGAATCGCGCCGTCGGCCCGGCCGCAGCGCGATGACTATGGTCATCGCGCTGTAGTGCGCCGCTCAGGCGCGATGGCCAACCATCGCGCCATAGCTGCGGGAGCCGGGCCGACGGCCGAAGCAAAGTCATCGCGCTGCAGGCTGCGGGGTCTCATGCTGGAAAATCGCATGGGCGCCGTGTTGGCTACCGCGTTCCTCGCCTGCCTGGCGACGGGCGCGGCAGCCGCCGACGCCGAACATGGCAAGGAACTCTACGAGTCGCGGTGCGGCGGCTGCCATTCGCTCGACGCCAACCGTGTCGGGCCGGCGCATCGCGGCGTGTTCGGTCGGACGGCGGGCACCGCGCCTGCCTTCAACTATTCCACGGCGGTGAAGAACTCCGGCGTCGTGTGGGCAGAAAAGACCCTGGAGGCCTGGCTGACCAATCCCCAGGCTCTCATTCCCGGCCAACGCATGAACTTCAGGATTGCGCTGCCGGAGGACCGCGCCGACATCATCGCCTACCTGCGCCAGCAGTCCGGCAAGTGATGCGAACGATGCCCGACGCGTCTGCTGTCGCCGGGCAGGGCGGAGAAGTGCCAGATGCATCCCCCGTCGGCGCTTCTCCGCCTGTCCCGCCGCTTCAAGTGGCCGTTTCAGGCCAAGGTCGCGGCGATCAGGGCAGCGCTCAAGAACAAGGACACCAACAGCATCGGCAGTGTGCCCAGCCAGCGCGTGTGGGCGGACAGTCCCTCCCAGTAGCGCAGGGTCGGAAATGCCGCCCACAGCGCCATCAGGCCACCCAGCGTCCAGAACAGGAAGGCAAGCGGCATCGCCACGTTTGCCTGCTCGCTCGTGCCGGCCGCGATGCCCAGTCCCACAATGGCAGGTGGCACCGACGCGGCGAACAGGGCAATCGCCCAGATCGCCCGGCTTCGGATGCGCGCGCTGGTGCCGAGCGGCGGTCTCCAGCCGGGCCGGCCCCTCGTGTCGCCTGCCGTCGCTTCGCCCACGTCAGCCCTTGAAGTGGCCTTCCGACCGCAACTCGTCGAGTGTCGCGTCGAGCGACTGGCGGAGCCGGCCGAACAGGTCGGCAAGCTCGGTCTCGTTGATGACCAGCGGCGGGCAGATGGCGACACGATCACCCATGTTGCGCACGAACAGGCCGCGCGACTGGGCGTGGTTCGACACGCGATTGCCGGCGCCGACCGCGGCCAGGTCGAACGACGTCCTGGTCTTCTTGTCGGCCACGATCTCGAGCGCGCCGAACATGCCGATGCCCATCGCCTCGCCGATCAGGGGATGGCCGGCGAACGACTGGATGTGCTTCTGGAAGACCGGGCTCAGGCGCTTGGCGTGGCCGAACAGGTCGATCTCGTCGTAGATCTTCTGCGCCTCGAGCGCCACGGCGGCGGCGACCGGATGGCCGGAGTAGGTGAAGCCGTGGCCCCACGTGCCGATCTTGTCGCTCTCGCTCATCAGCGCCTGATAGATCTTGTCGGTGATCATCACGGCCGAGATCGGCAGGAACGACGCCGACAGCGCCTTGGCGCAGGTTATGATGTCGGGCTTGATGCCGAGCGTCTGGCAGCCCCAGACGTTGCCGGTCCGGCCGAAACCGCAGATCACCTCGTCGGCGGCGAACAGCATGTCGTACTTGCGGCACACCGCCTGGATCTTCTCGTAGTAGCCCTTGGGCGGGACGATCACGCCGCCGGCGCCCATCACCGGCTCACAGATCATCGCCGCGACCTCGTCGGCGCCACCTTCCCTGACGATCAACGCCTCGAGCTCCTCGGCGCAGCGCGTGGCGAACTGCTCCTCGGTCTCGCCGTCCTTGGCGTTGCGGTAGTAGTGCGGCGTCATGGTGTGCACGACGCCGGCGATCGGCAGGTCGAAGGAGCGGTGATTGTTGGGCAGGCCGGTAAGGCTGCCCGACGCGACGGTGATGCCGTGATAGCCCTTGAGCCGCGACACGATCTTCTTCTTCTTCGGCCGGCCGAGCGCGTTGTTGAAGTACCACACCATCTTGACGACGGTGTCGTTGGCCTCCGAGCCGGAGTTGGCGAAGAACACCTTCGACATCTCGACCGGCGCCATCGCCTTCAGCTTCTCGGCGAGGTTGATCGCGGGCTCGTGCGAACGCTGGTTGAAGGCGTGGTAGAACGGCAGCTGCTTCATCTGCTCGTAGGCGACCGTCGCCAGCCGCTCGTTGCTGAAGCCGAGCGATGCGGACCACAGCCCGGCCATGCCCTCGATGTATTCCTTGCCGTCGTCGTCCATGACGTAGATGCCGCGACCGCGCACGATCGTCACCGGACCGGTCTGCTCGTGCTTCTTGAAGTTGGTGTAAGGATGCAGGTGGTGCGCAATATCCCGCGCGGCGTTGGAATTGCCGCGAAAACTGCGTGGAACGTCGTTCATGGCTGCACCCCTGGAAAAACGCGAGGGTGGCACGATAGCGACCCCTGCCGGGGCCTGTCCAACTATGTGCTGTAGGCCTAACCATGCGTTTTTTTTGTGGAATTGACGGCTCGACACAGTCAGTGCAACGTGCGCCGAGGAGTGCGTCGGCGCATGGCCGGGGAGCCGCGTGCCGACCTTCATGAAGGGGTTAACGATGAACTTCAGTTTCCGCCGTTCCTTGGCGATGACCGCCGTCGTCTGCGTGGGCCTCGCGGCTTTTTCCACCGCCGACGCCAAGACGTTCAAGTGGGCGAATGCCGGTGACGTCAGCTCGATGGATCCGTATGCGCGCAACGAAACGTTCCTGCTGACGTTCACCCAGAACATCTACGATCCGCTGATTCGCCGCGACAAGGACCTCAAGCTCGAGGCGGCGCTCGCCACGAAGTGGGGCCAGGTCGACAAGACCACGTGGTTCTTCGACCTGCGACAGGGTGTGAAGTTCTCCGACGGGACGCCGTTCACCGCCGACGATGTGGTGTTCTCGCTGAACCGAGCGAACGGCCCGGGCTCGAACATGGGCGGCAACTTCGTCTCGGTGAAGGAGATCAAGAAGGTCAACGATCACCGCGTCGAGATCATCACCAAGTATCCCGACCCGCTGCTCGCCGACAAATGGGCGGCTCTCGGCATGATGTCCAAGGCATGGGCCGAGAAGAACAACGCCCTGAACTCCGCCGACATGACCAAGAACGAGGAAAACTTCGCGACCCGCAACGCCATGGGCACTGGCCCCTTCATGCTGAAGGAGCGCCGCGCCGGTGAGCGCACGGTGCTCGTGCCGAACCCGGGCTGGTGGGACAAGCCCACGCACAACCTGACCGAGGTGATCTTCACTCCCGTCGCCAACCCGGCGACCCGCGTGGCGGCCATCAAGGCCGGCGACATCGACATGATGTACGAGGTGCCGCCGGCCGACACCGAGACGCTCAAAAAGGACGCCAACGTCAACGTGCTGGAAGGCCCCGAGACTCGCGTCGTCTATCTCGGCTTCGATCACGAGCGCAACGAGCTGCTCGAGTCCAACATCAAGGGCAAGAACCCCTTCAAGGACAAGCGCGTCCGCGAGGCGATGTCCCGCTCGATCGACGCCGAGGCGATCAAGCGCACGGTGATGCGCGGCCAGTCGTTCCCGACCAACCTGATGGTCGCACCCGGCATCAACGGCTACGTGAAGGACATTGACAAGCGGCCGGCGCTGCTGTCGCCCGAGGCGGCCAAGAAGCTGCTGGCCGATGCCGGATATCCCAACGGCTTCGAGACCGGCATGGACTGCCCGAACGACCGCTACGTCAACGACGAGAAGATCTGCCAGGCCGTCGTGGCCATGCTCGCCCGCATCGGCATCAAGGTGAACCTGCGGGCGCAGACGCGCAGCCTGTACTTCGCCAAGATCCTGCGCAAGGGCGACTTCAAGCAGGGCGAGCTCAGCTTCTATATGCTGGGCTGGTCGCCGGCAGCCACGTACGACGTGCACAACGTGTTCGAGCAGCTGATCCAGACGCCGAATGCCGCGACCAAGAAGGGCCTGTTCAACGCCGGCGGCTATTCCAACCCGGAGGTCGACAAGCTCGCCGATGCCATGGAGCAGGAGATCGACAAGGCCAAGCGCGACGCCATGATCGCCGCGGCGACCAAGCTCTATGTCGAGGATTATGCCTACATCCCGCTGCACCAGCAGGCGGTCGTGTGGGCGGCGCGCAAGAACGTGAGCCTGGTGCAGCTGGCGGACAACTCGTTTCCGCTGCGCTTCGTGAACATCAAGTAGCCCACAGGGCCTGCTTGACCGGCCCCGACCGCGATCGCGCGGTCGGGGCCGGTTCCGTTTTGGCGCTATTCCTGCTAGGCCTTCCGTCGGATCCGCCCCCGCATCGATGCTCGCATTCATCCTGAGACGCCTCGGACAAGCCATCCTGGTCATGCTGACGGTGGGCGTTGTGGCTTTCTTCCTGTTCCGCTACGTCGGCGATCCGATCAACGCCATGGTCGGCCAGGACACCTCGATGGAGGAGCGTGAGCAGCTGCGCGAGAAGCTGGGCCTCAACGATTCAGCGCCGGTCCAGTTCCTGCGCTTCATCGGCAATGCCGCACAAGGCAAGTTCGGCCTCTCCTACCGCACTTCCGAGCCGGTCAGCCGCATGATCCTGGAGCGCGTGCCGGCCACCTTGGAACTGTCGTTCTGCGCGGCGGCCTTCATCCTCATCATCGGCGTGCCGATGGGCGTCTATACCGGGCTCTATGCAACGCACTGGTCGAGCCGGCTGCTGCAAATGGTGTCGCTGATCGGCGTGTCGCTGCCGCCGTTCCTGATCGGCATCCTGCTGATCCTGATCTTCGCCGTGTGGTTGCGCCTGTTGCCGTCGTTCGGGCGTGGCCAAACCGTCGACCTCGGCTGGTGGACGACCAACTTTCTTACCTGGAAGGGCCTGCAGGCGCTGATCCTGCCGTCGATCACGCTCGGGCTGTTCCAGCTCACGTTGATCATGCGGCTGGTGCGCTCGGAGATGCTGGAAGTGATGCGCACCGACTACATCAAGTTCGCGCGCGCCCGCGGCCTCACCAATCGCGCCGTCAATTTCGGCCACGCGCTCAAGAACACGCTCGTCCCGGTGATCACCATCGCCGGCTTGCAACTGGGTACGCTGATCGCCTTTGCCATCGTCACAGAGACGGTGTTCGCCTGGCCGGGCGTCGGCCAGCTGTTCATCCAGTCGGTGCAGTTTGCCGACATTCCGGTGATGGCGGCCTACCTGCTGCTGATCGGCCTGCTGTTCGTCGTCATCAATCTCGTGGTGGATCTGCTCTATTTTGCCGTCGACCCGCGCCTGCGCGGCCAGGTCGGCACGGCTCGCGGGGCGCACTGACATGGCGACCCGGCCTCTCCCCACCTGGCTGCACCGCGCCGCCGACAGCGACATCTGGTGGAGCTTCAAGTCCTCGACCATGACCGTCGTGGCAGCGGCGGTCACCTTGCTCATCTTCGCCATCGCCTTTCTCGCGCCGCTGCTGGCGCCGCACACGCCGTTCGATCCGGCGACGCTCAGCCTCAGCGACGGACTGAAGCCGCCGGTGCTGCTGTCGCCCGACGGCGACTGGACCTTCCCGCTCGGCACCGACGACCAGGGCAGGGACGTGCTGAGCTCAATCATGTACGGCACGCGGCTGTCGCTGGTCGTCGGCCTGGCGTCGGTGATCGTGGCCATGCTGATCGGCATCACGCTCGGCCTGGTGAGCGGCTATGTCGGCGGCACGGTTGACGCGGTCATCATGCGTATCGCCGACGTGCAGCTCACCTTCCCGGCGATCCTGGTGGCGCTGCTGATCGACGGCATCGTGCGCGGCCTGATTTCGGTGCAGCGCCACGACGAGATCGCGATCTTCGTCATCGTCGGCGCCATTGGGCTCAGTTTCTGGGTGCAATACGCCCGCACCGTGCGCGGCTCGGTGCTGGTGGAGAGGAACAAGGAATACGTCCAGGCGGCGCGCGTGATCGGCCTGTCGCCGCTCCTGATCATGGTCCGCCACGTGCTGCCCAACGTGACGGGCCCGGTGCTGGTGATCGCCACCCTCAATCTCGGCCTCGCCATCATCACCGAGGCGACATTGTCGTTTCTCGGCGTCGGCCTGCCCTCGATAGAGCCCTCGCTCGGCACGCTCATTCGGCTGGGCAACGAGGTCCTGCAGTCCGGCGAGTGGTGGATCACTGTCTTTCCCGGCATCATGCTCGCGGCGCTGGTGCTGGCGGTCAACCTGCTGGGCGACTGGTTGCGCGACGCCCTCAATCCCAAGCTGCGCTGATGCCGTCCTCGGACATGCCGCCGTCGAACAATCCGCCGCTGCTCGAGGTCAAGAACCTCAGGGTCGAGTTCCCGACGCGCCGCGGCACGCTGGTGGCCGTCGACGATGTCTCCTTCGACATCGCGCCCGGCGAGGTCCTGGGAGTCGTGGGCGAATCCGGCGCCGGAAAGTCGCTGACAGGCAACGCCATCATCGGTCTTCTTGAGCCGCCCGGCCGGATCGCGTCGGGTGAGATTCGGCTCGAGGGACGGCGCATCGACAATCTGCCGTACGAGGAGATGCGCAAGGTGCGTGGTGCGCGCATCGGCGCGATCTTCCAGGACCCGCTCACCAGCCTCAATCCGCTCTATTCGGTCGGCCGCCAGCTGGTCGAGACCATCCAGACCCATCTGCCGCTGTCGGCCAGTGCGGCACGGGCGCGGGCGCTCGATCTCCTGAAGGAGGTCGGCATTCCCGGCGCCGAGACCCGCATCGACCACTATCCCCATCAATTCTCCGGCGGCATGCGCCAGAGGGTGGTGATCGCGCTGGCGCTGTGCGCTGAGCCGCGGCTGATCGTGGCTGATGAACCCACGACGGCGCTCGATGTTTCCATCCAGGCGCAGATCATCGCGCTTCTCAAGCGGCTCTGCCGCGATCACGGCACGGCGGTGATGCTGGTCACCCACGACATGGGCGTCATCGCCGAGACGGCCGATCGCGTTGCGGTGATGTATGCCGGTCGCCTGGCCGAGATCGGCCCGGTGCGCGACGTCATCAAGCATGCCCAGCATCCCTATACCAAGGGGCTGATGGGCTCGATCCCGAGCCTCGGCGTGCGCACCGAGAAACTCACGCAGATCGACGGCGCCATGCCGCGATTGACGGAAATTCCGTCCGGCTGCGCCTTCAATCCACGCTGCACCTATGTCGGCAGGCGCTGCCTGGTCGAGCGGCCGGAACTGATGACCGTGGGCGCCAGCCTCGCGGGCGCCAGCCGCGCGGCCTGCTGGCTGCACCACGCGGCAGGCGTCGGCGCGTCGATCAGCGCCGAGGGCGTCAAGGAGACGGTCGATGCCTGACGCAGTGAACAGTGGCACGCGCAACTTCATCGAGATTCACGGGCTGAAGCGCTATTTCGACGTCTCGGCGCCGTGGCTGGTGCGCCAGATCGAGCGTAAGCCGCGCCAGATCGTGCAGGCGGTCGACGGCATCGACATTGCCATCGCCAAGGGCGAGACCTTTTCTCTGGTGGGCGAATCGGGCTGCGGCAAGTCGACGGTGGCGCGGCTGGTGGTCGGCCTTTATCCGCCGACCGCAGGGACCATCGAGTTCGACGGCAACGACATGGGCCAGAAGCGCAGCCGCACCGGCATGGCGGCGCTGCGCCGGCGCATGCAGATGATCTTTCAGGACCCGTTCGCCAGCCTCAATCCGCGCTGGCGCGTGTTCGATATCATCGCCGAGCCGATCCGCGCCTTCGGCCTGTCGTCGGACAAGGCCGACCTTGAAAAGCGCGTCGGCGAGCTGTTGCGCCAGGTCCGGCTGACTCCGGCCGACGGCCGCAAGTTTCCGCATGAATTCTCGGGGGGGCAACGCCAGCGCATCTCGATCGCCCGGGCGCTGGCCAGCCAGCCGGAATTCCTGGTGTGCGACGAGCCGACCTCGGCACTCGACGTCTCGGTGCAGGCGCAGATCCTGAACCTGATGGTCGACCTGCAGCGCCGCTTCGGACTCACCTATCTTTTCATTTCGCACAACCTGGCGGTCGTCTATCACATCTCGACGCGGGTCGGCGTGATGTACCTCGGCCGCCTGGTCGAGGTGGCGCCGACCGACACCTTGTTCCGACGGCCCAAGCACCCCTATACGCGGATGCTGCTCGACACGATCCCCGACCTCGACATGGCCGGCCGCCAGCGCGCGCCAGTCGCGGGCGAGGTGCCGAGCCCGCTCAACCCGCCCTCGGGCTGCACCTTCCATCCGCGCTGCCCGTTCGCCAATGAACGATGCAAGGTCGAACGACCGGAGGCACTGCCGATCGAAGGTGGCACGGTCGCCTGTCACGCCATCGCCGAGGGCCGCCTGCCGGTCGAAGAGCGCAGCTACGCCCTGCGGACCTGATTGACGAAGAGTCGCCGGAACTTCCTGCAGGGTGCGTGATGTGCGCTGCCGCATGCTTGCTGTGCTTGACCCTTCGCGCGGCTCCCGTACGATCCGGCCCGATATTTATTCATTCGGAGATTTGAATGCCGGTCATCAACCGCATTGCCGCGTTTCACAAGGATATGACCGCCTGGCGCCGTGACATTCACAGCCATCCGGAGACGGCCTTCGAGGAAGTGCGGACGGCCGATGTCGTCGCCGAGAAGCTCACAAGCTTCGGCATCGAGATCCACCGCGGGCTGGCCAAGACCGGCGTGGTCGGCGTGCTGCGGGCGGGCCGCTCCAACCGCGCGATCGGGCTGCGCGCCGACATGGACGCGCTTGACGTGCATGAGACCAACAACTTCGACCATAAGTCGACGATCCCCGGCAAGATGCACGCCTGCGGCCACGACGGCCATACGGTGATGCTGCTGGGCGCCGCCAAGTACCTGGCCGAGACCAGGAATTTCGACGGTACGGTCTATTTCATCTTCCAGCCTGCCGAGGAGAACGAAGGCGGCGGCCGGGTCATGGTGGAAGAGGGCCTGTTCGAGAAATTCCCGGTCGAGGGCGTCTACGGCATGCACAACATCCCGGGCATCCCGGTCGGCCGCTTCGCGGTGCGGCCCGGCCCGATGATGGCCGCCTACGACATCTTCGAAGTCGTCATCAAGGGCGTCGGCGCGCACGGCGCCATGCCGCACCACGGCATCGATCCCGTCGTCGTGGGTTCGCACATCGTGACGGCGCTGCAGTCGATCGTGGCGCGCAATGTCGATCCGATGGACACCGCCGTGGTCTCCACCACCCAGATCCATGCCGGCGACACCTGGAACGTCATCCCGCAGGAATGCACCCTGCGCGGCACCGTGCGGACATTCAAGAAGCCGGTGCAGGATATGATCGAAAAGCAGATCGAGAAGATCGCGCGCAACGTCGCGGCGGGCTTCGGCGCCGAAGTCGCCAAGTGGCGCTACGAGCGCCGCTACCCTGCGACCGTGAACAGCGTGCAGGAGACCGAGTTTGCGGCCCAGGCCGCCTCGGCGCTGGTCGGCCTGGAGAACGTCAATCGCAACCCGACACCGGCTATGGGCAGCGAGGATTTCGCCTGGATGCTGCTGAAGAAACCGGGCTGCTACATGTGGATCGGTAACGGCGACGGCGAGGGCAGCTGCATGGTCCACAACCCGGGCTACGACTTCAACGACGACATTCTGCCGCTCGGCGCGTCGTATTGGGCAACCCTGGTCGAGCAGCAGCTTGCGCGCCAGGCCGTGCCGCAGGCCGCGGAGTAGGCGTCAACGTCTCATCGCCGGTGCCGTGCTTTGTCTGGGCATCCTTACGCAACTGAACGCATAGGTCTGGCGACCATGCACGCCAAGGAGCGGGCGATAGCACCGCCGTTCCGACGGGTGATAGGTGCCGCGGTCGTCGTGGCGCCGGACCTCGATACCGACCTGCTCGGCACCTTCTCGGGCGAGGTGGCACGGCCGGACGCGCTGGTCGAGACGTCGCTGCTCAAGGCCGAGATGGTCTTCCGCACGCTCGACGTCGATTGCGGCATGGCCAATGAAGGCAGCTACGGCCCGATCGAGCGCCTGCCGCTCAATCCCGCCGGCGTCGAGATCATGGCCTTCATCGACCGCAAGCGCGGCATCCGGCTGATCGAGACGCTCGTCACGCATCGCACGATCTGGCGGCTCATGAGGTTCAAGGCGGGTGACCCTGACAGATTGCTGGCCTTGAAAGGCATGGGCTTCCCGCAGTACGGCGTGTTCGTCGGCTGCAACAGCGACATGAGCGCACCGGTCAAGGGCCTGGAGACCGTCGGCGAAGTGATCGCTGCCATGGATCGCGAGGCGCGGCGCTCGGATGACGGCAGGGCGGTGCTCTACTCCGACATGCGTGCCCATCGAAATCCGATGCGCATGAAAGTCTTGCGCGCCTTGTCGTGGCAGGTCGCCCGGCGGCTGTCGAGGCTCTGCCCGAAATGCCAGGCGCCCGGCTTCGGCTCGATCGGTTCGCGCCGTGGCCTGCCCTGCGAGGGCTGCGGCAGTCCCACGCACTACATCGACTTCGAGATCGACGGCTGCTCGGCTTGCGGCCACGCCGCCGCCCGCCCGCGCAAGGACGGCCGCCGCACGGCGCCGAAACTTTCCTGCAAGGCTTGCCGGAAGGATTGAGGCGTGATGACTTTGGCATTTCGCGTCGGCCCAGCAGCGCGCAATGGCTCTTCGAGCCATTGCGCGGACTCGCAGCTATGGCGCGATGGTTGGCCATCGCGCCTGAGCGGCGCCTGTGCCGGGCCGACGCGTGAGACAACTGAAAGTCATCACGCTCTAGTTGCCGAACGCGCGACGACGGCGAGAGGCGGAGCTGGATTGCGGACAAGGAGACGGTGGCGGCGGGCCTTTGAAGCGCGTTAGAATTGCCGCATGGCAAAGCGCATTACTTCCATCGTCGGCCTGGCCGTGCTCGTCGGCTGCGCCCAACCCGATACCAGCTGGCAGGGTCCCTTCACCTGGTCGACAACTTACGGCCAGCCGTTCGAGGCCATGACCTACTGCCTGTCGGCCAATTCAACCGCCTATGTGGCGATCACAAGCATCGACGGCCGCCAGGGCGTCGGCTCGGTGGCGTTGTCGTCCAAGCGCGACAACTCGCCGGCGGGCGAATTCGTCGTTCGGCGTGTGGGCGAAAAATCCAGCGAGGTGACCTTCACGAGCCACGTTCGCACCCTGGGCGGCGGCTCCTACCTCGACAGACACGCCCGTGAGGCCGCCGATAATTGCGCACAGTAGTGCGACCGGAACTGTCCCGGCGCATGTTGCAGGCGGCAATACGTGAAAGCTGACACCACGACGAGGCCCGGCGCTTCCGGGCCGCTCTCGCGCTTGAGAAAGAGCGTGTCGCGTATCCTGAGTTATGGGACGCGGCACTACTCGGGCGCCACGGCACGCCGCATACGGGTCATCAATACCGCGGTTCTGCTGGCCAACCTGGTGCTGCTCGCGTCGGTTCTCGTGACCTCGACGGTGCTCATCTCCAACGGCCAGTCGCCCGTGACGTTCGGCAATCTTTCGACCTGCGCCCTGATCGTCGGCTTCGGGATCGCGCCGCTGCTGCATCGCTTCGGCGAGCTGGTGGCGCCGCTCTACCTCATTCTTTTCCTGTTCGCGGTCGTGATCGCCGCCCTCAGCCGAATGGGAAACGCCCAGGGCCAGC
This sequence comes from Asaia bogorensis, assembly GCA_945889625.1. Taxonomy (GTDB): domain Bacteria; phylum Pseudomonadota; class Alphaproteobacteria; order Reyranellales; family Reyranellaceae; genus Reyranella. The sequence goes on along the minus strand of CAMDCE010000028.1, from coordinate 38,075 downwards.
ACAATGCCTTTATCCTGATCGGCGCCCTGGCACCGTTGATGTTCGGGCCAAAAAGAAGAGTGCTGTCGATCGGCTTCGTTGTTCTTTTCTTTGTCGCTTACATCGTGGCTGATCTCGGCTTTCCCCGGATCGGCCCGGTGATCGCGGCGCGGTCGGAGAGCATCATCGCGGTGTTCAAGTACACCTCGATCGGGGTGATCATCGCCATCCTGTTCCTGATCGTCGACTATGCCTTTGGCGTCGCGGAGCGGGCCGAAACGGCCCTCGCGCTCGAGTATGACCGGTCGGAGACCCTGCTGAGGCACATGATGCCGGTCCAGATCGCCGAGCGCCTGAAGAACAACCCGGCGCGCGTGATCGCCGACCGGCTGGACAACGTCACCATCCTGTTCGTCGACATCGTCGACTTCACGCGCCGTTCCACCAGGCTTTCGCCCGAGGAGCTGGTGTCCTTCCTGAACAGGATATTTTCAGAGTTCGACCTTCTCACCGCCAAGTACGGGCTCGAGAAGATCAAGACGATCGGCGACGCCTATATGGTGGCGGGCGGCATGCCCGAGCAAAGAACGGGCAACGTCTTTGCCGTTGCCGAAATGGCCCTGGAGATACTGGCGGTCGTCGGGCGGATCGGCGCCGAGCTGGGCGAGCCCGTCGCGGTTCGTGTCGGCATGCATAGCGGTCCGGCAGTGGCCGGCGTGATCGGCACGCGCAAGCTCTCCTACGACGTGTGGGGCGACACGGTGAACACCGCTGCGCGCATGGAATCACTCGGCGTTCCCGGCAAGATCCAGGTCACCGAAGAAACCAGGCGGGTGCTCGAAGGTCGCTACGAATTCGAGCGAGGCGGGCGAATAGACGTCAAGGGCAAGGGCGAGATGGAGATATTCCATCTGCTGTCGAGGCGCGATTCGTAGGGCGACGGGCAACAGGTGTCACTTCCCCGGACGGGCCAGCACTTCCTCCGTGTGCTCACCGAGCGTGGGCGCCGAGCGCTGGGAGTGGGGACGCCGGCGATCGAAGGAGATCGGCAGGCCGACTACGCGCGGTGCGCCGCTCTCTCCGGGCCGGGTCGGCAGCTGATGCACCAGGTCGACCGCGGCGAGCTGCTCGGTGGCCGCCAGTTCGCCGATGTCGTTCACCGGGCTGCACGGCACGCCCACTTTGTCGAAAGCGGCCAGCCAATGGGCGCGGCCTTGGCTGCGCATCGCCGCGGCGATCATCGGAATGAGCTCGGTCTTGTGCGCCACGCGCTGGGCAGTGGTCGCATAGCGCGGATCGGTCGCCCATTCGCCGTGCCCCAGGACCTGCGCGCAGCGCGCCCATAGGCGATCGTTGCCGGCGGCGAGGCAGACCGGCAGGTCGTCGGCGCACTGGAAAAGCTGGTAGGGCACGATCACGTTGCCACCGGTGCCATGCCGTTTGGGCAGCACGCCGTCTTGCAGATAGCCGTTAAGCTGGCCCTCGACCCAGTGCACCGCCGAATCGAACAGCGAGGTATCGACCAGGCAGCCCTTGCCGGTACGGTCGCGCATCCGCAGCGCCGCCAGCGCGCCGATGGTGCAGAACATGCCGGTCGCCTTGTCGTTGATGGAGGCGCCGCAGAAGGTCGGCGGATCCTCGGGACGGCCGGTGACACTCATCATCGCGCCGTAGGCCTGCAGCAGGGGATCGAAGCCCGGCTTGAGCCGCATCGGGCCCTGGTAGCCGAAGGCCCAGATCGAGCAGTAGATCAAGCGCGGATGGCGCTCGAGCATCGCTTCGGGGCCGATGCCGATCTCGTCGACGACTCCGGGGCGCAAATTCTGGATCAGGATGTCGGCAGTCTCGCAAAGCCGGTGCAGCGCCTCGACGTCGGCCTCGGCCTTGAGGTCGAGCGTGACCGAGCGCTTGTTGCGGTTCTGGCTGTAGAAATAGAGCGACGTCACGCCGTCGGGCCCGTAGGGAGGGCCCCAGAGGCGGGCATCGTCGCCGCCGTCGGGCTTCTCGATCTTGATCACCTCGGCGCCCATGTCGGCCAGCAGCACGCCGGCCAGCGGCCCGGCCAGGGCCTGGCCTACTTCGATGACGCGAACTCCTTCAAGCGGCAGTGTCACGGGATTGCTCTCCTTGGCTTACCTTGCGCGGATGGCGCAAGGTAAGCCGCGGGAGCAATCCCGGCCAGCCGCTTTGCTTCAGGCGTCGAGGATCGGGGCGAAGCCGCCGAAAATCATCCGCTTGCCGTCGAAGGGCATGGGCTCCTTGCCCGGCTGCATGGCGGGGTCGGCCATCAGCTTCTTCCAGCCTGCGTCGCGCACGTCCTTCGAGGGCCATTCGATCCAGGAATAGACCACCTTCTCGTCGCCGGTCGCCTTCACTGCACCCTTGTAGTCGGTGACCTTGCCGTCGGGCACGTCGTCGCCCCACGCCTCGACGACGCGCACCGCACCGAATTCCTTGAACTTCGCCGCCATCCTGGTGGCCACCGCGCGATAAGCCTCCTTGTTGCCGGCCGGCACCGGCACGAGGCAGCCGTCGACGTAGCCGGTCTTGCCGCTGCCCTTCTCGTCGACGATGGGCGCGAAGCCGCCGAAGATCATGCGCTGGCCGTCGAACGGCATGTCCTTGCCCATGTCCTTCATCCGCGGGTCGCTCATCATCCTGTCGCGCGCCGCGTCGTGCGCGGCCTTGCTGGGATATTCGAGCCAGGAGAAGACGATGACTTCATCGGGCCTGGCCTTCACCGCGCCCTTGAAGTCGGTGACCTTGCCGTCGGGGACGTCGTCGCCCCAGGTCTCGACCATGCGGGTCGCGCCGAATTCCTTGAACATCGGCAGAGCGTCGGCGGCCTGCTTGCGATAGGCCTCCTTGTTCGCGGCGGGAACGGCGAGGACGAATCCTGCGATGTAGGCCATGGCGTTGCTCCTTTTTGGCGTTGACTAAATAGGTTGATATCAACATGATTATGGCATGTCAAAGGCACCACCGATTCAAGCGCTGGTTCCGCCGATGGTTCCCTACGAGACCACCGTCCATGTGCGCGATCATTGCCTGTGCCTGCACGCGCAGCGGGCGGCGCGGACCCTGGCGCGCCGCTTCGACGAGGCCTTGCGGCCGCTTGGCCTCACCAGCGGGCAATTCTCGCTGCTGAACGCGCTCAACCGTCCCGACCAGGCCGGCATGGGCTCGGTCGCGACGCTGCTCGCCATGGACCGCACCACGCTGACGGCCGCGCTGAAGCCCCTGGAGCGGCGCGGCCTTGTCGAGACCGCCGCTGATGCACACGACAGGCGCAGCCGGCTCCTCAAGCTCTCGCGTAACGGGCGTTCGCTGCTGAAGCGGGCGATTCCGATCTGGCAGCGCACTCACGCCGGCCTCGATCGTCTCCTGGCCGACCACGATGCCCACGACCTCAGGACGGCGCTGCGCACCTTGTCTTGACCATGGCTGCGTGTTGGCTGGCGCGCCGAGTGCAGCTAGGGTTCCAGCCTATGTCGCTGGGGGAGATCACATGGCTGACAATCCGCAGGTCCTCATCGCCGGCGCCGGTCCGGTCGGGCTGACGCTCGCCAACGAGCTGGTGCGGCATGGCGTGAAGGTGCGCATCGTCGACAAGGCGGCGGCACGCACCGACAAGTCGAAGGCGCTGGTGCTGTGGAGCCGCACGCTCGAGCTGTTCGACGACGCGGGCTACGTCAAGCCGTTCCTGCCGGCCGGCTTCCGCGCCCACGGCGCCCAGATCTCGAACGGCAAGGAGATCGTGGCGCGCATAACGCTCGATACGATCGATAGCCGCTTGCCCTACGCGCTGATGATCCGGCAAAGCGAGACCGAACGCGTGCTCGAGGAGCAGCTGACGGCCCGCGGCGTGACGGTCGAGCGCTCGGTCGAGCTGACGGCGTTCGCCGACAGGGGTTCGTCGATCGCGGCGACCCTGAAGAAGGCGAACGGCGAGAGCGAGGCGCTCGAGGCTGCCTGGCTGGTGGGCTGCGACGGCGCCCATTCGACGGTGCGGCACGGTCTCGCCTTCGCCTTCGAGGGCTCGACGCTCGAGAGCCATTGGGCGTTGGCCGACGGTCACATCACCGGCCTGGAGCCCAACGACCGGCTGCACATCTTCTGGCATCGCGACGGCATCCTGGCCTTCTTCCCGATCGGTGGCGACCGCTGGCGGGTGGTCGCCGATCTCGGCCCGGCGACGGGCAGCGAGCGCGCTGCCGATCCGACCCTGGTCGAGATCAACGAATTGCTGGCGCATCGCGGCTCGCCCGGCTTCGTGATGTCCAACCCGGTCTGGCTCGCGGCCTTCCGCATCAACGAGCGCAAGGTGAAGGAGTACTCCAAGGGCCGCATCTTCCTGGCGGGCGACGCCGCGCACGTCCACAGCCCGGCCGGCGGCCAGGGCATGAACACCGGCATGCAGGACGCGTTCAATCTCGCCTGGAAGCTGGCGCTGGTGATCGAGGGCAGCGCCAGGCCGGCACTGCTCGACAGCTATTCGCCAGAGCGCACCGCCGTCGGCGATCGCGTGTTGAAGAACGCGTCCCGGCTTACCGAGGTAGCGACAGCGCGCAACCCGGTGCTGCAGGGCATCCGCAACACGGTGGCCAAGTTCGCGACCGGCTTCCCGCTCATCCAGCACAAGATGGCCAACCAGCTCGCCGAGATGGACATCGGTTATCCCGACAGCCCGCTCACCGCGAAGAACGGCCACGTCGCCGACGGGCCTAAGTCGGGCGAGCGCTGGCCGGACCGCCTGCCGGCCGGTGCGCGCGGCGCCAGGTTCACTGCGCTGGGGCCGGCCGACGTGGTGGCCGCACTTGCGTCGAAGTTCCCGAAGCTGGTGCTGGCCGCGCCGGCCAAGGACCCGGCGCACATGACTTCGTTGCGGCTGATCCGGCCGGACGGCTATGTCGGCTTCGCAGGCTCGGCCAAGGACCAGCCGCGTGCGGAGGCCTATCTTGCGGCGCTGGCGACAGGGTAGGAGAAGGAGAGAGAGGACAGGACATGACCTACTACGACCTCGGTGCTTACTCCCGCCCGATCACCACCAAGTCTGCGGAGGCCCAGATCTGGTTCGATCGCGGACTGAACTGGGTCTACGGCTTCAACCACGCCGAGGCGATCAAGTGTTTCGGCAAGGCGCTGGAGCACGATCCGGGCTGCGCCATGGCGCACTGGGGCATCGCCTACGCGGCCGGCCCCAACTACAACCTGCCCTGGCATCTCTACGATCCGGTCGGCAAGCAACAGGCGCTCGCCGCCGCCTATGACGCCATGAAGTTGGCGCTGGCCGCGGCCGGCGGGGCGACGGCCGTCGAGCAGGCACTGATCCACGCCCTGCCGGTCCGCTATCCGCAGCGCGAGCCGATCGAGGATCAGCGGGGCTGGGACAAGGCCTTCACCAACGAGATGCGCAAGGTATTCAGCGCCAACCGAGGCGATCTCGAGGTGCGCTCGGTGTTCGCCGAGGCGATCATGAACGAGACGCCGTGGCAGATGTGGGATCTCACCACCGGCGGCGTCGCCAAGGACGCCGGCACGGCCGAGGCGGTCGAGGTGCTGGAGGAGGGCTTCCGCGACATCCCCGCGACCTGGGATCATCCCGGCCTGCTGCATCTCTATGTCCATCTGATGGAGATGTCGCCGTTCCCGCAGCGCGCGCTCAAGGCGGGCGATCGGCTGCGCGAGCTGGTGCCCGACTCCGGCCACCTGGTGCACATGCCGACGCACATCGACGTGCTGTGCGGCAACTACCGCGACGTCGTGCACTGGAACCAGAAGGCGGTCGAAGTCGACCGCAAGTTCCTGGCGCGCGAGGGTGCAGCCAACGTCTACGCGCTCTACCGCAGCCACGACCATCACTTCGTGGTCTATGGCGCGATGTTCCTCGGCCAGTATGCGCCCGCCATCGCCGCCGCCCAGGAGCTGATCGACACCACGCCCGAGGCGGTGCTGCGCGTGCAGTCCCCGCCGATGGCCGACTTCCTCGAGGGCTACCTCTCCATGAAGCAGCACGTGCTGGTGCGTTTCGGCAAGTGGCACGAGATCATCGCCCAGGAGCTGCCGAGCGATCCCGCGGTCTACTGCACGACCACGGCGATGATGCTCTATGCCAAGGGTGTGGCCCACTCGGTGCTGGGCGAGATCGCCGAGGCCGAGCGCATGCGGGCGGCCTTCCGTGCCGCCCGCGCGCGCGTGCCCGATACGCGGCGCGTGCACAACAACACCATGGTCGATCTGTTGGCGATCGCCGAGGAGATGCTGACCGGCGAGCTCGAATACCGCCGCGGCAATTTCGACGTGGCCTTCCGCCACCTGAAGCGCGCCGTCGAACTCGACGACGCGCTGCCCTACGACGAGCCGTGGGGCTGGATGCAGCCGCCGCGTCATGCGCTGGGCGCGCTGCTGCTGGAGCAGGGCCACCTCGCCGAGGCCGAGAAGTACTATCGCGAGGATCTCGGCCTGGAGCCCAAACTCAGCCGCGCCTGCTGGCATCCGGACAATGTCTGGAGCCTGCACGGGCTGCACGAATGCCTGACGCGCCGTGGCGACACTGCCGAGGCGCCGCTGATCAAGGCGCGCCTCGATCTCGCCCAGGCGCGCGCCGATGTACCGGTACGCGCCTCCTGTCTCTGCCGACGCGAGGCCGCCTAGGCCGTCTTGCTGCGGATGAAGGCGCCGATCTCGAGGCAGCCGTCGCGGCCCTCCGAGAGGATGGGGGCGAACAGCGGGAACACGTGCAGCATGTTCGGCCAGACCGCCAGGCGCACATCGACGCCCGCGGCGTGCAGTCTCTCGGCGAGGCGCGTGGCATCGTCGAGCAGCGTCTCCGCTGTGCCGACCTGCACCAGGATCGGCGGCAGGCCTTTCAGGTCGGCATGAAGCGGCGCTGCCAGCGGCGTCCTGGCATCCTTGCCGGCGAGGTACATCGCGGCCATCCACGAGAGGCCGTCCTTCTGCACCATGGGATCCTGCGCCGCGCGCGCCGTCATGCTGGTGCCGGTGCCCTCGAGATCGACCCAGGGCGAGATCGCCACGGCGCAGGCCGGCAGGCCGAGCTTCTGGTCGCGCTGGTTGACCAGGGCTGCGACCGTGAGCCCGCCGCCGGCCGAATCGCCCGCTATCGCCAGGCGGTTCGGGTTGAGGCCCTGCTGCAGCAGCCAGCGCCACGCCTTGGCCGCGTCGTCGACCGCTGCGGGGAAGGGGTGTTCGGGCGCCAGCCGATAGTCGATCACCAGGACCCGCGCGCCTGACGCGGCGGAGATGTCGTAGGCCAGCCGCCGGTGTGTGTTGATCGATCCGATGGCGTAGCCACCGCCATGCAGAAAAAGGATCGCGCGCTGGGAGTCGCAGCCAGGTGCCGCCACCCATTCCGCCGGCACGCCGCCGGCATCGACCTTTTCGCATTTGGCATCCGGTGCGCCGCCCAGGAAATCCGCCAGTTTTTCGAACCGGCCGCGCGCCGCGGCGACGTCCGGGGTTTCGGCGACCGGGCGCGAACGCAGCAAAGTCACGAGGCTGTCGAGCTGGGCTGTGGTCATGTGCATGGGCTCCCTGAGGCTGCTGTCGTCACACCATTCCAATGTGTTAGTGCGGTTTCCGGTCAAATGGAACCGCGGAGCGGTTCCATTTGACCGGAAACGCGTTGTACGAAGCAATTCCTTCAATGGCATATTTCGTCCAGCTGATTCCAGCCGGACGAAATATGCTCTAGGCTGTCCGCAAGCCCCGGATCCAGGCGGCATATCGAGGAGACAGGCGATGAACCCACCGGACACCGTCACCATGGCGCAACGCGCCGACGCGCTGGAAGAAAAGATGGCGCGTGAGCTCGAGCTCATCGTCGTCAAGTCGCGCCTTCACATGCTGGCCGAGGGCGACCTCGGCGCGCCGCCCAATGCGGGCATGCTGCGCAAGGCCAACCCCAATGCCCAGATCTTGATGGGCGACGACCCGCGCCTGCCGGCGATGCCTGAGAAGCCCACGCTCATCGATTTCTTCAAGCAGCGCTTCGGCACCTCCATGCACCTGCTGCAAAGCGCGCATCACGCCAGGAAGAACGGCCTGCCGGAAAAGATGGTGCTGGCCTGCCTGCTGCACGACATCGCGGTCGTCGGCTTCATCCGCGGCGACCACGGCTACTGGGGCGCCCAGCTCGTCGAGCCCTATGTCGACGAGGAAGTGACCTGGGCGATCCGCGCCCACCAGGTGCTGCGCTTCTATGCCGACGAAGCGGTCGGCTACGAGTATCCGCAGGCCTATGTCGCGCTGTTCGGCGAGAACTATCGTCCCGACCCGTATGTCGACGAGGACTACAAGCGCATGCGCGCCCACAAATGGTACATGTCGGGCCGGCAGATCACGATGAACGACATCTACTCGTTCGACCCCAACCTGCATGTCGAGCTCGAGGAGTTCACCGACATCATCGGCCGCAACTTCCGCCAGCCCAGCCAAGGTCTGGGCTTCGACAACAGCCCGGTGGCGCATATGTGGCGGGCGATCATTCGCCCGGCGAAGTACCTCTGACGGTAGCCGACGCGATGCCGGCAGTTTCACCCCGCATCCACGAGGTGCCGGACGACCTGCTGGCCGCCATCGACTACTGCTATGAGCAGGGCTGGACCGACGGCCTGCCGGTCGTGCCGCCGGTCGTCGATCGCGTGAAGGCCATGCTGGCGGCCGACAGCAGGCCGGCCGAGACCGTGATCTCGCGCCATCCCGCGACCGGGCTCGATCTGTCGCTGCATGCCGCCGCGGTCAATTCAGTCATGGCCGGCTGCCTGCCGGAATATTTCCCGGTCGTGGTCGCTTCGTTCGAGGCCATGGACCGGCCGGCGTTCAATTTCCACGGCTCGACCGCCAGCACCGGCGGCTCGGCGCCACTGCTGGTCGTGAGCGGCGCCTACGCCGACGAGATCGGCATGAACGCCGACGTGAACCTGTTCGGTCCCGGCAACCGCCCCAACGCCACGATCGGCCGCGCGGTGCGCCTGATCCTGCGCAACGTCTTCCAGATGCTGCCCGGCATCTCGGACAAGTCGACGCAAGGCAACCCGGGAAAGTACAGTTTCTGCATCGCCGAGCGCGCGCGCGGCAATCCCTGGCCGCTGCTCTGCGAGGCGCAGGGCTATGCCAAAGACACCTCGAGCGTCACCGCCTTCGCGGGCGGCGGCTTCTGCAATGTCGAGAACCACGGCGGCAACACGGCTGAGCAGATCCTGGGCTCGGTCGCCGACGCCATGGCCAACTACGGCTGCATTACCCTGGGCCAGAGCGCAGTGGTCCTGGCGCCCGAGCATATGCAGATCGTCGCGGGCGCCGGCTGGACGCGCGAGAAGTCGCAAGCCTTTCTCTTCAGCAAGGCCAAGCGCTCGGTCGAGGGCATGAACGGCGTCGGCAAGTACCGCGACAGCGAATACGACAAGCAGCATGGCGACGGTGCGCACGCGCTCAGCGAGCCGGGCTTCGTGCATCGCGGTCTGGGCCCCGACGATATACTGATCACCATGGGCGGCGGCGACGCCGGCGGCCATTCGTGCTTCATCCCGTCGTGGAGCCGCGGCCGCGGCTCGATCCTGCAGCACGCCGCCATCAGGAGGAGTTAGTCCGAATGCAGCTCTATTCGCCGATGTCGACCACGCCCAAGCGCAAGGCTTTTCGAGCACCGGCGCTCGCCAGCATCGACGGCATGCGGATCGGCATCCTGGAGAACGGCAAGCTCAACGCCGAGGAGATGCTGAACGAGTTCGCCGCCCTGTTCGTGCAGCGGCACGGCTGCACCGTGCGGACGCTCGCCTCCAAGAGCAACGCCAGCGCGCCGGCTCCGGCCAGCACTCTGGTCAAGGTGGCCCAGGAGGTGGATTTCCTCATCACCGGCCTGGGCGATTGAGGCTCCTGCTCGACGTGCAGTCTGCACGACGGCATCACCTTCGAACAACTCGGCAAGCGCGCGGTGGTGCTGTGCACCGTGCCGTTTGAGGTCACGGCGCGGAACATCGCCCGCGTGCTCGGTCTTCCCGACTATCCCTTCCTCACGGTCCAGCATCCCATCGGCAGCTGCACCTTGCCGGAACTCAAGGCCCGGGCGGAAGCAGCCTACAAGCAGGCACTGCCGATTCTTTTGCAGGCGTGAGCGCAAAAAAAGAGGCCCCGAGGAGGGGCCTCAAAGTTTGTTCAGGCTAAGAGGTCATGATCATTGGCAGGCCGACGCCGGGATGCCCCGACCCGCCGCGGCGTTCAGGCAGTCCGCAGTGGTCGGATAGGCAGTGGCCTGGAAAGCCGGCGCCTGCGCGGCCTGGGCCGTTTGGGGCTGCTGCCCGAGGCGGCCGTCGTCCACGACGTCGGCCGTCACGGCGCCGACCGTGAAGGCACCGGCACCAATAGCGATCAGGAAGAAGAGCGACATCTGAACCTCCTTTGTTGCTGCGCCGCCCAACCGTTTTACCGAGACGGCAAAACGGCAAGGCGGCGCCGGTCCCAATCCAACGCGGGGGGACAGCGGGGGATGCGGGCATTCGGGCCGCGTGCGACGACAAGGTCACGCAACCTTACGGCTCCACAGGCATTTATCGACCCCCGTCTACGGTGCTAGAGCATGTTCCGTCCGGCTGAGGCGCGTAAACGCGCCGCGATCAGCCGGACGGAACATGCCATTGAAGGAAACGCTTCGTACAACGCGTTTCCGGTCAACTGGAACCGCTCCGCGGTTCCAGTTGACCGGAAGCCGCGCTAGACTGCCCGACCGAAACAAGAGGGGGACACGCATGAATTACGCTGTCATTGCCTTGGCCCTGATCGGCGTCGCCACGGCGGCGCAAGCCCAGACCGCCCCGCCGGACCTGCGCGGGACCTGGACGATGAAGGGCCAGTCGATCGTCTACGGCGCCAACCAGCATCATCCCGGCACGGCCGCCGTTGCGTCGCCGCCGCGCGTGCGCGACGCCGAGTTCACCATGGTGGTCGAGGGCCAGAACGGACGGCTGGCCTGGGGCTACAACTTCTCGAAAGCCGCCCCCGGCGACAGGGAGCCCTTCGCCTGGGCGATCACCGCCGACGGCAAGACGATCATCGGCGCCGACACCGACGGCTACTACAACATGACCGTCCAGTCGGCCGACCGCATGGAACTGTGCTACGTCCACGCCGGCCTCGGTGCCTCGAAATCCATCGTCGCCACCTGCGTCATGGCACAACGCGAGAAGAGGTAGGCGATTGCCGATCGCGTTGCAGGCTTCCCTCCCAATATGAACGGGAAGGGGATGACGCACGTCGTGTGTCGGCGTCAGCCGTTCAGCCGGTAGATCCCGCGCGCCGTATCGGGGCTGATCACGCCCTGGGTCAGGTCGCGCTCGACCGCGTCGGGATCGCGTCGCCCGGGCGGGCCGAAGCCGCCGGCACCGGGCGTGACGATGGCGAACCACTGGCCGGCCGCCAGCACGGCGCTGTCGCCGTCGAATTCGGTGCCCGGCCCGCTTTCCACCCGCCCGTGTGCGCCCGGCCCGCCGCCCTGCAGGCCCCAGCTCTGCGAGCGCTGGCGGGAGATGTCGACCCGCACCCGGCAGTCATGGGTCGCCTGATAGACCCGCCGCAGCGCCATGCCGCCGCGATACTGGCCGACGCCGCCCGAGTCGGCGACCAGCTCGTAGCGCAACAGCCTGAGCGGGTATTCGATCTCCAGCGCCTCGACCGGCAGGTTCGACGTGTTGGTGGTGTGCACATGCACGCCGTCCAGCCCGTCCTTGTGGGCGCGCGCGCCGCTGCCGCCGCCGATCGTCTCGAGATAGACCCAGAGCGATCGGTCGTCGGGCCGCTGGCCGATGAAGTAGGCCACGGTGCAGGCGGAGTTCGAGCAGGCCATCACCCGCTCCGGGATCGCCTGGGCGAGCGCGCCCATCACCAGGTCGGCGATGCGCTGGCATGTCTGGATGCGGCCGTTGACCGCCGCGGGGTGCGTGCAGTTGAGGATACTGCCCTCGCGCGCGGCGATGGAGAGCGGCCGCGCCAGGCCGGCGTTGGGCGGAATGGTGGGATCGAGCACCGACTTCACGACATAGTAGATGGTCGCCTGCAGCGCCGTGCGGGTCATGTTGATGCCGGCGCGCACCTGGTCCGGCGCGTCGAAGGCGAGCGACATGCAGTCGCCCGCCACCGTCACCTCGACGGACAGCGGCAGGTTGCTCTTGATCTCCTCGTTGTCGAACACGTCCTCGAAGCGCCAGGTGCCGTCGGGCATGGCGGTGATGGCGGCGCGCATCTTGCGCTCGGCGTAGTCCATCAGCGCCGCACCGGCGGCCAGCACCGTGTCGGTGCCGTATTTGGCGCACAGCGACTTGAAGCGCTGGACGCCCACCCGGTTGGCCGCCATCTGGGCGCGCAGGTCCGACAGCCGCTCGCGCGGCACCTGGCAGTTGAGCAGGATCAGGTCCTGCACGTCCTTCTGCAACTCGCCCGCGCGGTACAGGCGGACCGGCGGGATGCGCAGACCCTCCTGGAAGATGTGGGCATGGCCGCGGTCGACGAAGTCGGCATGGTGGGCGAGGTTGACCGTCCAGGCCACGAACCTTCCGTCGACGAAGATCGGCTCGGCCAGCACGATGTCGGGCAGGTGCGTGCCGCCGCCCTCGTAGGCATCGTTGCCGATGAAGGCGTCGCCCGGCCTGATGTCCTCGATGCGGTAGCGCTTCATGATGTGCGGCACCAGCTCGATGAAGCTGCCGAGATGGATCGGGATGTGCTCGGCCTGGCACAGCGTCTCGCCAGCCCGGTTGAACAGCGCCGTCGAGCAGTCGCGCCGCTCCTTGATGTTGGTCGAGTGCGAGGCGCGGATCAGCGTCTCGCCCGTCTCCTCGACGATCGAGTTCATGGCCGCACCGATCACCTCGACGGTGACGGGATCGAGGCTGCGCTGGCTCATGCGGTCTCCAGGATCAGGTTGAGCCAGGCGTCGACCCGCGCCGTGGTGCCGGGCGGCACCAGAGTGGTGGCGTCCATCTGCTCGACGACGGCCGGCCCCGCAAAACGGTTGCCGGGCCTCAGCGCGTCGCGGCTGTAGATCGGCGTTTCGACGAAATCGCGCGCCTCGGGAAACCACACCGGGCGGCGCTCGGCGATCGCGCCCGCCGCATCGGCCCCCGCCTCGGGATGGGCCCTGAGCGCGGCCTTGCGCACCGTGCCGACCGCTTCCAGCCGCAGGGTCACGATCTGCACCTGCTCGCCGTCGGCCGCGAAGCCGTAGCGCTGGCGATGGGCGTCGGTGAAGCCCGCGATCAGGGCGTCGAGCGTGGCCGGTCCGATCGCGCGGTCCGGCAGGGCGACAGCCAGCTCGTAGTTCTGGCCCTCGTAGCGCATGTCGACGGTGCGCGTCAGGCGCCGGTCGGCGGCGGCGATGCCTTCCTGGCCGAACCACCGCTCGGCGCGCTGGGCGAGGGCCGCGAAGGTCTCGGCGAGGCGCGACGGCGCACCCTCGGCCGCGGCCATCAGCCGGGTTGCCGCGAAGTCGGCGCGCAGATCGGTCAGCAGCAGGCCCATGGCGCACAGGATGCCGGGGTTGCGCGGCACCACGACGCGCTTCATCTCGAGCTCGCCGGCCAGCCGTGCGGCGTGGAGCGGCCCCGCGCCGCCGAACGCCATCAGCGTGTAGTCGCGCGGATCGTGGCCGCGCTGGACGGAAATGACGCGGATGGCGCGCGCCATGTTGGCGGTGACCACCGAGAGCACGCCCTGCGCCGTCTCCATGACGCCGAGCCCCAGCCGGCCGGCCAGCCGCGCGATCGCCTCCTGCGCGAGATCCTGGCGGATCGCCATGCGGCCACCCAGGAGATGGCGCGGATTGAGCGTCTGCAGCACCACATTGGCGTCGGTCACCGCGGGCTCGTCATTGCCCCGGCCGTAGCAGACCGGCCCCGGATCGGCGCCCGCCGAGCGCGGCCCGACCTTCAGAAATCCGCCGGCGTCGATATAGGCGATCGACCCGCCACCGGCGCCCACGGTGTGGATGTCGAGCATCGGCGCCTTGATCGGGTAGCCGTGGACGGTGGCTTCGTTGGCGAGCTTGCAACGGCCGTCCTGCAGCAGGGCCACGTCGGTCGAGGTGCCGCCCATGTCGAAGGTGATGAGGTCGCTGAAGCCCGAAAGTGCCCCGATCGCCTGGGCGCCGACCACGCCGGTCGCAGGGCCCGACAGGATGGTCCGCACCGGCGTGTCGGCCGCGCCCGCAAAGCCGATCACGCCGCCGTTGGACTGCGTCAGGTGCGGCGTCGCGGTCATGCCCAGCGCCGCGAGCCGCGGCCCGAGCCTGCTGAGGTAGTCGCCCATCACCGGACCGAGATAGGCGTTCAGCACCACGGTCGAGAGTCGCTCGTACTCGCGGAACTCGGGCGCGATCTCGTGGCCGGCCGAGATGAAGGCGTCGGGGTTCTCCTCGCGCAGGATCGCCACGGCGCGCTTCTCGTGCTCGGGCCGGATGAAGCCGTAGAGGAAGGACACGGCGATGGCCTTGACCCCCGCCTTGGCCAGTGCCCGCGCAGCGGCGCGCATCCTGGCCTCGTCGAGCGGCGTGGCGATCTCGCCGTCGTGGTTCACCCGCTCGGGCACTTCGAGCCGCAGCTCGCGTGGCACCAGGATGGGCGGCTTGTCGGCCTGGATGTCGTAGAGGTCCGGCCGCTTCTGCCGGCCGATTTCCAGCAGGTCGCGGAAGCCGTCGGTGGTGACCAGCCCGGTCCTGACGCCGCGATGCTGGATCAGGGCATTGGTCGCCACGGTCGTGCCGTGGCCGAAGTAGCTGACCGAGGCGGCCGGCAGCGCGCCGTCGTGCGGCGCCACGCGGCGCATGCCCTCTTCGACACCGCCGGCGATGCCGCGCGAGGGATCGTCGGGCGTCGAGGGAACCTTCCAGACCTCCACCCGGCCGTCCTGCTCGTCGAACAGGCAGACGTCGGTGAATGTCCCGCCTGAATCAACGCCGATACGCCATCGGGACATGCTGCGGACGATCTCCTGCCGGATGTGGTGAACTGCTGAGAGGATGTGGCGGCGCTTGAGGCGCGGGCAAGGGAAATCTGCCTGCCTCAGTAGTAGGCCTTCTCCGGCCTGGGTGGCTCTACGGTGAAGGAAACCAGACGCTCCTCGCCGGGGCCGATGCGGACGCGGTTGCGAATATTGTGTTCGAGCACGGAAATCTCCGACGCGGCATAGAAATCGGCGCAATCCTCGCCGGCCTCGAAGTAGCGGCCAAGATCGCAACGGCTGAGATTGCCGAGGAAGATCGCCGACATCTCCGAGTTCCGGTTCTTCAGCAAGGCGAAAGGCCGATCCTCCTTGCGCAGGAGAAGTGCTATCAGGCCGACCGCCTTGTAGATCAGCGAACTGTCGTGGAACAGGATCGCCGAATTTTCCTTCATCAGCGGCAGGGCCCACAGAAAATCGCGGAAGCAGGCCTGGTCGGTATGCTCGCCGTCGATGAAAGCCAGGTCGAATAGCCGGCCCGGCGGCGGCAGCGTGTCGATTGGCCCGTCATGCGTGGCGAGTTTTGCCGTCGCCAGCCCCACCCCGTGCAGGCGGTCGAGCATCGACTGCGTGCTGACACCGGCATAGTCGAATAGCGCGCCGCGTTCGTCGGCGAGCGTGCGGCCGCGCTCGTCGATCGACAGGATCGACCGGCAGGCCGGGTCGGCGAGAAAGGGCGCCAGGCTGCCGCCGAGGAACGAGCCGATCTCAAGATAGTCGTAGGCGGGTGCTGCATCGCGGATCAGGCGCTGGGCGGCCAGCAGGAACACCTTGTCGCGCGGGCTGGTCTGTGACTCGATGGGAAACGGCGAAGTTTTGCGCATTCGGGCACCATAGGGGAGTACAGCCATGTTGGATACGGAACTCACGCGCGCCGCGCTGCGCGAGCAGGGCAAGGCCATGCGCCGGCGCCTGTTCGGCGACGACGACGACGGCGCTCCGGCGATCCTGCGCACGCTCAACATCGAGACGAGCTACGGCGCGATCTGGAGCCGGCCCGGCCTGGCGCTCGATGACCGCATGGTCTGCGCGCTCGCGGCCCTTGGCGCCGTGCAGCGCCTGCCCAAGCTCCGCTGCCATGTCGGCGCGGCGCTCGACCTCGGCCTCTCCGCCCGGGCGATCGTCGAGGTCCTGATCCAGGTCGGAATCTATGCCGGCTTCGCCGCATCCGAGGAGGCCGTCGCGGCGGCCGGCGAAGCGTTCGCCCGGCGCGGCATCGCCCTGCCGGAAGAGACCGCGCGCGAGGACACGCTGGAGGCGCTCGCGGCGCGCGGCCGGCAGCTCATGGAGCAGCTGCACGGCGATCGCGCCACCGAGGGCTACGCCAAGCCCGGCAACACGGTGACCGGCGCGCTCTACCCGCTCGCCATCCAGTACGGCTATGGCGAGATCTGGTTCCGGCCTGGCCTCGACCTGCGGCGGCGGGCCTTGGTGGCCGTGGCGGCCTTCACGGCGCTGAAGCTCGACGGCCAGGTGAGGAAGTTCGGCCAGTCGGCGCTCAACATGGGGTTGAGCCGCACCGAGGTGATCGAGGCGGTGATCCAGACCGCGCCGATCAGCGGCTTTGCCCCGGCGCTGAACGCGCTGGGCGGGCTGAGCGACGTGCTGGGCTAAAGATTGCAAAGTTATCTGGTAAAAAGACCATGACATCTCTTCAGCAGGCATGGGCGACCTTACAGCCCCGACTAAAAATACTGGAGCCAGTGCAGTTCTCGTCCGAACATTGGTCTCTCATTGAACGCATGCATGCGAATTTCAATGATCGCGAAGCGCATACGCACTTGCCCATACCAATTGCCCGCTTCCGCGACGCCGCGAGGAAGGCGATCTATGAACATGCGAAGCAGTTCGACGATGTCAGAACGGTATATGTCGATGACAGTTGGTTGGCAGAGAAATTCGTCGACGGTACTCCCGACACGATGGCGAATTATGTGCGGCTCTATAATGACGACGTTGATGAAATGATGAGCGTACTCGTTCCTTCAGCGCGCTATCGCAAAGAACACTATGCGTACGGCAAATTTACAGTTCCCGAACCGCATGGTCTGCATACTGACCATAGTGCAGAAGATCCGGATGGCGCGGGAGAACCAATCTGCTTAGCCAGGATTGAAACTCTGGGTACGCACTATGTTGCAGGTGACTACAAGGCGTATGACCCCAAGACGCAGAGTATGCTTAAAGCCTTGAGATATTGGATTGCTGTTCCCGAGGGTGAGCCGGAAAATATTCTTGATGAACTGTTGAAACGGCAGACGCTTAAAACCATTCCGGTAAATCGTGTCATGCTGATGGTCGCTGGAAACAGTTCAGAAAAAGCGCAAATCACACAACATATCGCCGCCAGACCGCCCGACGGCGGACTGCATTCGGCGTTTTTTCAGAGGCAATACAAGCTCACGTAAGAATATATTCGTTGATACGGGCGCCGGCCTTCGATGCGCTGGGCGGTCTGAACGACGCGCTTGGCCAATCCAACGCTCCTCCCCATTTGAATGGGCGGCGTAGGAGCTGCGCCGCCGGCGGCGCGGCCGCGCCTGGGGAAAACTCGCGGCGAACTTTTGCACCGGTCAGTAGCGGACAGACCCACACTGTCCCGCCGCCTAGTGTTCGACAGGTACCGCCGGTGGACGAAACCAGTTCCGCGCCACGGCGTTAGCGTTCTGCCTGTCTCTGAGGGAGGTTCTCATGGGTCACAAGGGCACGAGCGTAGACATCAGCGAGTTGCCCTCCGGCTGGAGGGTCGAGATCGACCGCGGCAGCACCCTGCCGCAGGGCGCCTACTCCATGATCGAACTCGACGACGCCCGGACCTGTGCCTTCTTGCGACCGGGCGGCCCGTCGTTCGAAATCCCGGCGGCGGATGTCGTGCGTTACGAGAAAAAGGGCGTCCTCCACGTCATCGGCCCACTGGCCGGAAACGACAACAGCGACAGCCAAGACGCCGACGGCCGCAATAGCGACGCCGCAGAGTAGCGAGAGTCCACCCCCTGCCAACGCCGGGGAACATCCGCCGTTCGGCGGCGTTGACGGTTGAACTCGGCTCCTCCTGGAAGGTGGAAAATGACTACCATTTTGATCATCGTCGTCCTGATCCTGCTGCTCGGTGGCGGGGGCGGCTATTATGGCTACAGTCGCTATGGCGGCTCCGGCCTTGGCGGCGTGCTCGGCCTGATACTGGTCGTTGTCGTGGCGCTCTGGCTGTTCGGCGGCCTGCAGATCAACCCCGCCTGATCCGCAAGACCGGCGCGCCCTGCGACGATTGCCGCGCCGCTGCGTCGTGGATCGCTTTGCGGCTGGAAGACGTTGCGGCCGCTGCCGGCCCATGAAAGCATTTCTCCAACCAACGACGGAGGAAGCCCCATGGACGTCGGCATGATGATGGTGTTCGCCAGCTACGGCTGGGAAAACTGCCCCGACGATCGCGTGTGGGACGAGGAGATCCGCCTGGCACGGATCGCCGCCGACTCGGGCTTCGACTGCCTGTGGTCGGCCGAGCACCATTTCAACGACTACTCATTCGTGCCCGACAATCTCGCGCTGATGACGCACCTGACCGCGCTGTGTCCCGGCATCGACGTCGGCACCGCCGCCGTCATCTTGCCCTGGCACGATCCGCTGCGCGTCGCCGAGAATGCCGCCGTGCTCGACATGTTGAGCAAGGGCCGGCTGCGGCTGGGCCTGGGCCGTGGCCTCGCGCGCCGCGAGTTCGCCGCCTTCCGCCTCAGCATGGACGAATCGCGCGGCCGCTTCGACGAGGCGGCGCCGATGATCGTCAATGCGCTCAAGACCGGCTTCATCGAGGGCGACGGCAAATACTACAAGCAGCCGCGCGTCGAGATCCGCCCGCGGCCGCAGCATACCTTCGACGGCCGCATCTATGCCGTGGCCTCGAGCGAGGACTCCGTCGACTCGGCGGCCAAGCTCGGCGCCCACCTGGTGATGTTTGCCGACCGGCCGTGGGAGATGCGCGCACCGGTCATCGAGCACGGCCGCGCGCTGCACCGCAAGTATCATGGCACCGAGCCGCCCACCGTCTTGCTGACCGAGTTCTGCGTCTGTGGCACCAACACCGCCACGCTCGAGGACGAGGCCCGCAGGTACCAAGGCAAGTTCGTCGAGAGCAATTTCCATCACTACGAATTCCTCGGCGAGCACTTCAAGACGGTGAAGGGCTACGACGCCTACCAGCAGAAGGCCGAGATCGCGCGCAAGAGCGGCCTCGACGGCGCGGTGACGGGCTTCATGCAGGCCGCCTCCTGGGGCACGCCCGACAAGATCCTGCGCGGGCTGGAGGCCAGGCGGAAGCTGCTGGGCGACTTCGAGATGAACGTCGCCTTCCGCTTCGGCGGCACGCCCTACGAGGTCTCGGAGCGCGGGCTAAAACTGTTCGCCAAGGAAGTATTGCCGGTGGTGAAGTCGTGGGGGCCGGTCAAGGCGGCGCAGGCGGCGTGAGGCCGATATGGCCGCTGCAGGAGGGGAGTCCATGAAATCTTTGCGCCGGGAATTTCTCCATCTGGCAACAGGCGCTACCACGCTCCTGGCCCTCTCGCGCGGGGCTTCGGCTCAGGCCTATCCGGCCCGACCGGTCCGCTGGGTTGTCGGCTTTGCCCCCGCCGGTGGCAACGACATCGTCGCGCGTCTGATGGGCCAATGGCTTTCGGAGCGGACCGGCCAGCAATTCATCGTCGAGAACCGGCCGGGTGCGGGCACCAATATTGCGACCGAGATCGTCGTCAACGCACCAGCCGATGGCTACACGCTCCTGTTCGTGGGCGTCCCGGCCGCCATCAATGCGACCCTCTACGCCAATCTCAGCTTCAATTTCATGCGCGATATCGCGCCGGCGGCGGGGATCATGAGCATCCCCCTTTACATGACGACCAATCCTTCGTTGCCGGCCAGGACGCTGCCTGAGTTCATCGCCTACGCCAAAGCCAACGCAGGCAAGGTAAATGTCGGCTCGGCCGGAATCGGAAGTGCAGGCCATCTCGCCGGCGAACTGTTCAACATGATGGCCGGCGTCAACCTGGTTCATGTGCCCTATCGCGGCAATGGACCGGCGCTTCTCGCCTTGCTGGGGGGCGAAGTGGAGGTTCTGTTCCCGACGCCTCCCTCGTCGATCGAGTACATCAGGGCCGGCAAGCTGCGCGGCCTCGCCACCACTGGCGCCACGCGTTCGGAGGCAATGCCGGACCTTCCGACCGTCGCCGAGTTCGTCCCAGGTTATGAGACGAATGCGTGGTACGGCGTGGGTGCGCCGAGAGGCACGCCGGCCGAGGTCATCGACAGGATCGAGAGGGAAATAAACGCAGGCCTTGCAGATCCCAAGATGAAGGCGCGGTTCGCCGATCTGGGCGGCATCGCCATGCCGATGACGCCGGCCGAGTTCGGCAAGTTCATTGCCGACGAAACCGAGAAGTGGGCCAAGGTGATCCGCAAGGGCAACATCAAGCCGGTGTGAGCCCCATTTGACCGGCGACCGCTTCGGCGGCACGCCCTGCGAGGTCTCGGAGCGCGAGTTCAGGCGCCGCGCCGCGACAGCAGTCCGGCGAGCGAATTCGGTAAGGACCATAATCGTCGTTTGGCGCCGACCGGGCGTATGTAGGGACCATGGCACACATCCCGTGGACCACGCAGGACACTCCGCCCGCACCAGCGGGAGCCCGCTGTTTTTTCCTGTTTGTTTAACAGCAGGCCCCGTCGGGCTTGCTCGGGAGGCATCGACATGACCTTCAGGAAAGGCCAGCCCGGCGGCCCCGGCCGTCCGCGCGGCAGCCGCAACGCCGTCAATCTCATCCTCGACCAGCTCGCGATCGACGGCGCCGAGACCATGGTGAAAAAGATGGTCGAGGCGGCGGGCGAGGGCGATCGCGTGGCGGCGCGCCTGGTGCTGAACCGCATCTGGTCGGCGCCCAAGGGCCGGTCCGTCGGCATCGAACTGCCGCCGATCAGCAAGCCCGCGGATCTTCTGGAGGCCCATGCCAAGGTCACGGCGGCGATCGCTGCCGAAACCATCACGCCGCAGGATGGCGCCGCCCTCGCCGCCGTGCTGGAGACGCACCGGCGGGCCTTCGAGCTGTGCGCGCAGGAAGGGCGCGTCGAGGCACTGGAGGCCGAGGTGCGGGCGCTCAAGGCAAAGCTCTGAATGCGCCTGAAGGCCCGCCTCACGCGGCTCGAAAGGCAGGTCGAGTGGCTGCGGTATTGGGGCCGGATACGCCAGGCCGAGCAGCAGCTCAAGCTGCTTGAGATGGAGCGGCAGATCGCCGAACGCCCGCCCGAGCATGCACCGGCCAGGCGAGAGATCGTCGCGCGTCCGAAACCAGTGCCGGCACCGCCGCCGCAAGCGCCACAGCCACCACCACCACCGACCGCACCGCTGGAAGCGAGGCCGCCACCGCCGCCGTCACCGCCACAGGAAACCGTCGTCGTGCCGTTCGTGCAGCCGTTCGAGCCGATCCACAACGGGCTGGTCCGATGGCGTATCCGCGGGCCCCAAGACGATTGGGACGACGACGACGACGAGGAACGGGAGGAGGAGGACTATGACCCCTTTGCCGACGAATGAAGGCGGGTCAGGTCGCCGGACACGGGAAGACGTTCATCTCCGGCCCGAAATCATAGGGCGAGGGCACCTGGCTGAGCGAGGTCACCGAGGGCGCCAGCGACCATTCGAGCGCGCGCTGGTGGCGCGAGCAGAAGGCGGCGTCCTGGGTCGGCTGCCCGGCGGTGCGGTTGGCGATCTCGGTGAGTACCACGTCGAAGTTGCGGCCCTTGCGCGCCACGATGCTCTTGAGGTCGTGGGCGTTGGTCGCGAGCTCGGGATTGAACTTGGCGACGAAGGCGCCGTACTGCTTGTCGAGCTGGCGGAGGCCGTCCGGCCCCTTGCACTGCAGCGCGCCGACGGCCAGCTGCTGCTGCACCATGCGCGAGCGGAAGGCCACGAGATCGGCGTCGGCGAAGCAGATCGATTTCAGGTTGGCGGGCGGGGCGATCGCCATGGCGGGCGCCTGGTAGTTGGCGGCGGCCCGTGTGTCGGGTTTGTCCAAGGTGCAGGCGGCCAGGGTCACTTGAAGCGTCAGGCCGCAGGCGGCGAGAACAAAAAACTGTCTGGTCATGAATGTCCTTACGACACCGCGGGGCCGCGCGTCCCCGCACGGTGGTGCGGCATCAACGCCGCTCGCTCCTCGGATCGAGCGCGTCCTGCAGCCCGTCGCCGACGAAATTGAAGGCGATCACCGTGAGGAAGATCAGCAGACCCGGCCACAGCGCCAGCAACGGCGCCTCCTGCAGCAGCTCCTGCGCCCCGGTCAGCATGTTGCCCCAGCTCGCCGCCGGCGGCTGGGTGCCGAGGCCGAGGAAGCTCAGGGTCGATTCGAGCAGGATGAGGGCGCCGATCGACATCGAGGTCGCCACGATCAGCGAGCCCGCCGTGTTGGGCAGGATATGACGGAACATGATGCGGACGGGCCGCGCGCCCAGTGCGCGCGCGGCGCGGGCGAAGTCGCGCGCCTTCAGAGACAGGGTCTCGGCCCGCACCAGCCGCGCCACCGTCGTCCAGCCGGTCAGCGCCACGATGACCACGATGCGATAGAGCGAGAAGGTCTCCGACTGCGCGATCTCCCGGGGGATGCCGACCTTGGCGGGATCGATCGCGGCCAGCACGATCAGGAGCGGCAGCATCGGCAGGGCGATCACGCCGTCGGTCAGCCGCATCAGGAAATTGTCGAGCCGGCCGCCGAGGTAGCCCGACACGACGCCGACGACGGCGCCCAGCACCGCCGAGAGCATCGCGCCGGCGAAGCCCACCAGCAGCGACACGCGCCCGCCGTCGAGCAGGCGCTGGAAGAGGTCGCGTCCCAGCTCGTCGGTGCCGAACCAGTGCCTGGCCGAGGGTGGCTCGAAGCGGGCGAGCAGGTCGGTCATGGTGGGATCGATGCCACGCCACTGGGCGATCAAGGGTGCGGCCAGCGACAGCACGAGCAGGGCGGCCAGGAAGACCAGCGACACCTGGGCCAGCCGATGGCGCAGCAGGCGCCGCCACACTAGGCGGCCGGGGCTGTCATGCAGCGCGGACGGAGACCATGAGCTCATGCCAGCGACACGCGCGGATCGACGGCGACCAGCGCCAGGTCGGCCAGCAGGTTGCCGACGATGGTGGCGAAGGTGGCGAGCAGCAGCCCGACCAGGGCGAGGTTGTAGTCGTTGTCGAGGATCGCCTGGTAGATCGCCTTGCCCATGCCCGGCCAGGCGAACATGGTCTCGGTGATCAGCGCGCCGGAGAACAGCCCGCCGAACGACAGGCCGAGGATGGTCAGCACCGGCGCCAGCGCGTTGGCGAAGGCGTGGCGCCACAGCACGCGCCGGTCGGAGGCGCCCTTGGCGCGCGCGGTGCGGACATAGTCCTGGCGCAGCACCTCGATCATGGCGCCGCGCATGAAGCGCGTGTAGCTGCCGATATGGACCAGGGTGAGCGTGGCAACCGGCAAGGCCATGAACCGCAGCTTTTGCCACAGTGCTGTGTCCCACGACGTGCCTGGCCGGATGTCGGCCATGCCGCCGGCCGGCAGCCAGCCGAGACTGACGGCGAACAGGGTGATCATCAGCAGGGCGAGCCAGAAGGGCGGCGTCGAGATGCCGGCGAAGCAGCCGAGGTTGATCAGGTAGTCGGCCTTGCTGCGCGGATGGTTGGCGGCCCAGATGCCCAAGGGCAGCGCGATGGCGATCGAGATCGCGAAGGCGAGGCCGGTGAGCTGCAGGGTGTTGAGCAGGCGCGGTCCCAGCACCGCCAGCGCCGGCTGGCCGAAGGAGCGCGAATAGCCGAAGTTGCCGAGCAGCACCTGGTGCGCCCAGGCGAGGTAGCGCTCGAGCAACGGCCCATCGACGCCGTAGACCTTGCGCAGGCGTGCCGCATCCTCGCTGGTCATCTTGGGGTCGCCGGCGATCATGAGGTCGATCGGGTCGCCCGGCATCAGGCCGATCAGCAGGTAGACGACGAAGCTCATCAGCGCCAGCGTGACGGCGATCTCGACGGCGCGGCTGGCGAAGTAACGGGTCATGGTCCGACCCCCTCCGTCACGGATTACCGAGACACCTCCCCCGCAGACGGGGGAGGAATGACGCTCTCTTGCCCTCCCCCGTCTGCGGGGGAGGTGTCGGCGTCTTACGGCGACCTTGCGCCTTCACAGGCGCCGGGGGGTCAAGGACCCCAGCGCTCACGACGAGAGCCTTTGCTCGAGCCCGGCCTTCACCGCCGCCCATTCGTCAGCAATGATCGAGAAACAGACCGAATCGCGGACGTAGCCGTCGGCCATGATCATCTGCTTGCGCAGGATGCCCTCCTCGGTGGCGCCGAGCTTCAGGATGGCGGCGCGACTCCTGGTATTGCGGGCGTCGGTCTTGAATTCGACGCGGTTGAACTTCAGCGTCTCGAAGGCGTGGCTCATCAGCAGCAGCTTGCACTCGGGATTGACCTTGCCCGCCCATACCGAGGGCTCGTACCAGGTGCCGCCGATCTCGAGCCTCTTGTGCGCCTCCTCGACATAGAGATAGCGCGTCATGCCGACATAGTGGCCATACGGCTTGTGGAAGACCGCGAAGCCGAGCTCCTGTCCGCCAGCGGTGCGCTTCAGCACGTTGTCGATATAGGGATCGTAGAGCGCGCCCAGTGCCGAGGTCGTGACGGTGAAGATCTCGGGATGCTGCGCGGCCGGACGGATCCGCTCGCGATGACGTTCCTCCAGGGGCTCCAGCCGCACGAAGCGGCCTTCCAGCGTCACGCGCTCCAAGGCCATCTAATCCTCCCAGCGCCACTTCTCGATCCACAGGGTCGAGCTGTTGAGATGGCCGGTCGGCGTCACGCCCTTGAGCTGCTTGGGAATGACGAAGGGATCGACGCGGAAGAACAGCGGCAGCGACGGCAGGTCGTCGGCATAGAGGCGCTGGATGTCGGCGAACAGGATGCGGCGCTTGTCGGTGTCGAGCTCGCGCTCGGCCAGGTCCAGAGCCTTGTCCATTTCGGGATTGGCATAGGCCGGATAGTTCTGGCCGCTCCAGCCGTTCTTGGCGGTCGGGATCTCCCCCGAATGCAGGGTGGAGCGGGGTATGCCCTGCGGGCGCTGCACCCAGGCGTACATGGCGAGCGCCGTGAAGGTCCGCCGGTTCAGCGACTCGGAGAAGATGCGCGGCGGATCGGCCTTGATCCTGAGCTCGATGCCGACCTGGCGCAGCTGGCTCTGGATGACCTGCGCCACCTGCTCGCGGATGCGGTTGCCGGCGGTCGTCGTGAGCTCGATCGAGAAGCGCTCGCCTTTGGCGTTATGGCGCACGCCGTTCTTGATGTCGGCAAAGCCCGCCTCGTCGAGCAGCTTGCGCGCGGCGGCGGGATCGTAGGCGTAGTGGCGCGCCGCGGCGCTGTGCATGGGATCGAGCGGACTGATGTCGCCGTTGGCCACCGGCTGCTTGCCCTCGAACAATTTCTCGGAGATCGCCTTGCGGTCGATCGCCATCAAGAGTGCGCGGCGCACGCGCACGTCCTTGAGCAGCGGGTTGTCGAGATTGACGTCGATATGCTCCCAGATCAGCGCCGGCTTGAATACGGTGTTGTACTTGTCCTTGTGGCGCTTCTCGAAGGCCAGCGCCTGATCGAGCGACAGGCCGAGCTCTCCCAGAACATAGTCGACGTTGCCCGACAGCAGGTTGGCCTCGAGCGCCGCGGTGTTCTCGATGATCTTGACGGTGATGCGCTTGAAATAGGGCTTGTCGCCCGTCCAGTGCACGTTCGGCTCGAGCGCGATGCGGTTGCCCGGCACCTGCTCGACGATGCGGTAGGGGCCGAAGCCCAGCCCCGGATTGGTCGGGTCGGTGTCATAGGCGGTCTTGTTGCGGTACTCGGCGGGATTGGCGTCGAAGATCGGCTTCTCGATATGGGCCGGCAGCAGGGAGAAGTCGAAGGAGTCGTAGTCGAAGGTGACGCGGTCGACCGTCATGGTGAAGCTGCGCTCGCCCCCAGGACCAGGTCGCGGCTCGAGCTTGAGGACGCGCTTGTAGCCTTCCGAGGAGGCCACGCCCGACAGCGGATGCTTGCCGACCTCGAGGGTGAAGGCGAGATCCTTGACCGTGACCGGCACGCCGTCACCCCAGAACATCGGCTTCATGTCGATGTCGAGTTCCATGCCCTTCTTGTTGTCGGGCAGATCGATCACGCGGGCGCGGCCGCTCTTGATCGTGGCCAGCTCGGTGCAGACCAGGCAAACCAGCTTCCAGTCCGGGTCGTAGACCGTGAAGGGCCTGGCCCGCATGTTCTGGATCAGCGACTTGGCCAGCATCGAGCTGATGATCGGATTCATCGTGCCCGGCGACTGCGTCATGGCGACCACCAGCTCGTCCTTGGCGCGAGCGGGGACGGCGAGTGCGGAAGCGGCCAGGAGGAGGCAGAGCAGGCGGCGGATCATCGCCGCCAAGGTACACGTGTCATCCCGAGCGAAGCGAGGGATCTTTGATCGCCGTCAGAGCTCTCGCAAACATGCGCGGGGACTACCCCGCGCTACTCGGGATGACGGCCGCGGGCCGTCATCGACCCATCGCGCGCGGGGCGGGCGGGCGGCCGCCGTGATTGGCCGACCATTGCTCGGGCGCCTCGAGGAAGGCCCGGGTCTCGACGATGCCCCGCTCGTCGAAATATTTGTGCCGTTGGGCGGCTTCCAGCACGTCCCACCAGGTGGCGAGCGAGTGCAGCTTGACGCCGGCCGCTGCCAGCATCTCGATGCTCTGCGGGAAGATGCCGTAGTGGAAGATCACGAAGCAGTCGGCGACCTTGGCCTCGGCCTTCTTCAGCGCCTCGATGAAGACCAGCTTGCTGCCGCCGTCGGTCGCCAGGTCCTCGACCAGCAGCACGCGCTTGCCGGGCTTGAGGTCGCCCTCGATCTGGGCCATGCGGCCAAAGCCCTTGGGCTGCTTGCGGACATAGACCATCGGCTTCTTGGCCAGTGCCGCCAGGAAGGCCGCGAAGGGGATGCCGGCGGTCTCGCCGCCTGCCACGACGTCGATCTTGTTCCAGCCGATCTGCTTGTCGATCGACCTCAGCGCGTGACTCATGATCCTGGCGCGCGCTTCGGGGAAGGAAATCAGCTTGCGGCAGTCGATATAGACCGGGCTCGCCCGGCCGGAGGTGAAGATGTAGGGGTTCTCGGGCCGGCAGTGGATCGACTCGATGTCGAGCAGCAGGCGCGCCGTCTCGCGGGCCTCGGGAGTGCCGGTCGCGCGGGCCGAAATTGCCTTGCCGTTCAACTTGCTAGCAGCCGGCTTTCCCATAGGGGGAGCAGCCGGCGCCCTGGCCTTTTTCTTCGCCGCCATGCTGCTTTTCCCCCACGCCGCTTGCGACAAAATGACGGTCGTGTGTTTAGCGTTCATCCACAGGACCGGCAAGAGCAGCGGCGGCTGATTCCACGCAAAGCGATCGGGATTTTAGTCAGTTTCTATATGAGACTTACTGATTGCCCATGCTCGATGTCGATTCGCCCAGACGGCCTGCAATGCCAGAGTGCAGCCAAGGGAGTGTCCATGGCCAAGGCCCATCCGCACAGCTCGCGCGTTGTCCGGTTTCTCGTCGCGCGACGCCGGCTGCTGGCGTCGATCGGCGCGGGGTTGGCCCTTCTGGCCGTGCTGCCGGACTCGCTCAGGCTGGCCACCCGGCTCCTGCTGGCGTGGGACCTGACATCGGCGATCTATGTCGGCTTCGCCTTCCTGATGATTGCGCGTTCGACGGTCGAGACCTGCCGGCGCCGCGCCGCGCTCTACGACGAGGCCGACTGGGTGATCCTGCTGATGGTCGTCGCCAGCGCGTTGGCCGCATTCATCGCCATCTTCACCGAACTGGCGGCCATCCGGTCATCGAACGGGCCGCTGCTCCTGGGACTGGTGATGACGGGCGTGACGGTCGTCCTGTCCTGGGCCTTCACCCACATGATCTTCACCCTGCACTACGCCAACCTTTTCTACCGGACCGACGTCGACGGCGCCGCCAACGGCCTGGAATTCCCCGGCGGCCGCCAGCCCGACTATCACGACTTCCTCTACTACGCGTTCGTCATCGGCTGCGCCACGCAGACCGCCGACGTGAACACCGTCTCGCCCGCCATGCGCCGGGCGACCCTCGTGCACGGCGTCGTGGCCTTCGCCTTCAACACCGCCGTCCTGGCGCTGATGATCAATGTCGGCGCCAGCCTGCTCGGTTGAGGCCGGCCGTTTCAGTAACGCGCGGCTGACAAGGGCACGCGACTCGAACCGTCGTAGCAGACGATCTCCGCTTCGTGCGCCATGTTGCCCTTGCCATCAGATTTGTAGGTCGTGACCACGCCGCGATAGCTGTCGGTCGCCAGCCGGTCGCGCACCGCCTTCGGCGTCACCGGCTGGCCGGCCTTGCGGATGTCGGCGATGACCTTGCCCAGCATGTGCACCGCGTCGAATTGGGCCGCGGCGAAAGCGTCGGGGTCGCTCTTGTAGGCCGCGCGATAGGCGGCGAGGAAATCGCGCATCGGCGGGGTGGTGCCCGAGATCGGCGACGCCGCGGTCTCGGCGCAGACGCCCTTGAGCTCTGCCGGCTCGAGGAGTGCCGCGGTCGCCGGCTGGTGCATGGCCGAACCCGCGACGATCGGCAGATCGGGCAGGAGCTGGCGCGCCTGGCGCACCGCCAGCACGGTCGAGGCAGAATGCAGGTGCAGCACGATCACGTCGGCATTGGCGGCCTTGGCGCGCAGCAGCGCGGGCGACAGATCGTTGACCGTGGGGGCGATGCTTTCCTCCAGCACCGGCGGCGTCTTGAGCTCAGCGAAGGTCTTGGCCAGTTGCTCGCGGCCTGATTGCCCGTAGGCCGTGCTCTGGTAGATCACTGCCGGTCGCTTGGCGCCGAGCTTTTCCGCGACGTAGCGCGCATGCGCCACCTTGACCGTGGCATCGCTGGGAAAGAAGCGGAAGAAGAAGGGGTTGCCCATCTCGCCCAGCCGCGCGGTGCCCGAGATGGTGAGCAGCGGCACGCCGCGCTCCTGCGCCAGCGGCAGCAGCGCCAGCATCTGCGTGCCGAGGATCGGTCCGACCACCGCGGATGGCGGCGCGCTGCCGACGGCGCGGGACCAGGCGGTGACGGCCGCCTCCGGGGTCGCTGCCGTGTCGAGCACGTCGGGTTTGAGCGTCACCTCGCGGATCTGGCTGGCCGCCAGCAGCGCGCCGTTCCTCTGGCTGCTGCCCTCCAGCGCCACGAAGCCGGTGAGCGGCACCAGCACGGGCAAGCGGACTTCCGGCTGTTGCGCGGATCCCTGCTGGATGAGGGCAGGCGCCGCCAACAGGAGGGCAGTCGTTGCTACTGCGCTGCGCCGCCAGCCCATGGTGACATCACCTCGTTCATGCCCGTGAGTTCGCCAGTTCCGGGATCGCGCACGATACACGAGGGATTGGCGAAGCCCAGCGGCGAGATCGGATTGTCGACTTCGACGATCGGCAATTTCGCGGCGATCGCCTGCTTCACGGCGTCCGGCAGGTCGCGATTGACGCGAATCGGGCCGACGCCCGAAACGTCGACGCGCGGCTGGTGGAAGGCCGTCTCGACATCGAGGCCGCGGTCGATCAGCATCAGCGAAAGCTGCGTCACCGCCGGTACGATGCGCCGTCCCCCCGAGGCGCCGATGCAGAACCATCCCTTGCCGTCCTTGCTCACGACGACGGGGCAGATATTGCAGAGCGGCCGCTTGCCCGGCGCGATCGAGTTGGGCTTGTTGGGCTCGGGATCGAACCACAGCATGCCGTTGTTCATGGTGATGCCGGTCTTGGGCAACATCACGCAGGAACCGAACAGCGACATCAGCGTTTGCGTAAGCGCTACCATGTTGCCTTGGGAATCGGCGGCGCAGAAATGCGTCGTGCAGGTGTTGGTCGGCTTGTCCCCCAAAGTCTTCAGCCGCTCGTCGTAGGCCGTATGCATGGCCTCGGCGATGGCGACGAAGAAATCCGCCCCGGGTGCTCCGGAGCCATTGGTGCGCTCGCCCGCCAGCTCGATGGCGCGTCGCAGGGTGGGGCCGGCGGTCAGTCCGCCGGCGACATTGATGGTGACACCGTGATGATCGAACGACAGCGGCTCGACGATGCGGGCCTCGTAGGATTTGAGATCGTCGGTCGAGATCGCCGAGCCGCCGGCCTGCAGGTCGGCCGCAATGTCGCGCGCCAGGCTGCCTTCATAGAACTCGCGCGGACCTCCGTCGGCCAGCCGGCGCATCGTCTGGGCGAGATTGCCGAGCTTGAGGTAACGCGTGGTGGCCTGCCAGTCGAGCGTCGGCACGCGGCCGTCGTCGCACAGATAACTGGCCTTGGACGCCGGGAACTTCGACAGGTGCGCCGCGCCATTGGCGATCATCACTTGCATGTACCAGTCGAGCTCCATGCCGCGCTCGGCGAGCTCGATGCCGGGCGCCAGCAGGTCCTTCCAGTTCATCGTGCCGAAGCGCTCGAGCGCCTTGGCCAGCCCCGCGACCTGGCCGGGAACGGCGATCGAATGGTAGCCGACCTCGTTCCTCTGCTCGAGGATGTCGGGCCATGCGAAAGGATTGGCCGGGCCGGGGCCGGTGATGGGATAGTTCGCGGGGTCGAGCTTGCCGGCCGAGATCGGGCCGTAGTCGATCGTGTAGGCCCGGCCGTCCTTGGCGCTCCAGATGGTCATGAAGCCGACGCCGCCGATGCCGCTCATCCACGGTTCGACCGCGCCGATCGCCATCCCGGTGGCGACCGCAGCGTCGATGGCGTTGCCGCCCTTGCGCAGGATGGCGGCGCCCACCTCGGCGGCACGGCAATTCTGGGCGACCACAATGCCTTTGCCACGCACTGCCTGCTTGGTGATTTTCAGCTGACGCGTCAGCGACTCGCTCATCGACACTTCCTTGCCTGTTGCCGCGTTCGTTATGCGGCGACTGTAGCGGGGCCTCATTTAGCCACAAACCCCGCTAGACTGCAGTGCGGACGGACGCAGAATGGAATGCGGGTGTGAGCGACCTCAACCAGATCGACCTGCCGGCCCTCGCGAAGGGCGACAAGCGGACCTGGGACAGCTTTGTCGTGGCCTCGACGCCGCTGATCAACACCGTCGTCCGCCGCACCCTGGCGTCCTACCGGCTCGGCGAGGAAGACGTCATGGACGCCGCCCAGGACGTTTACGTCCGCCTCTGCGCCAATGATTTCCGGCTGCTGAAAACCTACGATCCGGCGCGGGCCGGCCTGTCGACCTGGCTGGCCGTCGTGTCCCGCTCGTCGGCAATCGATCATGCCCGCCGCCGCCGCCAGGCGACCACGCCGCTCGACGACGTGCCGGAAGCGGCCCTCGGGGTCGAGGATCGCCATGTCGAAAAGCTCAAGATTCCCCAGGGGCTTCTAACCGAGCGTCAGACCCTCATCCTGAAGTGCCTGTATGATGAGGAGCGCGATGTGACCGAAGTCGCACAGCTTCTGAGAATCGACGCCCAAACGGTCCGAAGCACCCACCATAAGGCCTTGTTGCGGCTGCGCGAGCATTTCGGGGAGAAAGTCCCCTGAGGGGGATGAATCCCCCATTTATGACGTAATGTGGTTCAGGAGATCCAAATGAGCACGGAACGTATCCCCAGGAGCGACAAGGAGCTGTGGCGAAGCCTCGCCGCGGACCCTGGCGTTCCGGAGGCAGCCGTATCCGACCTGGATTTTGCCGCCTGGCTGGACGGCCGGTTGCCGCCGGCCGCCGCCGCGCGGGTCGATGCCGCCGTGGCGGCCGATCCGGCGATGCGGCGCGCCGCCCTCGAGCTGGCCGACATTCTGGGCAAGCCGCTGCCCGCCGCACCCGCTGCAGTGGCGCGGATGGCGGTGCGTGCCAAGGCCCTAGTCGGCTTCGAGACCGAACGCGCGAGCAACGGCCGCCGCTGGCTTTCGGCCTTGCTGCCTTCCTTCAGCGGCGGATTTTCCCTGCAGCGCAGCGCCATGGCTGGCGCTGCGATCGTCCTGGCGGCGGTTGGATTCATGATGGGTGGCGGGCTGGGCGAGTCGTACGCCCGCGACAGGCATGCCTCGACTCCTTCCGCCCCCAGGCTGCTCGGCACCGACACCACGAACGAGCTGAACGATCTCTTCACCAGCGGGCTGTGAAATGTCGTCGAGGATCACCCAGGTTCTTCTCGGCCTGTCGCTGCTGCTCAACTGCTTCGTCCTGGCAGGCTTCGTCTATCGAAGCTGGATCGCACCGCCGCAAACCGCGCAGGCGTCGCCGCCTCTGCCGCCCGGCAGCCGGCCCAGTCCGCTGGAGACATTGTCCCAGGAGCTCAAGCTCGACGACGGCCAGCGCACGGCGCTGAAGGGTGTGTTCGAGACCTACGCCGCCAAACGCCGCGATCGCTCCCGCGAAATGCAGAAGGTCCGCGAGCAGATGACGGCCGAGTTGGCCAAGCCCGCCTTCGACATGACCAAGGTCGACCCGCTGGTCGAGCAGATGAGCGGCTTGCGTGTCGCGCAGCAGAAGGAAAACCTGCGGGCGATCGCCCAGCTCGAACCGCAATTGCGGGCCGACCAGCGCGAGCAACTCCACAAGATCCTGGCTGAGCGCTATGGTGGCGGCGGCTTCGGCCGTCCCGGCGGACCTGGCGCGCCTGCGGGCCCGGGGCGTCCGTCTCAGTAGGAGCACCGACATGCTCGCTCGTCTCGGTCGACGTGGTCTCGTTGCTGGCGCGGCAGCGCTCGCAGCCGGCGGCGGCCTGTCCCGCGGCGCGTTGGCCGCTGCCATGGGCTTCGGCGAGGCGCGGCATCTCCTTTCGCGCGCGGGCTTCGGGCCAACGCCCGCCGAGATCCGCGCGCTCGCGCAGTTCGACTATCCCGCCGCGGTCGACAGGCTGCTGGCGACCTACCGGCCGACGGCGGCGACGGTTCCGCCCGGCTGGGTCAACGAGGGGCTGGGCGCGCTGCGCCAGCAGCAGCAGGCCGCAGCCAAGGTGACCGCCGACGGCCGAGCCATCGCGGTCCAGCCGCCCGTGCAGGAGCAAGGCCGCCAGCTGCGCAACTGGTGGATCGAGGAAATGGTCGCGACCGACCAGCCGCTGGTCGAGCGCATGGTGCTGTTCTGGCACAACCATTTCACGTCATCGCTGAACAAGACCTACTATCCCGGCTCGCTGTACTGGCAGAACGAGATGTTCCGGCGAAACGCCTTCGGCAACTTCGCGGCGCTGCTCAGCGCCGTGGCGCGCGATCCGGCGATGCTTCTCTATCTCGATGGCGTGCGCAACGTGGCGAGCCAGCCCAACGAGAACTTTGCCCGCGAGCTTCTGGAGCTGTTCACGCTGGGCGAGGGCAACTACAGCGAGGCCGACATCAAGGCCGCGGCGCGCGCCTTCACCGGCTGGACGGTCGACCGCGAGACCGGCCAGTTCGCCTTCCGCGAGCAGGCGCACGACCGCGGCGAGAAGACCTTTCTCGGCCAGACCGGTCGCTTCGGCGGCGACGAGATCATCGCCATCCTGCTCAAACACCCGCGCACGGCCGAGACGATCGTCGAGAAGCTGTGGCGCGAGTTCGTGTCGCTGAAGCCCGACACTGTAGCGATCAAGCGCCTGGCCAGGTCGTTCCGCGCCGGCGGCTACGAGATCAAGCCTGTGCTGCGCGAGCTGTTGGTGTCCGCCGCGTTCCGCGATCCCGCCAACCGCGCCGCGCTGATCAAGTCGCCGGTCGATCTGGTGATCGGCACGGTGCGCCTGCTCGGCCTGCCGGTGGCGGAAAAGACCCAGCTTGCCCGCATGATGCAGGGCCTCGGCCAGGTCCTGTTCAATCCGCCCAACGTCAGGGGTTGGGCCGGCGGCGAGAGCTGGATCACCGCCTACACGCTGCTGCAACGCCAGCAGATTCTGCGCCGCATCGTCGAAGCCACGACCGTGTCGCCGATGCAAGGCCCCGGATCGGGCTCTGGCGGCCGTCGCATGGACCGTCGCCAGGCGCAGCCTGCGATGGAGGAGGCGCAGCAGATGCTGGAGCCGCGGCCGGTCGAAGGCCGCAGCCTGCGCAACTCGGGCGCCGAGGCACGGCTCGGGCCGACCCTGCTCGGGGTCGATGCCGCGACCCTGTCGCAGACCTTGCTGCCGCGCGCGCCGATCGACGTGGTCCAGACCGGCGGCACGCCGGGCGCGATGATTGCCGCAGCGCTTCTCGACCCCGTCTACCAATTGAAGTGAGGCGGCGATCATGACGCCGCGCACCCTCATCCTGGTCGAACTCAAGGGCGGCAATGACGGATTGAACACCGTCATCCCCTACGCCGATCCGCGGTATCGCGACCTGCGCGGGGCCGTGGCCCTTTCGCGCGAGCGCACACTGCAGCTCGACGAGCGCGTCGGGCTGCACGACAAGCTCGAGCCGCTGATGGAGTCGTGGAAGGCCAAGGATCTGGCGATCCTGCAGGGCGTCGGCTACCCCTACCAGAACCGCTCGCACTTTCGCTCCGTCGAAATCTGGGACACCGCGTCAGCGGCGAGCCAGACGCTGAGCGAAGGCTGGATCGCCCAGGCTTTCCAGGGCGTCGTGCTGTCCAAGACCGCCGGCGTCGACGGCATCGTGGTCGACACCAACTCGGTGCCGCTGACCGGACCGTCGCTGCGCACCATCGTGATGCAGGATGCCGAGAATTTCCTGCGTCAGGCGCAGACGATGAAGACCACGCCCAGCCCGGCCGACGGCGGCAATCCGGCGCTGCGTCACCTCCTGAGCGTGCGGCACGAGGTCAATGCCGCGGCGGCGGGACTGCGCGACAAGCTGCGCGACACGCCGCAGCCCGCCTTGGCCTACGGCCAGGAGACCGGCCTCGGCCGCCAACTCGATCTCGCCACGCGCCTCGTCATGGCGCGCGTGCCGGTGGTCGCCATCAAAGTGGCGCTGGGCGGTTTCGACACCCACGCCAATCAGACGCCGATCCACGAGCGGCTGCTCGGCGTTCTGGCGGCCAACCTGGCGATCCTGCGCAAGAACCTCATGGGCTCGGGCCAGTGGAACGACGTGCTGGTGATGACCTATTCGGAGTTCGGCCGCCGCGTGCGGCCCAATGCCAGCGGTGGCACCGATCACGGTTCGGCGGCGCCGCAGTTCGTCATGGGCGGCAAGGTCAAGGGCGGCCTGCACGGCGTCTACCCGGCGCTCGCCGACCTGCAGGACGGCGATCTCAAGCACACCGTCGACTTCCGCGCCGTGTTCGCCGCGGTGGCGCGCGACTGGTGGGGCGTGCAGCGCGACTTCGGCCTGCGTCAGCCGCAGCGCCTGGCCTTCATCGCCTGATCAGCGCGCGCCCATCATCTCATCGCGCACCGAGCCGCGTTCGGCCTCGATGCGGATGAACCAGATCAGCAGCCCGGCGACGATTTTGATCAGCACCGGCATGGCGATATAGACGATCATCAGGGCCGTGGTGCTGTACTGGCCGCGCTCCGGATTGAAGCCGAGGAAGGCCACGACCGGCAGCGAGCCCGCCGCGCCGAGCGCCGTGGCGAGCTTGGTCGAGAGCGCCCACAGGCCGAAATAGGTGCCGGTCTTGCCCTTGGTGTCGCCACCCTCCGGGGAATTGATGACGTCGGCCAGGATCGACGGCGGCAGGCCGTAGTCGGCGCCGATCCCCATGCCGGTCACCACGGAAATCGCCAGGAACCAGTAGAAGTCGCCGGGTCCGACGAAGAAGGCGAGCGCCATGGCGACGATGGTGATGACCATGCCGACGAACCAGGCGGCCGCCTTGCTGGTGCGGCGCGACAGCAGCAGCCAAAGCGGCACGCTGGCGGCGCCGGAGACGAAGTAGGTGAGCAGGATGAGGCCGGCCTGCAGCTTGCCGCCCTGCAGCACGTGCTCGACATAGAACAGCATGACCGTGACGGCGACGCCCAATGCCGCGCCGTTGACGATGAAGACCAGCAGCAGACGGCGGAACAGGCGGTTCTTCAGCGGCGCGAAGAAGGCAATGAAGGGATTGCGCCCGTCATGGACGACCCGCGGATGGACCGAGGGACCGGCCCACAGGAAGGTCGGCGCACAGAACAGGATGACGATCGGCAGGAACAGCAGGCCGAGCATGGTGTATCCGGTGGATTCGCCGAACATCGCGGTCAGCGCCGTCGGCAGCACGACCGCCAGGGTGAAACCGAGCAGGCCGAACACCTCGCGACCGACCGTGACCTTGGTGCGCTCGTTGTAGTCGTCGGTCAGCTCCGCGCCGTGGGCGTGGTAGCTGATCGACACGCCGGAATAGCCGAGATGGACCAGCAGCAGGGCCAGGGTCAGCCAGATGGCCATCAGGGCCTGGTTGCCGAACCAGGCGTCGGGCGGGTCGAACAGCATGTAGAAGCCGCCGGCCAGCAGCGGCGTCATCAGGCCCGCGAAGGCGAGGCGACCGCGTACTCCGTAGCGCGTGAAGCGGTCGCTCAGCAGGCCGATGACGGGATCCTGGATGGCGTCGACGACGCGGGTCATAATGAAGATCGGCCCCATGATCTCGAGCGACAGCTTCAGCACCCCGCCGTAGAAATGGCTGACGTTGAGCACGACCGGCAGCGCCGCCATGGCCAGCGGCAATTGCAGGGTCGAGTAGGCGACCAGACGGCCAAACCTGATATTGTCGCGCGCGGCGGTGCCGTGCCCGTCCGGTCCTACATTCACCTTCGAGCCTTCCTTTTCGCCGCACCTTGCCGGGCGGCCTTTCGTTGCCGACGGTTATATATGCCTGAAACGTGCCCGTAAAACGTCAGTGTAGCTACAAAGACAGCTCTCTGCCCGAGCCGAACGCCGCGATGAACGTAAGACCGAGCCACAACGCGAAGAGAATTACGAAGAAGCAGCGGGTGGCCCACAGAAGGCTCACCTGCGGCGCGGCTTGATTAAATGTGGCGTGGAGCGCCGTGTATACGCCGCCGCGACCAGGGGCACCACTCGCGTTTTTTGGCGCACTAACGTTTTGATTTACCTCAGACAATTTTTACGAATTGTCCCACTTTCGAACACCGGGGATAAAAGTGGGACAATTAGTTCCCGTTTTGGTTCTAGCGTTCGAGCAAATGCATGGCGCCGCTCGCAAGCTTTGTCTGGCTTGCCTTGCGCGTGTAGTGCTCGGCCTGCTTGATGCTGTCCCAGCCAAACATGGCCATCAGCTGATGAGCGGTAGCGCCGTTCTCTGCGGCAGCAGTGGCGTCGAACTTGCGGACACCGTGCGCGGAACAGTGACGGAGGCCAGCCTCGTCGCACCATTCGCGAAATTTATTGCCGAAACTCTCGGCGGTGTAGGGCTTGCCGTGTGCGGATACCAGATAGGCGAGGTGTCCGCTTGGCGTGGCATCAATAGTCGCCCGCAGCGGCGCCAGGATTGGCAGGGCTAGCCGTTTGGGGCCGGCTTTGCCTCTGCGCTGCGATCCCTTCGTCACGGTGAAGTGCAGGACTCCATCGCGTTCCATGCCCTTGCCCAACTTCACGACGTTAGAACGGCGCACGCCGGTGTAGCGCAGGAGCGCACCCGGCGACCGCTCCAGCCGGAAGCAACCGGAGCAGGCATGGAGGTAACGAAATGTCTGAAGCCTTCGGATAGCGGGTCACGAACAGGTGACCGCGCGAGTGTGCAGGCCGCAACGCGCGTGAACGCCGAGCAATCCTCGAAAAGGACAATGTGCAGGCCGACCCGACAACCCTTTCGGGGAAGGCTGACACGGTTGGGTGAGATGAGCGAAGACGACGCCCAGCCGCTGCACCGGGGTAGTGGCGGCAGCATGTACACAAGGAAAGCGCACGAAACACGGGAAGCCCCAAAGCGTGGTCGGCGAGGATCAACCGGACGCCCGTGAGGGACAGGCCGGGCGCCTTGGGGTGGCGGAGGGGTTCGTAGTACCGCTGAAGCCGGGTAATGCCGGTGGAGGGAAGGGACCTCAGTTCAAGACAGATGCACTACGTGGTGAAGGACGCGGAGATTGGGCAACCTATCAACTCCGAAGAGTGTTCAGAAACTGCAGAAGGCGTCGCACGCGAAAGTTACGGCGTGATGTCTTGTCCGAGAGCCGGATGCGGGAGATCTGCCT
>CAMDCE010000027.1 GCA_945889625.1 Asaia bogorensis | reverse complement strand
GCCGCGGGGATCAACCGCGAGCGGGGCAAAGCGTTTCGTCCAACCCCTTCTGACAAGGCTGACCGACATGTCGAAACTATCGCTACAGGCGCGCTCTAGCAATGCCCAACCGCTGCTCCCGCTCTTTGCCCATGCTGACCGCCGCCGCTGGGATGACGCATCCCTGGCCGCGCGAATGGTGCGGCGTCGCTGCCGCATCGAATCCGTCGCGATGGCTCGCGCCATTGCCGAACTGGCCGGCTTTCCGGGGGGTGAACGATGAAGGCTCCCGTCCTGTTCTCAGTGGTGGACGCGAGCGGCGCGGCGCGCATCCTCGAGTTGAAGGGTCGCGACGCGTGGGCGTTGGGCGAGCTGATCCGAGCTGGCGATGACGGCTGCACACCGATCGACACGCCCGGCCCGCGCTGGTCGTCCTACGTTCACAAGCTGCGGCGTGCT
This sequence comes from Asaia bogorensis, assembly GCA_945889625.1. Lineage (GTDB taxonomy): Bacteria > Pseudomonadota > Alphaproteobacteria > Reyranellales > Reyranellaceae > Reyranella. The sequence continues at coordinate 61,539 of CAMDCE010000027.1, read as the reverse complement.
GGCCTCGATATCCAGACCATCACGGAAGCGCACGGCGGCCCGTTCAAGGGCACGCACGCGCGGTACATCCTGCGGACAACAGTGCACCGGCGATCGGCACCTAACGCCGTTGGCACTGGTCAGTCGATTGCCGATGTCGCGTAAGAGGAAATTTGGGCGCCGGGTCAACGCCACCGGCCGCAGTGAGGGCGACGGGCAGTACGCCCCGCTGTCCTACGTGCTGCTGCGGAGCATGGCCTGGCGGTCGCTGAGTGGTCCGGCCGCCAAGGTGTTCCTGGAGCTTCGCAGTCGCTTTAACGGCGGCAACAATGGAAAGCTGACCCTGAGCCTCGAAGAGGCAGCCGACCTTCTGGGTCTCGGCAAGGCGACTGTGCAACGCGCTCTTGCCGAGCTGGTGGCGAAAGGCTTCGTGGTCCTCACGCGGCGCGGCCAGTGGTATGGCCGCCTGGCTTCGACCTGGGCCGTGACAGACAAGGGCGTGGACGGCGCGCCTCCGACGAACGCCTGGAGGCACTGGCAGGCGCCGGCCAAAAAAACAGAACGCGGTTCCGATACGGACCCGTCAGGCCGAGCGACGGGGCCGCTACAGAACCGAAGGCGACTTAATGGGACCACCTCAGCACCCGTCAGCGTGGCTAGCAGCCCCGCCATCGGTTCTGAGATGGACCGCTAATACTTACCACTGGGAGCGGAGCGACGATGGATCAGAACAGCATTGCGGGAGCGAGAGCGCGGCGCGGGGCCTACAAGCCCAAGCGCAAGCGCGGTCGCGAGGACGCTTCCCAGCCGCCAGGTCTTCAAGCGGCGAAGCCGCTTCGGTCGGGACGAAATCTCACGCCTAGCAGAGCGGTGGCGGCGCCTGGAGAGGAACGGGCCGTTGTTCACACTGCTGACCATCCGAGTGTGTCGGGGGCCGATCTTGCAAGGGCAGTTGCGAGTCCTCTGACTTCAGCCCTCCGCGTCGCGGTACGAACTGAGCAAGAGACGAACCTGGGCGGCAAGACTGTGGATTGGGGAGCGTTTGCCGATGAGCTGCGGGATTCGGTGGCAAAGCTTCGCAAAGGCGACCTGACCCATGTCGAGGACATGCTGATGCATCAGGCAACCGCCCTACAGGCAATATTTACTCGGCTGGCAGAGCGCGCCCTCGGCAGCAATCAAATTCCAACCGTGGATCTGTTCTTTCGGTACGGCTTGCGAGCCCAAGCGCAATGCCGCGCGACGCTGGAAACTCTAGCTATGGTCAAAAACCCGCCCGTGCTTTTCGCGAAACAGGCCAACGTCACGAGCGGCCCGCAGCAAATCAACAATGGGCTCGCACCCTCGCGCGCGGGAGGAAACGCTTTCGCGCCGAACAAACTTTCAGGAGACTCGCGTGAGCTACGTCAGGACACCAGAACACCGGCGCTTGCGGGCCCAACTAATCCACCGATGGCGCCCGTGGGAACGATCGACAGGACCACGAACCGCGTCCGGAAAGGCGAAGTCGTCGCGTAATGCCTGGAAGGGCGGATGGCGTCAAAAGCTGCGAGAGCTGTGCAAGGCGTTGGATGAACAGGGGCGCGGCATTGAACGAGTTGCGGTTGAACGCCGTCGCGCCGCCCGATAGCCTCGCGGGATGAGATGGTGGACCATTCCGCTCGCGGTTGTATCGGTGGCGCTGGTGACGCTAGTGCGGGTTGGTGTCGCGGCGGCCCAAGACCGTGCGACAGATACCGAGATTTTCGCGGCCTACTGCCAAGGAGTGATGGAAAAATGGCAGACTCCGCCGCGAACTTCTTGTCCTCAACCTGAACTCAGAGCCTTTTGCGCCGCCATCATCTCGAAAGAAAAGACAGAGGCAGCTCAATATGCGTCTCAATCAGTCCGGTTGGGGCAATACCTCAAGGGGCAAGGCTATGATGCCGGCCGGTCTTTGGTTGCCCGAGAAGCCGTGTCTGCCGCACGCAATGTGGGACTGAGCGACGGCGCAGAATGCTCTAGTGACGGCAGTCTGCCAATGTCAGAATCAGCGGCAGAATATTGCAAACCTAAATGCGGTGCTGCCGGTGATGCGGCCGACACCAGCGAGCAATGCAATAAATGCCGCAATGATTTGTCGCCTCGGCCCCCATTCTCCTGTCGGCTTGCCCAGCGTTGCAATGATGACGTTTCGCGCTTGCCTTACTAGGGTGGCGCTCGCTCTCGCGTTCACTGCGCCACTGGCATCGGCGGCGCAATCGGTGACCGATGGCGACACGATCAAGCTTGCGGGCACGACCTATCGGCTATGGGGGATCGACGCGGCCGAGACACGCCAGGACTGTGCCGACGGCTGGCCGGCTGGCCGGATCGCGACTGACTACCTCGTCGGACTGGTGCAGGGACGCGGCGTCGAGTGCGAACCCAAGACGAAGGACCGCTACGGTCGGACAGTTGCGCTGTGCCGAGCCGATGGCCGCGACCTCGGTGCCGACATGGTGAGCGCCGGCATGGCCTGGGCATTCGTTCGGTACAGCCATGATTACGTGGTGCAGGAGCGCGACGCCAAGACTGCGAATCTCGGTGTGCACGCGCACGACTGTCAGCCGGCATGGGAGTGGCGGGCGGAGAGGCGCTAACGCTTGGTGAGTGCCTCCAAGAAGGGCCGGCCCACGTCAATTTCGATTCCGCAATGGTAACCAATGGGAGGCCCCGGTATCCGCGCGCACTGAACGCCGCCGGTTCGCCGCCACACAATCGAAGGGTCAGGCGCATTGAACTCTTGCCGCGCCACAAATTCCATCGCGGCAAAGAGAACCCCAGCCTCCGGACCGTCGCAGTGAAATCTCGCAAGCTTGTCCGCCCGATCTGTCATTGGGTCACTTAGTGTAGCGCCCGCTATCGCGGCTTGGAGGCATTGCGTGAACCCCTGATACAATGGATTTTCTTGGGCCGACGCAGACCGACAGAACATCAATGACGCCGCCATGACGGCAAGCAAAGCTGGCTTCACAATCTCACCCCCCCTGCTGTATTTCCCGATCACAAGCATGGCAGCTAAGGCTTCGATTGCGCTAGTTGGCCGAGCGCTTTTGTCGAGCCCCCATACCCGGTCTAATGGCGGGCTGCTAGGCTCTCTGGGCATGTGCAACCTCTACGAATACGATATGACCCAGGAGGACATGCGCCTCTTGCAAGAGCATTTCGAGCTGGTCGGTAAGAGCTTCCAAGAAGCGATGGCGGGCCGGAACGAGCCGCGCCAAGTCTACCCAAACTATGCTGCGCCAGTGGTTCTGCGCGAGGGCGACGGCCACGTCGTGCGGTCGATGCGCCGGGGCTTGGCTATCAAGGGAGATGCCGCTTGCAGGCCGCGTGGCCTGAACCTTCGAGTGTCGTATGGGGCAGGCTTCAACGAAGGCCCGGCCACAACCGAAACTCACGCAGATGTGTCCCCCGCGTGTCCCCGCCATGACGGCGGTCAGAGAGTCCACCCGTAAAACGTTGATTTTGTTCAGCCGTTTGTCATTCTGGCAACGCCAATTCTCGCCTTAATCAGGCCGAGGTTGTCCGGAGTCTGGATGGTCTGGACCGGAAGCCCGATCGTGAGGAGTGACGTCTGGCCCTGCGCTTTGGCGCGGGAGTGGTTGACGGACGCCACCACCAGGAATGTGAATACGGTCGCCGCGATCACGAGGTAGTCGACCAAGGCCAGGGCCGATCTGGGACGCCGGGCGGTGACGGTTTGCGGTCGATTGGTCGGACTTTCCACGGGGGAGCCTCTCGTGCTTCGAAGTGCTTCTATGAGGTCTACGGGCAACGGAGCGCTGCCATCCCCGGCGAATGTCCTGCCGTCCGGTCGGTAGGGGCAGGACTTTGTGGCAAAAATGGACTATGTGCGTAGCGTCCCGCCCGCCGAAGTGCCCGAGCCAGAGCCTTCTATGAACGACGTCGAGAAATATCAATTCGACCTGAACGGCTACCTGCTGCTGAAGGGCATTCTGGATCCTGACTCCGTCACCCGCTGCCTTGCGGCGATCAACACCCTTGAAGACAGAGTCCGCTCGACGATCGACGATGAGCCGCATTTCATCGGCCACTATGGGCTGCGCTACCACTACGACGATGAACTCGGAACCTGCTCCTACATGACCAACCACGGCGGCGGCGGTCCCCAGTATATCGTCGACGACATCCTCAATGCCGATCCGGCGTTCGATGTTCTGGTCGGCCATGCGCCGACCATGGCCTATATCGAGGAGATGGCGCTCGGACCGCTGCGCATCAGCAGCTCGGAGCTTCGCTTGCGCCATCGCGGCAATATCACGGGCAGCCACATGGGCGGTCCCATCGACTCGCGCAACCAGTACCAGTTCGTGGGCGGCATGCTCATGGACTCGGAGAGTGGCGGCAGCACCCGGCGGGAGTTCAATCTGCTTACGGCCCGCATCATTTACGCGCTGCACGACGTTCCGATGGAGAACGGACCGCTGTGCGTCGTACCCGGCAGCCACAAGGCCAATTTTCACGCACCCTACGGCAAGGACCCGCTCAAGGAACCGGGCATGATCGGCCTGCCGATGCAGGCGGGCGACGCCATCCTTTTCACTGAGAACCTGCGCCATGGCGGCTTTCCCAATGTCCTCGACCAGACTCGCAAGACCATTCACATCTGCTTCGGGCCGGTCTGGGCCTCCTCGCAGAGTCCGGCCCATTGGAACGGCTTCGTCCATGTGACGGAAGCCGCGTGGGCGCGCTACAGCGAAGCTCAGCGCGCCCTGTTGCCGCCGCCATCCGCTGCGGGCAGGCTTGTCCCCGGCAGCGACCCCTCGGGAGTGTCGGTACAGACTGCCCAGACCATCCAGCGCCTGCGTAATGAGGTTGGTGTATTGCGGGAAAGAATCTCGAAGCTGGAGGACGATCTCGCCTTCGAGCGGCGGGCCACGCTCGGCGCCAGGATAGACGACATTGTCCGTCGACTGCGCCTACTGACCAATAGGCACGCCTAAAGCGCGATGACTTTCACTCGAATTGCGCCGTCGGCCCGGCTCAGGCACCGCTTCGCTGCGGGAGCCGGGCCGACGGCTGAAGCAAAAGCCATCGCGCTGTAAGCGCCCGGATGGCGATCACTCGACATCTCGCAGAATTGATCCTGACGGAACACCGGTTTCGCAAGATCACCGGCCGCGTCCTGATGCTGGGACGCCAGACGGTCTTCATGACGCCGGACGAGGCGACGGCGCTGGTTCGCAAGGTTGGGCTCGAGGTGCGGCCGGCGGCGCGGGTCGACATCTGCCCGCTGCCGCACGGCAAGAAGAACGGTTACATCGCCGACGCATCGTTCTTTTCGCTTTTCACGGATGCCGTCATCGAGGCGTGCGACGTCACGGATTACGAGGGGGCGGAGCACATATTCGACCTGTCCAAGGAGCTGCCCGTCGGCCTCCTGGGAGTCTTTGACTTCATCTACAACGGCAGCGTGCTGGACAACGTGTTCGACCCGGCCGCGTGCCTGCGCAATACGACGCGTATGCTAAAGCCCGAAGGCTCTATCTTCCACTACGAGGGCGCGGCCCATTGGGGGACGGCCTACCTGAAAATGTCGCCCGATTGGTTCTTCGACTACTACGCGGTGAACGGCTTCGCCGACATTCAGGCCTATATCTGTGCCTACTCCGACATCCACGCCTCGCCGTGGGACATCTACGAGTGGAGCGCCTATGCCGGCGCCGGCATCCCCGGCAATCTCTCGCCACCGAAAGAGCAGCTGGTCGTAGCGATCGCGCAGAACGCGCCCGGGACGAGCGTCGATCGCACGCCGATCCAGAACGTCTATCGGCCCGATCATGCAGTCTATCGCGCCGCCTTCGACAAGGTATCGAAGAGCGCACGTCGGGACGCCTTTCGCTCGGCCGTTGCCGCCTCCAATCCCGAGGAGACCGCGCGAACGGCGCCGCGCCGCCCGCTGTTTGCGCCCTGGCGCCAGGCGCCGCCATCTGCGCCGCCGGGTCATCGGCGGCTCGGCATGCTCGGCCTGCCGCGCGCGCCGGAGACTTGGTCCTAGCAGCCGGTCCTAGCAGCCGGTCTTAGCAGTAGGCGATGCGCAGGATATTGGTGGCGCCGGGAGTGCCGAAGGGCACGCCGGCGGTGATCACCAGCCGCTCGCCCTGCTTGGCGATCTCCTCCTTGCGGGCGACCCGGACGGCGCGCTGCACCATATCGGCGAAATTGTGCGCGTCCTCGGCATGGACCGGATGGACGCCCCAGGTGAGCGTCATGCGCCGCGCGGTGTCGATGTTGGGCGTCAGGCAAAGGATGCGCACGTCCGGCCGCTCGCGGGCGGCGCGCAAGGTGGTGGAACCCGTGTTGGTATAGGTGACGATCGCCGCCGCCGAGAGCGTGTGGGCGCATTGTCGGGCGGCGGCGCTGATCGCGTCCGCCGTCGTCGCCTCCGGCTCGTGGCGGCTGGCATCCATCAGGCGGCGATAGAGCGGGTCGCCCTCGGCGCTGCGAATGATGCGGTCCATGATGGTGACCGCCTCGATAGGATAGTCGCCCGACGCCGATTCAGCCGACAGCATGACGGCGTCGGCGCCGTCATAGACCGCCGTCGCTACGTCCGAGGCTTCGGCACGGGTCGGCGTCGGCGAATGCACCATCGACTCCAGCATCTGGGTGGCGACGATCGCCGGTCGTCCGGCCACGCGGCAGGTGGCGAGGATGCGCTTTTGCAGCGGCGGCACGGCTTCGGGCGGCATTTCGACACCGAGATCGCCGCGCGCCACCATGATGCCGTCGCTCTGCTCGATGATTTCGTCGAGATGTTCGATGGCCGCCGGCTTCTCGAGCTTGGCCATCACCGCGGCGCGGCCGGCCACCAGCTTCTTCAGTTCGGCGATGTCGTGGGCGCGCTGTACGAAGGAGAGCGCCACCCAGTCGACGCCCAGCGACAGGCCGTAGGCGAGGTCCTTGTGGTCCTTGGGCGTCATCGGCGACAGCGGCAGCACCAGATTGGGCAGGTTGACGCCCTTGCGGTCGCTGATTGGCCCGCCGACCTCGACCTCGGCGTCGATCGTGTCCTTGTCGTGCGCGACGATCCTCAGTCGCACCTTGCCGTCGTCGATCAGCAGCAAGCCGCCCGGCTGGGCTGCCTGGAAGATCTCGGGATGGAGCAGCGGGACGCGCTTGGCCGTGGCCGGCTTGGGATCCATGTCGAAGCGCAGCTTCTGGCCCTTCTTCAGCTCGATCGGCTGCTTGCCGATTACACCCAGCCGCAGCTTCGGCCCCTGCAGGTCCATCAGAATGGCGATCGGGTGCTTGTAGTGCTTTTCGAGGGCGCGCAGCTGCGCAACGCGCTGGCGATGGTCCTCCGGCACGCCGTGGCTGAAATTCAGCCGAAAGACGTCGGCGCCGGCCTCGAACAGGGCGCGCAGGCGCTCCGGCGTCGAGGTGGCAGGCCCCAGGGTGGCGACGATCTTGGTGAAACGCTGGCGACGCATCGACGCAATCTAGCGCTTGGCCGACGACACTTTGAAGTCACCGGCCTGCTCGTAGACCTTGACCACGGCCGAGTCGTCGAGCTTGCCCCAGCCTGCGCCGGCGGCCGCGAGGAAGAGTTGATGCGCGGCGGCGGCCAACGGCAGCGGCAAGCGGAGCTCGTGGCCGGTGTTCAGCACCAGCCCGAGATCCTTGACGAAGATCTCGGTGGCCGATGTCGGCGTGTAATCGTCGTCCAGCATGCGCGGCACGCGGTTGCCGAACATCCAGGAATTGCCGGCGCTCGCCGAAATCACGTCGAACACCGCGCGGGTGTCGGCGCCCGCCTTCGCCGCCAGCGCCATCGCTTCCGCCGCGGCGGCGATGTGCACGCCGGCCAGCAATTGATTGACCGTCTTCACCAGCGAGCCGATGCCGGGCGCGTCGCCGAGGCGGAACACCTTGGCCGACGTCGCGGCAAGAACGCTCTCGGCCGTCGCGAAAGCCTTGGGCGAGCCGGACGCCATGAAGGTGAGCTCGCCCGATTCGGCACGGGCGCGGCCGCCGGACATCGGCGCGTCGAGCAGCTCGTGGCCGCTCTTGGCCAGGCGCTCGCCGAGAGCGCGCGCGAAGGCGGCGGGCACCGTGGCGCACTGCATGACGAGGCCGGCCTTGCGCAGTGTGCCGACGACGCCGTTGTCGCCGAAGAGCACCGTCTCGACCTGCTTGTCGTTGACGACCGCGACGATCACGACATCGGCGGTCCCGGCCGCATCGGCCGGCGTCGCGGCGGTCGTGCCGCCGGCTGCGGTGAAGGCCTCTCGCGCCGCCGCGCTGGGATCGACGCCCACCACCTTGTGTCCGTGCTTCAGGAGGTTCTTCGCCATGCCGAGCCCCATCGAGCCCAGCCCGACGAAGGCGATGGTCGGTGTATTCTTGTCTGCCATGAGAATCAGGCCTTGATGCCGTATTTAGCCGCCCAGCCGAGGCCGGCAGCGGTCGTTGTCTTGGGCTTGTACTCCAGACCGACGTAACCCTGAAATCCCAGGCGATCGAGCAGGTCGAGCATGTACAGGTGATTGGCCTCGCCGACGTCGGGCTCGTTGCGGTCGGGATTGCCCGCGATCTGGACATGGGCGGTGATCGGCAACAGCCGCTCGGTGCGCTTGGCGAGGTCTCCTTCCGTCACCTGCATGTGATAGAGGTCGAGCTGCAGCTTGAGGTGCGGGGCACCCACTTCGTCGATGATCTTCTTCACCTGGTCGGTGGTGTTGGTGAAGTAGCCGGGAATGTCGCGGCGGTTGATCGGCTCCATCACCAGCGTGAGGCCGCTCTTGGCCGTGCGGTCGCAGGCCTTCTTCAGATTGCCGATGAAGGTGCGGTGCATTGCTGCGACATCGGCGCCGGACGGGATCAGGCCCGACATGATATGCACCGTGCGGCACTCCAGGTGCTTGGCATAGTCGAGCGCCTTGTCGAGGGAGGCGGCGAACTCGGCCTCGCGTCCGGGCAGGGCAGCAATGCCACGTTCGCCCTTGCCCCAGTCGCCCGGCGGCATATTGAACAGCGCCTGGACCAGCCTGTGCTTCTTGAGCTCGGCCGCGATATCGGGCGCCGGCGCCTCGTAGGGAAGGAGGATCTCGACGGCCTTGAAGCCGTGTGCGGCTGCAGCGCCGAAGCGCTGCATGAAGGGAACTTCCTGGTAGATCCAGGAAAGGTTGGCAGCGAGCTTGGCCATGTCTTTGTCCTTAGGAGGGAAAAGCGTCTTCGACTTCGCGCACCTGCGCCGTCGACAGAAGGCGGACCTTGAAGCCTTGCAGCAGCAGATGGAGCTTGGCGGTCTCCTCGAGCTCCTCGATCGAGGCCGAGGCGGCCGACAGCGATGTGCCGGCAACGACCGGGCCGTGATTGGCCAGCAGCACGGCACGATGGCCCTTGGCATAGTCGCGGATGGCGTCGGCAAGCTTGGGGTCGCCCGGCTTGAAGTAAGGCACCAGCGGCAGCTTGCCGACCCGCATCACGAAGTAGGGGGTGATCGGCGGCAGGGTGGTCTCGGCATTGTGGTGGCACGAGGGATCGAGGCAGGAGATGGCGACGGCGTGCGTGCAATGCAGATGCACGATGGCGCCGTCCTTGGGCCGCACGTCGTAGACCGAGCGATGCAGCAGCGCTTCCTTGGTCGGCGGATCACCGCCGACGTGCTTGCCGTTGGCATCGAGCTTGGAGAGCTGTCCCGGATCGAGTTCGCCCAGCGACGAGTTCGTCGGCGTCATCAGCCAGCCGTCGGCGATGCGCACGCTGATGTTGCCCGAGGTGCCGGGGCAGAGGCCGCGTGCCGCCAGCTTGACGCCAAGCGCGCAGATCGCATCGCGGGCCTTGTCCTCCGATGTACTCATAGCCGGGTGAATGCCTTGGTGAAGAAATCTGGTGCACCGAAATTGCCGGACTTCAGCGCCAGCAGGAGCGCCTTGGCGCCGACCGACGCCGTCCAGGGCACGCCGGGATCGATCTCCGGGCCGATGCGCAGCGCCGTGACGTCGAGCGCGCCGACCACGGCGCCCGACGTCTCGCCGCCCGCCACGACGAGGCGGCCGACGCCCGCAGAAACGAGGCCACGCGCCAGGCCCGCCATGGTCTTCTCGATCGCCTGGCTTGATTTCTCGACGCCGTACTTGTTTTGCAGCGCCTTCACCGCGTCGGGCTTGTCGCTGGCCGACAGCAGGATGGGACCGTTGCCGAGCTTGTCTTTCGCCCAGGCCAACGCTTTCTCCACCACCGGCTCGCCGCGGCAGATTGCGTCGGTATCGAGATGCAGATGCGCGCCCTTGAATGCAGCGATCTGCCCGAGCGTCGCGGCGGAGCAGGAGCCTGCCAGCACCGCTGACGCACCGCCGATCTTGGGCAGGGTGTCGGCATTGGCCTTGTGCTGCAGCAGGCCGCGGCGGCGATAGGCGGCGGGCAGGCCGAGCGCCACGCCCGAGCCGCCGGTCACCAGAGGATTGTCGCCGACGGCTTCGCCGATGATGCCGAGATCGGTGTCGGCCACGGCATCGACAACGACATGGCGCACGCCGTCGGCCGCGAGCTTGTCGAGCGCAGAGCGCAGGATGGCGGATCCCGCCTGCACCTGCTTCAGTGCCACGAGCCCCACTTTGTGTTTGGTTTGCCTCGCCAGCACACGCACCAGGCTCGAATCGGTCATGGGGTTCAGCGGGTGATGGCGCATGTGCGTATCGGACAACAACAGGTCACCGACGAACAGATGGCCGAAGAAGATGGTGCGGCCGTTCTCGGGGAAAGCCGGGCAATAGATCGCCTGCCGGGCCTTGAGCGCATCGAGCAGCGCGTCGCCGACTGGTCCTATGTTGCCGGCGTCGGTCGAATCGAAAGTCGAGCAGTACTTGAAGAAGAAGCGCATGCAGCCCGCCGCCTGCAGGGCCTTGAGTGCTTCGAGCGACTGGGCGATCGCGTCCCTGGCCGGGATCGAGCGGCTCTTCAGCGCTACCACGACCGCGTCGACATCGCCCGGGATCGCGCCTGCCGCCGGCACGCCGATTGTCTGGATGGTGGGCATGCCGCCCTTGACCAGCATGCCCGCGATGTCGGTCGCTCCAGTGAAGTCGTCGGCGATCACTCCGAGAATGGCCATGGGGGACGTTAGGCGATCAGAGAAGCCTTCATCCAGAACTTTCGACGCCTTGCCCGCCTCCGTTCGGCGTTTTCACCGTCATAGTGGTGCAGCGGCGGTGCAGGATCGAACGAATCGCGGACATCCAGGGAGTTGACGTTGACGATGCCGATCGAACGGCCCTCGTCCTCCATAATGGCGCCGACATAGGTGCCGCATCTGGCGCACAGCAGGTAGTCGGTGATGCCGAGGCCAAAGCGATAGCGCAACACGCCGCCCGGCACGGCGCGGAACTCGACCGAACCGGCGGGATCGCCCAGGGTGCGCGCACCATGGCGGCGGCAGAAACTGCAGCCGCAGCGGCCGACCCGCATCTCTTCCGGCTTCTTGGCCGACTCAAAACGGATGGTGAGCGCACCGCAGTGGCAGGAACCGGTATAGGTCGTCATGGGGCGATCAACGTGGCCCTGAAGTCATTGACGTTGGTGCGGGTCGGGCCTGTGACAAGACTGTCGCCCAACAGCTCGAAGAAACCATGGCCGTCATTGTTGTCCAGCATGGCCCGCGGAGCATGCCCCTTGGCCTTGGCGCGCTGCAGCGTATGGGGCGTGAAGATCGCGCCGGCGATGTCTTCCGCACCGTCGACGCCGTCGGTATCGGCCGCGAGGCCCCAGACCTGCGGTGCGCCGTTGGCTTCGATCGCTTCGGCGAGCAGGTATTCGACGTTGCGGCCGCCGCGACCCTTGCCGCGCACCGTGACGGTCGTCTCGCCGCCCGACAGGATCACCGTAGGCTTGGCAACGCGTGCGGCGAGGTCGAGTGCGCGGCGAGCATGGGCCGCACCCAGTTCGCGCGCCTCGCCCTCGAGATTGTCGCCCAGCATGACGACGACGCAGCCGCGCGAGCGGGCGACGGCTGCGGCCGCATCGAGCGAGCGCTGGGGCGTGGCCACGACGGTCGTCTCCACGCGGCTCAGCCGTGGATCGGCAGGCTTCGGTGTTTCCTCGATCCGACCGGCGGCGCCCGCCGCGAGATGGGCGTGCACTGACGCGGGGGGATCGATCTTGTATTTCGCCAGTACCGCAATTGCATCGGCGAAGGTCGTGCGGTCGGGCACAGTGGGGCCAGAGCCGATCACGCCGGGATCATCGTTGGGCACGTCGGAGATCAGCCAGCTCAGCACGCGCGCTGGCTGGGCCGCGACGGCAAGCCGGCCGCCCTTGATGGCCGAGAGGTGTTTTCTCGCCGTATTCATGTCGCCGATATGGGCGCCGGACCTCAGCAACGCGCGATTGACCTCCTGCTTGTCGGCAAGCGTCAGTCCGGGCGCCGGCAAAGCGAGCAAAGCCGAGGCGCCGCCCGAGATCAGGCAGAGCACGAGGTCGTCGGCGCTGAGGCCTTTCACTTTCTCGAGGATGCGGCCGGCGGCGGCGCTGCCCTTCTCGTCGGGCACGGGGTGCGCGGCTTCGACGATCTCGATGCGCTTGCAGGCCTCGCCATAGCCGTAACGCGTGACGACCAGGCCTTCGAGCGGATGCCGCCACTGATCCTCGACCGCGCGCGCCATCGCCGCACTCGCCTTGCCGGCGCCGATTACGATCGTGCGGCCTTTCGGCGGCTGCAGCTTGGCGATGTAGGGGGCGAGGCAGGTGGCGGGACAGGCGGCCGCAAGAGCTGCATCGAACAGGTCGCGCAACAGGGTGCGGGCGTCGGCATCTTTCATTTGTGCAATCTTCGCACTATAGGGGCGCGATGCAACCACTGCTCGGACCGGGCGATCCGCCGCCGTTTTCCGTCCACAACGAAGCCGGCAAGGCGCCGCTGCTCCTGCTGTGCGATCACGCGAGCAAGGCGGTGCCGAAGGCGTTGGGCACACTGGGCATCACCGACGCCGAACTCTCGCAGCACATCGGCTGGGATATCGGCGGCCTCGATGCGGCGATCGAACTTTCCGCCATGCTCGACGCGCCGCTGGTGGCATCGGGCTACTCGCGGCTGGTGATTGACTGCAATCGCTGGCCGGGCGGCGAGGGCTCGACGCCGGAGATCAGCGACGGCACCGAAGTGCCGGGCAATCACGGCCTCACCCCGGCGCAGATCGACGCGCGCGCGGAAGCCTGTTTCTGGCCGTATCACCAGGAAGTCGACCGCCAGCTCGACCGCATGACGGCCGGCGGCCGCAAGGTCTGCCTGCTGGTGATGCACAGCTTCACGCCCGAGATGAAAGGCTTCAAACGGCCGTGGCATGTCGGCGTGCTGTGGAACGACGACCCGGCCCTGCCGGAACCCCTGCTGGGCGAACTGCGCCGCGATGCGTCGCTGGTGGTGGGCGACAACGAGCCTTATTCGGCGCGCGCCTCGTACGAATACACGCTGACGGCGCACGCCCGGCCGCGGGCCTTGCCGCACTGCTCGCTCGAAGTGCGGCAGGATCTGATGGCCACGCCCGACGACGCGCGATCCTGGGGTCGCAGGCTGGCACCGGCGGTCGGGTCCGCCGTTGCCGTCGCCTTGCGCCAGCGGTTGGCGACGGCATGAAGTGCGCGCCGCTCGACGAGCCCGCGCGCGACATCGTGCGGCGCTATCTCGTCGAGGCGAGCACGGGCTGGAGTGTCGGCACCTGGGGCGCCATCGGCGAGTTCCAGTACGACCTCGATGAGGCCGGACTGGAGATTGACCTCGACGCGCTCGCGGTACGCACCAGGCGTGGTGCGCTCGCCATCCTCGACCTCGACGGCGTTCGGCCGTTCGCCCTGACCGACGACACGGGACGCCTGCGCGAGATCGCCTTCTGCTCGCCGCGGACCGGGGCACGGCGCACGACCATCGCCGCACTCGACGGGACGACCTTCGATCTCGGCATCGGTGCGCCGCATGTCGACATGCTGGTCCGGATCCGGCCGGGCGACGGCGAGACCTTGGCCATCCTGCGCACCGCGACCGGCCGCCCGCTGTTTGCCGCCGGCAATCCCGCGGGAGCGGCAGTGGCGCGGTCGAGCCCCACACGCATCCTTGCTTCGGCCGTGGCGCGGCTGGAAGTGTTCCAGTCAATTCCGCCGCCGGGTGGCGCTTCGCCGGAGGGGCCGCACACGCATCTGCTGCCGGAATTCCTCAAGGAAGGCAGGGCGCATCGGCCCGGATCGCCCCTGCCGGCTGGTTTATTCTGTGGCTTGAGCCTATATCCGCGGACACGGCTGTAGTTACCCTCCCTGGGAGATCGCCATGGATGACAAGACCCGCACCGAACTCGAAGCCGCCGCTTTTCGCCGCCTGGTGTCGCACCTGCAGGAGCGCACTGACGTCCAGAACATCGACATGATGAATCTGGCGGGCTTCTGCCGTAATTGCCTGTCGCGCTGGTATCGCGAGGAAGCCGGCAAGCAGGGCATCGAGATCCCCGATCCCAAGGCGCGCGAGATCGTCTACGGCATGCCGTACGACGAATGGAAGGCCAAGCATCAGAAGGACGCTTCGGGCGACCAGAAGAAGGCGTTCGACAAGGGCCAGCACACGCACGGCTGAGAGGTCGCCGGACCGTCCCCGTTATCCCCGTCTTTCAAGGCACGAGCGTCATTGAGCCGACACCGCCTGCGCTCCTATGGTCCGCCCGAGTGGATCGAGGAGTACAGGACATGCCGGACGGGAGCGCCGTTTCAAAGAAGACCAAGGCCGGGCCGATTTCGGCTGACCGGCTGAAGAGTTTCGTCGAGCGGATCGAAAAGCTCGAGGAGGAACGCCACGCCATCGGCGGCGACATCCGCGACGTCTATAGCGAAGCCAAGGGCGTCGGCTACGACGTCAAGACCATGCGCAGAGTAGTGTCACTTCGCAAGATGGACGCAGCCGATCGCGCCGAGCAGGAGACGCTGCTCGACGTCTACAAGCATGCGCTGGGCATGGCCTGACAAAGTGCGCTAGGCTCCCTCCACGGCTCGAATACTCCGCTCGATGGAGCCAGCCGGGGAGGGATAACAGCCCGTGAATTCGCGCCGCAACTTCTTGATCAGCTCGCTCGCCGCATCAGTGGCCGGCACAGCAACAGCGAGGGCCCAGGGTTTTCCCTCCCAGCCCGTCCACATGGTCGTGCCGTTCCCGCCGGGCGGCGGCACCGATGCGCTGGCGCGCGCCATTCAGGAGCCCATGCAGCAGGTGCTGGGTCAGACCGTCATTATCGACAACAAGGGCGGCGGCGGCGGCAGCATCGCTCATGAGTTCGTGGCCAAGCAGCCCGGTGACGGCCACTGGATGGTCGTCAGCAGCAACAACCTCGTTCTCTATCCCTATATCGTGGCCAAGCTCGGCTTCGATCCCAAGACGGCGTTTGTGCCGGTCGGCTTCATCGCCAAGCAGGAATCGGTATTCGTCGGCAGCGCCGATGCGCCCTGGCCGGATCTCAAGGCCATCATTGCGGCGGCCAAGGCAGTGCCCGGGCAGGTTCAATACGGCACCGCCGGCCTCACGACACCCATGCACATGGCGACGGAGCAGTTCGCGTTGCTTAACGGACTGAAGCTGACGCACGTGCCGTTCCGCGGCACCGGCCCGTTGGTGACCGACCTGTTGGGCGGCCACATCAAGCTCGGCATGTCGAGCATCACCAGCGTCGCGCCCCAGATCGTGGCGGGCAAGCTCAAGGCCTACGCAATGGCTTCGCCCGAACGTTCGTCGGTGGCACCCCAGATCCCGACCTTCAAGGAACTCGGTGCCGGCGAGGTTGACGGCACGATCGTCTATACGCTGCTGGCGACCGCCGGCGCGCCGCCCGCGACCATCGCCAAGCTCAATCAGGCACTGAACACGGCCGTGTCGACGCCGGCGGGGAAAGAGGACCTGCGCAAGCGCGGTTTCGTCGCCATGGGCGGCACGCCGCAGGAACTCGCCGACTGGCTGAAGAAGCAGGAGCCGATCTGGGTGCCGGTCCTGCAGGCCGCCGGAATCAAGCCGGAATAACTCAGAACCAGATGTTCATCGGCAGGCCGTAGCGGTCGCGCAGGCGCGCCGGGCCGAGTCGTGTGGCCGTGCCGTCGGCGATCAGCATCGCGGTGCGGCAGACAGCCATGGCGTCAAGCACGTCATCGCGCGCCGCACCGGACAGCGCTTCGACTCTCCATTTGAAGCCGTACTTGGCGAGCAGCTTCCGCCGCTCGTCGAAGCCGTCGGGCATGCGCTTCTTGCTCAGCACCGGTTTGCCGCCGTTCATGCGCGCGAAGGCGAGCTCGGGGTGCGCCTCATGGACGATACGCTTCAGCCTGGGTCGACCGCGCAGCAGTTCGTCGACCTCGCGCAACTTGGGAAACAGGTTGAAGGTTTGCTGGTTCAGACCCATGCCCAGTTTCCGGCTGGTGGCGTTGGCTTCGGCGTGGGTCGTGCAGGCCAGCGCCGGACGGCAGGGCGTCGGAAACACCGAGCTCGCCTTGCCTGGCAGCAAGGCGCGTGCCGCGGGTTCGCAGGCACGGCCGGGGCGGGGCATGTCGCAGAGCCCGATCGGCATGTCGACGGCCAGAATGGAAAGACCCTCGCAGGCATCTGCGAGGGTCTTCACAACTCCTATGTCGAGCGTGCCGTCAGTGGCGCGCCGGCAGACAACCCAGCCGGTGCGGCAGCCGTCAGCGCCCCCGACGATCAATGGGCGGCTACCACTTGGCCATCTTGGCCGCCTGGCGGTTCCACCTGAAGCCGCGTCAAAGAGCGGCGAGCGCAGCGTTCAACGTCGCACTCGGCTGCATCGCTGCCGATGTCTTGGTCTGATCGGGCAGATAGTAACCGCCAGTATCCACCGGCTTACCCTGCGCGGCGATCAACTCGGCATCGATCTTGGCCTCGTTGGCCGCCAGCGTCTCTGCCAGCGGTTTGAAGCGGGCTGACAGGGCCGTGCTGTTGTCGCGCCTGGCCAGCGCCTGTGCCCAATACAGTGCCAAGTAGAAATGGCTACCACGATTGTCCAGTTCGCCGATCTTGCGGGCAGGCGTACGGTTGTGCTCGAGGATCTGGCCGTTGGCCTCGTCGAGCGTCTCGGCAAGGACCTTCACGTCCGCGTTGCCGGTTCTCTGCGCCAGATGTTCCAGCGAAGCGCCCAGCGCCAGGAACTCGCCCAGCGAATCCCAGCGCAGATAGCCTTCGTGCTGGAACTGCTCCACATGCTTGGGCGCTGAACCGCCGGCCCCGGTCTCGAACAACCCGCCGCCCGCCAGCAGCGGAACAATTGACAGCATCTTGGCCGACGTGCCGAGCTCCATGATCGGGAAAAGATCGGTCAGGTAGTCGCGCAGCACGTTGCCGGTGACAGAGATCGTGTCGAGCCCCTGGCGGATGCGGTCGAGCGAGAGCTTCATCGCCTCGACCGGCGCCAGGATGCGGATGTCCAGGCCCTTCGTGTCCTCGTTCTTGAGGTACTTCTCGACCTTGGCGATCAGCTGCGCGTCGTGCGCGCGCTTGGCGTCGAGCCAGAACACCGCCGGAGTGTTGGTCAGACGCGCGCGGCGCACGCCGAGCTTGACCCAGTCCTGGATCGGCTCGTCCTTGACCTGGCACATGCGGAAGACGTCGCCGGTCTCGACCTTCTGCGACAGCAGGACCGTGCCGTCATCGTCGACCACGCGCACCGTTCCCGCCGTGGCGAGCTCGAACGTTTTGTCGTGCGAGCCGTACTCCTCGGCTTGCTGCGCCATCAGGCCCACGTTCGGCACGTCGCCCATCGTCCTCGGGTCGAAGGCGCCATGCGCCTTGCAGTCCTCGATGACGGCCTGGAACAGCGTCGAGTAGCAACGATCGGGGATCGAGGCGAGCACGTCGTGCAGCTTGCCGTCGGGCCCCCACATCTTGCCCGACTCGCGGATCATCGCCGGCATCGAGGCATCGATGATCACGTCGCTCGGCACGTGCAGGTTGGTGATACCCTTGTCGGAATTGACCATGGCGAGGGCAGGGCGCTTGGCGTAGGTGGCCTGGATATCGGCCTTGATGGCCGCCTTCTCGGCCGCCGGCAGCGTCTCGATCCGGGTCAGCATGTCGCTCACGCCGTTGTCGGGATCGACGCCAAGCTTCGTCAGCGTGGCGCCGTGCTTCTCGAACACATCGGCGAAGAACACCGCAACGCAATGACCGAACAGGATGGGATCGGAGATCTTCATCATGGTCGTCTTGACGTGCAGCGAGAACAGGACGTCGTCCTTCTTCGCGGCGTCGATCTGCGCGGCGTAGAACGCCCGCAAGGCCTTGGCGCTCATTACCGACGAATCGATGATCTCGCCGGCCTTGAGCGGCGTCTTGGCCTTCAGCACCGTGACGGCGCCAGCGCTGCCGACCAGCTCGATGCGGGCATTGGTCGGCGCCGCGATGGTCGCCGCGACCTCCGAACCGTAGAAGTCGCCGCCCGACATGTGCGCCACGTGCGTCTTCGAGTCCCTGGTCCAGGGGCCCATCTTGTGCGGATGCTTGCGCGCGTACTGCTTCACGGCGCCGGCGGCGCGGCGGTCGGAATTGCCCTCGCGCAGCACCGGGTTGACGGCGCTGCCCAGCACCTTGCCATAGCGGGCGCGGATTTCCTTGTCCGCCGGCGTCGCGTCGCTGTCCGGATAGTTAGGCACGTCGTAACCCTTGCCCTGCAACTCCCTGATCGCGGCCTTCAGCTGCGGGATCGATGCAGAGATGTTGGGCAGCTTGATGATGTTGGCCTCGGGGCGCATCGCAAGCTTGCCGAGTTCGGCGAGCTCGTCGTTGATCTTTTGCTCGGGCTTCAGCTTGTCGGGGAAGTTCGCGATGATGCGGCCGGTCAGCGAAATGTCCTTCAGCTTCATCTTCACGCCGGCCGCGCCGACGAACGCCTGGACGATCGGCAGCAGGGATAATGTTGCAAGCCCGGGGGCTTCATCAACCTTCGTCCAGACGATTTCGAGATCTGACATACTTGCATCTCCGTGCGCCGCTTTCGTTTCGGCGGAGTTGATTTATTGCTGATTATGGCCTGTCTTTTTGCATTGCCGTAAGCGAAAGGCAATCTCCGGCGCGGCGATGTCATCCTGCTGGCCCACGCCGATGCGAGCAAGCAGTTCCTCGACGCGCTCGCTGGCACCACCGATCCCGAAAAGAAGCTAAGACGATCGGCACGCTGTTTATCGATGCGTACGAGGCCGAGGCGAAGAAGATCGGTGGCGCGCAGTTCTCGGCGCAGAGTACCCTCTATCCCGACGTGATCGAGTGGGTGAGCTTCAGCGGTGGGCCGTCGGTGACAATCAAGAGACCACGCCTTCCTGGGCCGCGTCGCCCGCCGCATCATCAACGAGGTGCGCGGCATCAACCGCGCGACCTACGACATCACGAGCAAGTCGCCGGGGACGATCGAGTGGGAGTGACCGCCCGTGGCGGTCATCCCGGGCATTTGCGAGAGATCTATTTGAAGGGAAGCAAGGGGCCCCGGCAGGGCGGGCAAGGCGAGCCGTGGCCCGCCGTTTCACAGCCGATCGAGCTGCTTTTCGGCGACCATCGCGCGCGGCATGGCGGCCATGGCCGGCAACACGCCGTCGAGATCGCTGACGAAAGCCACATGATCGAGATGGGTCCGTTCGGCGAACCCGCCTTCCACGACGCCGCGCAGGAGGGCCGCCAGGGGCTGCCAGTAGCCGCCCTGATCGACGATGATGATCGGTTTGGTATGCAGACCAAGCGTTCGCCACGACAGCACCTCAAAGAACTCCTCGAGGGTCCCGAGCCCGCCGGGCAGGATCACAAAGGCGTCGGAACGCTGGAACATCTGCAGTTTGCGCTCGTGCATGGTCTCGACGACGACGGTCTCGCTCAGCGCCGGATGGCCCGCTTCGCGCTGCAGCAGGAACTGCGGAATGACGCCGACCACCCTGCCGCCGGCCTTCAGCGCGGCGTTGGCCAGCAGGCCCATCAGGCCGACGCCACCTCCGCCGTAGACGAGCGTTATTCCTTCGAAGGCCAGCAGTTCGCCCAAACGTAGGGCGGCCTCGCGATGGCCGGGATCGGTGCCGAAGCGGGCGCCGCAGAAGACGCATATCGAAGAAGGAACGGACCAGGACACGGCGGTTTCTTTATATTTACAGGAGATCCGACGTCTTTCCGGACCGGATGGGCATGGTATCATTTCGTCGAGGGAAGGCGCGACGCCAATAGCGGTCGGTCGTCGCACCGTTGGGAGCTTGATGTCACGCACGGTTTTCGGGCTGGTGGCGGTTGGCGTGGCGGTCATCGCCATTGCGCTGGCGGTCGCCTGGCAGGGCAAGATAAGCGATCGGGCGGTCATCGATGCTGCCAAGCCGGCCGCGCCGACGCCACCCGCGCCGTCCGCGCCGCCATCAGCGACGACCCCGAGCGAGCCCCGACCGGCCCCAACCGCCATCCCGCCCGCGGCAATCATAGCGCCCCCCGCGGCGGTCACAGCGCCGAGCTTCGATGTCGCGCGCATCGGGCCGGACGGCCGCGCAGTGATTGCCGGCCGTGCCACGCCGGGGGCCAAGATCGTTCTGCTCGACGGCGGCAAGGAAATTGCCCGTGGCGAGGCGGACGCGCGCGGCGAATGGGTGCTGCTCACCCAGGATCCGCCGCTCAGCCCCGGCCAGCACGAGTTGCGTGTGGTCCAGCATGTCGAAGGGCGCGCGCCGGTTACGTCGGAGCAGGTGGTGGTGGCGGTCGTGCCGATGCCGCCCGACGCCAAGGGCGAAGCGGCCAAGAGCGAGGCGGCCAAAGGCGGGACTGCCAAGGTCGAGGCGTCCAAGGGCCAGACGCCGAACGACCAGACGCTCGTCATGATCGCGCCGCCGAGCGGCGCGGCGACGCTTGTGCAGCCGCCATCGGCAGAGGGAGTCCCGAAGTCAGCCGACCTCCAGCTCTCAACGCTCGACTATGACGAGCGCGGTCAGGTCACGGTCACTGGCCAGGCGACAGCGGGGACCACGGTGCGGGTCTATCTCGACGACAAGATGGTGGCCGAGGGTGCAGCCGGCGCCGACGGCCGCTGGCGGCTGGTGCCGGCCGAACCCATCGAGCACGGCAAGCACAAGCTCCGGCTCGACCGGCTGTCCAAGGACGGCAAGCCGATGGCGAGGCTCGAACTGTCGTTCGAGCGCCTGGTGACGGCGACGCCGGCTGCTACCGACAATCGCCGCCTGCACGTGGTGCGGGGTGACAATCTGTGGAACATCGCGCGGGCGCATTATGGCGAAGGCTGGCGGTTTACCGTCATATTCGCGGCCAACAAGAACCAGATTCGCGACCCGGACCTGATATACCCCGGCCAGATTTTCAGCCTGCCCAAGGTCAACTGACGATCAACAGGCGACAGAGAGCGCTCATGCTGGCCAATTTCTTCGTGCCCGTGCTCGGCGATGGTTGGCGTTTCATCGCCATGTTCGCCGGAGTGACTTTTCTCGGCGCCCTGACTGGCGTGGCGTGGCTGTTCTGGCCGTTGATGGTGCTCACCCTGTGGTCGATCTATTTCTTCCGGGATCCGCCGCGCGGCGTGCCGCAGGACGATGGCGTGCTGATCGCGCCGGCCGACGGGCTGGTGCAGATGGTCGTCGACGCGGTGCCGCCGGCCGAACTCGGACTTGGCGAGCAGGCGCTGACCCGCGTCTCGATCTTCCTCAGCGTTTTCGACGTGCACATCAATCGCTCGCCGTGTGCGGCGACGGTCGATGTCGTGGCCTATCGTCCGGGCAAGTTCCTCAATGCCGCCGCCGACAAGGCGAGCGAAGAGAACGAGCGCATGGCGATTGCCTTGCGCCGGCCCGACGGCCGGGTGATCGGCTGCGTCCAAATTGCCGGCTGGGTGGCACGCCGCATCGTCTGCTATATCAAGCCGGGCCAGGCGGTGGCGGCGGGCGAACGATTCGGCCATATCCGCTTCGGCAGCCGCACCGACCTCTATCTGCCGACGGGGGCGCGTTTGCTGGTGGCGCCGGGACAGCGCATGATCGGCGGCGAGACGGTCATGGCCGAACTCGATCCTGCGGTCGCCGAGGCGCGCCGGGTGATCGAATTCTAGGACTTTCAGGAGGCGGCATGGACAGCGATCTCCGCAGGCGTCGCGGATTACGGGGTTTCTCCGTCAACCGGCTGATCCCCAACATACTGACGTTGGCCGCGCTCTGCTCGGGGCTGACCGCCATCCGCTTCGCCCTGCAGGGCGAGTTTCGCCTCGCCGTCATTGCCATCATCGTCGCGGCGATTTTCGATGCCCTCGACGGCAGGGTGGCGCGCCGGTTGGGCGTCACCAGCCAGTTCGGCGCCGAACTCGACTCGCTGTCGGATTTCCTCTGCTTCGGCGTCGCGCCGGCGTTGGTGCTCTATCTTGCCTCGCTGAAGGACGGCGGTGCGCTGGGTTGGCTGGTAACGCTGATGTTTCCCATCTGCGCGGCGCTGCGTCTTGCGCGCTTCAACACCGCATTGCTGTCCGACACGCCGCCGCCGGTCTGGACGGGCTCCTACTTTACCGGCGTGCCGGCGCCCATGGGCGCACTGCTTGCCTTGATTCCTCTGGCGATAAGCTTCGAGATCGAGGCGGCTTGGCCGCGCCACGCGCTGGTCGTAGGTGCCGTCCTGGTCGCCGTCGGTGGCCTGATGGTGAGCCGGCTGCCAACCTTCTCTTTCAAGAAGGGACGGGTGCCGCGTCATCTTGTTTTGCCGTCGTTGCTGGGGGCTGCCCTGGTCATGGCTGTTCTGGCGAGTTCGCCGTGGATCGGGCTTTCGCTGCTGGGGCTGGTCTACGTCGGGCTGATCCCGTTCAGCTGGGTGACCTATCGCCGGCAGGCCGCGCAGGATCGCGTCACCGGCGAAGTTGTGTCGTTGCACGCCGTGGAGTCGGTGCCGCCGGGCACCTGATCGCGCTGCCGCGGCGATGCTCGACCCCCTCTTGCGGCGGCTGGTCGATCCGCCGCTCAATTGCGCTGGAGTCTGGCTCGCCGATCGTGGACTGACCGCGAACCAGGCTACTCTCGCCGGTTTCGCCGTCGGGCTGCTCGCGGTGCCACTACTTGCCTACGGCAACTACAGTGCCGCCCTGATTGTCATTCTGCTCAATCGGTTGCTCGACGGCCTCGATGGAGTGATTGCGCGCCGTACGCGGCCAACGGCTTTCGGCGGCTACCTCGATATCGTCTGCGACATGGCTTTCTACGCCGCCGTTCCGCTGGGTTTCGCCTTGGCCAGTGCCGACAATGCCGTGTGGGCAGCTCTGCTGCTCACTTCCTTCATGTGTACCGGCACTTCCTTTCTCGGGCGCGCGGTGATGGCGGCCCAGCGCGGCGAGACTGACAATGGCGTGCGCGGACGAAAGTCTTTCTTTTATTCGGCCGGCCTGATCGAGGGGACCGAGACGATCATCGCGTTCGTCCTGTTCTGCCTGTTTCCGGCATCGTTTCCCTGGCTCGCGGCTGCTTTCGCGCTGCTGTGTTTCTGGACCGCCGTCGCGCGTGTTCTGGAAGGCTTTGGCGCGGACTCAGAATCCGATCGTTAGCGACATCTAGCGTGGTCTCCTGAGAAGTCATCTATGGTTTGTTTATGTTCTATAAAATACATTTGATATCAATGTTTTACGATAAATTCTTCATATTTTGGCCTAAATTCAATTGACCTGACAAATCGCCTTAAGTACGTTCTCTAACTCGGAGCGGTACTGTGGAGTCAGGGTCGCTTCCGAGGGCAACCTCAATATTTCAATGACTCCGCCATAGGGCGGGTGGCCCGATCTCGTTTCCCGGAGTGAGCCGCGCCAGACCCGCCCAGTTTAAGACTTTGGAGTTTCACATGCTGTCCATTTTCCGTCGCCTGATGAAGAACGATCAGGGTGCCACGGCGATTGAGTACACGCTCATCGCCTCGTTGATCGCAGTCGCTGCCATCGCCTCGATGCGCACGGTGGGCGGCAAGGTCACCAACGTGTTGGGCAACGTCGCCAACGCGATGACCTGATCCACCAGCTCGTTGCAGGGTCCCAAAGCGGGCGGTCCAGAGATGGGCCGCCCGTTCCTTTTGACCCCCTACCCATTGTGTCTAGAGACATTTTTCTCTTTTATTTGAATGCATTACGGCCTTGATTTGAGGTACTACTGAAGATATCTTCTGTAACGTTCTTATTAGTTGTCCTTTGATCCTTTGTCGTTTGTGCATTCGTTTCGAACTTAGTTCTTAAGAAAATTCCCCAAGCTGCTTGGGCAGCCACAATCGGACAAAACTAGAGGACAGCGACGCCGTCGGCAGGCGGCAAGTCTTTTGGCGGCGCGTCGAGGCGCCGCCCGAGTTGGATGGGTGTCGGATGTCGCTGTTTGCGCCTCTACAGGCCGGCTGTCTGCTCGCCTTCGTGCTCCTGCTCATCGCGGCGGGTTGGCAGGACTTGCGCACCATGCGCATCGCCAACGGCCTCTCGCTGGCGATTGCGGCCTGCTTCGCCGTCTGGGCGCTGGCCGGGCTCGGCGTCGGCACGATGTCGATCACCAGTGTTGCTTTGTCGGCCGCCTGCGCTGCAGCTCTGTTCGGTGCCGGTGCCATGGCCTTTGCCGCGGGCGGCCTGGGGGGCGGCGACGTGAAATTGCTGGCCGCCGCCGGCCTGTTCGCAGGACCCGGCCTGCTGGTCGATTTGCTGATGGTGACGGCGCTGGTCGGCGGTGCATTGGGCATGGCCATCCTGGCCGGAGCGCCGATCGGCCCGGCGGCGCCGGCGGGCGGCGTCACGATCCGCGCGCGCCTGCGTGGCGGCCTGCCGTATGGCCCGGCGATTGCCGCCGGCGGCCTGTGGGTTGCGGCCTCGCTTGCCGTGTCGTGAGGGAGCTGTCGTGAGCAATAGGGAGCAGTCGTCGTGAACAGCAAGCGCGTGGTCTTCCTGTTGTTGGCCGTGATCGTTGCCGGCGCCACGGCATTCCTGGCGCGCGCCTGGCTGCAGAACGAACGTGCGGCGATGCTGGCGCAGGCGGGAGTGCACCGCGAAGTGCCGGTGGCGGCGCCGACCTTGCATGTATTGGTGGCGCGCAACGCCGTGCCCACCGGCCAGATCGTCAAACCGGACGACATGCGTTGGCAGTCCTGGCCGCAGGGCAGCTTGGCGCCGACCTACGTCGTCGAAGGCAAGCGCCCGCAGTCGGATTTCGTCGGCGCCGTGGCGCGCGGCCCGATCGCGGCCGGCGAGCCGATCAGCGAAGGCAAGCTCGTGCTCGCCGGCACACGCGGCTTCATGGCCGCCGTGCTCCAGCCCGGCACGCGGGCCGTCAGCGTGCCGGTCACGGCCACTTCCGCGGTGTCGGGCTTCATCTATGCCGGCGATCGCGTTGACGTGCTGCTGACCCACGTTCTGAACGGCGTGCAGGGCCAGCACAACGCGACCGAGACCATCCTGCGCAACGCACGCGTGATCGCCATGGACCAGAAGCTCGACTTCACGCCGGGCGATAAGCCCGATGTCGCCAAGACCGCCACCCTGGAACTCACGCCCAAGCAGAGCGAAATCGTCACGCTGGCGGTGAAGATGGGCGACCTGTCGCTGGTATTGCGCAGCCTGCAGGACAACGAGAACGGCCGGGATCCGGCGAAGGCCGAGAACGCTCCTGCCGAACCGGGCGACAGCTACACCCACGACGCCCAAGTCAGCCGCCTGATCGGCCAGGGACCCGGTGCTCCCGAAGTGCCACGCACCATTTTCCTGCTGCGCGGCAGCAACCGCTCCAAGCAGGAGATCGACGGCACCAGCGTCGACGACTCCACTGCCGACGGCAAACACGCCGACGGCAAGGCGGGCGACACCAAGCCCCGTGCTCGGACGACCACATCCACCCGAACCATCCAAGGCGTGCCGCAATGAGTCCGTCACCCATCCTGGCCTCGAAACCATCGATCTGGCGTCGCATCGGATCGTCGGTCGCGCTCGCCGCATCGCTTGCGTTCGCGTTCCAGCCGTCCCTGTTGCTCGCCCAGGTGCAAATGACCGACCCGGACGCGCCGGTGCAAGTTCAGCCGAAGCCCGTCCCGGCCAAGGCCACGATCGCCAAGAAATCCCGGCGCACCGCAACCGACACGGTCTCGGACGACCTCAACCGCCGTGAGTCCGAGCGGGTCACGAAGATGATGCGCGACATGACCGCCACGCCGGCGCCGGCCGCTGCGGCGAACCCTGCCGTGGTCGCAGCGCCCGTGGTCAACGCGCCAGTGCCGGCGGTCGAAGCCAAGGCTGCCAATCTCCAGCCGCCGACGGTCGCTGCGCTTCCACCGCGGGCTCCGATCTTCACCGCTTCCTTGACGCCGGACGCTCCAACACAGCCGCAAACCCCGCCGACGGCTCGGCCTTCGGTCGAGCGCGCGCCTGCCGCCGTGCCCGATTCCGGTCCCGGCATCCAGCCGACGACGCCGGCTCAACCGCGACTGGCGCAGGCCCCTCCGCCGGCACCTGTCCCGATCCAGCCGCCTGCCCCGGGAGCTTCGCCGCGGCCGGCGCCGCCGATCGTCACCGGCGCGCCGAGCCGCAGTTTCGGCCAGGGCCAGATGGTGCCGACGCAACAGCCGACGCTGACGCTCGAGGTCAACAAGGGCACGGCCATCAAGCTGCCGGGCCCCGCTGCCACGGTGTTCGTGGCCGCGCCCGACATCGCCGACGTCCAGGTGAAGTCGCCGGGCATGATCTACGTCTTCGCCAAGAAGCCGGGCGACACCGTGCTCTACGCGGTCGATGACCAGGACCGCGTCTTGCTCAACACCATCGTGCGAGTGACGTCGCCGGTCAGCCGCATGAAGGAAGCGCTCGACGCGCTGCATCCCAACAGCGGTGTCGGCTTCGACAATCAGGGCGAAGCGATAGTGCTGAGCGGCACGGTCCGTTCGGCAGTTATCGCCGAAGACGCCCGTCGACTGGCGCTGCAGCACGTCTCCTCCAATGCGAAGGTCATCAACAACATCAAGATAAATGCGCCGACCCAGGTGCAGCTGCAGGTCAAGGTCGCTGAAGTCTCGCGCCAGGCGCTGAAGCGCGTTGGCGTCAACTGGCAGAACATCAACAACGTCGCGCTGTTTGGTCTCAGCACGGCCGGGATCAGCGCCGGGATCGGCGCCGCCGTCCGCACTGTGCAGTCGACCGGCGGTGCGGCTTCGGGTGCGGTTGCTCTTCAATCAGGAGACCTCAACGGCTTCATCGACTTTCTTGCCACCCAGAGCCAGGCCACTGTTCTTGCCGAGCCGAACCTGATCGCCATGTCGGGCGAGACCGCGAGTTTTCTGGCCGGCGGCGAGATTCCGGTGCTCACTCCGCAGGCCGGCCTGACGGGTAGCACGATCTCAGTCATCTACAAGCAGATCGGCATCAGCCTTGCCTTTACGCCGACCATCATCGGTGACCGCATCAATCTCAAGGTGGCACCCGAAGTCAGCCAGCTGACGACGAACGGCCAGGTGAGTGTGCCGCTCACAGCCACGTCGACCGTCATCATACCGGCGATCCAGACGCGCAAGGCGTCGACCACGATCGAGCTCGGCAGCGGGCAGAGCTTCGCCGTTGCCGGGCTGCTGCTACAGACCTCGCAGCAGGACATCGTCAAATTGCCCTGGATGGGCGACATTCCCATTCTCGGCTCGCTGTTCAAGTCGGACGCTTACCAGCGCAACGAAACGGAGCTCGTGATCATCATCACGCCGTACTTCGTCGAACCGACCAGCGGCAAGCTGCGGACACCCATGACCGCCCGGGTACCGCCGACCGACGCCGACCGCCTGCTCTATCAGCGTCTCAATCACCCGACGCCGCCCAATCGCATCGCGGTAGGCCGCGAGCAACAGGTCCGCGGCCCCACCGCCGGCTTCAAACTGGACTAGGAGCAATCATGCGAGCCGCCGTTTTCCTCCTCCTTGCCGCCGCTTCGCTGGCAGCCTGTGCCGATCCCACTGTCCAGCAGGCGGTGCGCGAGACGCGCTACGATCCCGCTCGCGCCGACGCCATGCTGGCTGTCGGCTTTCGGCCGGGCACCAGTCAACTCGATGCCGGGCAGCGCAACGAGCTCAAGGCAATGGTTGCTGCCGGACGGCGGGCTCAGCGTGACGAGTTCGTTGTCGTGACCGACGGCTCGGGTGGCACGCTCCAGCAACTGCGCGCCCAGCAGGTGAAGCAGAGCTTGTCAACGGACGGCGCGCGCTGGGTGGATACGGCCGTCGAGCCGGCAATGGCAATGGGGCCGAATTCGGTCGTTGTCGTGCGTTCCGAATACCGGATCGCCACGCGCAACTGCCCCAACTACAACCCGGCCAGCATGTGGAACCCGAACGAAGCGGTGATGCCGGGTTTCGGCTGCGCCGACGCCTACAACCTCGGGCAAATGCTTGCCCGTCCACGCGATGCCGCAGTTGGCCGCAGTGCGGGCCCGGCCGACGCCACGATCAACGCCGAGGCGGTGCAGCGCTATCGCGAAGGCCGCGTGCGCAGCGTCGGTGCCGGCAGCACGACCTCCGCCGGCGGCGGTGCGACGGGGGGTGGTGGGACCACCGGCGCCGGGAGCTGACGGGCTGATCATGGCCGCCTCCGCCAGCGCGCAACGCGTCTCCTCCGCGAACGAGGAAAAGTCGGCGATTACCGCCATGGCGTTCGTGGCCGATTCGATCGCGCAATCGCGCGTGTCGGCCGATCTCTTCAACATGACGCTGGGCAAGGCCAACATCCGCGACGGCTCGATCGATGCCGCGCTGGCCGTCAGCGAATGGCCGCGCGAACTCGACTTGCTGATCGTCGATCTGGCAGATGCCGCCGATCCGGTCGCGGACGCCGCGGCGCTGAAGACCGCCGTGCCTAGCGGCTGCGTCGTGATCGGCGTCGGCTTCATCAACGACGTCGCGCTCTATCGCGATCTCCTGGCGGTTGGATTCAACGACTACCTCGCGCTGCCGCTTGCCGAGGGTGTGATGGGACGTGCCGTCGAACGCGCCCTCGAAGTACGCGAGCGCGGCGGCGCCGCCATGGCACCCACCGGCGCGGCGTTGAAGGGCGCGAAACCGCGTACCTTGTCGGTGATCGGTGCGCGCGGCGGCGTCGGTGCCACCACGATCGCCATCGCGATCGCCGCCATGCTCGGCAACCGCCTCAAGGAAGAGGTGCTGCTGATCGATTTCGACCTGCACTACGGTTCGCTGATGCTGGCGCTCGACCTCGAGGCGATCGACGCATTGCGTGAGGCGCTGGACCAGCCGGATCGCATCGACGCACTGTTCATTCAGCAGGTCGCTCAGAAGAAAACCGATTATCTCTACGCCATCGGCGCGGAAGAGGCGCCGACTGGCGGCTTTCAGGCGCGCCCGCACGCCGCCAACGACTTTCTCCGTTCGGTTCATCGCCGCTTCCGCTGGATCGTCGCCGACGTGCCGCGTGGCGATCCGGTCATCCAGAGGCAGGTCATCGAGGCCTCGACCGACATTCTGCTGATTGCCGACCTGTCGCTGCCCGGCGTGCGCGACGCCATGCGCCTGCAGCAGATGGTCCACGACGTGGCGCCGGGCGCCAGGCTGCATCTTGCGACCAGCGGTGTCGTCGACGCGCGCCGCTCGGCGGTCAAGGTCGCCGACGTCGAGCGCACGCTCAAACGCCGGGTCGACTGCCAGATCCCGGCCGATGTTCCGGCGGCTCTCGCGGCGGTGAATTCCGGCAAGCCGCTGTCGGAGGCAGCGCCCAACAGCGGCATCGTGAAAGCCCTGCGGACGTTCGTCGCCGGCCTCGATGCGGCAGGGGACGAGGGCCATGGAGAGGCCAAGAAGGCGACAAGCATGCTCGCCCGGTTCGCGCAGGGGATCAAGAAAAGGAAGAAGTAGGGATCATGTTCGGCTTGCGAACCAAGAGTTCTGACGCAGGAACGCCGTCGTCGGCCGGTCCGCTCGATCGCATCGGCCGACGAAGCGCAGGTGATCCACGCGGCGAATCGGCGGTTGCCGCAGCGCCGGTCGATCGCGCGAGTCGCCTCGCCGCGGCGGCCGCGAGTCTCGGCGAGTCCGTCGCGCCGCGCCTGCGAGCGCTGGTCCTTGCCGGTGCATCGGCCGGTGAGGTGACCCGCCAGGCCGGGTCCCTGACGATGGTCCATTTTCGCGGTCAGGGCGTCATGCTGGCGCCTCTCGAACTGCGCGCCTACGTGTCCGAGGTGTTGAGGCCTGTCCTGCCGGCGACGAGTTTCAGCTCGCCGACGGTTGCCGACATCGCGCTGCCGGACGCCATCGTGCCTGCAGCCGCGATTTTCGCGGTGCCCACGCCGGATCTCTCGGAGCGACGCGCGCAGCCGACGGCGTCGGGCGATACCGCGGCGGAATCGCGAACGACAGCGTGGCCCGCCGAGCCGATGCCCAAGGCCGATTCGGCCGACAAATCGGCGAGCCGGCTATCGCGCAGCAAGGTCGACCAGGCGCGCCGCGCCGTGCAGCCATTGGTGATGGGCCGCATCGATCTTGCCGCTGCGGTCAGCCTGCCGCGCAACGAACTGGTGCGCCAGCTCGACGGCCTGGTCGCCGAATTGCTGGTGGAACATCGCCTCCAGCTCAACCGGCCGGAGACGTCGGACCTCGTCTACCAGATCGTCAACGACATGCTGGGGCTGGGGCCGCTCGAGCCGTTGCTCGAAGACGAGGCGATCACCGACATCATGATCAACGGCCCCAAACAGGTCTATATCGAGAAACGTGGCAAGCTCGATCTGTCGTCGGTGACGTTCGAGGACAATGCCCATCTGTTGAACATCTGCAACCGGATCGTGAGCCGGGTCGGACGCCGTGTCGACGAGGCGAGCCCGATCTGCGATGCGCGCCTGCAGGATGGCAGCCGCGTCAACATCATCATTCCGCCGCTTGCCATCGATGGTCCCTCCGTGTCGATCCGAAAATTCGGCAAGCGGCAGATCGGCTTCGACCAGATGGCCCAGCAGGGCAACATCTCGCCCGCAATGGCAACGGTGTTGCGCGTCGCCGCGCGCTGCCGCCTAAACCTCGTCGTGTCGGGCGGCACGGGCTCGGGCAAGACGACGATGCTCAACGCGCTGTCGGGCATGATCGACAACGGCGAACGCGTGGTCACCATCGAGGATGCGGCCGAGCTGCGCATGCAGCAGCCGCACGTCGTGCGCCTGGAGACGCGGCCCGCCAACCTCGAGGGCAATGGCGAGGTCGACATGCGCGCCCTGGTGAAGAACGCGCTGCGCATGCGGCCCGACCGCATCATCCTGGGCGAGGTGCGCGGGCCGGAGGCGATCGACCTCCTGCAGGCCATGAACACCGGCCACGACGGCTCGATGGGCACGCTGCACGCCAACCGCCCGCGCGAGGCGCTGACCAGGCTCGAAAACATGGTGACCATGGGGGTCGCCAGCCTGCCGCCCAAGGCGATCCGCACGCAGATCGCCGGGTCGCTGCAGCTGATCGTACAGATCAGCCGCATGCGCGACGGCGTGCGCAGGGTGACGCACATCACCGAAGTGATGGGCATGGAGGGCGAAGTCATCATCACCCAGGACTTGTTCACTTATGAATTCAAGGGCGAAAGCATCGACGGCAAGTTGAGCGGCGCCTTCAAGAGTTCTGGCCTGCGGCCGCATTTCCTGCCGCGCGCCGCCTACTACGGCCTCGACAAGGTCCTGATGGAGACGATGGGATGATGGGCGAGGCCGACCAGGGCACGACCCTCGAGACGGTGACGATCCTCATCGGGGTCGGCCTCGCGCTGACCATCATGGCGCTCGACAAGGTGTTCGGCGGCTTCTTCGCCGAACGGCGACTGCGCGATCGGCTGGAGGATCTCGAAACGCGGACGCAGGCCGGCTCGCGCACCATTCAAATGGCGACGCTCAGGCGGGTCGAGAAGGCCGGCCGGTTGCCCACCTTCGACAAGCTCCTGTGGCGCTGGTTCCCCAACGCCAGCACGATCCGCCAGAAGCTCCTGACCACGGGCATGAATGTCACCTTGGGCGACTTCGCCTTCGCCTCGCTGGCGTTGGCCGTCGCAGTGGCGTTCCTGCTCTATCTGGTGCTCGATCTGCCGCCGGGCGCGGCGCTCGCCGGTTCGCTCATGATCGGCGTCGGCTTGCCCAACGTCGTGGTCGGCTGGAAGGCCAAGCGGCGCGCGCGCGCCTTCAATCTGCTGTTTCCCGAAGCGGTCGACCTGATCGTGCGCGCTCTGCGTGCCGGCTTGCCGGTGCAGGAGGCGATCGGCTCGGTGTCGCGCGACATCAAGGATCCGGTCGGTGCCATCTTTCGCCGCGCCCAGCAGGAGATGCACCTTGGCGTGCCGATCGAAACAGCGCTGTGGCGCGTCGCCAAGACTGTGAGGACCGACGAGTTCAACTTCCTGATCGTGGCGCTGTCGATCCAGCGCGACACCGGCGGCAATCTCGCGGAGACCCTGGCCAACCTCAGCGCGCTGCTGCGGGCGCGTCAGCAGCTTGGCCTCAAGATCCGCGCTTTCACGTCGGAGGCCCGCACGACGATGCTGATCATGGCCGGTCTGCCCTTTCTCGTCGGCGGCGGCCTGTTCCTGATCTCGCCGGAATACATCGGTCCGCTGCTCACGACATCGACCGGCCAGATGGTGGCCGCAGCCGCCGCCTGCAGCATGGGCTTCGGCATTTTCATCATGAACAAGATCGCGACCATCAAGGTCTGAAGACAAGATGGATCCGGTCGCGTCCGAAAAGAGCTTCACGATCATCGTGGCGGTGGCGTCGTTCGTCGTCTTCTGGGCCGTCTGGGTGGCGGTGACCTGGCAGCGCCCGATCGAGGTACGGCTGCACGCGCTCCGGACGCGCCGCATGAAGACGCGTAGCGAGCAGACCGTCTCGGCAAAGCCATCGACCAGGGCGGCTTCGATCGGCCTGATGCGCAAACTCGCCGACCGGCTGAATCTTCTGCGCGGCGCAGCCGCCGACCAGACGACGCGCAAATTGCGCCAGGCCGGATTCCTGTCGCGCGATGCATCGGTGGTCTATGTCTTCATCAAGCTTGCCCTGCCGTTGGCGCTAGGCTTCCTGATGATCATTCTGACCTCGGTGACGAATCTGCTCGAGGTGCCCGACGACCTGATTGTGCTGACCTGCATCGGCGCCGTCCTGTCGGGCTTCCTGATGCCCGAATTCTACATCAAGAACGTCGCGAGCAAGCGCCGGGACATCCTGAACTACGTGTTGCCGGAAGGGCTCGACCTGCTGACGATCTGCGTCGAGGCCGGCCTCAGCATCGACGCCGCTTTCCGCCGGGTCTCCAGGGAAATGCAGAGTTCAATGCCCGAACTCGCCGCCGAGTTCGAAATGACGGCAATGGAACTCACTTATCTGCCGGACCGCCAACAAGCCCTGGAGAACATGTCGGAGCGCTCCGATTCGGCGGCGATCTCCGCTCTGGTGAATGCTCTCCGTCAGACTGAAAAATACGGCACGCCCCTGGCCGGTTCGCTGCGCATCCTGAGCCAGGAATTCCGCCAGACCCGGGCGTCCAAGGCCGAGGAGAAGGGCGCCCGCATGCCGGCACTTATGACAGTGCCACTGATGGTTTTCATCCTGCCGACGCTCATCACCGTGCTGCTGGCGCCGGCGATCATGTCGGCATTCGCGGTCAACTGATCGTCTGTCGCCACCTTGGTGTCTTGGGGAGCCGGATACATTTCTGTTGAGCCGATCAGCTTGACATAATTGACATGATTTTCTACAGCTTACTGAATATTCTTGAGATTCTTATTGAAGTTATTTTGTGCTCACCGAGCATGAATTTATGAGGACGAGAATGCTGCGAACAATTTCGCGCAGCGTTTGCGTTGCGCGCAGAAAATGGCAGTTGCCAGCGTGCACCGCCGGCGTTTCCGCTCTCGAATTCGCGATCGTGGCGCCCGTCTTCCTCGCCATGGCGACGGGAGCGTTCAAATTCGGTCTTGCCATGACCCAGTACCTGGCCCTGACGAACGCGGCGGGGCAGGGGGCGACGACCTTCGCGCTCAGTCGCGGCACGACGACGTCCTACACCACGATGACCACGGCGATCACCAACGCGGCACCTGGCCTGACGGCAGGATCGATCACGAAGACGGTGAGTGTGAACGGCGTTGCGTGCGGCGACAACACTGCTTGCGGGACGGCACTCGTGGCGGGCGCCACGGCGACCGTGACAGTCACCTACCCGTGCGATCTCACAGTCATGGGCGTCAATTTCAAGTCGGGCTGCACCTTGTCAGCTCAGTCGGCACAAATGATCCAATGAGGGGGATTACGATGAAGCGCTCAAGACTTTCCGTGCTTCGGCAACTCCAGGATTTCTGCCGTAATCGGTCGGGTTCGATGGCCGTTGCCTTCGGCGTCATGATCCCGGCGATCGCCGCTGTCGGCGGACTGTCGGTCGACGTTGGCCGGACCTATGTCGCCAAGCGTTCGCTCGACAGCCATACGCAGGCGGCGGCGATGGCGGGTGCCTACAAGCTGCAGACGACCACCGACAGCGCCACCGTGACTGCCGCTGTGAACACGTGGACGTCCGCCAATCCTGCGTCCGGCGTCACCGTGACCGCCAGCACGCCAACGACGACCTGCGTCACTGCGACATCCAACCTGCCGGCCTGCGGTACGAGCAATCCGAATGCCGTGAGTGTCACCCAGACGGCGACGGTGAGTACCTACTTCCTCAAGGTGGTTGGCCGTTCATCGTTCACGGTTTCATCGACGGCGACTGCGGCCAAGGCGGGCGGCGACAACAAGGCGATGAACGTGATGTTCGTCATCGATGCCACTGGATCGATGGATACCAGTGACAGCAATTGCACGGTTCCGGGAGTCAGCGGCAGTCCCAGCCGATTTCAGTGTGCCCTGTACTCGATCCAGAGCGTGCTGAAGACAATGCCGACCTCACTCGACAGTGTGGGGCTGATGGTGTTCCCGGGTCTGGCGTCGCAGTATAGCCCGGCCTCGGGCTGCACGTCGTCGGGCCAGCCCAGCACGGTGCCGTACTACACTGCCACCATCAAATACCGGATCGGCACCACACTCGATGCCACCTATAACGATGGCGCGCAGAACTTGAATACATCGTCGCCGATAGTTCGGGCGGTCGGCAAGTACGCCTCCGTCGGCAAGGTCAACCCTTGCATAAAGGTTGTTGGCGGGCAGGGCAGCCATGCCGCCGAGGTCATCAGCGCGGCGCAGACCGCACTGGGGACGCCTCCGGCCAATACGCAGAACGTGATCATCTTCCTCAGTGACGGCGACGTCGCATCCACGCTGACCAACCTCAACGGCCAGTCAGACAAGCTGAACTCTCAATGCCAGCAGGCGGTCACGGCGGCAGCTGCGGCCACGACTGCCGGTACCCGCGTCTATTCGGTGGCCTACGGTGCGTCGAGCAGCAGCGGCTGCAGCAGGGGCAGCAACAACCCCAGCAAAGGCAGCGGTGACACCATGTACCCCTGTGCGACGATGAAGGCGATCGCGTCGGACTCGAGCAAGTTCTACACGACCAGCACGAGTTGCCAGAACGCCAACTCGGCGAACACCTACACGAACCTGCCGTTGGCCTTCCAGGCGATCACCGGGACCCTCAGCAAGCCGCGTCTGGTCACGAACTAAGAGGATTGGGCGGGCGCCGTCCCTCGGCGCCTGAACCCCAAAATGTTGCGGTATTGGTTGCCGCAGGCCGCAATCCTTTGATACTCTGAACGCTCTATCGACGGCGGGAGTATACGGGGCGGGATGAAGCTGGCGCCGATCTTCAGCGCGGGCCTGGCGCTTTTCGCGGCGGCGTGCGGCCTTGATGCCGGGGGATCGGTTTCCCGGGGCGACAACTATGAAACCTCGGTTCGCCAGGCCGATGAGGCGCGCAAATCGGGCGATCTCGATTCGGCCATCCCGTTGTACGGTCGCGCTCTGCAGGCCGATCCGGAAGGCCTCGAAGCCAAGCTGGGCCTTGGCCAATCCTATTTGGCGCTCGGTGCGGGCGAAGAGGCGGCGGCGCAATTTCGCGACGTGCTGGCCCGGAGGGGCAAAGATCCAGCAGCGCGGCGCGGCCTTGCGGCGGCGTTGCTCTATATGGGCCAGCCAGTGCTGGCCGAACAGCAGCTCGAAGTCGCCCTGCAGGCCAACGCTCGCGACTATCACGCCTTGAATACGTTTGGCGTGTGCCTCGACATGCAGGGCCGGCACGCCGAGGCGCAGGCGAAATACCGTCAGGGCATAGAAGTGGCGCCAGACTACTTGCCGCTGCGCAGCAATATGGGGCTTTCGCTGGCGATCTCCGGCCAGCCCGAGGAGGCGATTGCACAGTTGGCGCCGCTCGCGACGGGGCGGGGAGCCGACGCACGCGTCCGGCAGAACCTTGCCTTCGCCTATGCCATGGCCGGCGATCTCACGAACGCCTTGCAGGTGAGCCGCCGCGACCTCGACGAGTCGAGCGCCCAGCGCCAGCTCTCGTATTTCATGGAGCTCAGGAGTTTGCCTGCCGAGGGGCGCAGCACCGCAGTGCGCAGCAATCCCGCTTTCTTTCCGCAGTCGGGCCGCGGCGCCTAAGCGCATTCACATGCGCCTAGGCGTCGGCTGGGTCAGCCCTGAACCGAATAGCCACCGTCGACCGTGATCGCGGCACCCGTCACGAAGTCCGATGCGGGAGCTGCCAGAAACACCGCGATACCGGCAAAGTCGTTGGGCACACCCCAGCGGGCCGCCGGCGTGCGTTTCAGCACCGAGTCGTGCAGCCCCGAGATCTGCTCGCGCGCGCGCCGGGTCAGTGCGGTGTCGATCCAGCCGGGAAGGATCGCATTCACCTGGATATTGTCCTTGGCCCAGGCCGTGGCCATCGCCTTACTCATCTGGACCATGCCGCCCTTGCTTGCGGCATAGGCCGTGGCGAAGGCTGCGCCGAAGATCGACATCATTGAGCCGATATTGATGATCTTGCCAGCGCCGGTCTTTTTCATCGCCGGATAGGCGGCGTGGCTGCACAGGAAGGCGCTGGTCAGGTTGCTGTCCATCACCGTGTGCCATTCGGCGAGCGTGTATTGCTCGGGCTGCTTGCGGATGCTCATGCCGGCATTGTTCACCAGGATGTCGAGCCGGCCGTAGGTCTTCACCGTGTCGGCGATCAGCGCCCGGCACGATTCTTCTTTCAGCACGTCGACCGGGATGGCGCTCGACTTGGCGCTGAAGCCCTGAAGTTCCTTCACCGCAGCCGAGTTCTTTGCGGCATCGCGGCCTGCCACCACGATCGTGGCACCCGCCTCGGCCATGCCCTTGGCCATGCCCAGCCCGATGCCGCCGTTGCCGCCGGTGACGACGGCGACCTTGCCGGAAAGATCGAAGAGCCTGGTGTTCATGAATCCCCCTTGGTTCAGTCGCTTATAGCCAAGGCGGGGAACCCAAAACAGTCCGCTCCGTTACGTCGGGCAAGCGGCTTTTGCCCCGCCGAAGGAGATCGAAGATGATGAAGCAGGCCCTGGCCCTTGGCTTGATTGCGCTCTCTGCGAGCGCCTGTGGAGTTGAACACCGCACGGTGGTCGTTGCCTCCGAAGACGCCTGCACGAGATACGGTTTCACCGCGTCGTCGGCCGACTATGTTCGGTGCCAGCAACTCCTGGCCGAGCAGCGGCGGGGTGGGCGTGTCGTCGTGGGCTACTACAGCGAGGCGCGCGTCATCGCCTACTCGCAGGCCGCATGCTCCGCCTACGGTGTGCCGCGCGGTTCGGCGAATTTCGATCGGTGCGTCCAGGACGAGTTCGCTGCGCGTCGGCCGGGCTGACCGGCGCTGGCGAACGAGTGAATGGCGGCCGCCGCGAGGCTGCCGCCATTTTTCACGGCCCGGCCTTCGAGGGTGCGCCTTTTTCAGGCAGGGGTGCCACGTCGAGTTTGCTCTGCGCCGACTTCACTTCGGCGAACAGACTGTGCTCGCCACGGCTCATGCCTTCTTCGCTCGCGACCTGCATCTGGCGCGCGTCGAGTTCCCATTGCTTGAGAATGGCGCTCTTCTCGCTGCGGCTGAGGTCGTCGGACCAAACCACCTCGCTCGGGCACTTGAAGACTGAGCTGGGATTGGTCATCGCCTTGGTCTTGTCTTCGGTTTTCATCGGCCTGCCTCCGTTGTCCATGAACCTAGACAACGGCCGGTCGGTTCGGGAGTTCCGGGCTATTTCTTGCCGGGATCCGACGGCTTGCCCTTGTTGGCGTCGTGCTCGATGAGATTGAGCAGGTCATCCGGCAAGGGTTCGCTGGCGATTTCGTCGTACATCGCGTGAAGCTGCTTCTGCAGCCACATATCGAATGGGCGCTCGTTCAGCGGTTTCATCCTGTCGCGGGCGGGATCGCCCGCCCGACCTTTCCGAGGCTTGTCGTCATTCGCCATAAAATGCGCCCCGCGAAATGAACTCCACTCCACGGGCCTCCGTCCGAGGCATAGAACTCTCCCCGTAAGCACAATGCCCATGTTGATTTCACTCGTCCATCGCGCGTTTGCGAGGAAATTCAGCGCCAGTCGGCATCCGGCGCCGTTTCGGCCGAAGACGAGGTGCCGCGGGCAGCAGTCTGCTCCACGCGGGTTGCCGGGCGCTGCTGTACGTCGCCTTCAAGCATCAGGCGCTCCAGCGTGCTGCGGGCACGTGAGATGCGACTCTTCACGGTGCCCACCGAAACGCCGGTGTGCCCGGCAATGACCTCGTAGGGCTGGCCTTCCAGGACGGCCAGCAGCAGTGCTTCGCGCTGCGTCGACGCGAGCTTGCCGAAGGCCGACATGAACTCACGCATGACCAGACGGCTCTCCTGCTGTGGCTGGTGCGACAGCGACTCGGCGATCGCCGAATCGACCGGCACCGACGGACGCGCCCGCCGCAGACCAGAGATGAATTCGTTGCGCTGGATGCGAAACACCCAGGCCGACAGGTTGGTGCCGGGCTCGAAGCTGCGGCGGCCGGTGAGCGCCTTGATCACGGTGTCATGCACGAGATCCTCGGCGTCGTCGCGGTTGCGCGTCAACGACAGCGCATAGACGCGCAGACGCGGCAGGATCGCTTTGAGTTGCTCGTGGAAATCGTCGACGTTGGCGCTGGTCTTCATCGCGGTTTCGGTGGTCATAGGACTCCCTCCAGACAGGCGTTCTATGCGGGAGTAATGCCGGTCGGCCGGGAAAGGTTACCGTTCGCGCCGGGTTTCGTTCTAGGAGATTGAAATAAAACGGCTTTTGCGGACCGACACCGCCCGCTATCGCAATAGTTCCGCAAGTTGCTTGCGCGCTCGGGAAACTCTGGCCTTCAGCGTACCGACCGAGCAGGCGCAAAGGCTTGCCGCTTCCTCGTAGGAAAATCCGCCGGCGCCGACGAGAATCAGCGCCTCGCGGGCTTGTGGGGTCAGGCGCCACAACGCAGACGACAGTTCCTTCAGTTCGAGTGTCGCCTCTGGATTATCGACAGCCGTAAGCGACGCGATGGACGCATCTACGGGAGTCGGCCGGCGGCGCTGGGAGCGCAGATCGGAATAGAAGCTGTTGCGCATGATGGTGAACAGCCAGCCCTTGAGGTTCGTGCCCGGTGCAAACTGGCTCTGCTTGTCGAGTGCCGTGAGAATCGTGTTCTGCACGAGATCGTCCGCGGTTTCGCGATCGCGGCACATGAAGCGCGCAAAGGCCCGCAAGTCCGGCAGCAGCTTCACAATATCGTTCTTCATCATCGGCGCGACTGCTCCGGCGAATTCGACGTCCTTACAAACGCTGGGCCACTATGTGGGAGATCGTTCTGGCGACGCAAAGGGGGAATCGTCGGAGCAACCACTTCACCATGTGCGCGTTAGCCAGACTGACGGCAATCTCCGCCGCATCCAATCGAAGGGCAGTGTCATGAATTGGGATCGCGTTGAAGGCAACTGGAAGCAGTTCACCGGCAAGGTCAAGGAGAACTGGGGCAAGCTCACCGAAGACGACGTGAAGATCATCAACGGCAAACAGGACCAGCTGATCGGCCGCATCCAGGAGCGCTACGGCGTGGCCAAGGATGAGGCCGAGAAGCAGGTCAAGACTTGGGTCGGCGGACTTTAGTTCTCCCCCCGCTCCGCCACCCACCGCGACGGGTAACTGGTTGCTTCGCGCTTCCGGTGCCCGTCGCGGCTCCTGAGAGAAGTGGAACCGTTTTCTCGGGGAACCAATTCCCTCATTCCGCGTTAGTTCGGCGGATCGGAGGCCAATCATGTCATACATGAGCTATACACCCATCGCGGCATTGGCGGCTCTAGGGCTTCTTACCGCCGCGTGCGGCAACAATCCGACGGACCGGGCGCTGACCGGCGCCGCGATCGGCGCAGGTTCTGGTGCGGTTGTCGGTTCGACGGTCGGTAATCCGGTCGCCGGCGCAGTCGTAGGCGGCGCGGCGGGTGCCGTGATTGGCGCGGCGACGACGCCGGAGCCGGAGCGCCCCCGCTATTACTATCGCGATTGAGGAAGCCATCTCGATCGCCGACGAGAAAAGATTCAAGGAAGGCGAACGGGCTCAATCGTGGGCCCGTTCGTCGTTGCGGAACGCGGGTAGCGACGCGTAGTCTTGCAGACAGCGGTACGAGATTGCTCATTGATGCGGTCATCTTGACCGGACTAGGGGGATGTAGTGTCAGACCGGCCGGCAACGAAAAGTTTGTCCGCGACGATCACCAGGACCCTGCCTTTTTTGCGCCGATACGCGCGGGCAGTCACCGGCTCTCAGCAGCGCGGTGACGGATGGGTGCGGCTTTGTGCCGAGGTCGCCCTTCAGCAGCCGGATCTGATTGCCCAGTCGGAGGATACAAAGCTCGGTGTGTTCGCGCTTTTTCACCGCCTGCGGCAACCGTTTGATGGCCTTGAAGACCGCAACGAAGCTGACGGCGTCAGCGCTCGGCTGAAGGAATCGCTCTCCGAGATGGCGCTGCTGCAGCGACAGATGCTGCTGCTCACGGTGCTCGAGGGCTTCACTGTGGGCGACGCTGCCTACATTCTCGGTATCGACATCGAAAGTGCCGATCGCAGCTTGCAGGACGCACGCCGCGAATTACAGCGCGTGGCGTCGGTCCGAGTGCTCGTCATCGAGGACGAAGCCGTCATAGCGCTCGACGTTGCGGACATCGTGCGCAACGCCGGTCACGAGGTGGTGGGCATTGCCGCGACCGAGAAGGCGGCGGTCGAACTGGCCAAAAAGCACTCGCCGCATCTGGTCCTGGCCGACATTCAGCTCCGCGGCTCCGACAGCGGCATTGCCGCCGTGCGGGAGATCATGCGGGCGATGACCGTGCCGGTGATTTTCGTCACCGGCTATCCCGAGCGTCTGCTGACCGGCACCCAGGTCGAGCCCACTTTCGTCATCTCGAAGCCATTCGATCCGGACTTGCTCCGCGCTGCGATTGCCCAAGCGCTCGATACCGTCTCCATCTGACCACGGAGCGGCCCGATCATGGCCCGCTGGTCGCTGCGCACGAAGCTGGTCGCGGCAGTGGCCGTTGCCCTGCTGCCGGTATTGGCGCTTTCAGGTTGGCGCGCCTATGACGACACCCTGAGGACGAAGAGCTGGCGTGCCGCTGTCATCGCCTCGGCGGCCGAACTCGCGGTATCGCGCCATCGCGCGTTGATGGAAGGATCGCGGCGACTGCTGATCGCCGCCTGCAGCGAAGAGGCGGTCCAGAAAAGCGCCGATCCGGCGGCGACACCCGGCGACATCGACCGTTGCCAGACATATCTGGTCCGGCTGCTGCAGAAGTTTCCGGCTGAATACTCGGCCAGCCTCGTCACCGACGAGACGGGCGTCGCGCGCTGCGCCAGTATTCCGAGTGCGGTCGGCCTCAACCTCGCCGACCGCGAGATCTTCCGACAAGTGCGTGACACCAGGGAATTCACCATTGGTTCCTACATCGCCAGTCGTGTGACGCCTCGCACCATCATTCCGATGGCGGTCCCTATCATGTCGGATGGCCGCTTTCGCGGCATGTGTGCATTGGGTATCTCGCTCAAGACGTTCGCCGAGCTTGTGACGCCTTCGAAGACCGCCGAGCAGGTCGCCGTGGTGCTGGTCGATCGCGACGGCGCGCCGGTCGGCGGCAACGCCGAGCTTGCGTCTGCCCTTCCGGCAGCCACGCGTGTAGCCGTCGCGATCGCCGTTCAGCAGGTCATGTTCACCGATTATGGGCAGAACGGCTCACTCTACGAATTCCACGTCTTGCCGCTTTCGAGCAACGCCATCTTCGCCGTCGCCGCGGTGCGGGTCACCGAAGGCTTCGCCTCGGTGCTGACCAACTGGGGCGAGTTCACGCTGATCGTGCTGCTGCTGCTCGTGGCGCTCGTGGCCCTTTGGCTCGGCGCCGATCGCTGGTGCGTCCGTCCGTTGCTCAGCATCCGGGAATTCGCCAGCAAGGTCGCCCGCGGGGAGGAGAGCGAGCTCGGCCCCATTCGGGTGTCGACACCAGAACTGACGGCGGTTGCCGAAAGCTTCCGCGAGTTAGCCGAGGCAATCGCCAGCCGAGAGAGTGCGCTCACGGCCGGACTGGAACAACGAGATCACCTGCTTCGCGAGATCCATCATCGGGTAAAGAACAATCTGCAGATGATCTCGAGCTTGCTCAACTTGCAGGCCGGCGAAATTCGCTCGCCGCGCATACGTCGCTTCTTCGGCGACGCTCAAAATCGGGTGCTGACGCTGTCCATCCTGCATCGACATCTCTACGAACGATCGAGCTGGTCGCTTGTCGATTTCCAGCAGTTCATCAGCGACCTGGTGCGCCAGATTGCGGTCTCCGATCCTGGCGCCAAGCGCGCACCTCCGCGCTACCACATCCGCGCACCGATCATGGCCGTGGGTCCGGACACCGCAATTCCCGTCGGATTGATCGTGACCGAGGCCGTCAGCAGCGCCCTCAGCCACGATTTTAGCGCTGTAGCGGTGCCCGAGATCCGCATAGAGACCAATGAAATGGACGATCAGATCGTCGAATTGATCATCGAGGACAACGGCATCGACGATCGGCCCGAGTCAAAGGGCCCCAATGGTCGCGGCGGGTTTGGCTGGACACTCGTGCGTGGCCTGGCCATGCAATTGGGCGGAGAAGCGATGATGTCGCCCCGCGAGGGCGGTGGCGTGCGCGTCGTCGTGGCCTTCCCGCTGCCCAGAGAGGATGAGGCTGATGGCTAGTGTGCGGTGGACCGTACGCTCGACCCGCCTGGTGGTTGGCCTGACGCTCGCCGTCATGGTCGCGGCAGGTGCGCTGCTGACCATCTCGCACTCGAATTCCGCAGCCAAGCAGCAGCGCCTTGTCGTCGGCAACTACGAAACCATAGCGCTGATGCGCCAAGCGCTGATTGTGCTGCAGGACGTCGAAATCGGCCAACGTGCCTATCTGATGACGGGAGACATCGCCGATCTGGAGCCCTATGAGCGCGCGCGTTTGCGCATCGACACCGTCTTGCGGCAACTCGAGGCTTCCGCCGTCGGCGACCCCGATGCAACGCGGCAAATCGCCGAATTCCGTGCCGCCGCCGGTGACAAGCTCGAGGCCGCCACCGCCGCCATCAAGGCATTTCAGCTCCATGGACGCGGCGCCGCGACGGTGTTGGGCGCAGCCGGCGCCGGCCGGGCGACCACGGACCAAATTCGCCAAGCTGCCGATTCATTCATCGAAGGCGAAAGGCTGCTGTTGACGCGCCGTCTCGCCATGCTGCGGTCGGAGCAGGAACAGGCCGACGTCGCCGGGCTTCTAGTGCTCGGCGGCGCCTTCCTTTGCCTCATCGCCGGAATGTACATCATTGTGCGCGGCGCTGAGCGTCTGGAGGAAATCCAGTTGCGGCTCTCGGCGCGCTCGCAGCTGCTCCAGGCGACGCTCGAAACCCTGCGCGATCCAATCTTCGTGCTCGATGCGCGGGGTGGCGTCGCGGCGTGGAACGAGTCGTTCGCCGAACTCGCCGGCTGGGATCCTGCGAGGCAGCCCGTGCCGACGCTGGACCATCTGCT
This sequence comes from Asaia bogorensis, assembly GCA_945889625.1. GTDB lineage: Bacteria > Pseudomonadota > Alphaproteobacteria > Reyranellales > Reyranellaceae > Reyranella. The sequence goes on along the minus strand of CAMDCE010000027.1, from coordinate 17,566 downwards.
GTCGGAGCGCTCGCCGGCGACGCGGACGCTGCTCGAGCCGCTGAAGCTCGGCGCGGAGTCGGCCGACCGATCGCTGACGGTGCGTGCCTCCCATGACGGGCGCGAATACGAGGTCTCCCGCGGGGAGATGTCGGGCGGCGGCGCTGTCGTGCGCTGTGTCGATGTCAGCGAGAAGCTGCGGGACGAAGCTGCGTTACGCCAGGGTCAGAAGATGGAGGCGATCGGGCAGCTTACCGGCGGCATGGCCCACGACTTCAACAACATATTGCAGGTTGTGCAGGCCAATCTTGACCTGATGAAGAACGACATGGCGGACAATCCGGCGGGGCTCGGCCGACTGCGCAGCGCCTCGGCGGCGTCCGAACGTGGCGGGCGGTTGACGCAGCAGTTGCTGGCTTTCGCCCGGCGTCAGCCGCTGACGCCGCAGCCGACCGACGTCGCGCGCCTAGTCTCCGACCTCGCGGACCTGCTCCGACAGGCGCTCGGCGAGCGCATCTCCCTCGAGTTCGCCATCTCGGAGGGGGCGTGGAATGCCAAGATCGATCCAGGCCAACTCGAGAATGCCATTCTCAACCTGGCGATCAACGCGCGCGACGCGCTACCGGAGGGAGGCACGGTGCGCATCGAGGTTTCCAACGCCACGCTTGACCGCCGGTACGCGGCCCTTCATCCCGACGTGACGCCTGGACGCTATGTCCTGATGGAAGTCAGCGATACCGGCACCGGGATGCCACCCGATGTCGTGGCCCAGGCGGTCGACCCGTTCTTCACGACGAAAAGCGACGGCAAAGGCACCGGGCTTGGCCTCAGCATGGTCTACGGCTTCGTTCGCCAGTCCAGCGGTCATATCCGCATCGACAGCGCGATCGGGCAGGGTACCAGCGTGAAGCTCTATCTACCGCGCACCCTCGATCCGGTGCCCGAGACCGTGGTCCAGGCGCCGGACGCACTGGGCGGCAGTGAACGGATCCTGGTCGTCGAGGACAACGACGAAGTTCGGCAGGCGGTTGTCGACATGCTCCATGGCTGGGGATATCGCGTCGTCGCTGTCGAGAGTCCGGACGTCGCGGCGGCGGTGCTGGAAAAGGATTCGGCGTTCGATCTGCTGTTCGCCGACGTGGTCATGCCGGGAACGCTGTCGGTGATCGATCTGGCGGCGATGGCCGAGCGCTTGCGGCCGAACATCGCGGTGCTGCTGACCTCGGGCTATGCGCGAGATCTTATCCGCGATGGGAGCCGGTCCAACTATCCGATGATCGCCAAACCCTACCGTGATGAAGAGCTGGCGGCGGAGGTCCGTGCCGTGCTGGCGGTCCGGCATGCGCAGAAGGCGGTGCTGGCGGGCGAGGCGGGGGTACCGCCGTCACTACCAGTCGGCGCCGAACGGCCGCCGCGACGCGTCCTGCTTGTCGAAGACGAGGTCGTGCTGCGCATGTCGACCTCGGACGCGCTGGAGGGCCTCGGCTGTTTCGTCGCCGCAGTAGGCAGCGGCGAACAAGCGCTTGAACTACTCTCGCGAGGCGCCTCGTTCGACCTGCTGCTGACGGATCTCGGATTGCCAGGCATCAGCGGCGAAGAACTGGCGGTCGAGGTGCGCCGGAAATTTCCCAATCTTCCAGTGGTGATTGCCAGTGGCTATGGCCGGTCGCACATGCAGGCTGCCGGCATTCAGTTCATCGGCAAGCCCTATTCGTCGGTCGATTTGCAGCAAGCGCTCGACCACGCCGCACGGACAGTCGCTTCCTGATCCGGCCAGCGCGCGCGCCGCGCAACCGATGGCGCCACCATAGCGTTAAACAGTCACATACCCGAGGAGGTGTGGCGACATGTTCACCCTACGCCTGCCTGCCAGGCCGCACATGACAAGCCTGGGTGCCGCCGACGCACGGACCAGAGAAGAAGTCGTGCACCAGGAGCAATCCGGCCCATTGGACGGGGAGTTGTTGGACCTCTACGGCGCCATCGCGATTGCGGTGCCTCTGGCGCTGTTCCTCAGATCGCTATGGCCGTGAACGGCTGAGGGTCAGCAACCTTCCCGGTTTTTGGGCGTTAGTGGGCAGCGAAGCGCACAGCCTGCGCGATGTCCAGCAGAGGAGATTTCACATGCGTCCAATTGCGATTCTTGCTGCCTGCGCGGCTGTCACCTTCTTAGGCACCATTCCGATGACTGCGCACACCCAAACGACGCAGTCGGAAGCCCTGACGATCTGGGAAAAGATCAAGGGTAGCTGGGTCCAGACCAAGGGCGCGGTGAAGGAACAATGGGGCAAGCTCACCGATGACGACCTGTTGGAAATTCAGGGCCGCCGCGAGCAGCTCGTCGGCAAGATCCAGACCCGCTACGGCGTCACCCGCGAAGAGGCGGAGGCGCAGGTGAGCGGCTGGGAACATAAATACAAGAGCATGTGAGCGGAGGACGTCATGAAACCGGCGGTTCGCTGCACGACACTGGCACTTTGCGGCCTTGCGGCCCTGGGGCTGGCGGTCTCGGCAATGGCGCAGAGCGGCGCCAACGTGGCCGCCGGCATGCCGCAGTTCCGCGATGCCAGGACCGGCAAGGTCTGGACTCCGCAATTCAACGAGCAAGACGTCAATCCCAACCCCAACCCGAATGCGTACGTCAACCGGGCGTTCGACCCGCGCAGCCAGGGTGGGGCCGTCGAAGGCGTCGTCGTCCAGCGTCCGCGGGCCAACCTGATGGGCACTGTCCCCGTTACGGCGGGGCCTAACGTGCCGATCGTCACCCTCGACGCGCCGTCGCTTCAGGCAGTGCCCGGTCGGCATTGGTTGACTGTCCTGTACGTGACCAACAACAGCGCCAGCATCATCGATGTCGTGGTGGGCTGCCAGTTTACCAATGGCGTCCAGAAGGTGCAGGACACGCGTGTCATCGTCCCGCCGGCCGGTCCGGGTGAACGTCTGGGTGTTGCCGTTCGCGGACCTCCGACCGAACTCTTCGTCGACTCGGTGACCTGCCGGGTCATGACACCGACCTAAGACATTTCAGGTCGAGCGCAATCGGGCCTCGCTGCCGCCTGGCGGCAGAGGGGCCCTTTTCGTTTGCCGCGAAACGACGCTACGGTCTCCCAAGTCTTTTGGGGGTAGCGTATGCGCACAATCGGATTGGGGCGGCGGACGACTTTGGCAGGCGGTGCCGCTCTGGCAGCCGCCTCCTTCATACGGCCGCATGAGGCGCGCGCAGCGAAAGCCCTCAACATCGTGCTCGAGTCCGAGGTGAAGTTCCTCGATCCGCATTTCATAACCGCGACGATCACGCGGACCTTCGGTCTGCACGTCTTCGACATGCTGTTCGCCATCAACGAGAAGGGCGAAATCAAGCCGCAGATGGTCGAGAGCTGGGAGAGCTCCCCCGACAAGCTCAGCTGGAGGTTCACGTTGCGCCCCGGCCTCAGGTGGCATGACGGCGGCCCCGTCACCGCCGCCGATTGTGCGGCCTCGATCAAGCGACGGGAACTCGAGGCATTTCACTGCGTTGTAGGGCGGAGGCACAAAAGCCGTCCTGCGGAGGTGTGGAATGTTCAATCGCATTGCTCTGGCTGGCCTGGTGGCACTTGGCCTGGCCGGCTGTGCCACCGAGACCCGCACGGTCGTGGTCGTGGAAGACGCCTGCTCGGCTTACGGCTTCCGTACCGGCACTCCGGAATACCTGCTGTGCCGCGACCGCGAGGCCGCGGCACGTCGGAGCGGACGCATGTCGCCGAGCTATGCGGAGGCGCGCATCGTGGCGGACTCGCAGGCGGCTTGCCAGTCGTACGGCCTTCATCCCTACAGCGATCGATACGAACGCTGCGTGCGTGCCGAGCACGCGGCCCGACAACCGGGCTAGCCGGGACTCCTCGTTGGTCGTTGGTCGGCGCATGCCGTCGGTGAGGCACAATGCGGCGCTCAGCCGCTACGAGCTCGATAGCGATCACGGCCTCGCCATTGCGGTTTATCATCAGCAGGGCGACCGGCTGGTCTTCACCCATACCGAAGTTCCAGGCGCCGACAAGGGCAAGGGGGTCGGCTCGCAATTAGTCCGAGAAGCGCTCGACGACGCGCGCCGCCGCGGCTTCAAGATCGTGCCGGCCTGCAGCTTCGTCGTCGATTTCGTGCGCCGGCACTCCGAGTACAACGAGCCGGCCTGACCGGATTGCTCAAGGCGCCTGGGCGGCTGTCATCCACGCACCGCTACGGGCGGTTGCCATGAGCCGTGCATGCCACTCTTTTTGCGCCCGACAACGCGACCTGGCCACGGCGCAGCAGCGACATCAAAGCCCGACGCGTCTGGATATCGCTGAAGCCGCGGTCCTCCAGGCGCAATTCGAGGTCCTTGATCGCCACCTCGGGGCCGGCGTCGCGGGCGAGGAGGGCGATCTCGTCAAGCAACGCGCCTTCGGCATCGGTGAGCTTGTGTGCGGGTCTAGACATGCCAACGCTACTCGCCGCCTGCCTAGTGCCGCGCGTAGAGCAGGGCCCAGGCCAACGCTAGAGCGATGACGGCTCCAAGGGAGGAGGCGATCAAGACGAGAATGATCCGGCCGCTGACAATGCCGCTGCGCGCTTCGACCGGCGTGAGGTCGCGTTGCATGGGAGCCTCCGTATTCACAAAGGGGACTCAGTTCAAGGGAACGCCGGACTGTCCCTGTAGTTGCGCCGCACGAGGCAGCTTTTCGCTGGGGTCCGCCTGCGGGACCGGGAACCGTGTCTACACAGATCGCGTTATGGCTGCGCATACGCTCACCAAGGGAGTGAACCATGTTGTACTGGGCGTTGATGTTTCTGGTGGTTGCCTTGGTGGCCGCCGTGTTCGGTTTCGGCGGCATCGCCTCCACCGCGACCGGTATGGCGCAGATCCTGTTCGTCATTGCGTTGGTTCTGTTCGTCGTCAGCCTCTTCGCGGGTTTCCTCCGCAGGAATCTGTAGTCACGGCGAACGAACCTTCATTCCTGGAAGCTGTCATATCGTATCGCCTTTGCATTGCGTTGGCTGTCGGCGTCCTGGTCGCGGCCTGCTCGCATACTGAGACCAAGACCGTGGTCGTTCCGACGCCTGCCGAGGACTCGTGCGCCTACTATGGCTATCCGCCAGGCACCGAGGGCTATCGCCTTTGCGCTGCCCGCGAAGCCGCCGCCCGTCGTCGTGGCCGCATGGGCACCGACTACGCCGAAGCACGCATGGTCGCGGACTCGCAGGACGCCTGCATCTCCTACGGCCTGGTCCTCGGCACGGAGCGCCACGATCGTTGCGTGCAGCGCGAGATCGCCTATCGCCGGCCGGCCTAGTCAGGCATTGACGGTAAAGTGGGACCGCAGCCGTTCGCGCGCTGCGTTGCCGGCGGCGCGATCCCAGCAGTTGACGATGGCGACGCGAAAGCCACCGGGCGGCATGGCATGACGATCGGGCGCCAAGCCTTCGTGAAAGGTGATCTGCAGGCTGCAGACGCCGGACATCGCGGCGATCTCCTGACGCAGCTCCGGCGGCGGATGGCGGTAGCGCGGCCCGTGCGGCACGAAAAGGACGACGCTGTAGCCGGTGCGTCTCCGCGAATCGTCGAACGTCCATTCGTGCCTGGCGTAAAGTCGGACCAGCGCTTCCACCCAGCGTTCGCCGTAGAGGTCGGGCCATTGATCGGCAAATCGCAGATGCACCTCGATGATGCGTGCCCCGATGGTCTCGAGATTGATCATCCCGGTGAAGCCGACAAGATGGCGCCGGCACCAGGTATCGCACCATTGCTCGACCGCGCGGTCGGCCTCGGCGCGGATCTCCCAATGATCGAAAGTCCCGTCGCCGCTCGCCAGGCCACGGGCGTGGCGCCACCAGCGTGGCACGCCGTCGACGACGGCGACGTCGCTGCTGACATGCTCGCCGGTGAGCAGGGTCGACCAGAAGTGGCCGGGCTGATAGGCCGCGGCATAGTCGGCGGCGGAGGCGAGGGCGCGACTGCCGACGCCCATACCTTTAAGGTTGTAGATCGGCTTGGAGAAAACCGGATAGGTGCCGGGCGCGACGCCATGAGGCGCTGCTGCCAGATTCTGACTGAGGGCGACGGCAAGCTTGTCGTAGACCCAGCGATGGGCGGGGTACCAGGTCCAGGCGTCGCTGTCCTCAGTGGGAATGAAAACGTCGGCGGGGCAGGCGACACTCTCGAAATATTGAGTACGCCACGGGTCGATTTCGCAAATCGGCACTTGCTTCCCTTCGGTGGGCAAGTCGAGGCTAACATAAGAGTGCTCGCGACGCAGACATTGCAACCGGCTATTCTGGCCGGGCGTTGAGACCGGTGCGGAGGTGTCGTGTCGAACCTGGTAACGCGTAACGTGACCGCGCACGACGTGTCGCGCCCGGGCCGATTCCTGTCAGTGCGCGCGCATACCGAGCAACTCGCCGCTCCGCTGTCCGCCGAAGACCAGACAGTGCAGTCGATGGCGGACGCCAGCCCAACCAAATGGCACCTGGCGCACACCACCTGGTTCTTCGAAACCTTCGTGCTTGGTCCGCATGCGCGCGGCTATCGCGCGTTCGACCCGGCCTACGAGTATCTCTTCAACTCCTATTACGAGGCCGTGGGACCGCGCCATCCACGCCCCCAGCGCGGAATGATCACCCGGCCCGGCGTCGCGGAGATCATGGCCTATCGCCGGCACGTATCGGATGCCATGGCGGCATTGATCGACAGCGGCGCCGGCGCGTGGGAATCGATCGTCGAGCTCGGCCTGCATCACGAGCAGCAGCACCAGGAGCTGCTGTTGATGGATGCCAAGCACCTGCTCTCGCTCAATCCTCTGAAGCCCGCCTACCGGGCCGCCATGGCGCCGAAGGACAAGGCCGAGCCGCTGGCCTGGCAGGATTTCGAAGGCGGCATGGTCGAGATCGGCCATGACGGGCAAGGCTTCGCCTTCGACAATGAAAGCCCGCGCCATCGCGTGTGGCTGGAGCCGTTCGCACTAGGCTCGCGGCCGACCAACTGCGGCGAGTACCTCGCCTTCATCGACGACGGCGGCTATCGGCGGCCCGAACTCTGGCTGTCAGCCGGCTGGGAGTGCGTCAAGCAGCGCGACTGGCAAGCGCCGCTATACTGGCAACAGGACGGCAGTGACTGGCGGGTCTTCACGCTCTCGGGGCTGCGGCCGCTCGATCTGGCCCAGCCGGTCTGCCACGTCAGCGCCTTCGAGGCCGCGGCCTTCGCCAAGTGGGCGGGCAAGCGCCTGCCGCGCGAGCAGGAATGGGAGGTGGCGGCGGCTGCAGTGCAGGGCACGGGCGAGGTCTGGGAATGGACCGCCAGTCCCTATGTCGCCTATCCTGGCTATCGCGAACCGCCGGGCGCAATCGGCGAATACAACGGCAAGTTCATGGCCAACCAAATGGTGCTGCGGGGTGGTTGCGCCGCCACGCCGAGCGACCATATCCGCACGACCTATCGCAACTTCTTCCCGCCGGACGCACGCTGGATGTTCGGGGGAATCCGGCTGGCAGAGGATCTCCGATGAACGGCTCCGTACTTGCTCTCGATGTCGCGCACTCGGCTGACCGCGACGAATTCCGCCGCGCCGCCGTGGCCGGCCTGTCGCGCCGCCCGCGCGCCCTTCCGGCGAAGTTCCTCTACGACGCACGCGGCTCGGAACTGTTCGACCAGATTTGCGATCTGCCCGAATACTATTTGACGCGCGCCGAGGCCGAGATCTTGAAGCGTCACGCGGCCGACGTCGCGAGCCGCGCCGGCCCGGGCGCGGCGCTGATTGAATTCGGAAGCGGCTCGAGCGTGAAATCGCGCCTTCTGCTCGATGCCATGGAAGACCTGGCGCTCTACTCCCCGATCGACATTTCCCGACAACATCTCGACGAAACCGCCGGCCGGCTGCGCCGCGATTATCCGGCGCTGCGCGTTGAGCCCGTCTGTGCCGACTACATGGCGCTCGGCTCGCTGCCGAGGATGACGCATCGCGGGCGCCGCCTTGGTTTCTTCCCAGGCTCGACGATCGGAAACCTCGAACCGCACGAGGCGACGGCGTTCATGTGCCGCGCGCGCGATCTCGTGGGCGACGATGGCGCGCTGGTGCTGGGCGTCGACCTCAAGAAGGATCCGCGGCGCCTGCACGACGCCTACAACGATTCGGCGGGCGTCACCGCTGCCTTCACGCTCAACCTGCTGCGCCGCATGAATCGCGAACTCGACGCCAATTTCGATCTCTCGGGCTTCGCTCACGAGGCCTTCTACAACGCAGTCGACGGCCGCATCGAGATCTACTTCCGCAGCCTGGCGGCCCAGTCGGCTACCGTCGCTGGCCACGTCTTCGCCTTCGCCGAAGGCGAGAGGGTGCATACCGAATATTCCTACAAGTACGATTCCGCCGACATCGAGGCGCTTGCTCGCAGCGGTGGTTTCGGCATCGCCGAGACCTGGACCGACGAGTCCCGGCTGTTTGCCGTGACGTATCTCGTGGCGGCCCCCTGAAATAGGCTGCCCGCCCCCGAGTTTCCTCGGAGGCGGGCGTTGGTAGGCCGGATGGGGAGGGTGGCATCGCGGAGCGGGGGGCAGGGGCGACGCCAAGATACCCGGCCGTGGCTTATCAACGTGCCATCCGTGCAGAAGGTTGCGGCTGCTGCCAAAAAATTTGGCCAGCTGTGGATAGTTGCTGCGGCGAGACTTTAACGGCAGCCGCTAACGCTCTGCGTCACGTGCGATTCTGGCCTCATGTGAGTGCAGCTTTTCGGCCAGGCTGCGATGCAGAGTATCGTCGCGCACTCTGGGCAACATCTTGCGCAGGAGATCGGCATACGGGCGGCCGATACTTTCGGCTTCGGCCAGCTCTTTCAGGAATTCCGCGATCTCGGCCGGGCTCGCGAAGCCCATGTAGGCGTCGTCCGCCTCGTGGGCGAGGCAGGCGGGCGAGCTCGGTTGCCGGCGCTTGGTCGTCATGTCGGATGCCACCAGCGGCCCGCCAGCACGACGCCGGCAGAGAGCAAGCGCTTGTCGCCGGTCAGGTGCTCGCCGATCGAATCGGCATAGTCGAACTTGCCGGAGGCGAGATCGATCACCGTGGCCTCGCCGACGCTGCCGATCTTGAGCGTCCCGAGGTCGGGCCGCTTGATCGCGACGGCGGCGTTGACGGTGGCGAGCTTGATCACCGTCGGCAGGTCGACGCCAAGGCACAGGAATTTCGACATGGTGGTGAGCAGATCGAAGGCCGGCCCTTCGATCGAGATCACGTGCACGTCGGATGAAATCACGTCGGGCAGGAAGCCGGCCGCCAGCATCTTCTTGGTCGTACCGAAGCCGAACGAGCCGCCGCCATGGCCGATGTCGAAGATCACGCCGCGTTCGCGTGCCGCCAGGATTTCCTCGCGCACCCGCCCGTCGGCCCGCACCGGTGCATTGGGGAAGGGCCGAAAGCAGTGGGTGAGCACGTCGCCCTTGCGCAGCCGGCGCATCACCTCGTGGCGGGCAGGTGGCGGCGCATCGAGGTGCGCCATCATCGGCAGCCCGACCTCCTCGGCGACGTCGAGCGCGATGTCGAGTGGCATGATACCGGAGTCGCCGCTCGCCGATTTGCCGACCCGCACTTTGATGCCGAGCACCAGGTCCTTGTTCTCGCGTGCGACGCGGACGGCCTCACGCGGGTCGAGCAGGCGCATGTCGGCACTCTCGCCGACCATGACGCTCTTGGAGAAGGCGAAGATGCCGGGGAACGAGACGTTGAGGTAGGGCAGGATGCGCACCGGCGACGGCTCGATCACATGCTTGCGAAAGCCATGGAAGTTGCCGGGCCCGGCGCTGCCGGCGTCGACGAAGGTCGTGACGCCGCCGGTGCGCGCCAAAAGCTCGGCCTCGACGCCGAGCGAGGTGCCACCCCAATAGACGTGGGTGTGCAGGTCGATCAGGCCCGGTGAGACGATCTTGCCCGCGACGTTGCGCTGATCGGCGCCCGACAGATTTTCACCGATCGCCGCGACCTTGCCGTTCGCGAAGGCGATGTCGGTCACCTTGTCGAGCCCCTGCGAGGGATCGACCACCCTGCCGCCCTTCAACACCAGATCGTTCATAGTCGTCTCATTCCTTCACGTCTGAGAAGCACGGCACCAGATCCTGTGTTGCCGATTTCGCCCGCTGTTAAACAAACAGAAAAGAAACAGCGGCGCCGGCGGGCCATACCATCGCTTGTGAGGATAGAGGGCGGGTGATCGGCACGGTTTCATCCCTTTGTCGTTGATGCAATCGCCGCATCATAAGCCCATCGGACCCGAATCGACGATTATGGTCCTTACCGAAGTTGCTACGACCGCATCGCTCGGGCCAGGGCTCCGGCGCGGGGCAGAGACAGGTCTTCCAGGCCCAGCCAGTCCGCCATGAGCCGCAGCTCCTCGCGCAGCGGAACGGCAACCGTTCTGGCGTCGGCGCCTTCCTCGAGATGGGCGGCATGAACCAGCAGGCGGCTGTTGGCGCGGTCGGCCTTGAGATCGACGCGTGCCACCAGCCGGTCGCCCAGCAGGAAGGGCAGGACGTAATAGCCGTGCTTGCGCTTGGCGATCGGCGTGTAGATCTCGATGCGATAGAAGAAGTCGAAGATGCGGTGGGTGCGGTCGCGCTCCCAGACCAGCGGATCGAACGGTGCCAGCAGCGCCCGCGCCTCGACCTTGCGCGGCTGGCGCGCGGCGGGGTCGAGATAGGCTGCATGCTTCCAGCCCTCGACGGTGACGGGCAGCAGGTCGCCGGCTTCGACCAGTTCGGCCAACCGCGCCTTGGTGTCGGCGACGCCCAGCCGATAGTAATCGCGCAGGTCGAACTCGGTGGCGACGCCCAGCGCCCGAGCTGACAGCCGCAACAGCTCGCGCTGCGCCTCCTCGGCCGACGGCGTCGGCATCGTCACCACGTGCGCCGGCAGCACGCGCTCGGTGAGGTCATAGACCCGCTCGAAGGTGCCGCGCCGCGTCGCCGTGGTGACGATGCCGGCAAAGAACAGCCATTCGACGGCGAGCTTGCCGTCGTTCCAGCCCCACCAGGCGCCGCGGCGCTCGCCGCCGTTGGACAGTTCCGATGCTGCGATGGCGCCGCGGTCAGTGATCTCGCGCAGCACCGCGTCGATGTACTTTGCCTTCTCGCGCCGGAAGAGATGCAGCTTGCCCTTGCCGTCGCCGGCATTCTCGCGGGCCCGCTGCATGCGCCAGCGCCACAGCGGCTGGCTCGCAATCGGCAGCAGGGAGGCTTCGTGCGCCCAGAACTCGAACAGCCCGCGCTTGCTCTTGCGGCCCCAGGCCAGGCCGTCGAGGTGATCGCTGTCGTAATTGCCCAGCCGCGAGAACAGCGGCAGGTAGTGCGCGCGCGCGAGCACGTTGACGGAGTCGATCTGCAGCAGGCCCAGCCGATCGATGGCGCGCTTAAGCGAGCCGGTGTGCGTGGCCGGTGGACGTGGAGTAGCGAAGCCTTGGGCGGCCAGCGCGATGCGGCGGGCGGCGGAGGCGGAGACTGTCTGGCGCTTCATCCCTTCGTCGGAACTATAGCGCAACCCGCGATCCTGTCTGCCCGGATACTGTTATAGTCGCGCCGTGACCGCGCGCCTGAGCAACATGTCCCCGACGAAGATCGAAAAGATCGAGACCTTCCTGATCGAGCGCTGGTGCCTGCTGCGCGTCTATTGCGAGGACGGCACGGTCGGCATCGGCGAGGGCGGCGTGCATGGCTGGCCGCGTCCGACCGCCGCCATGATCGACGAGATGAAATCGTACCTAGTCGGCCGCGACCCCTCGACGATCGAGCATCACGCGCAGGCGCTGCAGCGTCACTCGCACTTCATGGGCGCGCTGGTCGGCGGCGCCATCTCGGCGATCGACATCGCGCTGTGGGACGTCAAGGGCAAGCGGCATGGCGTGCCGATCTACGAGCTTATGGGCGGCAAGACGCGCGACCGCGTGCGCTGCTACATGCACGCCCGCGGCGACACGCTCGACGAGCTGGTGGCCGATGCAGTGGCCAAGAAGCGCATGGGCTTCACCGCGATCCGCTTCTCGCCGTTCGCGCCGGACTATCATCTGCGCAAATCCTTCGAGGAATGGGTGAGCGAGGCCGAGCGCCGGGTCGGCGCGGTGCACGAGGCGTTGGCCGGCGACGCCGATATCTGCATCGAGCTGCACCGCCAGATGAACCCGACCGAATCGATCGCGCTGGCGCACCGCCTGCAGAAATTCCACCCCTACTTCTACGAAGACCCGATGCTGCCCGACAGCCCGGCCATGATGGGCGATGTGCAGGCGCGCAGCGGCTTGCCGGTGGCGACGGGCGAGCGCTTCTCGTCGATCTTCCAGTTCCAGGAGCTGCTCGCCAACAAGGGCTGCGCCTATGTTCGGCCTGACGTGTGCCTCTGCATGGGACTCACCGGCAGCAAGAAGGTCGCGGCGATGGCCGAGGCGCACCACGTCAAGGTGATCCCGCACAATCCTTTGTCGCCTATCTCGACGGCGGCCTGCGTGCAGCTCGACGCCTGCATCCCCAACTTCGCGCTGCAGGAATACACCGGCGAGTCGGATGCGCCCAAACGCGACATGGTGAAGAAGCCGCTGGTGCTGAAGGACGGCTACCTCGAGGTGCCGGATGCGCCGGGTCTCGGCATCGAGCTGAACGACGACGCCTTGGCGAGGCTCAAGCTGCGCGAGGTCGTGACCGAGCCGCCGATCGGGCGCGACGGATCGGTGCAGGACTGGTAGGGCGGCTGGATCACCGGCCTTCGACGCGCTCCAACGCCTTCTCTACCCCTTCGACCTGACGCGCCGACAGATGCCCGGTCGCGCGATAGTCGGCGCAAGCTTTCTTGAGGAACGCGCTCTTGTCGACATGCGCCGCGGCGCGCTTCATCAGAACGTCGTGCTTGCCGGTTGGCGGTGCGCCCTTCATCCGCGCGCGGACGACCCTGATGGCTATGGCGATGACGGCCGCCGCGCCACCAGCGATCAGATATTCCGTCGGGATATTCATTGGCCAAGCGCCGTCTCGGCCCGCTGCGCCATGGCCAGCAGCGGCCGGTCGTGCAGGCGCGGCGCCACGATCTGCAGGCCAACCGGCAGACCGTCGCGTCCTCTGCCGCAGGGCACGGAGATGCCGGGCACCAGCGCCAGATTGAACAGCGGCGTGAACACGGCGTGGCCGCGCGGACCCACTTCCTTGTTCTCGATGACCTTGGGGTAGACCTGCTCGACCGGCCACGACACGCAGGCCGTCGTCGGTGTCAGCAGATAGTCGTACTCGGTGAAGAACGCCGCCACGGCGCGGGCGCAGGCGTCGGCCAGGCGAAAGGCTGCGACCACATCGGTGCCGTGCATGGTGCGGCCGCGCTCGATCAGGCCGGTGACGTTGTCGCCGAACAGGTTCTTGTCGTTGGCCTGACGCTCGCCATAGAGCAGGGCCGCCGCCGAGGCATTCACCGCGCCGAAGGCAGTCTCGCTGGTGCCCTCGGGCCACTGGACGTCGGCCGCTTCGATCCGCCAGCCGGCGGCACGGAGCCTGGCGACCGCCGATTCGACCGCCGCCATCACGTCGGGATCGACCGAGACGCCCATGCCGAGCCGCGGACTGTAGGCGATGCGCGGATTGGTCGGCGGCGGCACGTCGAGCGTGGCCACCGAATGCGGGTCGCGCGGATCGGGCCCGGCCATCACTTCGAACGCGACCTTGGCGTCGGCAACGCTGCGGCCCATCGGCGCCACGACTCCGTAGAGCGGGCCGTAGGCGCCACCGAAGCCGAAAGGCGAGGGGATGGCGCCGGCCGATGTCTTGAGACCGACGACGCCGCAATGCGACGCGGGCCGCCGCCCCGAGCCGCCGCCGTCAGTGCCCAGCGCAATCGGCGTGAAGCCTGCGGCGAGCGCGGCCGCCGCGCCGCCCGACGAGCCGCCCGGCGTCATCGCGGTGTTCATCGGATGGCGTGTCAGGCCGTAGACCTTGTTCTCCGTGTGGCCCTTGGCGGCCATCTCCGGCGTATTGGTCATGCCGAGGAAGATGCCGCCGGCATTCTTGAGGCGCTCGACGGCGAGCGCGTCGCGCGGCGGGATGAAATCCTTCCACAGCAGAGAGCCGTTGGTGACGCGGCGGCCGGCGACCCAGGTCGTGTCCTTCACCGTGTAGGGCACACCCAGGATTGGGCCGTCGAAACCCTGTTTGCGTCTCGCATCGACCGCGTCGGCGGCGCTGCGTGCCTCGGCGGGATTGAAGTCGACGACCGCGGTAAGCGCCTTGTTGCGCGCCTCGACCCTGGCAATCGCCATTTCGGCAACGTCGCGGGCCTTCGTCTTGCCCTGTCGCACTGAGGCGGCGATGGCGGCGGCGCCTTGATCCAGCAATTCGGTCATGTGGTTTTCCCCAAGGCCTTCATTCTTAGCATGATACGTTGCCCGGCCATGCCATTGGAGAGCGACCTCTATGCGCCGGTAAAGGCCCTGCTTGAAGGCCAAGGCTACACCGTAAAAGGCGAAGTACGCGGCTGCGACGTGGTCGCGGTGCGCGGCAAGGAGCCGCCGGTGATCGTCGAACTCAAGCGCACCTTTGGGCTCGGGCTGGTTCTGCAGGGTGTTGACCGGCTGGCCCTCACCGACGCGGTCTATCTTGCCGTCGGCGATTGGCCGAAGAAGATGCGCAACGTGAAGAAGCTCTGTCGCCGGCTCGGCCTCGGCCTGATGGTGGTGACGTCGGAGCGCGCTGACATTCTGCTCGACCCAGTGCCCTATCAGCCGCGCAAGAACAGGCGGAAGGCCCGCCGCATGTTGGGCGAGCACGCCCGTCGTGCCGGCGATCCCAACCGCGGCGGCTCCAGCACCAAGGTGCCGGTGATGACGGCCTACCGCCAGGAGGCGCTGCGCTGCGCGGTGTTGCTGGCGAGCAACGGGCCGATGAAGCCCGCCGCCATGCGCGCGGCAGCCGATGTGCCGCGGGCCGCGAGCATCCTGCACGCCGATTATTACGGCTGGTTCGAGCGCGTCGAGCGCGGCGTCTACACGCTGACGCCGAAGGGCCGGCTCGGACTGAAGACTTTCGCGCGTTAGGGGCGTGAAGACGCTGACACCGCAGCCGAAGGCTCCACCGGACGTCGCACCGCCGACCACGGCACCGCCGCTGCAGACTCATGCGACGTGGCTCCGGATCAATTTGCAGCGTTTTAAGGTCGCAGGCCCTTTGACATTGCCATGCCGTGGCGTTGGAGTGGCGCAAGCGCTCGTCGCACGGGCATCTGGGGGAAGGGCTTCGATTGAATTTGCTGGGTTGGCTGCTGCGCGGGCTGATGGCCGTCGGTGGCGCCGTTCTCGTCTGGCAGGGCTGGCCGGTGGCCGCGAGCTCCTTGCAGGCGCAGCGGGCCGATGCCGTCGTGACCGACCTGCGCAAGGGGCGCCCCCTTAGCCTGCCTCAAGTCACGGCCGGTATCGAGGCGCTCGATCGCGCCGTCGCCGCCGATCCAGTTGCCGGCCGTCATCTTCAGCGTTCGGAGCTGGTCGCCGGCGGTGCCCTGACGCCCGGCCTGAAGCTCTCCTATTCCGATCAGGACGAATGGCTGCAGCGCGCCAGGGCGGACCTCGACATCGGCCTCGCTGCCGCGCCGGCCCGCGGCACCGACTGGCTCCGCGTGGCGACGGTGCGACAGGTCTTGGACAGCGCGTCGCGCGCCGTGCTGCCACCGCTGTTCATGTCGATCGAGATGGCGCCGTTGATCCCCTTCATTTGGCCGGCACGGTTGCGAATCATCCTCGACAACTGGGCCTACTTCTCGGACGAGCAACGCGAGCAGCTGCGTGCCCATGTCGTGACGACCTGGCGCCGCAGCCCCGATCGGCGGTGGTTCGGCTGGGCGGCGCGCGATCCGGTCGACGAGCTGATCATCCGCTTTTTCCTGCGCAACGAACCAAACGCCCAGGAAGATCTCACCAAACTGATCCTGGCGACCCGGAAATGACGCCGACTCCCTGGACAGAGCCGGACGACGATGTCGCTAGGGCGCCGCGCCGTGGCCTGTTCCTTCTTTTTCGTCGGCTGATCGACTGGATCGTCGTTGCGCTGTTCCTGTTGTTGCTGGTCGTGGCGCCGCTGCCGATGGGCGCGAATCGCGACTGGGCGTGGAGTCCGATGGCGATTGCGGTCGGCGTCCTTGCTGTCGTTTGCGCGGCAGGCTTGGGTACGCGCGACGGATTCAGGCTCTCGACGGCCGAGCGCGCGCCGTTGCTCGTGCTGATCGGCTGCTTTGCCGTCTTCGTCGCCGTGGCGCTGCTCCAGATGTCGACTGCCGTGGCGCCGCCGGGCGCGGCAAGACTCTATGCCAAGACCGCCGAGATTCTCGGGCACGGGCACGCCGCCGTTGCTACCCTGGCCATCGATGCGTCGCGCGACGTGTTGTTGAAATGCCTCGCCTGCGGGCTGATCTTCGCCGTCGCCCGGGCGATGTTTGTCGAACAGCGCCGCGCTCGATTGCTGCTGATTGCCCTCCTCGCCAGCGCCCTGGTGGTCGTGGCCTATGCGCTCCTCATGCACGTGTCGACGCATTCCTGTTACCTCGGCAGCTACCTCAAGAAGCAGGGAGACTACAATCCGCAGTCCGATTACTGCCTGATGTCGGGCACGTTTGTGAACAGCAACTCATTCGCCTGCTTCCTGGGCATGGCGCTGGTGGCTGCCATCGCGTTGCTTTTCGACGACCGCCGATCTCGCCGCCGGCCGCAAGAGGAGGATGGCGAGGAGGAAGGCGTGATGGACTGGCTGACCGGTACCAGGATGATGCTCGTGGCCCTGGCAATCGTCTTCCTGGGCTGTCTGCTGATCTCAGGTTCACGCGGCGGCTTCATCGCGAGCGTCATGGGCGTGGTCCTGCTGGTGTTCCTGATAATGCGCGACCGCTGGCGCGAGCCGTTTCAGCTTCGCCAGACGATCATCGTCGGCATCCTGTTCGCCGCCGTGGTCGGCCTTGTCGCCGGCGGCGCCCTTGTTCAGAAAATGTCGACGTTGGCGGAAGGCGGCAGCGCCAATCGGACCGCCATATGGCGGACGTCGATCACCGCGATTGGCCAGTCGCCCTGGCTGGGCTGGGGGCTCGGCAGCTTTGCCGATATCTACACGATCCTGCAGCCTCCTGAACTGACGCTGCCCAATGACAAGGCGCACTCGACGCCGCTCGAGACCGTTGTCGAAGTGGGCATTCCCGCAGCCGTTCCCACTCTGTTGATCGTCCTTGTGCCGTGGCTTGTTTGCCTGCAGGGCGCCAGGCAGCGGCGTCGACAACGCGTCCTGGCGGCGGCTGCGTTCGCGGTGTCGGGCGTGGCTATCCTGCACTCGACCATCGACTTCAGTTTGCAGATCCCGGCCATCGCCTTTTGGGTCAGTGCCTTCCTCGGCCTCGGTTGGGCGCAGACTTTTGGCCGCAGGGAACGGCCGCCGCGGGACTTTACGGCTGTCCGTCGTCAGATAATTTGAGACAGATTGGGTCTATTTAGAAGAGAGGCTCCTGCGCATCTGCTGATTGATGTTAAGCGGCGATAGCACGGTGGTTCAAGCGTCTGCGTTGGATGGTCTGTCGTTTGATCCTTTCTCTCTCCAGGA